>DATKPQ010000102.1:0-20296 GCA_035523995.1 Acetobacteraceae bacterium | reverse complement strand
CCGCCGTGGCGAAGTAGGAGATCGGCGCAAGATGCCAAAGCGCGTCCTGAGCGGCCGGGTGACCAGCGACAAGATGGACAAGACCGTCACGGTCCAGGTCGAACGTCGCGTCATGCACCCGATCTATAAGAAGTTCATCCGGCGTTCGAAGAAATACGCGGCGCATGATGAGCAAAACATGTGCAAGATAGGCGACGTGGTGAGGATCGAGGAGTGCCCGCCTATCAGCAAGCGCAAGACCTGGCTGGTGGTCGAGCGGAATGGGCAGTCCCTCGGGGCGCAGGCGTCGGCACAGACTGAAGGAGCGGCGGCATGATCAGTGTCGAGACCAATCTGGAAGTCGCCGACAATTCTGGTGCGCGCAAGGTCCAGTGCATCAAGGTGTTGGGCGGGTCGAAGCGCAAGACTGCGTCGGTGGGCGATGTCATTGTGGTGTCGGTGAAGGAAGCGATTCCGCGCGGCAAGGTGAAGAAGGGCGACGTGCACCAGGCGGTGATCGTTCGCACGGCGTTCCCCGTACGCCGGCCCGACGGCAGTGCGATCCGCTTCGACCGCAATGCGGCGGTGCTGATCAACAAGCAGTTGGAGCCGATCGGCACCCGCATCTTCGGACCGGTCGTGCGTGAACTGCGCGGGCGCAAGTTCACCAAGATCATGAGCCTGGCGCCGGAGGTATTGTAATGTCCTACGCATCGGAGATGCGATAAATGGCCGCGCGCATTCGCAAAGGCGACACGGTGGTGGTGACCACGGGCACCAACAAGGGTGCACGCGGCGAGGTGCTGCGCGTGTTTCCCGGCGCCGACCGCGCCCTGGTGCAGGGCGTGAACATGGTGAGACGCCATGTGAAGGCGACGCGCATGGGCCAGCAATCCGGCATCGTGTCGCAGGAGGCGTCGATCCATCTGTCGAATCTGATGCTGGTCGATCCGAAAAGCGAGAAGCCGACCAAGGTCGGGTTCCGCATCCTGGATGACGGAAGCAAGGTCCGCGTCGCCAAGGCGACCGGCGAAGTGATCGAGGCATAAACGATGAGCGGAACGAAGAAAGGCGCGCCTCCCAAGGGCGGCGGCAAGAACGCTCCGAAAGCGGCGCCGAAAGGCAAGGCTCCGTCAGGGCCGGCGGCGCAGCAGCAGTCGCGTGGTGGCGGCGGCGGGCAGGGGCCGGAAGCGGTCGCGGCGGCGGCGGAGGTATCGGCCTCGCCGAACGAGGCACCGCGTCTGCAACGGCGCTATGTCGAGGAGATCCGTGCGAAGCTCCAGCAGGAGTTCGGCTACAAGAACCCGATGCAGGTGCCGAAGCTGGAAAAGATCGTCATCAACATGGGTGTTGGCGAGGCTACCGGAGATTCGAAGAAACTCGATAACGCGGTGGTGGAGCTGACGCTGATCAGTGGCCAGAAGCCGGTGAAGACTCTGGCGAAGAAGGCCATTGCCGGGTTCAAAATCCGCAAGGGCCTGCCGATCGGCTGCAAGGTCACGCTGCGCAAGGCGCGGATGTTCGAGTTCCTGGACCGGCTGATCACCGTGGCGTTGCCGCGGGTGCGCGATTTCCGCGGCATCCAGGGCAAGGGTTTCGATGGCCGCGGCAATTTCGCCATGGGGATCCGCGAGCAAATCGTGTTCCCGGAAATCAACTACGACCGGGTGGAGGCGGTGCGCGGGATGGACATCCAGTTCGTCACCACGGCCAAGACCGATGCCGAGGCGAAGGCCTTGCTGAAGGCCTTCGACCTGCCGTTCGCTGCTTGAAGGAATTTTGGAAAACTACAGACCCAAGGGTCACGCCCGGGGGCTGCGGGTTCCGGAGGTAAAGAGAGACAGGATGGCCAAGACGTCCCAGGTCAACCGCAACGCGATGCGGGAGCGCAAGACGAAGCGCGACAAGGCCAAGCGCACCGCGTTGAAGGCGGTGGTGATGGACCGCTCGCTGCCGGTGGAGGATCGCTTCAACGCCACGCTGAAGCTGGCGCAGATGCCGCGCAACGGCTCCGCCGTGCGGGTGCGGCTGCGCTGCGAACTCACCGGGCGGTCGCGCGGCAATTACAGGAAATTCAAGCTGTGCCGCATCGCGCTACGCGATCTGGCGAGCGCCGGGCAGATTCCCGGCATGGTCAAGGCGAGCTGGTAAGGGCGGCCCCATGTCACTATCCGATCCATTGGGCGACATGCTGACCCGCATCCGTAATGCGCAGCGCTCGCGCCACACCTCCTGTGTGTCGCCGGCCTCGAAATTGCGGGCGAACGTGTTGGATGTGCTAAGGCGCGAGGGCTATATCCGCGGCTTCGCGGCCGAGGAACTGCGCCCGGGCGTGGCGCAGTTGCGCATCGAGCTGAAGTACAACGACGGCGAGCCGGTCATCAAGGAGATCCATCGGGTCTCCAAGCCTGGTCGCCGCGTGTATTCGAAGATCAAGGAGCTGCCGCGGGTCTATGCCGGCCTCGGCGTCTCCATCCTGTCCACGCCGCGCGGCGTGATGAGCGATGCCGAGGCTCGCGCTGCCAATGTCGGCGGCGAAGTCCTCTGCCGCGTGTTCTAGGGCCGTTACCATGTCACGCGTTGGCAAATATCCCGTTCAGGTCCCGCAGGGCGTGCAGGTGGCAATCGCCGCCGGCACGTTCTCGGCGAAGGGCAAGCTGGGCGAGCTCAAGATGCCGCTCTCCGACCTGGTGGACACCAAGGTGGAGGGGACCAAGGTCGTCGTCGCGCCGAAGAACCAGGAGACGCAGTCGCGCATGATGTGGGGTACCACGCGCGCGCTGATTGCCGGCATGGTGAAGGGCGTTTCCACCGGCTATGAGAAGTCGATGGAGATCACCGGCACCGGCTATCGTGCCGCGGTTGCGGGAAAGAACCTGGAACTGAACCTCGGGTACTCGCACCCCGTGGTCTATCCGATCCCGCCCGGCATCAAGATCACCTGCGAACGTCCCACTGCGATCAAGGTCGAAGGCGTGGACAAGCGGCTGGTCGGCCAGGTGGCGGCGGAAATCCGCGGCTTCCGCGGGCCGGAGCCGTACAAGGGCAAGGGCATCCGCTACAGCGACGAGCAAATCCGCCGCAAGGAAGGCAAGAAGAAATGAGCGCGCTTCAGGACCTGCGCACGCGGCGGAAGGCGCGACTGCGCTTTCAGTTGCGCCACAAGTCGGGCGGCCGGCCGCGGCTTTCGGTTTTCCGCTCGGGCAAGAACATTTACGCGCAGGTGATCGATGACAGCCAGGGGCGCACGGTTGCCGCCGCCTCCACGCTGGACAAGACGCTGCGCGAGATGCTCAGGACCGGCGCCGACAAGGCCGCCGCTGCTGCGGTGGGCAAACTGGTGGCAGAGCGTGCGCTCGCCGCGGGCATCAAGGACGTCGTGTTCGACCGCGGCGCCTATCTTTACCACGGCCGCGTGAAGGCGCTGGCCGATGCCGCCCGCGAAGGCGGGCTGGCATTCTGAGGAGTCTGACCAGTGGCACGTGAACCAAGGGAAGGCGGCGGCGGGCGCGGCCGGGATCGCGAGCGCGAACGCGAGGACGACGGCCTGATCGACAAGCTTGTGACCATCAACCGCGTCGCCAAGGTGGTGAAGGGCGGGCGCCGCTTCGCCTTTGCCGCGCTTGTGGTGGCGGGCGACCAGAAGGGCCGCGTCGGCTGGGGCCATGGCAAGGCGCGTGAGGTGCCGGAGGCGATCCGCAAGGCAACGGAGCGCGCCAAGCGCAGCATGATCCGCGTGCCGATGAAGGAAGGTCGTACGCTGCACCACGACGTGGAAGGCCGTTTCGGTGCCGGGAAGGTGGTCTTGCGGACGGCGGAGGCCGGCACGGGCATCATCGCCGGCGGTCCACTGCGCGCCTTGTTCGAAACGCTGGGCATCGGCGACGTGGTCGCGAAATCGCTCGGCAGCCGCAACCCGCACAATATGGTCAAGGCGGCGTTCGACGCGCTGCATCACTGCGCTTCGCCGCGCTCGGTGGCGACGCGCCGCGGCAAGAAGGTCGCCGAATTGTTTGCCCGCCGCGATGCTGCCCCGCCGCCGGCCGCACAGCCGGAGGAGGGTGCCAATGCCTGATCCCACTGGGCCTAAGATCCGCGTGACGCAGACCGCGTCTCCCGCCGGGCGCAAGCCGGGCCAGAAGGAGACGCTGATCGGCCTGGGCCTGAACAAGATACGGCGGACGCGGGACCTGGAGGACACGCCCTCCATCCGCGGCATGGTCCGCAAGGTCGCCCACCTGGTGAAGGTGGAGGAGTTGTCCTGAGATGATGGCCGGATCAAGTCCGGCCATGACGATAGAGGACCGGGCTAACGCCCGGAACCATTGCATGAACCTCAACGAATTGCGCGACAACCCAGGCGCGCGCCTGAAATCGAAGCGGCTGGGGCGCGGCATCGGCTCCGGCAAGGGTAAGACCTCCGGCAAGGGCGTGAAGGGCCAGTTGGCGCGCACGGGCGTGTCGATCAACGGGTTCGAGGGCGGGCAGATGCCGATCTACCGCCGCCTGCCGAAGCGTGGGTTCAAGAACCCGTTCCGCAAGGAATATGCCCCGGTGAATGTCGGCTCGGTGGAGAAGGCGATCGCCGCCGGCCGGATCGATGCCGGTGCGCCGATTACCGAGGAGACGCTGGCGGCGGCCGGGCTGGTGCGCGGGCGGCTGGATGGCGTGCGGTTGCTCGGCGAGGGCGAACTGACGCGGGCGATCACGATCACCGTATCCGGGGCGTCGGAGAGCGCACGGGCGGCGGTGGAGAAAGCCGGCGGGTCGATTACGACCACCGTCGTGCGGGAAGTCGTGGCGGCTGAAGGTTAAGAATAGGCTCACCACAAAGATACAAAGACACCAAGGTTGCACGGCACGAGGCGACGTTCTCCGCGCTGATCATTGTGTCCTCGTGTCCTTGTGGTGACGCTTCCTTTTCCTTGCCTCCCGTCTGCGCCGGACTCACAATGGGATGCACCTAGGAAGGGACCCCCTGATGGCTTCGGCCGCCGAACAACTTGCTGCCAATCTCAACCTGGGCGTCTTTTCCAAGGCGACCGAGCTCAAGCAGCGCATCTGGTTCACCCTGGGTGCGCTGGTCGTCTATCGTATCGGCACCTATATCCCGGTGCCGGGCGTGGACGCCTCGGTATTGGCGAACATGCTGAACCAGCATGGCGGCGGCATCCTGAGCATGTTCGACATGTTCAGCGGCGGTGCGCTGGGTCGCATGACGGTGTTCGCGTTGAACATCATGCCCTACATCAGCGCCAGCATCATCACCCAGTTGATGACGGCCGCCATCCCGTCCTGGGAAGCGCTGAAGAAGGAAGGCGAGCAAGGCCGCAAGAAGCTAAACCAGTACACGCGCTACCTGACCGTGGTCATTGCCATGGTACAGTCCTACGGCATCGCCATCGGCCTGGAGAGCATGCATGGCACCTTCGGCCCCGCGGTGGCCAATCCGGGCATGTTCTTCATGTTCTCCGCCGTCATTACGCTGGTCGGCGGCACGATGTTCCTGATGTGGCTGGGGGAGCAGATTACCGCGCGCGGGGTGGGGAACGGAACGAGCCTGATCATCATGTCCGGCATCGTGGCCAATATGCCGGGCGCACTGGCGTCATTGCTCGAACTTGGCCGCACCGGTGCACTGTCGCCGGTCTTCATCGTTGCGTTCATTGTGCTGGCCGTCGCGGTGGTCGCGTTCATCGTGTTCATGGAGCGTGCGGCGCGGCGGGTGCACGTGCAGTATCCCAAGCGCCAGGTCGGCAACCGGATGTTTGGCGGCGATTCGACGCATATGCCGCTGAAGATCAACACCTCGGGCGTCATCCCGCCGATCTTCGCCAGCTCTATCCTGCTGATTCCGGCGACGGTGCTGGGCTTCTCGGGCGGCAATGCGCCCGGCTGGCTGCAATTCGTCGGCAACCAGCTTGCGATGGGCCAGCCGCTCTACATGGGGCTGTATGCCGCCATGATCATCTTCTTCTCATATTTCTATACGGCCGTGGTGTTCAATCCCGAGGAAACCGCAGACAACCTGAAGAAATACGGCGGGTTCATTCCCGGCATCCGGCCGGGCAGCGCCACGGCGGAGTATTTCGACCGGGTGCTGACACGGCTCACCACGGTCGGCGGACTTTACCTGGTTGCCGTGTGCCTGCTGCCGCAGATCCTGATCACCGATTACGGGCTGCCGTTTTACTTCGGCGGCACGTCGATCCTGATCGTGGTTTCGGTCACCATGGACACGGTGACGCAAATCCAGTCTCATCTCCTGGCGCACCAGTACGAAGGCTTGATCCGGAAGGCGCGCGTCAGGGGGAGACGTTGAGATTAATTCTGTTGGGCCCGCCCGGGGCGGGCAAGGGCACGCAGGCGAAGCGCCTGCAGGACCGATACGGTATCGCGCAGATTTCCACCGGCGACATGCTGCGCGCCGAGGTTGCCGCCGGCACGCCCGTCGGGTTGGAGGCGAAGGCGGTGATGGAGGCGGGGCAGCTTGTCTCGGACGACATCCTGATCCGCATGCTGCGCACGCGGATCGAGCAATCGGATTGCGCCCGCGGGTTCATCCTGGACGGGTTCCCACGCACCGTGCCGCAGGCGCAGGCGCTAGACCGGGTGCTGATGGAGAAGGACATGAGGCTCGATGCGATGATCGAGCTTCGGGTGGACGACGCCGCGCTGGTGGAGCGCATCGCCGGGCGGTTTACCTGCGCCAAGTGCGGTGCCGGCTACCACGACACGTTCAAGCCGACTGCGGTGGCAGGCGTGTGCGACGTGTGCGGTTCGCACGAATTCACCCGCCGGGCCGATGACAACCGGGAGACCGTCGTCGCGCGGCTGGACGCCTATCACCGGCAGACCGCGCCGATCCTGCCGCATTATCAGGCGCAGGGGATTTTGCGTGTGGTGGACGGGATGGCGGATATCGACGCCGTTACCGCCGAAATCGAACGCGTGCTGGAGACGCTGCCCGCAACGACGTGAGAGCCACGCGCGGCGTCAGGGCGGCGCGACCCGCGGCACAGGCCGGTCGTACAGCGAGATCCGCGGGTCAGGCCTGAGTCGCAGCAACATGTCCATATGGCGGGTGTTACGGCTGATCAGCACCGCGCGCGCCCCGATCATCGTCGGCAGCATCAGTGCGTCGTGCAACAGGGCGCGGTAATCCTCCCGGTGAAAGGATGGAACATGGGCGAGAATGCCTGAGATCAGCGTGGCTTCGGTCCAGGTTGCGGCATAGGGCGCGACGATCCGCCTGGGCACCATGTGCCGCAGGGTGCCTTCCAGGGGTGCGCGGTGTGCTGCTGTCGTTGGCTGTACCGGATCAAGATTGCCGATGCCATGGCAGCCGCCAATGGTCATACTGGAACTGCCGCGGGAACAGGGTGCGTGATAGCGGCGGGACGGAGCAGCCGATGGACCCAGTGAGCGAACTGCGCCGTGCCGATGCGCTGCATGGCGAGCGCAAATACCAGGAGGCGACCGACGCCTACCGCCTCGCCCTGAATGGCAACGCCTCCCTGTTCGAAGCCTGGTATGGGCTCGGCTGTGCGCACCTGTCTTTGCAGGCCTACGGCGCAGCCGCCGAGGCATTGCGCCGCGCGATTGCTTTGCGCGGGGACGCCGATGCCGCGCGCTGCAATCTGGCCGAAGCGTTGTTCCAGCTTGGCGACGCGGATGGCGCTGTTGCGGCGTATCAGCGGGCAGCCGATATCGGCGGCGCAGAGGTGCGCGCGGCGGCGCTCGCCGGCATCGCCTGTATCGCCGCCGGCGCTCCATCCCAGAATAATTTCCACGTTATGGCGGCGCGGCGGCGCTGGATGGACACGCAGGCGCGCGGCGCGCAGCGGCTGGCTGCCGCGCCGGCCGCCGGCGGGCGCAAGCTTCGCGTCGGCTATCTGAGTGCATTCTTCGGCGATCAGAACTGGATGAAGGGCTATATGGGCGTCATCAATGCCCATGATCGCGAACGGTTCGAAATCCACCTGCTTGCCGACGGTGCCACGCCATGCGCGGATGCCGGATACGCCGATCACGCCGACGATCGCATCTGGGAATTGGGCGGGATTTCCAATGCCGAACTGGCACGTCACATCGCCGAAGCGAAACTCGACGTTCTGGTGGACCTGGACGGTTACAGTTGCCAGCGACGCCTGCCGTTGTTCCGTTATCGTCCTGCCCCGCTTCAGATGTGCTGGTTTGGCATGTTTGGTACGACGGGCATGACTGAGATCGATTTGCTGGTGGGCGATGCTGCCGTGATCCCACCGGAGGAAGAGCGATTCTATACGGAACGCGTGGTACGGGTGCCGGGCGCCTACCTGGCGTTCTGGCCGTTCTACGCCGTGCCGGATGTGGTTCCGCCACCCTGCCTGGCGACAAGGCAGATCACGTTCGGCTGCCTGTCGTCGGCGTACAAGCTGACGGACCCGACGATTGCCGCCTACGCCGACATTTTGCGCGACGCGCCTTCCAGCCGCTTGCTGCTGCGTAATCGCACGCTGGATGATGCCGGCAACCGTGCCGTCTTGCTGGCCCGCTTCGCCGGTCATGGGATCGCCGCCGATCGGCTCATGCTGGAAGGCGGCGGCGCGCATATCGACTTCCTGCGCAGCTACGATCGAATCGACATAGCACTCGATACATTTCCGTATAACGGTGCCACGACGACGTTCGAAGCGCTTTGGCAGGGCGTGCCGATGCTGACCTGCAATGGAGACCGCTGGGCGGCGCGCACCAGCCGCTCGCTGTTGCTAGCCGCTGGACTGGGCGAATGGGTCGCGGACGACATGGCCGGGTTTCAGAAGGCCGCGGTCCTCCTGGCGCACGCGCCCGAAACACCAAATCGCCTGGCCGAACTGCGCGGCGCCATGCGCGATCGCCTGCGCGCGAGCGCGGCTTGCGACGTGATGCGTTTGTGCCGTTCGCTGGAGGAGCTGATGACGAAGGCGGCCGGGAAGGTATAGCGTTTGTGCGGGATACGCGTAAGCGCGGGGTACGGTCGCAAATCGCAGCGTCGATCCCCGCGGATGGTGTCAGATGAAACTACACGCGGCGGGCGCAACCTTTCCGGCCTGCGCTTTCGCAGCGCCAGCCAGAGCGCCCGGCGGGCGGGCGCCAAGTAGCTCCGACCATCTACCGTTCTTCTTGTCCCGGCGCCACGACAGCCTTCGTGCCGCGTTGTCGCACTGGCAGCCGACCTCGCGCCGTGGAGGCCGCTCGCCCGATCGACCGATGCCGCGCGGTGCCGCGGTGGCGTGCGCTGCCCGTTTCCGTCGCAATATGCGCGCGACGTGCCCGGTCATGCTGCCGCAGGGCTGAAAAGCGCGGCGATCGCACAGATAATCGGCCCCCGCCGCCTGAAATTGCGCTATGGAGAATGGCATGAGCCAGACCCGCACCAATCCCCGCAACGCGAGCAGTGTCGCGCCTCGCATCGCACTCCCGGCCCAGGATGAGGACGTCGCGTCCCTCCGCCGCAGCATCGTCGCGAAACTCACCTACTCCGTCGGCCGCGACCCGATCGTCGCGTCCGAACGTGACTGGTTCATCGCGACAGCGCTGGCCGTGCGCGATCGCATCGTTGAGCGATGGGTACCCGCCACCCGGGCCGCGTACACGCAGGGGCGCAAGCGCGTCTACTACCTGTCGCTCGAGTTCCTGATCGGCCGATTGCTGTATGATTCGTTGAACAATCTCAGCCTGGTGGAGCCGATCCGCACAGCGCTGGCCGAACTGGACGTGGATTTCGATCGCCTGCGCGAGCTGGAGCCCGATGCCGCGCTGGGCAATGGCGGCCTGGGCCGGCTGGCCGCGTGTTATATGGACAGCCTCGCCGCGCTTGCCATTCCCGCCCATGGCTACGGCATCCGCTACGACCACGGCTTGTTCCGCCAGGTGATCCGCGACGGCTGGCAGCAGGAATTTCCGGAGAACTGGCTGTCCTTCGGCAATCCGTGGGAATTTGCCCGTCCCGACCTGAGCCACATGGTGGGTTTCGGTGGCTCGGTGGAAGTGATCGGCACCGACGGCACCGGCCGCGCGATCTGGCACCCGGCGGAGAGCGTTGTGGCCGTGGCCTATGACACACCTGTGATCGGGTGGCGGGGGAATTTTGTGAATACGCTGCGGCTGTGGTCTGCGCGTGCGGCGGACCCGCTGATGCTGGATGCGTTCAACCGCGGCGACCATGTCGGCGCACTGGCGGCGGGTGCGCGCGCCAACGCCATTTCGCAGATCCTGTATCCCAGTGACGAAACCCCGGCGGGCCAGGAGCTGCGGTTGCGACAGGAATATTTCTTCTCATCCGCCTCGCTGCAGAACCTGGTGTTCCGTCACCTGCGCCAGCATCAGGACGTGCGCACGCTGGCGCAGTTTTGCGCCATTCAGCTCAACGACACGCACCCCGCCATCGCGGTGCCGGAGCTGATGCGGCTGCTGGTTGATGTGCATGAGGTGGAGTGGGACGAGGCCTGGACGATCACCAAGGAAACGTTCTGCTACACCAACCACACCTTGCTGCCGGAAGCGCTGGAGACCTGGCCGGTGCCGCTGATGGAACGGCTGCTGCCGCGGCACATGCAGATCATCTACCAGATCAACTCAGAGCACCTGGATGGCCTGGTCGCCGCCAAGCGGCCGGATGCGCCATCGCTCGATGCAGTATCGCTGATCGATGAACATTCGGGACGGCGCGTGCGGATGGGCCATCTGGCGTTTCTCGGGTCCCGGCGCGTGAACGGCGTCTCGGCGCTGCATTCCGAGCTGATGCGCCAGACCGTGTTCCGCCCCATGCATACCCTGTTCCCGGACCGCATCGTCAACGTCACCAACGGCATCAGCTTCCGCCGCTGGCTGTACGATGCGAATCCAGGCCTGACGGACCTGCTGGTCGACACGATCGGCCCCGAACTGCTGGACGATCCTGAGGCGCTGTCGAAACTCGCCCCGTTCGCCGATGATGCGTCCTTGCACGAGAAGCTGCACGCGGTACGGCGTTCCAACAAGCAGGTGCTGGCGATGGTGGTGGCCGAGCGCCTGAACTTCGCCATCGACCCCGATGCGATGTTCGATGTGCACGTGAAGCGGTTCCACGAGTACAAGCGCCAGTTGCTGAATATATTGCAGACGATCTGGCTGTATAACGCGATGCGCGCGCAGCCGACGCGCGACTGGGTGCCGCGCGTCAAGATCTTCGCGGGCAAGGCGGCGGCGAGCTATCGGATCGCCAAGCTGATCATCAAGCTGATTCACGACGTGGCGCGCGTGGTGAACAACGACCCCACGCTGCGAAACCGGCTGAAGGTGGTGTTCCTGCCCGACTACAATGTCAGCCTGGCCGAGGCGATCATGCCGGCCGCCGATTTGTCGGAGCAGATTTCCACCGCCGGGATGGAGGCATCGGGCACCGGCAACATGAAGCTGGCGCTGAACGGCGCACTGACCATCGGCACGGTGGACGGAGCCAACATCGAACTGCGCGACCGCGTCGGTGCCGAGAACATGTTTCTGTTCGGTTTGAGTGCGGAAGAAGTCCAGGAGCGACGCCGCAACGGCCCGCCGCCCTGCGAGACCATCGCGGCCAGCCCGGTGTTGCAGGAAGTGCTGGATGCCATCAACGGCGGCGTGTTCTCGCACGACGATCCGCGGCGCTACGCGCCGATCATTGAGGGGCTGACAAGCAGCGACTGGTTCATGGTGGCGGCGGATTTCGAATCCTATGCCGAGGCGCAGTTGAATGTGGCGAGGCGCTGGCGCGACCAGGCCTCCTGGTGGCGTGCCAGCGTGCTGAACACGGCGAATGTGGGGTGGTTTTCCTCGGACCGCTCGATCCGGGAATACGCGACGCAGCTGTGGCGGGTGCCGGTCTGACGTCCAGCCATGTCATTGCGGGGCGCTCGTCCAATTCGGGGCGCTCCTCCATGACACCAAGCCCCCTACACCACCGGGACGCCTTGCTGCTTGGCCTTCTCTGGCGGCTCCACGTGGATCGTCACCGCCACATGCGGCATTTCCGTGCGCAGGGTCTCCTCGATCCGGTCGCAGATCGCATGCGATTCCGCGACCGTCATGTCCCCTGGTACAACGAGGTGGAAGTCCAGGAACGTCAGCCGCCCGGCCTGTCGCGTGCGCAGATCGTGCGCTTCCAGCGCGCCGGTCGCGCTGTCGGACACCAGTTTGCGAATCCTGTCGACCACGGCCGGCTCCGGTGCGGCGTCCATCAACCCGCCGACCGAACCGGAAATCATCCGCATGCCAGACCACAGCACGTAAACTCCGGCCGCCGCCGCGATCAACGGGTCCAGCGACAGGTAGCCGGTCAGGACAGTCAGCACGACACCGGCGGCTATGCTTATCGAGGTGACCACGTCCGCCAGCAGGTGCCGTCCGTCGGCTGCCAGCGCCGGCGACCTCAGGTGCCGGGCGGTGCGGAGTAAGACCAGCGCCCAGCCGCCGTTCAGCACCGTGGCGACGGCGTTCAGGCCGATCCCCTCTGCCGGCATATCGAGCGCACGCGGATGGAGCCACGCCAGCCACGCCTGGTCGAAGATCGACAGGGCGGCAACAACGATCAGCACGCCCTCGATGACGGCAGCGAAGAACTCGGCCTTGCTGTGTCCGAACGGATGGTTGGCGTCGGCCGGCATCGCGGCGAATCGCAATGCCCCCAGAACCAGGAGGCCGGTCGCGACGTGCAACGTGCTTTCCAATGCATCGGAATAGAGGGCGACGCTGCCGGTGACCCACCAGGCGGCGCCTTTCAGCGCCAGCACCAGGCAGCCGACGCCGATGCTGCCGATCGCGATGCGCTCGCCGCCCGCCACTCTGCCGGAGGCCCTCCTTACTATGTCATTGCGAGGAGCAAAGCGACGAAACAACCTCGGTCACCCCGGCGCACGGACGATCTAGCGCTTTCCCGAACGAGATTGCTCTTCGTCGCGGCGCTAAGAAAGTTCCCGTCATGGCCGCGCTTGACCCGGCCAATCTTGCCCAACTGATCGGGCGCGCAAAGAACGCGTCCCGATCGATGATGCGAAGATGGCCGGGTCACGCCCGGCCATGACGAAAAGCGTGGGGCGCGCCGCAGTTTCATCCGGTCGCGGGTCGGTCGCGCCGGCCGGTGGCCAACCCGTAATGACATGGAACCCCCGTTGCCGCGCTTCTCTGCCTCCGGTACTAGCAAACTGGGCGATGCGCGTCAGCCTGGGGGATGTGATGAGATTCGTGCTTGCCCGACGCGGCTGATGTGCCGGATAGAAGGGCAGGTGACCACCGGGGAGACGTTGATGCGTCGTCTGATTGCCAGTTTTGCCGCAGCCGGCCTGCTGATCAGCCAGCAGGCGGCGGCCGAGATGAACTGCCTGCCGCCCAATGCCCGCGCCGCCTTCGCCGTGCAGGCGTTACGCAGCGAAATGATGGTGCTGGCGACAGGCTGCTCCGACGATGCGCAGTACAACGCCTTCATTGAGCGCTACCGGCCGGCCTTGATGGCGAACGAGAATGCGATAGACGCCTGGTTCAAGCGGAATTTCGGGCGGAGTGCCCAGGATGAGCATGATCGGTTTGTCACTGACCTCGCCAACGCGCAGTCCAGCGCCGGCACACAGATGGGCACCGATTTCTGCCCGCATAACGGCGTGATCTTTCAGGAGGTGATGGCCCTGCCGGGATCGGATGACCTCGCAGCATTTGCAGCGGGACAGAATTTGGTGCCGGGCTCGCTGAACGTGTGCCGCGAGGACGTCGCGGAAGCCCCCAGGAAGCCGGAGCGGAGAGTGGCTCAGCGCAGGAAATAGGCGCTGACCTTACGAGGTCACCGGGTCATGCTGGCTGGTCTGCATGCGCCAGCACCAAGCCGGCGTGCTGAGCGCCGCTTGTACGATAACGAGTGATACGCGGGCTGGGGCGCACGACCGTCATGGTAGCGGCTGGCGCAGCCTGCTCCGGCGTTTGCGCGGCTGCTGCTGCGCTGGGCGCGCCTGCACCGGCGACAGGTCCGGATTGCGCCGCCGCGCCTGCGCCAGTGTCCTTCGGCGCGCGGGGCTTCCGCGTGCGCGGGTTTCGCGCCGCAGATTCCGGGTCGGATTCCGACCGCGACCTTCGTCTCGCCGATCGACGTTCCGGCGTGCGGCGTCGGAGGTCTGGCACCTCCGGCCAGAAGGCCCACGCCGTGAGCCCGGCACCCGCCAGGACCAATACGGAGACCGTGAACTGGACGAACGGGCCGAACGCGCCGGTCGTACTGATCCAGGCGAGGCGCGCGACCGCCGCCGGATCGAGGACCAGAACCGTCAGGATCACCGCCAGCGGCAGGAGCAAAGGCAGCAGGTCCCAAGCCAGGCGAAAACCGCGCAACACACGTACCCCGGGAGCCCGCCTGCGATTTCGGGATCTTGTCGCGGTGCGGCGAGATCCTGCTTTTCTGCGTTCGGACGATGTCGGCATGGGGGCATGGTGCCCGGCTTCGCCCTCGAGTGGAAGCCGGATTTTGCCGTGCGCGCCGGTCTGTTGCCAGAAGCCTGCGCGGCCCGTGTTCAACCAAACCGCTTCCATGCCGCTTGCCGGGACACGGCAAGTGTTTGCCCAATCGCGGCCCAGCTCACGTCACGCTCGCGCAGGATATTGACGATGTCCTGCATCGCGGCGTCGATCCGCTCGAACGCGCCGTTGTAGCCGGCAAGGGTCTTCAGCAGATTTTCGGTCGGTGCGTTGTCGGGCAGCAGCGAATTCGGCGATCCCTGCGGGGCGGTTCCCGCCGCCTTCTTGTCAATGACGACCTGGCACAGTCCTACGCATTCATCGCAGATGAATACACCCGGGCCGGAAATGAGGGTCTTCACCTCGGTTTGCGCCTTGCCGCAGAAAGAACAGCGGTAGCGGTGCGCGTGAGCGTGCGTCTCGCTGGTTTGGGACATTGGCTCGTCCTGTCGCCTTCCGGATTGCAGTCAACCATACATTGACATCAAGGTCAACCGAACGTTGACGCCGCCCTTCTTCTTCGGGTTCCGCGTCGAGTCATGAATTGCGACGGTGGGTCGTCACCGCATTTGTTGCCGGGCTGCCCTGACGCTAGAATGGATTGACGCGGACCGCGTTGGGTCGCAGAAGCCTGCGCGCCCGCGAACAGGGCCGCGGCATGGCCGCTCAGCCGGCACGGCCCGGAGAAAAAGGAACGCCCAAGTTGCAGCCTACCGATATCCGGGATCCGGACTATTTCCACAAGGTCGTGGATTGCCAGTGGGCGTGCCCGGCCCATACGCCCGTCCCCGAATACATCCGTATGATCGCCGCCGGCCGCTATGCCGACGCGTTCATGATCAACTGGCACTCCAATGTGTTTCCGGGGATTCTCGGCCGCACCTGCGACCGTCCGTGCGAGCCGGCCTGCCGCCGCGGCCGGGTAGAACATGAGCCGGTGGCGATCTGCCGCCTGAAGCGCGTTGCCGCAGACTACAAGGGCGACGTAAGCGGCCGCATGCCGAAGCCGGCTGAGCAAAAGAACGGCAAGAAGATCGCGCTGGTGGGCGCCGGGCCAGCATCCTTGACCGTGGCGCGGGATTTGGCGCCGCTCGGGTACCACTGCGTGTTGTTCGACATCGATCCGCGGGCCGGCGGCATGATCCGCAGCCAGATTCCAAAATTCCGCCTGCCGGACGCCGTGATTGATGAGGAAATCGAATACATCACCGATCTCGGCATGGAATTGCGGCTGGGGCAGGGGGTGCAAAGCCTGAAGGCGCTGCTGGCCGAGGCGTACGATGCGGTTTTCGTCGGTTGTGGCGCGCCGCGCGGCCGCGACCTGCCGATTCCTGGCCGGGAGGAAGCACGGGAGAGAATCCATATCGGCATCGACTGGCTGTCCTCGATTTCCTTCGGCCATGTGGACAGCATCGGCAAGCGGGTCATCGTGCTGGGCGGCGGCAACACCGCGATGGACTGCTGCCGTTCCGCCCGCCGCCTGGGTGGCGAGGACGTGAAGGTGATCGTCCGCTCCGGCTTCGAGGAAATGAAGGCGTCGCCCTGGGAAAAGGATGACGCCATGCATGAGGACATCCCGATCGTCAACATGCTGGTGCCGAAAGAATTCGTGCACGACAACGGCAAGCTGAAGGGCATGACCTTCGAGAAGGTAAAGGCCGAATACGATGAGCGCCGCCGCCGCCGTCTGGTGCCGACCGGCGAACCCGATCAGTTCTTTGAATGCGACGACGTGCTGGTGGCGGTGGGGCAGGAGAACTCGTTCCCCTGGATCGAGCGCGATATCGGTCTGGAATTCGACAAATGGGACATGCCGGTGGTTGACGAGGTCACCATGGCATCGACCAACCCGAAAGTTTTCTTCGGCGGTGACGCCGCGTTCGGCCCAAAGAACATCATTTGGGCAGTGGCGCATGGCCACCAGGCGGCGATCTCCATCCACCAGCTCTGCCAGGGCGAGGACGTGAAGAATCGCCCGCCGCCGCTGGTGAACCTGATGTCGCAAAAAATGGGCATCCACGAATGGAGCTACGATAATGCTCCGTCGCTGGACCTGCGCTTCAAGGTGCCGCACCGCGAGAAGCTGAAGGCGTTGCAGGACATCAAGGCCGAGGTCGAACTCGGCTTCGACCAGGAACTCGCCTACGCCGAGGCGCAGCGCTGCCTGAACTGCGACGTGCAGACGGTATTCGCCGACAATTTGTGCATCGAGTGCGATGCGTGCGTCGATATCTGCCCGGTCGATTGCATCACCTTCACCCGCAACGCCGAAGAATCCGACCTGCGCAACCACTTGAACGCGCCGGCGCATAACAGGACGCAGGATCTGTATGTCTCCGGTGACCTGAAGACCGGGCGGGTGATGGTGAAGGACGAAGACGTGTGCCTGCATTGCGGCCTGTGCGCGGAACGGTGCCCCACCGGCGCATGGGACATGCAACGCTTCCTGATCGACGTAGCACAAGCGGAGAACGCATGCTGCAAACACTAGACCGCGTGGAATCCCTCCAGCGGGTCAACGACTTCGTCGTCAAGTTTGCCAACGTCAACGGGTCCGGTTCGGCGAGTGCCAATACACTGTTCGCCAAATCGATCCTGCGCATGGGCATTCCGGTCACGCCGCGCAACATTTTTCCCAGCAACATCCAGGGTCTGCCGACCTGGTATGAAGTGCGGATTTCGGAAGCCGGCCACCTGGGCGCGCGCGGCGGCGGCGTTGACCTGATGGTCGCGATGAACCCGCAGACGTGGGACAATGACGTCGCCGAGATCGTCCCCGGCGGCTATCTGTTCTACGACAATACCAAGCCTATGCCGCCGTCGAAATTCCGCCGCGACATCAACGTCATCGGCGTGCCGCTGACCGACATGACCAACCGCGCCTATACCGACGCTCGGCAGCGGCAGTTGTTCAAGAACATCGTCTATCTCGGCGCGCTGTCCGCGCTGCTGCAAATGGACACCGCCGAGATCGAGAAGCTGTTGGCCGAGCAATTCCGCGGCCGCGACAAGCTTGTCACGGCGAACGTGCAGGCGCTGCACATGGGCCGTGACTGGGCGCTGGCCAATCTGCAATGCCCGATCGGTCTGACGCTGCGCCGCGCGAACACCGTTGGTGATCGCATCTTCATCGACGGCAATGCCGCCGCCGCGTTGGGCGCGGTGTATGGCGGCGCCACCTTCTGCGCCTGGTATCCGATCACGCCGTCATCGTCGCTGGCGGAGGCATTCACCCGCTGGTGCAGCAGGTATCGCGTCGATCCGGCGACCAAGAAGAACAAGTTCGCGATCGTGCAGGCGGAAGACGAACTTGCCTCGATCGGCATGGTGATCGGTGCCGCCTGGAACGGATCTCGTGCGTTCACCTGCACGTCGGGCCCGGGCATTTCATTGATGCAGGAGTTCATCGGGCTGGCGTATTTCGCGGAAATCCCGGCGGTGATCTTCGACGTGCAGCGTTCCGGCCCATCCACCGGCATGCCGACGCGGACGCAGCAGACCGACATCATTTCCTGCGCCTACGCCTCGCATGGCGATACCAAGCACGTGTTGTTGTTCCCGGAAGACCCGTACGAGTGCTTCGAATTCGGCGCCCAGGCGTTCGATCTGGCCGATCGGCTGCAAACGCCGGTGTTCGTTTTGCTCGACCTGGAAATCGGCATGAACGAGCGCCTGGTGAAGCCGCTGACGTGGGACGACAGCCGCAAGATGGACCGCGGCAAGGTGATGACGTTCGAGGACCTGGAGGCGGGCAAGAAATTCGGCCGCTACCTGGATGTGGACGGCGACGGCATTCCGTACCGCACCTATCCCGGCACGCATCCGACTCGCGGCGCGTTCTTCACGCGCGGCACGTCCAAGGACCGCATGGCGCGGTATTCGGAAGAAGGCACCGACTATCAGGAGAACATGGAGCGGCTGCTGAAGAAGCACCACACCGCGCGCACGCTGGTGCCGGCGCCGATCGTGAAGCCGGCCGCGACGCCGACGAATCTGGGCGCGATCTATTTCGGCTCCACCAGCCCGGCGATGATCGAAGCCGACGATATGCTTGCCGAGCAAGGGATCGTGCTGGACCTGATGCGCGTGCGCGGGTTCCCATTCGCCGATGAGGTGGAAGCGTTCATTGCCGACCACGACAAGGTGTTCGTGGTGGAGCAAAACCGCGACGGGCAGTTGCGCATGCTGCTGGTGAACGAACTGGAGATCAATCCGGCCAAGCTGGTGAAGGTGGTGCATTACGACGGCACCCCGATCACCGCGCGGTTCATCGCCGACGCGATCGCCGAACGGCTGGATGTGCAGAAACCTGCGACCGGTGACGACAAACCCGCGACGCTCGAGAGGGCCGCCGAATGACCTTCATCCCCAAGCCGAAACTGCATCATCCCGATCTGGCAAAGAACAGTTTGGGTTTCACGCGGCGGGATTATGAGGGCGCGGTATCGACGCTGTGCGCCGGCTGCGGCCACGATTCGATCAGCGCTGCGATCGTGAAGGCGTGCTTCGAACTGGACCTGCCCCCGCACCGCATTGCCAAGCTGTCGGGCATCGGCTGCTCTTCCAAGACTCCCACGTATTTCCTGGGCGCGTCGCATGGGTTCAATTCGGTGCACGGGCGCATGCCGTCGGTGCTGACCGGGGCGAACCTGGCGAACCGCGACCTGATCTATCTCGGCGTGTCGGGCGATGGCGACAGTGCGTCGATCGGCCTCGGCCAGTTCGCGCACGCCATGCGGCGCGGCATCAACATGGTCTATATCGTCGAGAACAACGGCGTGTATGGCCTGACCAAGGGGCAGTTCTCGGCGACCTCGGACCGCGGTGCGAAGTCGAAGCGCGGCGTGGTGAATTCCGATGAGGCGATCGACCTGGTGGGGATGGCGCTGCAGCTTGGGGCGACGTTTGTGGCGCGCAGCTTCTCGGGCGACAAGGCGCAGTTGGTGCCGCTGATCGAGGCGGCGATCCAGCACGAGGGCGCGGCGTTCATCGACTGCATTTCCCCTTGCGTCGCGTTCAACAACCACGAAGGCTCCACCAAGAGCTTCGACTTCGTGCGCGAGCATAATGATGCGGTGAATTACCTGGATCTGATGCCTGGGCGCGCGCCGATCACGGTGGACTATGCGCCGGGGGCGGTGGAAATGGTGACCCAGCACGACGGTTCGGTGCTGCGGCTGCGCAAGCTGCACACCGACTACGACGTGCACGACCGCATCGCGGCGCTGAGCTACATGCAGGAACGCCACGCGGCCGGGGAGATCGTCACCGGCCTGCTGTTCGTCGATCCCGACCCGCGCGACATGCACAAGCACATGAACACGGTAACGACGCCGCTGAACGAACTGGGCGAGAAGGCGCTGATCCCGGGTGCGGCGGTGCTGGACAAGCTGAACGCGAGTTTGCGGTAAAAGACAGAATACGCCCTCTCCCCTGTGACAGCCGCTGCCCGCTTCGCCTCTCACGCGCTGACCACGCGCTTTGAAGACATCTCCCCCGAAGCCGTCGCGGCGGCCAAGGTGTTCATCCTCGACAGCATCGGCGTTGGCATTGCCGGCTCGGCGGTGCCCGGTGGTGACGGCCTGCGGCGCATTGCGGCCACCTGGGGCGCGGCGCAGGAAGCGCAGGTCTGGGGACGCGCCATGCGGCTTTCGGCTCCGGCAGCAGCGTTCGTCAACGCCTGGCAGATGCACAACCAAGAGTTTGACTGCCTGCACGAAGGCGCGGTGGTGCACGCGCTGGCCAGCGTCCTGCCTGCCGCTCTCGCCGCGGCCGAACGGCGCGGCGGGGTAGACGGCCGCGGCCTGATCGCCGCTGTCGCGGTCGGTGCGGATATCGCGGC
>DATKPQ010000101.1:0-28784 GCA_035523995.1 Acetobacteraceae bacterium | reverse complement strand
ACAGTCCACACTGCAGTCCACACCGCCCCGCGCCCGCAAAGCTTTCAGGACATCATCCTGACCTTGCACGATTTCTGGGCCAAGCAGGGCTGCGTCATCCTGCAACCCTACGACGTTGAAATGGGCGCCGGCACGTTTCATCCCGCCACCACGTTGCGCGCGCTGGGGCCCAAACCCTGGAAGGCCGCCTATGTACAGCCCTCCCGCCGCCCTTCCGACGGCCGCTACGGCGAGAACCCCAACCGGTTGCAGCATTACTACCAGTACCAGGCCCTGCTGAAACCCAGCCCGGACAACATCCAGGAATTGCTGCTCGCCAGCTATGACGCCATCGGCATAGACCGCCGCCTGCACGACATACGCTTTGTGGAAGATGACTGGGAAAGCCCAACCCTGGGCGCCTGGGGCCTGGGCTGGGAAGTCTGGTGCGACGGCATGGAGGTGACGCAATTCACCTATTTCCAGCAGGTCGGCGGCATTCCCGTGACGCTGCCCAGTTTCGAGATGACCTATGGCCTGGAACGCCTTGCCATGTACGTGCAGGACAAGGCGAGCATCTTCGATCTGGACTTCAACGGCGCGGGAGTCACCTACGGCGACGTGTTCCTGCGCGCGGAACGCGAATACAGCGCGTTCAATTTCGAAAAAGCGGATACCGGCCTGCTGATGCGCCACTTCGCCGATGCCGAGAAGGAATGCGGCGCACTGCTTGCCGACCGCCTGGCGCTTCCCGCCTACGACCAATGCATCAAGGCCAGTCATCTGTTCAATTTGCTCGACGCACGCGGGGTGATCAGCGTGGCCGAACGGGCAAGCTATATCGGGCGGGTACGCGCGCTGGCGAAGGGTTGCTGCGAGACATGGCTGGCGGGGGAGCAAGCGTAGTCTGCCAAATTTTGCCGGCGGGTCATCGAATAGCAGATGCGCACCAACTGCGGATCAGGACAAATCTGCATTGATCTGGCGCATCAGGCTCAGGCTGTCCCATACGCCTTTCTGCCCGACGAGTTTGCCGTCGGCGAACCGGAAGAAGCAGTCTCTGGGGTATCGATGACCCCCCGCAGATCGCAGTCGATAGCTCGGCCGATTACCCTCCGCGAGTGAGGGTACGCATCAATCAGTGTGCTTCTTCGTGCCTTCGTGGCTTCGTGGTTTTTGAAGATTGGAAGAGCGGTGGTTGACGACGGGTGAGGCGCAGACTGCCTCCTTCGCTCATCGTGGTCCGCCTTGTTTTATGGGCAGTCGATATTTTTATAAACCACGAAGCCACGAAGGCACGAAGAATGGCGCTGTCGCGTCGCACTCTCACCGATGCCGCTAAAACCCCACTGGTTTAGCCGAGGATTCGTGGTGAAATCATCGGAAGTCCGGTCAGCCGCGATGCCCGCGCAATATCGCACGGACGCCGCGGCGGCATTTGGTTGCGGCCGATGGCCGCGCTGTGTTCAGCCGTTGGTTCAGCGTTGCAGGTCTTCTTATCCCCCAACCGCACCGCACGCCCCCCCAATACCCCGCGCCACCAACGTCCCGCGAAATCCCCCCAACTCTGTGTCGGAACATGCGAACTGAGACATCCACGAGACTTGCCAGCGCCCGCCCTTGCCGCCACCGCTCCCCTCCGCTACACCGCCCCGCTTCGCCGGCACCCCTGGAGGCCGGCGTTTGGCGTTTCGCAGGAGTGTCCCTTCATGGCCAATGCTGTCACGATCGAGGCCGAGGCACGCGCGCGAGCCGGTAAGGGGGCGGCGCGGGCGACCCGGCGCGCAGGCATGGTGCCTGCGGTCATTTACGGCGCCCACCGGGCCCCCAGCCTGATCGCGCTCGAACCCCGCGCGGTGCTGCGCGAACTGCAGCGTCCCGGCTGGCAATCCCGCCTCTACGAGATCAAGACAAACGGCGACGCCACCCGCGCGCTGATCCGCGACGTGCAGTTCCATCCCGTCAGTGACGCCCCCCAGCACGTGGATTTCCAGCGCCTCGCCCCCGGCGAGCGCATCCGCGTCGCGGTGCCGGTCCGCTTCGAGAACGAGGGCCTCAGCACCGGACTCAAGCGTGGTGGCGTGCTGAACGTGGTGCGCCACGCCGTGGAAGTGTACTGCGACCCGGACCAGATCCCGGAGTACTTCACCGCCAACCTCGCCGACCTCGATTTCAACGACAATGTGCGCTGGCACGACCTGAAAGGACGGGAGAATACCCGCTCGGTGATCGACCGGGACTTCGTCGTCGCCACCGTGGCGCCGCCCACCAAGGCGGTGGAAGCGTCCGCCGAGCCTGGGGCAGCGGCGGCAGCCCCCGGGGCAGCCGCACCCGCTGCGGCAGCGCCTGCGGCTGGCGGTGCCCGTGCTGCGGCCCCGGCGGGCGGTGCTCGTGCGGCCGGCGGCGGCAGGGCGCCCGCCAAGAAGTAGCGCCGCAAAGGTTCGTCATGTTGCTCTGGGTCGGACTCGGCAATCCGGAGCCGGGGATGGCCCGGAACCGGCACAACATCGGCTTCATGGCGGTGGATACGATCGCGATCCGCTACGGCTTCGCGCCGTGGCGGGCGCGGTTCAAAGGCCTGGTTGCGGAAGGCAGCATCGCCGGGGAAAAGATCCTGGCGCTGAAGCCGCAGACCTACATGAACGCATCAGGCGAATCGGTGCAGGCGGCGTCCGCGTTCTACAAGCTGCCGGTCGAGGCGATCACCGCCTTCCACGACGAACTCGATCTGGTGCCCGGCAAGGTACGGGTGAAGCGCGGCGGCGGTGCGGCCGGACATAACGGCCTGCGCTCGATGGACCGGATGCTGGGCTCACCCGATTACTGGCGGGTGAGGTTGGGCATCGGCCACCCCGGCAAGGAACGTGTCCTTGGCCACGTCCTGAGCGATTTCGTCGCCGCCGACCGCGACTGGTTGCTGCCAGTGCTGGATGCCGTGGCGGACGCTGCCCCGCTGCTGGTGGGGGGAAAACCCGAGGACTTCATGACGCGCATTGCGCTGTCGACGCAGGGACCGAAATAGATGGGCTTCAACTGCGGCATCGTCGGCCTGCCCAACGTCGGCAAGTCCACTCTGTTCAATGCTCTAACGGCCACGGTTCAGGCGCAGGCGGCGAACTACCCGTTCTGCACCATCGAACCGAATGTCGGCCGCGTCGCCGTGCCCGATCCGCGGCTCGCGGTGCTGGCCGAAATTGGCAAGTCGGCGAGGATCATCCCTACCTCGCTGGAATTCGTCGACATAGCCGGCCTGGTGCGTGGCGCGTCAAAAGGCGAGGGGCTCGGCAACCAGTTCCTCGCCAACATTCGCGAGGTGGACGCCATCATCCACGTGCTGCGCTGCTTCGAGGATTCCGACGTGACGCATGTGGAAGGCTCGATCGATCCGATTCGCGACGCGGAAGTGGTGGAAACCGAGCTGATGCTCGCAGACCTGGAGAGCCTGGAAAAACGCCTGACCGCGGCCCAGAAACGTGCCCGCGGCGGCGACAAGGAAAGCATCGCGGCGGTGGCGCTGATGGAACCGGTGGTGGCCGCGCTGCAAGCCGGCAGGCCCGCACGCACTGCCATTCCGCCGGGACAAGAGGAGGCAGTCCGTCGTTTGCAGCTTCTGACGTCCAAGCCGGTGCTGTACGTTTGCAATGTCGAAGAAGCAGCGGCCGCGACGGGCAACGCCTTCTCCGCGCAGGTGGACGCGCGGGCCGCGGCGGAAGGTGCCCGCACGGTTGTCATTTCCGCCGCGATCGAATCCGAGGTTGCGCAATTGCCCGATGCCGATCGAGCAGAGTTCCTCGAAGGGCTGGGCCTGCACGACAGCGGCCTGGATCGCGTGATCCGCGCCGGCTACGACCTGCTTGGTTTGGTCACGTATTTCACGGTCGGCCCGAAGGAGACCCGAGCCTGGACGATCGTCTCCGGCACCAAGGCACCCCAAGCTGCTGCCGTCATTCACAAGGATTTCGAACGCGGCTTCATCGCCTGCGAAACCATTGCCTATGCCGATTTCGTCGCGTGCAGGGGAGAGCAGGGGGCAAAGGAGGCAGGAAAAATGCGGGTGGAGGGGAAAGAGTACCTGGTAAAGGACGGCGACATCCTACTGTTCCGATTCAACGTTTAGACAGACAAATCATTGGAGATACATGTCATTGGAAATGCATGTCGTTAGAAATACATGTCATTGCGAGGCGCGCAGCGACGAAGCAATCTCGTTCGGGCAAGTCCCACGATCGTTCGGACCCCGCGCAACCCAGGATGTTTCGTCCCTGCGCCCCTCGCAATTATGCGTGCGGACCCCCACTTACGGAAACCGGCGCGCCCCGCATGATCACAGCGAGCTGACGCGCGGCATGCGACTTCCTGACCCCCATCGGGCACCAGAACAGTACGATGGTGATGCGGCCGGCGGGTCATCGGTTCGGCGACTATTGGAGGCTCGGGCTGCCGCTGTCGATCGTGGTGGCCACGTTCGGCACCTGGCTCATCACGCTGGCCTGGCCGTTGCGGTGATCCAAGGGGCCGTCGCGTTCCATGTCGATCTTTCCTCCGTGCAAGCCTATAATGCGACTCAGCTTGAATCCTCCGGCGGAGCGAATTATGTGCGCGAATGCGGTGGCAACGAAAACGCTTGGCGTGGTCGTGGTGGGGCAGAGTCCGCGTCCGGATATTGTCGCGCAACTTCGTGCTGTGATTCCGGCCGACATCGCCATCGCATTGCGCGGGGCGCTCGACGGCATGAGCCGCGACGAAATTGCGAAACTCAAGCCCGCCAATGGCTACGACGCCTTGTTCACGCGGCTGCCCAGCGGCGAGGCCGTCAAGATCAGCAAGCAGGCGGTGGAGCGCCGCGCCCTGGGCGTGGTGGATGCTTTCGCGGCGCAGGGCGTGACTGCCGCGATGATGTGCTGCACCGGCGATTTTCCACTGCTCGAAGGTCAGCCGGCTGTTGTCCTGCCGTCCGCCGTGCTGGCCGGCATCGTGCATGGATTGTTGCGGCGCGGCCGGCTGGGGTTGTTTGTGCCGATCCCCGATCAGGTAGGCACGCTCGACCAGAAATGGCGGCGCGACGGCATCGAGATCGTCAGCGTGCCGATGACGCCGGGCGGTGCGGAAGAGGAGATCGCAGGGGCGGTGGAGCAGATGGGTGCGCTGTCGCCCGATCTCGTAGTACTGGATTGCATGAGCTATACGCAGGTGTTGAAGGATCGCGTGCGTCAGGGGCTGCGAGCGCCTGTCATTCTGGGCATTTCGGCGGCGGCGCGCGTGGTGAGCGAATTGCTGGCGTAAAGGGCTGAATGCCGCGGTCGTCGCCCCAACCGGCAGCCCGCAGTCAGGGCATGAATAAGCCAAACGCGGCAGGGATGCGGCATCAGCACATCGCCCGGAACCGCTCTATCGCCGCCATCGCGGCTTGTCTCCTTGTCCTGTCGGGCAGCACGGCATTTTTGGTCTGGTACATAGATCGCACCGCAGTCGACGTTGTTTACGCCGACACCTGGGCCTACCTGCCGATGGTTGGCCGCGCGTTGTCTGGCGGATTTTCTGCAACTGATCTCTTTGCAGCGCACAACGAGAACCGTACGCTATTGCTCAACGCCGTACTGCTTGCATCAGCAAAATTTGACGCATTCAACCTGGTGCACGCCGACGACATCGGCGTATTGTTCATTGCCGCGACCGGCTTGGTTCTTCTGTCGTCCTGCATCAATCTGTTCCGTGGCCGTGACATGGCCATGGCGGCCGCCTTCATTTGCAGCGCATTGCTGGTGTCGGCGCTGGAGCAGTGGGAAGACCTGCTGCTGCCAATAAATTTCGTATTCTTCGCGACCATCACGTTCGGCGTGGCCGCCATCGTTTTGATGCACCGATATGTCGTCGCGCCGAGGCCGCGGCTTCTCTCGGCGGCGTTTCTCGGCAGTATCGCAGTCTCAGAACTGGCACTGTTCTCCATGGGAGGCGGCGTTGTTGTGTGGGGCATCAATGCACTGCAGATAACCCTGTCATATCTGCTGCATAAGACCCGCACCGGTTCCGGCTTGATCGTGTATGTTGCAGTCGGCGGTGTTTCGATTGCCGGCTACCTGCACGGCCTTGGACACCAGATCGGCGTCGGTTTTTCTGCATCGCATCCATGGGCGTTCGTGCAGTTCTTCCTGATCGGCCTGGGGAATTCGCTCGTTGGCTTCTTTCATAACGAGCCGTACCTCCCGCTCGACATGACCGCGGGCACGTTACTGTTTGCATGCTATTGCGGCGTTACCGCGATCTGGCTTCGTTTGGCGAAAGCCGATCAGGCTGTTGCGTTGGGTCTGTTGTGCCTGGTGCTGCTGGGTGTTGGAGAAGAGGCGCTTATCGCCTTGGGTCGACTGCCCTATGGCGTGTCTTACGCAGCGGCATCGCGTTATTCCGCGCTGACTCTGATCTCCGTCGCCGCCTCATTGGTGTTTTTCGCCTGGCATGCGCCACGGTCCCGCTCCAGCGCGGTGATCGCCGTGCTGCTTGGCCTTGCTGTCGTGACGTTCAGCATGATCGATGACAGGAACGAACTGGGGATGGCCGATGCCAGAAGGCAGTATGGCGAGCACCTGCAGAGTATCCTGCGATCGGGACAAATCGAGGAGGCGGAGGCCGAGTCACTCGAATGGGGCCAGGTTCAGGGGGGCAGCGCGCAAGACATCGTGGATGGCAACGCCATTCTGCGGGACTATCGCTTGAGCTTTTACCACAACGAGCCATCGGCTACCTTACCGCGGCGCGATCAGACCTTGCGCTTCCAGAACCGGTAAAATGCCGCCGCCCAGCATCATCTCCAGCAGCATGTTCGGCACTGGCGTGACCGCCAGGGTCTGGCCCGTCCGGCGGTTGGTCGCGGTCCAGTCCTCGATCGACAGTTCCGCCGTATCGCCTTCTTCGAACGCCTGCGTCACACCCGGGCATTCAAACGCTTTGAATCCGTGATTGACGCTGTTCCGAAAGAACAGCCCGTTGATGGTTTCGGCAAGCAGGAAGCCGACACCGCAATTGCGCAGGGAGCGTGCAGCGGGACGCGATGAGCCCATGCCGTAGTTGAAGCCGCCCACGATGACATCGCCTTTTCTCATCTCGCGCAGGAACTCCGGGCGATTGCTCGTGAACACCACCTTGGCTTGCTCTTCTTCGCTGCGTACCAGGTAAGGACCGGGCAACATCAGGTCGGTGTTGATATTATCGCCGAACTTCCAGACTCGTCCGGCCAGCATGGTTTCGCCACTCATGCGGCGTCTCCGCGAAAGAATTCACCCGGATGCGCAATCGCCCCTGCCAGGGCCGAGGCCGCGACCGTCGCCGGTGAACCCATATAAATGCGTGCCGAAGGATCGCGCATCCGGCCTTTGAAATTGCGCGTGCTGGCGGTGATGCAGACCTCGTCCGGCCCGAGCGTCCCCATGTGGCCGCCCCAGCAGGCACCGCAGGTCGCCGGCGTGACAACGGCGCCCGCCTCCAGCAACGCGTTCACGTAGCCGGCCCTCAGCGCCGCACGATAGATCGCCTGCGTACCGGGTGTGACGATGAAGCGCGTGCCGTGCGCCACCTTACGGCCGGTGACGACTTTCGCCGCCACCGCCAGATCGTCCAACGTGCCATTGGCGCAGGAACCAATGAACGCCTGGTCGATCTTCTGCCCGGCAACTTCGCTGATGCGGACGGAATTGTTCACCACGGCATCGGGCAAGGCGACCAGCGGCTCCAACGCGGACAGATCGATGCTGCGGCGGTCGCCGTAAGTCGCATCGGGATCGGGCCGTGCCGGTTCGAAGGGTTGGGTATTGCGTTCCCGGACGTATTCCACCAACGCATCGTCCGCTTCGAAGATGACGAACTCGGCAGAGAGTTCTGCGCCCATGGTCGCCAGCGTGCGCCGGCCGTTGATACTGATGGATGCCAGGCCGGGGCCGCCATATTCGACGTTCTGGTTGACATGCGCGCCATAGGTGCCGGCGATCGTCAGGAAGATGTCCTTTGCCGACACGCCTTCCGACAGGCGCCCGGTGAAGTCGTAGCGGATGGTTTCGCCGACGCGGAACCATGCCTTGCCGGTGGTCACGGCGTACAGCATATCCGGCCCGCCCACCCCGCGCGCCGCGCAGTTGAACGCGCCGGCGGCGCAGGTGTGGGAGTCGCCGTTCACCAGCACCGAGCCGGGAATTGCATAGGCGTTGTCGGCCACGACGGCATGGCAGATACCCTGGTCAGGGCCGACATCATGCATTCGCCCGATGCCGAATTTTGCCGCGAAGGCACGGCCGGTGCGGTGGGCGGCCGCGGCCTGCGCGGTGGGCGCCGGCACCAAGTGGTCGAACACGATCACCACCTTGTTGGGCTCGTGGACCTTCAGGATCTCGCGCCAGCTTTCCGACAGGAAGGTCATGTCCATCAGCACAGCGGTTTCCACGTTCACCACCGCGACGTCACCGGGCTTCACCATGGTGTTGCCGCTGGCGCGCGCCAGGATCTTCTCGGTCATGGTCATGCCCATGCTGGCGTTCCTCCAATTTGCGTCGTGGTCAGCATGATACCGAACGGATGGCCGGGCAAACCGG
Source organism: Acetobacteraceae bacterium (assembly GCA_035523995.1). GTDB lineage: Bacteria > Pseudomonadota > Alphaproteobacteria > Acetobacterales > Acetobacteraceae > JASHVB01. The sequence continues at coordinate 20,229 of DATKPQ010000101.1, read as the reverse complement.
GCGCGCCGGATTGCGTAGCGCAGAACTTCGGCCGATCATGTCGAGCCGCTGCGCTGCGGTGCGCTGCCCTGCCTGGAGGATGGTCATGGATGCCATGGAACTTTTGCTGTCGCGCGAATCGGCATTGAAGCTGGAACCGCCCGGGCCGGATCGCGCGGCGTTGGACGCAATTTTCCAAAGCGCGGTGCGGGCGCCGGACCATGGGCGGCTGCGGCCGTGGCGGTTCGTGGTGATTCCGGAGGAGAAACGGGGTGCGTTTGGCGCGCTGATGGCGGATTGCATGCGCCGGCGTGAACCGGACGCTACGGCCGAGATGCTACAGCGCGAGCATGACAAGGCGATGCGGGCGCCGATCATCGTGGTGGCGGCGGCGCGCGTGCAAAAGGGGCATAAAATTCCCGACGTGGAGCAAATGGCAGCGGCCGCGGCGGCGGCGCAGAACATCATGCTGGCGGCGAATGCGTTGGGTTACGGTGCGATGTGGAAGACGGGGGCGCCGGCTTATGATGCGACGGTGAAGCAGGCGCTGGGGCTGACGACAGACGACGATATTCTGGGGTTCATTTATTTGGGAAAGCAGGTGGGGGGAGGGATCCAGGCGCCTCGGCCAAACGCGGAGGAGTTTGTTTCGGTTTGGGCGGGGTAGTAACCTCTCCCGCGCTGCGCGCGGGAGAGGTTACTACTGTCATTACGAGTTCGGGCCGCGTTCCATCGAAATCGGCTGCCAGCGGCGCAGCTTGGTGTGACGCAGCACTTCAGGATTGACGCAGCTCATTGGCCAGCGGTTCTCCAGCACCAGCGCCAACTCGCGGCCGACATGGCGCTTGCGTGCCGGATCGAAACGGGCGGACGCGGATGCCGTGTGGGCACTCAGGATCACGTTGTCCATCGTCAGCAGCGGATTGTTATTGCCCGGTGGCTCGGTCTCCAGAACGTCGAGGCCGGCATAGGCGATCCACTTCTCCTCCAGCGCCCTGATCAGCGCCACCTCCTGCACCGTCGGGCCGCGGCCGGTGTTGATGAAGATCGCGGTCTTTTTCATCAGGCGGAAATGCTTTTCGCCGAGCATGCCTTCCACTTCCGGGCGCGCCGGCGCGTGCATGGACACGAAGTCGGATTGTGACAGGACTTCTTCCAGCGTGGCCGGCAGCACGCCATGTTCTACCATGACCAGTTCCTCGATGAACGGGTCGTAGGCCATCATACGCAGGCCGAAGGGCCTGGCACGGCGGCACACTGCGCGGGCGACGTGGCCGAACGAGACGAAACCCAGTGTCTGGCCCATCAGGCGCGGAATTTGCAGCAGAGCCGGACGCCCTTCGCGCCACCGCCCCTCGCGCACCATCTTGTCTTGCTCGATGGTGCGGCGGAACGTGGAGAGCAATAGCATCATCGCGTGGTCGGCGACTTCCTCGATGAAGGTATCGGGGCAGTTGGTCACCGGGATGCCGCGTTCCGTGCAGGCTTTTACATCGACGCTGTCCACGCCGACGCTGCCCAATATGATCGCACGCACGCGGGAGGGCAGGCCATCGATGATCTTCTTGGTGAAACGAATGCCCTTCGCGTAGATCGCATCAGCATCCTGGCAGAACTTGATGAAGCCGTCCTCGTCCGTGGGGCCTTCGACGATCTCGGCGTCGATGCCTTCCAGCGGCTCCATTTCCAACGCGTAGCCGCCACCGGCGACGGTGAAGCTGGCGCCCTGGGGCGTGGCGATCTTGAATTTGGCCAATGTCAGTCTCCTTGCTGCTATCGCTACCACGTCATGGCCGGGCTTGGCCCGGCCATCCACGCACGGAGGTTCCGGGGCAGACAGCCGGGGGCAGGCCCGGCCATGACGGGAGCGGGGGTCAGGTCTTCGGCGGACGCGCGCGCACCGCCTTTTCGTTCACGTCGATGCCCCAGCCGGGACCGCGAGGCAAGACGAACTCGCCGTTCTCAATCGCCGGCACGGTCAGATAGAACTCGTCACGCCAGGGTGCGGAATCGATGTCGATTTCCATCACCCGGAAATTCGGCACCAGAGCACTGAACGTGGCGCTAATGGCGCTGCACAGGTGGCCGTAGAAATTGTGCGGTGCGACGTTGATCTCATACACATCCGCCATCGAGGCGATTTTCAGCGATTCGTTCAACCCGTTCCAGATCACGTCCACGATCGCGACATCGGTTGCGTAATGGTCGAAGAACGGCTTGAACTCGCGACGCCCGTGCAGCGTTTCGCACGAAGCGATGGGGCAGTGGGCACCGCGCTTGATCTCGGCCAGGGCCGGCGCGTCGTGCGTGTCGATTTCCAGCCAGGTCAGATTGACAGGCGCGACCGCCTCGGCGATGCGCTTGAAACCTTCGGTCTTGAAGTTGAAGTTGATGTCGAGATGGATGCCCAAGTCGGGACCGACTGCGTCTCGGATGGCCATCAACTGCTGCATCACGCCGCGAGTCAGACGATTGTCCCAGTTCAATTCCGGCCAGCCGACGGTGCGGCCGAAGCCGGGCACGTAGGAGGTCAACTTGCCATCGACGATCGGCAGAATGTTGGTTTTCAGCGCACGGAAGCCGCGTTCCTTTACTTCGACTGCGTGGCGGGCGAGGTCGTCGTAGCTGTTCAGCGCCGGCACGCCCATCAGCGCGGCGCTGCGCGTGCGATAGGTGGCGAAATGCGACCAATAGACCGGGATGCGGTCGCGGATCGGGCCGCCGAACAGGGCGTAAACGGGGACACCATAGGATTTGGCGGTGACGTCGAGCAATGCATTCTCGATCGCTGCGATCGCCTGCTGGTTCAGGCCGCCGCGGGACTGCCGCGTCAGCACGTGCAAATGCTGCGTCACTTGCTCGAACATGCGGGGGTCGCGGCCGATCAGGACCGGCGACAGGCCGCGGATCACGTCGGACAGTCCTACCGAGCCGAAGCTTTCGTTGAATTCGGACCAGCCGATGATGCCGTCGTCGGTGGTGACCTTCAGGAAGGAGAACATGCGCCAGCCGGCGTCGGCCTGGAATGTTTCAACGCGCTCGATCTTCATGTTTCCTCCGGCGGCGGATGAGGGTTTCAAGCACGACGGGGATGAGGGGGCAAGCGGAGCCGGCACGCTATCGGGGGCCGTGTCTCTATCCGGTGGAAGAATGAACAGGATTAACGCCGCGCGGCGCTGCGCTGTCAGGAACAGGGAATGGTCAGGGTTGGGTTCGGCCGTGGTTACGCCGGATCGATCACTTGCAGCACGACCGGGTGGTATTCTTCGCCATGGCCTTGGTGTTCCGCCTCGCGCAGCCGATCCATTGCGAGTTGCGCACCCGGCACGGCAACGCCCGCTTCCGCGGCCATGTCAAGCGCATAGGACAGGTCCTTCATCGCGTAGCGTGTGGAGAATGCGCGTTCCGGAAAGGTGCGCGGCAGCATCGACTTCATGCCGTGGTTGCGCAGCACGAAAGAATCGCCGGAGCCCAAGGCGATCGCCGGCAGCAGCACGTCGGGCGGCACGCCGTTGCGGCGCCCAAGCGCAATCGCCTCAGCGATTGCGTGCGTGTTCTGGAACACCAGCATGTTGTTGAGAATTTTCACGACCTGGCCGCAGCCGACCGGCCCGCAATGCGTGACGTCGCTGCCCATGGTTTCCAGGATCGGCCGCACGTGGGAGAACACTGGGTCTGACGCGCCGACCATGATGGAGAGTTCGCCGCGCGCGGCTGCCTCGCGCGTGCGGGCGACGGGTGCGTCGGCGAAGCCGATACCGCGCGCCGCCAGCCGTTCGCCGATGGCGCGCGTCAGTGCCACCGGCGAAGTGCTGGTATCGACGACGCACTGGCCCGTGCGCAGTGGCGGTTCGAGCATGCCGATCACCGATTGCACCGCCTTGCCGTCCGGCAGGGACAGCAGGATCAGATCGCAACGCTCGGCGAGTTCGGCCGGCGAGGCGGTTGACACGCCGAACTCGGCCAGGCGCGTCAATGGGTCCGGACGCAGGTCGTGGGCCAGCACCGTGCGGCCGGAACGGCGGGCGAGGTGGCCGCACATCGGTTCGCCCATCACGCCGAGGCCGATGAAGCCGATTGTCGCAATCGGCCGCAGGGTGGAAGGTGAAGAGGACATGCGCGCTGTCTCCCTGAACGTTGGCCGGAGTTTCGGATTGCGCAGGGCGAGAAGTCAAAAGCAGGCAGGAGCATCTGCGTGGCTCCGGGTGGATCGGTCTCCGCGTAGCGCGCTTTTTTCTGCTGCCCGTGGTACGAGTCCTTCCGAAGAAATCGAGGTTCGTGGCCAGGAAAGGTTCAATGCAGATTCGGGCAGATGCACGCAATTCCACGCAGATGGCGCGTGCCGACCCGATCAGTTGTGGCAGCCTGACGCTCTCGAGGACCGGCCGGCTGTCCATGCCACCATTTTGTTGTGGTTGTCGGCCGCGCTATGATTGTTTCTATACGTCCGTGGCTTCAATCCCGCTGCTTACGTTTTGAAGGTTGTCTGACGTGCCGATCCAGATCGTCATCCTCAATGGCGGATCGAGTTCCGGCAAGTCCAGTATCGCTCGCGCATTGCAGGGGGTGCTGCCTGAGCCTTGGCTGACGTTTGGCGTTGACGATTTCGTCGATGCGCTGCCACCTGCCATGCAGAATTCCAAGGATGGCTTGGTGTTCTTGCCGAATGGGGGCATCTCGGTTGGCCCGGGCATCCGCCGCCTGCGGGAAGCGTGGGAATGCGGCATTGCTGGCATCGCCGGTGCGGGTGTCGGCGTGATCATCGATGATGTATTCCTGTCCGGTGGCGCGGCGCAGGAACGCTGGCGCGCGGCACTGCGTGGCCGGCATATCCTGTGGGTGGGCGTACGTTGCGAGCCTGTGGTGGCCGCGCGGCGTGAAGCGCAACGAGGTGATCGCGTGCCGGGGATGGCAGCCTCGCAGGCGGAATTGGTGCACCGGGGCGTGGCCTATGATCTCGCGATCGACTCCACGAATGCATCACCCGAGGCATGTGCTCGGCTGATTGTCGATCGGATTGCCAACACAGCGGTGACATCATGAGCGACGATCCGGACTGGCGGCGGCTGAACAGGGCGAATTGGGACGAACGGGTGGCGGTGCATCTGGGGCCGGGTGGCTATGATTTGCGCGATTTGCGGGCCGGGCGTGGACGGTTGCGCATCGTCGAGGGCGAGCTTGGGCCGGTGGACGGCCTGCGCATGCTGCACCTGCAATGCCATGTGGGCCACGACACGCTGGCATTGGTCCAGCGTGGTGCCACGGTGGTTGGGCTCGACTTTTCTCCTGCTGCCATCGCCGCCGCGTCGCAACTGGCGGATGAGCTGGGGCTGGCCGATCGGGCGCATTTCGTATTGTCGGACGTTTACGATGCCCCAGCGGCGATCCCGGAACCGATGAGTTTCGATTGCGTGTTCGCGACCTGGGGTACGATCCCCTGGCTGCCGGACATTGGCGGCTGGGCGCGCGTCGTGGTGCATTTTCTCAAGCCTGGTGGGTTTTTCTATTTCGCCGAGGGCCATCCGTTGGCACTGGTGCTCGACGATGCCGCGGTGGACGGCAAAGGCCGGCCTGCCTTCGCCCTGCCGTATTTCGGATGCGAACCGTTTGTGGCCACCGATCCGCGAGACTACGCCGATCCCACAGCGCGGCTGACGAATGCGACCACGCATCAATGGCTGCATCCCTTGGGCGATGTCATCAGCGCGTTGATCGGGGCGGGGCTTCGGCTGGATTGGCTGCATGAGCATTCCGTTGTGCCCTGGCGCATGTTCGACTGCCTGGTGCCGGATGACGAGGAATTGTATCGCTGGCCGGACAAGCCCTGGCTGCCGCTTGCTTATTCGCTGCGTGCCACCCGGCCGGTATGAACGCAGACTTGGCACGCCTTGTCTCTCCGGCATGGATCAGGTGTGATCGCCGGCAACCAACCGGAAGGGAGGACAACAATGGCCGAGCTTCGCACCGCACCCCTGTTCACCATCAGCCTGCAGGTCGGCAGCGCGCAGCCGATCGGGGCTACGCCTGGCGGCAATCGACTTGTCGGCCTCGTCTCCGGCGGCACCTTCGAGGGCGCGCGCCTGAAGGGTAAGGTGCTGCCCGGCGGCGCTGACTGGATCAACTTCCGATCAGACGGCGTCATGATGCTGGACGTGCGGCTGGTGCTGGAAACCGACGATGGTGCGGCCATCGGCATGACCTATCGCGGCCTGCGCCATGGTCCGCCAGCCGTGATGGACCGCGTGAGCCGCGGTGAGCCGGTCGATGCTTCCGATTATTATTTTCGCATCTCGGTGGTGTTCGAAACGGCGGCGGCGAAATATGACTGGCTGAACCGCATCATCGCGGTCGGCACGGGGCGGCGTCCGCCCGAGGGTCCGGTTTACGACGTGTACGAGGTACTCTGATCCATGGCGACCATCGGCTTTATCGGTCTCGGCAACATGGGGGCGCCAATGGCGGCGAACCTGATCAAGGCCGGGCACCGCGTTATCGGCTATGACATCAACGGCGCCGCGATGCAGCAGCTTGCGGCGGTGGGCGGCGGCGTGGCGGGCAGCGCGGCCGAGGCGGCGCGCGGCGCGGCGTTCGTCATCACCATGCTGCCTGCGGGCGAGCATGTGCGCGAGGTCTGGCTGCACCAGGGTGGGCTGATCGAGGCGGTGCGGGCGGAAAAACCGTTGCTGATCGATTGCTCCACGATCGATGTCGAGAGCGCTCGCACCGTCACCGCGGCGGCGGCGGAAGCGGGGCTGGAGATGCTGGATGCGCCGGTTTCCGGTGGTACGGCGGGGGCGGCGGCCGGGACGCTGACCTTCATGGTGGGCGGGTCGGAAACGGCGTTCGAGCAAGCCCGGCCGGTTCTTGCGGCGATGGGACGGAACATTTTTCATGCCGGCGGGCCGGGCGCGGGGCAGGCAGTGAAGATCTGCAACAACATGATGCTGGCCATCAACATGGTCGGGGTGGCGGAGGGGTTTTTGCTGGGGCAGAAGCTGGGACTGGATTGGGAGAAGCTGCACGCTATTACCTCGACCGCAACCAGCCAGTCCTGGGCGCTGAGTACGTATTGCCCGGCGCCGGGCGTGGTGGCGACGGCGCCGTCCAGCCGGGACTATGCGCCGGGGTTCATGGCGGCGCTGATGCTGAAGGACGTGAAGCTGTCGCAGGCGGCGGCGGACGCGACGGATTCGCCGACGCCGCTCGCGGCACAGGCGCTGTCGTTCTACCAGGCAGTGGTGGATGCCGGTGACGGGGCGAAGGACTTTTCCGTAGTATTCCGCTGGTTGGCGGGGCAGAATCGAAGCTGATTGCTACGGGCCGGGTCAGGCCCGATCGTCATGGCCGGGCTCGATCCGGCATCTACGAACAATCGATCGGGCAACATTTCCAGAAGGCGTGCCCGATCAGCAAGAGAAGATGGCCGGGTCAAGCCCTGCCATGACGGAATGGGGAGGCATCCATGTCGGCGGCAGCGTTCAAATCGGCTCGCGACTTCCTGTTTGCGCATCGCGTCGACTATCCCGGTGCCCACGTGGGTTTCCGCTGGCCGGACCTGCACAATTTCAATTACGCGCTGGAGTGGTTCGATGGCGAGCTAGCTGCCGGCTCGCTCGCCAATCAGCCCGCGCTGAAAATCGTCGGCGACGGCGCGGCCACGCGGACCTTCGCCGAACTTTCGGCAGCATCGAGCAGAGTCGCCAATGGCCTGCGGGCGATTGGCGTGAAGCGGGGGGAGCGCATCCTGCTGATGCTCGGCAACGTCGTGCCGCTGTGGGAAACCATGCTGGCGGCGATGAAGCTGGGTGCCGTCGTCATTCCTGCTACCACCTTGCTCTCCGCCTACGATTTGAAGGACCGGTTCGAACGTGGGCGCGTCCGCCACCTGGTTGCCGACGCCGCCGATGCGCCGAAATTCGCCGGGCTGGACTCCACCGTCACCCGCATCGCGGTCGGCGATGCGCCCGCGGGCTGGCACCGTTATGACTCGCTGACGTCAGGCCCCGACAGTTTCACGCCGGACGGACCGACCAAGGCCACGGAGCCGCTGCTGCTGTATTTCACTTCCGGCACGACATCGCGCCCCAAACTGGTGGAGCATAGCCACCAGAGCTACCCGGCCGGGCACCTGATCACGATGTACTGGATCGGACTGCAGCCGGGCGACATGCATTTGAACATTTCCTCACCCGGCTGGGCGAAGCACGCCTATAGCTGCTTCTTCGCGCCGTGGAACGCCGGCGCCACTGTGTTCATCGCCAACCAGCCACGATTCAACGCGCGCGGTATGCTGGAAACCATCGTTGCTAACAACGTCACCACGATCTGCGCGCCGCCGACCGTGTGGCGCATGTTCGTGCAGGAAGACATGGCGGCCTATCGCCCCGTGCTCCGTGAGGTGCTGTCTGCCGGCGAGCCCTGCAACCCTGAAATCATCGAGCATGTTCGCAAGGTCTGGGACCTGACCATACGTGAGGGCTACGGCCAGACCGAGACCACGTTGCAGATCGGCTGCTTCCCTGGCCAGCCGGTGAAGCCCGGCTCGATGGGCCTGGAAGCGCCCGGTTATAAGATCGGCTTGCTTGATGCCGACGATAATGCTGTCGAGGAAGGCGAGGTCTGCATCGACCTCAACCCGCCGCCGGTGGGGCTGATGCGCGGCTATCAGAACGATGACGGTTCGTTCATGCCGTTGGGCCGCAGCGCCTATCGCACCGGCGACGTGGCGATGCGGGATGCCGATGGCTACTACACCTATGTCGGCCGCGCCGACGACGTGTTCAAAGCCTCCGACTATCGGATCAGCCCGTTCGAACTGGAAAGTGCGCTGATCGAGCATGAAGCGGTCGCCGAGGCCGCCGTGGTGCCGGCGCCCGATCCGGTGCGGCTGGCGGTGCCGAAGGCGTATATTGTCTTGGCCGCGGGCGCCGAACCTGATCGCGATACCGCGCTATCGATATTCCGCCATCTGCGCGAACGGCTGTCGCCGTTCAAGCGCGTGCGGCGGTTGGAATTCTCCGATTTACCCAAGACCATCTCCGGCAAGATCCGCCGCGTCGAGCTGCGCCAGGCCGAGGAGGTGCGCGCGGCACAAGGGACGCGGGCAGAGCGCGAGTTCCGCGAGGAGGATTTCCCGGAGCTGGCGCGGAGCTGATAGATGACCATGCCACTGGACGTGGCGGCGCTTCGTGCCGATACGCCGGGAGTCGCCGATATCGTGCATTTCAACAATGCTGGCATGGCCTTGCCGCCACGTGCCGTACTCGATGCTGTGATCGGCCATTTGGCACGTGAGGCTACGATTGGTGGCATAGAGGCGATGGTCGAAGCCGCCGCCCGCAGCGCCGATTTTTACCCCGCTATCGCGGCGCTGATCGGTGCGCATCCTGACGAGATCGCGTTCGTGGAAAGCGCTACGCGCGCGTGGGACATGGCGTTCTACGCGATGCCCTTCCGTGCGGGCGACCACGTGATCACAGGGCACGCCGAGTACGTATCGAATTACCTCGCATTCCTGCAGATGAAGGCGCGCGCCGGAATCGAAATCGACGTGGTGGGCGACGACCTGTCCGGCCAGATCGACCTCGCGGCGCTGGAGCAAGCGATCGGTCCGCGCACGAGGCTGATTGCGATGACGCATGTGCCGACGCAAGGCGGGCTGATCAATCCCGCCGCCGAAATCGGCTGCATCGCCGCCCGGCACGGCATCCTTTATTTGCTCGATGCCTGCCAGTCGGTAGGGCAGCTTGCGGTGGATGTGCGGGAGATCGGCTGCCACATGCTATCGGCCGCCGGACGCAAATACCTGCGGGGACCGCGGGGTACCGGCTTTCTGTTTGTGCGGCGCGATACGATCGGCCTGTTGGAACCGCCCTTTGTCGATCTGGAATCCGCGTCCTGGGCAGCGGCGGATCACTACACGCTCCGCGACGATGCGCGGCGGTTCGAAAGCTGGGAGCGGAACGTCGCCGGCCAGATCGGTCTTGGCGTCGCGGCCCGCTATGCGGCGCGGCTGGGGGCTGGCGCGATCGAGGCACGCGTCAGAGCGCTGGGCGCATTGCTACGGCGCGAACTTGGGCAGCAGTTTGGTGTGAGAACGCTCGATCTCGGGGCGGAGCGTTGCGGGATCGTCAGCTTTCTGAAGGACGGCGAAGACCCGGGCGCGACGCGCGAGCGGCTGCGGGCGAGGGGCATGAACGTGCACGTGTCGCGCTCGCCGCGTGCGCCCGTGCTTGATCTGGCGGCGCGGCGATTGGACGCCGTGGTTCGCGCCAGTGTCCATTATTACAATGACGAGACAGAGGTGGAGCGATTCGTAAGCGCAGTGCGTGGCTAACCAACGGCGGCCAAGCAGCATCCGACGTGGATCTGCGTTGCGGACGAGCAAGCGCCTATATAAAATAGCTGCACCGGTAGCTTTTCTTGGAAGCAGCAGGCGAGTGGCGGATCAGACCAACGATAATAACCCGGGCCAGATCGTCCCCACTGCGCCGCTCATCATGCACGTGTTTCCGACGTTCGCGGTGGGCGGGGCGCAAGTGCGCTTCGCCATGCTGGCCAACCATTTCGGCCCCGCCTTCCGCCATATCGTCGTGTCGCTGGACGGCATGCTCGGCTGCCGCGAGCGTCTGCGGCCGGACCTGGACATCAGCTTTCCGGTGGTCGCTGCGCCAAAAGGTGCAATGCTGGCGAATACTTTGCGCTTTCGCCGGCTGTTGCATGAATGGTCTCCAGCGTTGTTGGTGACCAACAACTGGGGTGCGATCGAATGGGCCATGGCGAATTTGCCGCCGGTCGCGCGGCATGTGCATATCGAGGACGGCTTCGGCGCGGAGGAACGCGACCGCCAACTGCCTCGCCGCGCCTGGCTGCGACGGCTGGTCTTGAACCGCAGCACCGTGGTGCTGCCGTCACGCAACCTGCAACGCATTGCCCTGACTGTTTGGCGGCTGCCGGCGGGGCGGGTGCACTACATTCCCAACGGCGTCGATCTGGGCCGATTCCAGTCGCGCCCAGCGCCGCGAGAACCCGACGATGCACCCGTGATCGGCACGGTTGCGGGGTTGCGCAGCGAGAAGAACGTTTCGCGTCTGCTGCGGGCCTTCGCGTTGGTGCCGCCTTCAGCGCGTCTCACGATCGTCGGCGATGGCCCCGAGCGTGAGGTGCTGCAAGCAGAAGCGCAGTCCCTCGGCATAAGTGGGCGCGTGCATTTTACCGGACATATCGACAATCCTGCCCCGTTCTATGCCGGGTTCGACGTGTTCGCGCTGTCCTCCGATACCGAGCAAATGCCGCTGTCAGTGATCGAGGCCATGGCCGCGGGCCTGCCGATCGCAGCGACCGATGTCGGCGATGTCCGCGCCATGGTCTCCGCCGCAAATGCTTCATTCGTCGGCACGCTTTCCGAAACGGAGTTGGCGCGTTCGCTTGCGGCGCTTTTGCGGGCGCCGGAGATTCGGGCCCAGATCGGGGCCGAGAACCAGGCGAAGGCACGCGCGGAGTTTGACCAGGCGACGATGTTTCGCGCCTATGGAAGCCTGTGGCGCGACGAGTTTCCGCCGGAGACAGCGTGATCGAGATTTCGCTGACGGCGGCGACCGATTTTGCCGCACTGGGCGAATGCTGTCGCGCTTTGGAGTCCAGGGCGGGCCCCGCATGCGCCGAGCGCGAAGCGCCGACGTTCGGCCGCTGCCATCCTCGTTCCTGGCCAGTCGCAGTGCGCTGACGACAAGGAGGGCGAAGTGAGCCACGAATGGCTCACTTCGCTCCCGGTAAGAGCACCGGCTTCGTCAAGGCTGCCGAACCGGTCATTCCAACTCGGGCGGAACCCCGTATCCGGCACGCTGGTGATCCCGGGAAAGTCGGCTTGGGTTCCGGGAATGTGCCGCCCCATGCGGCACGCCACAGCCATAAGCCCCCACCGGACCGTGATGCTATCGGAAGTATCGGGCGCCAATCCTGCGGTACTCTGGCAGCCGATTTCCTGGCGTTTGATCGCCGGTATTCTGGCTAAATCCGGCCGGCGGGGTTCTCCGGATTTCCGGTTTTGTTCAGGCCATTCCATTGCTACGACGCCGGCCGCTGGACGCAGCGGACGGCCGGATTGTTTCCTCTACATCCTGGGCGGGTTCCCAATGCAGGCGGAACGGGCCGACCTGCACCGTCACGCCTTGAGGCAGGGTGACTTCCCCGGAGATCCGCCGGCCCGCCACGAAAGTGCCGTTGGTGGACTCCAGATCGGCAATGCTGACCGTGTCCGCAGCCGCGGTAATGCGGCAATGCGAGCGCGATATCTCGTGCGCCTGGAGGACGAGGCCACTGGTGGGAGAGCGGCCGATCACCAACGGCTCGCCGCCCAGGGCAATGCATTGATCTGGCTCTCCCTCGCGTGCCACCACCAGGATGCGGTCGGCTTCTTCTGGTGGCCCGACTGGCTTTACTGGACCCGGGAAAATGCCGGTCTGCTCGGCGTCACGTTCCGCCGCTGGTCCGTGGAGCGCGGTGGCGATACGGGCCAGTTCTCCCGCGGCTTCCGCGAGCCCGGAATCCAGTTCGGCTGCCGCGGTTTCGGCCAGCGACACGCGCAACGCGCGGCCGGCGCGGCGCTCGAGCAAGCCGAGTTGCAGCAGGGCGGCGATGTGGTCGCGCGTGGTCTGGAAATTCTGCCGTTGCAGCCGCAATAGTTCGGCGGCCATGTCGTCGGCGAGGATGCCCTCGCCGCCGTCCTGCGGCGGCAAGCCGTACCGATTGCGCAGGGCGAGCAAGGTGACCAGGCGATGGGAAGGGGAGAGCAAGTGGCGGCGCGCTTCAAGGCGGCGCGCGACTGATAGGCCCATGGACTCGAGCATGCGCTCAAGGGCGCCGACCCAGGCCCGATCGCAGGTCTCGAGGGCACCCAGGAGTTTGCGGCGGGTCTCGCCGTCGAGCTGCGCATGGACGGCATGTCGGCGCGGCGGCTGACCGGCGGTTCCGATGTCGTGCAAATGGGTGGCGGTTTCGATCAGGTGGCCGTCGAACTTGGCGAAGAGTAATGGCGTGGGCACGACCAGTGTGCGTGCGGAAACCGGCCGGTCGGGTGGGTCTACGGTGCAGAAGCCGAGGCGATACAATTCCGCCAGCCGCTCGCGGACGGTGGCGTCATCGAGCAAGAAGACCTGCTTTACCATGCCCGAGAGTTCGCCCACCGGTGCGCCGGCGCGGGCCCGGACGCAGAGATGGCTCACCAGATGCCACTGGCCTCGGCGATGCAGGTCGGGAAAGAACCTGTGCCAGGTGTCCTGATAGGCCGACAGAAACCCGACGATCTCGCGCTGGGCCTGCACCGCGGGTCTCTCCGTTGCCATGCTCCCCCACGGGATGATCCTAGCGAAGCGGATGGGGCTTGTCTCGGTTCATGCACCCGGTTGTGGTGTGGACATCGGCTTGCGTCCGCGGCGAGCGAGCCGCATCGTTGCGGCATGTATCAGCCGCTATCCGACCAGGCTGCCCCGCCGCGGGTTTATACAAGCGGTGCGGCGCTGCCGCCGGCGATGCCGCTGGAGGATGGGCGGCATGTTTCGGCTGCCGTGATCGGGGGCGGATTCACCGGGATTTCAACGGCGCTGCATCTGGCCGCGGGCAGCGTCGATGTCGCTCTGCTCGAGGCGAAGCAGATCGGTTGGGGTGCTTCGGGGCGCGCCTTCGGCCAGGTGGTGCCGTATTTGAAGCGCGACCATGGCGCGATCCTACGCCATTACGGCGCCGCGCGGGGGGAGCGTATTGTCGATGCGGTGGCCGAGGGACCCTCGCTGGTCTTTGGGCTGGTCGAGCGCCACGGCATCGATTGCTGGCCGGTGCGGACAGGACTTATTTTTGCGGCGCATTCGCCGGCGGGACGGCGTGCGTTGTCTGCGCGTACGGCCTGGTGGCGGCAGCGCGCCGCGTCGGTGGAAATGCTGGAGGGGGAGGCTTGCACTGCGCTGATCGGGTCCGGGCGCTATCCCGCCGCGTCGCTGGATCGGCGGGGCGGGCACCTTAACCCCTATGCCTATGTTTGTGGCCTTGCTCGCGCTGCCGCGTCGGCGGGTGCGGCGATTCACACAGGTGTGGCGGTCGATGCGCTGCGCCGGGAGGGTGCGCGCTGGGTTCTGGACGTTGGGTCGCAGCGGCTGACCGCCGATAGCGTGGTGCTGGCGACCAATGCCTATGGCGGCGAGCTGATTCCGGGGCTGCGCGATAGCATCATTCCGATGCGCGGGCATGGTTTCGTCACCGAGCCCCTGTCGGACAATGTGCGTGGGTCGATCCTGCCACACCAGCAATCCCTGACCGATACACGGCACTTGTTCTCCGCTGTTCGTTTGCTGCCGGACGGACGGCTGCATGCCAGCACTTATGGTCCAGCCTTCGGTCCCGAACGCCCGCCGGATTGGCGCCTGGCCGAAGCCCGTGTGCGTCGATTGTTCCCGCAGCTTGGCGCGTTACGCTGGGCCGAGGCGTGGAGTGGTTGGGTCGCCATGACGCCGGAGCATTTCCCGCGGCTGCACGAATTGGCGCCGGGGTTGTTCGCCGGGCTTGGATACAATGGCCGCGGCATAGCCGCTGCCACGATGATGGGGCGGGATTTGGCGGCGCTGGTGCAGGGCAGGGGAGATGTCGCGACGGTGTTCCCGTTGGTGCCGTTGCGCCCGCTGCGCTGGCGTAGCGCGGCGCCGTTCATGGTGCGCGCTCTGGTGCAGGCGTATCGCGCGCACGATCTTTACTATGAGATTGGCTGGGGAGGGGTGCGGTAAGGTCAGTTCGATGCTTCGACGTCATGTCATTGCGAGGAGCGAAGCGACGAAGCAACCCCGGTCGTGCGGGCGCGGGAACCGTTTGGGTGTCCTTCCGATCGGGATTGCTTCGCCCCTACTGGCCCAGCAAGAACCTTTCCGTCATGGCCGGGCGTGACCCGGCCATATTCCCCAACCGATCTGGCGCGCACAGAACGCGTCCCGATCGGCGATGCGTCGATAGCCGGGGCAATTCCGGCGATGACGAGAAACGTGTGGCGCGCCGCACTTTCATCCAACTGCGAGTCGGCCGCGCCGGCCGGTGGTCAACTCGTAATGACATAAATACGGATCTCGCAAACGCATGAATCGCTGGCAGGAACATCACGTATGGATCGCGAGCATTGCCGATACCTGAGTCGTGTCGGGCTGCTGCACCACGCCCAGCGCCTTCACCGTGGCTGTGTTGTGGTTGGATGTATTGGGAGCAAACGTCACGCTGAAGATGTCCTCTGCCGTCATGTGCTGTGAGTCCGTCGCCACCACGGCCAGGATCGCCGTTCCGGTTTCGGTTGCTGGCACCGTGCCGAACAATTCGTCGGCCGTGGGATTGAAATATAGCCAGGACGTCGCGTTCGGGCCGCTCAGTTCATAGGCGGCGAAGCTCATCTTCAGGCCCAGCGCGTCGGTGAACGTGTTGGTCGGCAGCGTGAAGCCGACTGCCGTGCCATCGGTCCAGGTTTGACCTGGAGTCGCATTGGTGACGGCGATGCCCGGCTTCGGGGCTGGCGGCGGCTGTACGACGGCGGCGAAATCCTCCGACGTGGTGAGGCCGCTGGTGTCCGTCGCGCTCACCTGGACGTTCAGGGTCTGCGCTGTGCTGGGGGCGGTGCCGCTGAATGTATCGGTCGCGGCGTTGAACTGCAGCCAGCTCGGCAAGGGCTGGCCGTTCTGCTGTTTCGCCGTGTAGGTCAGCGTCTCGCCCTGTGGGTCGGTGAAGGTGTTGGCCGGCAGGGCCAGCGAGAATGCCTTGCCTTCGGTCAGGGACTGGTTTGGCGTCTGCGCGGTGACTTCGGGCGTCGCAAGCACTGTGGCCGCGAAGGTTTCCGACACGGACAATCCACTGGTGTCGGCTGCGGTGACCTTGATGTTCAGCGTTTCCGCCGCATTCGTTGGGGTGCCGCTGAAAGTATCGGTCGTGTTATTGAATTTTAGCCACCCTGGTAGCACCTGGCCGTTGGTGAGCGTCGCCGTGTAGGTGAGGTTCTCGCCCTGCGGGTCGGTAAATGTGTTGGACGGCAGGGCCAGCGAGAACGACTGCGCTGCCTTCCAGATCTGGCTGGGCGTCGGCTCCGACACGACAGGTGCGGAAGCGGCGGCCACGATATTGATTGCGAAGATGTCGGACACTGACAGTCCGCTGGTGTCCGTGGCGGTGACGTCGACCGTCAGGGACTGCGCTGTTCCCGGTGCCGTGCCGCTGAAGCTGTCCGATGCGGCGTTGAAGATCAGCCACGCCGGCAGGGCCTGGCCGTTCGACAAGGTTGCGCTGTACGTGAGTTTCTCGCCTTGCGGATCGGAGAAGGTGCTGGCCGGCAGGGTCAGCGCGAAGGTCTTGCTCTCGGTCCAGGTCTGGCTCTGCGTCTGCGATGTCAATTGCGGCGGACCGATTACTGTTGCAGAGAACATATCTGACACCGCAAGGCCGCTGCTGTCGGTTGCGGTGACCGTGATGCCCAGCGTTTCCGCCGTCAGTGGCGGCGTGCCGGAGAACGTATCCGCGGCGGCGTTGAAGGTGAGCCAGCTCGGCAGTGCCAGGCCATTGGACTGCGTTGCGCTGTAGGTCAGTGTTTCGCCTTGGGGATCCGTGAACGTGCCCGCGGGCAGCGCCAGGGTGAAGGCCTTGCCGCTGTTCCAGCTCTGGTTCGCGGTCTGCACCGCAAGCTGTGGCGGGCCGATGACGGCTGCGGAGAACGTGTCAGTGACCGAGAGGCCGCTGGTATCGACCGCGGTGACCTTGATACTCAGCGTCTCGGCGGTGGTTGGCGCGGTACCAGAGAAGCTATCCGTGGTGGCATTGAACGTCAGCCAGCTCGGCAACGCCTGGCCGCTCGCCAGGGTCGCGGCGTAGGCCAGCGTTTCGGCTTGCGGGTCTTTGAATGTGCCGGAGGGTAGCGCCACGGAGAATGCCCTGCCGCCGACCCAGGTCTGGTTCGCCGTCTGGCTTTCCAGCATCGGCGCCGATGCCGGAGCAGCGGTCGGAACGATGGTGACGCCGAGCGACGTCCAGTCCCCCCAATAGCTGCCGTTGTACGCGCGGACTTGGAGCGTATCGGAGGTAGGCGATGCGCCGGCGAGCAATGAAACCGCAACCAGCGACGACGCCGTAAGCGCATTGGATGCTGAATGGTCGCTGTAATCCGTGCCATTCAGGACAAGGTCGTCATTGCTCGCCGTATCGTAGATCTGCCAGGAGGTGATCGCCTTGTTGGCGGGGTCCGTTGCCGACAACAGTCCGCCCAGCGATTGCGATGCATTGCAGGCAAGGCTGTCGGACGTCACGTTCGCGGTGACGATCGGGGTATCCAGCTCGTAGATCACCACTGTAGAGGCAGAGACACCGGCGAATTCCTGCGAAGCGAGATGCGGGGCCGAGATCAGGACGTCGGAACTCGATCCATCGTTGGCGGAATTGAGGATTTGGCCGTTGCTGCCGATGTAGGTGATGTTGTCCACCAGCATCGCGGTGCTGCCGGAGCCGGAGACGCAGGTGGTGATGTGTCCGCCACCGCCGGCCGGTTCGAACACGATCATCTCGCCGGCGGTGACCATGGACTGCCAATTGCCGCTCTGGCCCGCCGGGCCGTTGAACGCGACGATCCATTCGCCGTTCGCCTGGCCTGGCAGGCCGACCAGCGTGCTTTGCACCGGCAGCGATGCGCCGGCCTCGGCCGAGATCGTGCTGGCCAGCACCCAGCAGCCATCCATGTTCCAGGCATCGCCAACAAGACTGTTCGCGGCAGCGGCGATGGAATCCGGCGTCGCCTGCGCGGGAACAGTGGCGATGTAGCCTGGGCTGGTGACGACAGTGGCACTGCCGATATATCCGCTGGCGTCTACCTCCATCATAAGGTCGGGATTGCTCGCGAAGGAATTTGCTTCAGACAGATTGCTCATGCCGAACAATGACAGGTTGGTCACGTCGCCGGCGCTGGAGGACGAGTTGTAGACCAACTGGTTCAAGTAACCGTAGGTACTGTTGTAATAAAGGCCTGTGGATGCCTGGTAGGTAAAGACAATACCGGCGCCCCGTCCGTCTCCGCCAAGGCTGCTGAGGCTGAGCGTGTGGCCGTTGCCGGTGAGGGTACCGGTGGCACCGGATGCGCCAGCAGTGTACTCGCTTCGATCGAGCATGGTGAGTACAAGATAGGTGGGGTCGGAACTTCCGGCGGTAACGCCGAACATTTCCGCCAGGCTGATCGATGTGGCCGTTGAATCGACGAATGCTGTCTCGTTGTCATAAACTGACATTGCCATGCCCCGCAGCGTTAAACGGCAACGGTGTTGCCGCTGGAACGATATGACAACCGCGCGACAGATCGCGAGAACGAAACGTTTTGTTTCATAGTCTCCTGGGCGGAGAGATGGCTGAAACGATTGATCGCAGATGGCGAATCATCGCGGCCTTGCCCGCTTCCGGGGAGATCGTGGGATGCGACGGGCCTGTTGCCCGTCTTCCGTTGCATGGTTGGGTCGCGGATTCCGCCCCAGGGCAGAGATAATCATGGAATGGTTGCCAACCGGTTAACGGGGTCGGCTTTTGCTTCTGCGCGGCTTCGGCTATCCGGAGCATCCCTGCCGGGAGAGCATGCGCCATGACCTATCTTGTCGCCGCCGACCTTCCCACTGAGCCCGCCGGCGCGCGCTTCCGCGCCCTGCTGAACCGGCCTGGCATCCTGGGCATGCCGGGAGCGCATAACGGCCAGGCTGCGTTGCAGGCGAAAGCCGCCGGATTCGAGGCGCTTTATTTGTCGGGTGCAGCGATGACCGCATCCATGGGGCTGCCCGATCTTGGCGTGATCACGGTGGACGAAGTGTGCTTTTTCATCCGGCAGATCACACGTTCCACCGGGCTGCCGCTGCTGGTGGACGGCGACACCGGCTACGGCGAGGCGCTGAACGTGATGCACATGGTGCGCTGTTTCGAAGACGCCGGCGCCGCCGCGGTGCATATCGAGGACCAGTTGCTGCCGAAGAAGTGCGGCCATCTGAACGACAAGAAGCTGGCCGACGCCCACGACATGGCGGCCAAGATCGCCGCCGCGGCAAAGGCACGGCGGCACCTGGTCATCATCGCCCGCACCGATGCCGCCGCCAGCGAAGGCATCGACGGCGCGGTGGCGCGGGCGAAGCTGTTCCTGCAGGCAGGTGCCGACGCGATCTTTCCCGAGGCGCTGACCTCGGCGGAGATGTTCCGCGCTGTCGCGGAACGGCTGCCCGGCGTGCCGCTGCTGGCCAACATGACCGAGTTCGGCCGCACGCCGTTCTTCACGGCCAGCGAATTCGAGGCGATGGGCTATAAAATGGTGATCTGGCCGGTCAGCGCTCTGCGAATGGCCAACAAGGCGCAGGCGGACCTGTACGCGGCCATCCGGCGTGACGGCGGGACGCAGAACATGGTGGAACGCATGCAGACCCGCGCGGAGCTGTACGCGACGATCGGCTATCACGATTATGAAGCGCTGGATGCGTCGATCGTGACGACGATCGTCCCGCAAGCGATGCCGCAGCGGCAATAGGCCGCGGCCGCACCGGCGCCGGGCAGCTATTTGCGCCGGCGCTTCACCGTGGCGGCGGCGCCGATCGCGTCGCGCGCCCATTGCAGCAGGTCGTCCGGCTGGTCGAGCAAGCCTTCCGGCACCGCGTAATAGGCGCTCAGACTGACCATGCGTCCCGCGCGGTCGTAGCTGAACGGCATGCTGCCCGCGGCTTCGAAGCGGCCACGCGTGGCGTCGCTGACCCGCAGATAGCACGCCTCGCGGATCAGCATGCCGAACATGACGCCGTCGGCGAACAAGCCGATGCCGCTGAACATGCGGCGCGTCTGCGGGCGCAGCGGCGCCAGCAGATCGAGAATGAAATCGCGGTATTGCGGGGTGACGCTCGGCATGGGCGGATAATCCCGCACGCCGCCGGTCCGGTCCATCGGCACATCGGCGGAACGGCTGGTCCGGCCGGTGCGGCGGGATCATGCCGGATGCGCCGCCGGCCCATGCGCTGGCCGCGGCTTGCCGGACTGTGGTAGCGGACGCCGACACGTCCGCCGGAGGCCCACATGCTTCGCCGCCATGTTCTGCTGTTGCTCGCCGCGGTGCCGGCGCTGGCCCGGGCGCAGGACGCCCCAATCACGGGGCCGCAGCCGAAGCTGCCGACCGAGAAGCTGACGATCGTCACCAAGGACGGCAAACGCCACGATTTCACCGTGGAGCTGGCGAGCACG
>DATKPQ010000100.1:0-70451 GCA_035523995.1 Acetobacteraceae bacterium | reverse complement strand
CGGCATTCTGTTGGTGCCCTGTCGTTCGGTGACGAATTTTGCGAAGCTGGAGCTTTGGGCGGCATTCAAGAGAAATTCTGGCAGGCTGTGGCGCAGCGCGGTGGCGACGACGAGTTCGGAGGGTGGGATGCCGGGTCGAATGGTTCGCAGCCAGGAGCCGAACGAGTTCCAGATCCGCTTGGGATAGGCAGCGGCCAGGTACTGCAGCAGTCCCTGGCAGATGATGCCGGCCTGGATGAACACATGGTAGGCGTGCAGTTTGCGCCTGACGCCGTTGCGGTAATCGAGCGAGCTGCGATGGAGATGCTGATTGCCGTGGTTGCGGCGCAGCGGCTTCATGTCGGACATCCAGAAATGGTAGCTGAACGCACCGATCTGGCGCACCGCCTGCTTGAAGCTATGCTCGATCTTGAAGCGCAGGCCGTAGAGACGAATGATGTCGATGGCGTCCAAGGACGTGTCGGTGCACATCAGCAGGCAGGCACCTCTCGCGGGATGGATCACGGCGACGAAGCGCACCAGCCGGCCGGCGGGACGCCACAGCAGGTCGTGGACCCGATACTGGATGACCACCTTGGTCTCGCCGTAGACGGGGCTTGGGGCTTGGTGGAAGTCGCTGGAGGCTTGCAACAGGGAGGCGAGCTTGAGCTTCCTGCCATAGAGCCGGGGACGACCTCGCTTGCGCGGCCCCCGCTGCCGGTAAGTGGTATAAGCGACGGCATTCGACTTCATGCGGGTGACCAGGTGGTTGTTCTGCTTGAGCAGGCCGGCGACGATCTTTTGCGCGGCATAGTAGGCGTCGGCGACGAAGTAGCAGGGTTGTTCGAGGCCGGCGATGCCGAGGAGTGCCAGCATTTTGTCGAGCAACGTGCGGCGGTCGCGATTGGACCACACCAGTCCTTCATGGATGCGCACGGCGAGCGGCACGGCGAAGCAACTGGCGGCGGCCTGCACGAGCAGGCTCACCACCTGCAGCGAGTGCCCCATGATGTACTCGGGCTTGGTGTTCGATCCGGACTGCTGATGCAGCAGCTTGACCGCGGGCATCTTGCGGCCGCATTTGGGGACCTTGATGCCGTCGCCGACCAGGACGCACCTGCCGTTGACGCGCAGCGGCTGGGGGAACAGCCGCAGCACCACCCGGGTCCACAGCGCGGTGAGGCGGTCGAGCTTCACGGCGGAGCTGTGGAAGCAATCGACCAGGGTATTGTAGCAGCGAGCGTCGAGGTTCAGTGCGCGCACGATGCTGGTCACGCCCAGCATGTCTGTGCGCACGGTGAAGCCTGCCACGGCGGTGGCGAACCAGAGGAAGGTGCGCAGGCGGGAGAACGCCGGGCGCAGCCGCCAGATCGCGTTCCACCAGAGCATCCAGAGTGACATCGGGCCGGCTCGTTGCTGTTGCTGATGAACGGGGCCCGGGTACCTCGGGAATCATCGTAACAATGTTGAATCCCTCGTGATCGGCGTTGACTCCATCGTGAGCCTCGCGACCGCCGGTGACCGGCTGTGATATCGTCGTCCGATGGGCAAGCGGCGCGCGACACACCCGTTCGAGGACAACCCCTTCATCGACGGCTTTCTCGAATGGATGCACGCACCCGAGGGACAACAGTCGATCGAGGCACTCGATCTGGTGTTCGACGCTCTGGAGCATGCCGGCGTCGACGCCAGGCAGCGCAAGATCGTCTGGGCCGACGGGAAACGGCTATCGATCAAGCAGTCGGCGGAGCGCATCCATGCTGCGCATCCGGACGTGTCTCCCTCCCTGATCGAAACTCACGTGCTGGGCTGGCTCGAAAACTGCGCGCCAGAATCCTACTCCGAGCGCCAGCTCGAGGAACTCGACCGGCTCATCGAGCCGTGGCTCGACGACTATGAGCGCAGGTCACGAGCCGCAGGGGAGTAGCCGAGAACTCAGCACTCTCGAGAACTAGTACTAAACGTGCATCCAGACCCTCTCAACCGACAACGCAACATAGGTGCCGGCAAAAGGACGCCGCCGCTCCGACTAGTGCGATTTCGGAATTCCTTTCCTGATCTCTGTCGAAAAATCAAGAGCGTCACCGGCGCGTATCGCCTTGTCATGAATCCTGGAGATGGCTCGTAGCTCCTTAAACGGCATACTCGTATCGACAGCACCAAGTTCGTAGATATAGTTTGGAAGATAGCCAGAAAGTATTACACGAGGATCCATTGGCAGGCCAGGATGAATGGCACGAACCATGTCGAAAACCAGTGTCGTACAGTTGCCAGTTAGAGTGTTATAAAAGCGCGGATGTTGAACGAGACTGTTCATTTGTGTCATGTATTCTCGTAGCAGCGTCTGTGCGTTGGCGGGTGACATCCGAAGGCGATAGATACGGACGTCCTCACCACGAATATTACTTCGCACCCGCACCACATCGCGTTCATCGGCGGCAATGATCGCAACATCGTACTGTTTGAAGAATCCCGCCAATGTCGAGTATGCCTCGCAGCCTTCCCTGCGAATTTCTATAGAAAACGCCAGTCTGGACCCGTCCTGGAAGCCGAAGCTAACGATGGTATGGGCGATCGCCTCGTCGCCCCAGTAGGACATGATCAGATCGACACTGGTTACCTGCGACAGTCGATAGGTCCGTTGCTCCCATCGCTGATCAAAGTCGGTGTTGCTGCGCCAGACGAAATTGCGCACGTTGTCGACCATCAACCGATCGCCATCGACTGTCGCGGTGGCAGTGCGGGCGACATCGGGCGCCCAACGTCGATCATTGGACGGTTTGATTGTCGTCCACCATACCAAGACGGCGACGACGACGCCGACGTAAAGCGAGAGCGTCCGCCATCGCCAGGGGCTGGCCGGGCAACCTGTGGTTCCCAAAGTCAAAACAAATAGGGCGCCGCCGGTCAGATCTCGTATCGCGGCCACCGTCGGCAGTCGAAACCACACCGCGAGCGCGCACCAAACGCCGACCAGCAGGATGGCCACTGCCAGACAAGTGAAGCCGATCCAACGAGCGAGCCGCGCGACGTCCTGCGTCACTTTACGGTGCCCCGGACGGTAGGCGTGGACGCCAGGCGCAGCAGCGTATGTAAGAATGCGGTCGGGACTCCGCCGGGCGCAGAGGCCGGTCCACAGCCGTGCGGGCAGGATTTTGCCAAATGCAGCAGAAGAATGCGGCGCACTTCGGCGACCGTGTGCGGGTTCGACTGGACGGAGTGGCCGGACCGCACGACCAGCTCGGATTCAGCGCCGTCGATATGCGCGCTCTTATAGGTTACGACGCCGTCGGTGCCCGTTTCGATGGGCCCGTCGCCGCGCACCGCAATGATGGAATTAAAGGACACATCGGGTGAGATCGGGATTGCAGCAAGTGCCTGCAAAGCCGGGTTGTTCGGTGTCATCGACCATACGCTGCCAAACCCCTGGACACCACGATTGGCGCGCAAGGCATCAACGTTGCCGTGCACGATTTCTGCCAAGCTCCTTGTCAGCCGGAGGGGTAGTGTGACAAAGCGCGCGGCTAGTTGGCCCAACCACGATCCGGCCACGTAACTGCCATGCTGCGGCGTGGCGATAAAGACCACGCGCCGCACTTCGGGCAGCGGTTTCACAAACAATGCCTGGCGCAGCAGTTGACGGGTTGAATCCGACACATGGAACTGGTCAAGCGGTTTGGAGCTGAACGCATCCCACAGTCGTGATCCGCTGTCGATGACCAGCATCTTGGCCAGCAGGCCTCCCTGGCTATGGCCGATCAGGACTATATCGTGCAAAGCGGGATTTCTGCCTGCCGGATCCAGAGTGCGAACCGCGGCTTCGAGTGTCGTTCGCAGCTGGAGGGCAGAAAAGGGCACCGGATTCCCGGTATTGTAGGAAAAGAGCCAGAACTGGAAGTGATCGCGGATGACCGAATCGCTCTGCAGGTCGTTAATCAGATCGGCCCAGCGCCCAGCGCTGGATGCCGTGCCGTGGATAAACACAACCGGAATTTGCTCAGGCGCAAAAGGCTGAAGAGCCACAAGCTGCGAGGGAGCTCGATCAAAAAAATCGCCGCGTAGGAAACCGGAGTATTCGCTGCTCCAGATCGTCGGGTCACTCAACCCATATGCGAATGCGGCAGTCGGATCAGCTTCCAGTGGAACCGATTGCCCCCGGACCTGCACTTCCCTCGGTTCATAGGCGGGGTAAAGGTCGATTCGGCCGTGCAGTTGTCCCCGGGCGAGATCGTGGGGAGTTAAGTCGACACGAAGCAGAGCTGTGACCGGGACCTTCACTCTCC
This sequence comes from Acetobacteraceae bacterium, assembly GCA_035523995.1. Classification (GTDB taxonomy): domain Bacteria; phylum Pseudomonadota; class Alphaproteobacteria; order Acetobacterales; family Acetobacteraceae; genus JASHVB01. Next base: position 66,189 of record DATKPQ010000100.1, on the reverse strand, counting down.
GGTCTACCTGAAATCCTGCCTGTTTAGCATTTGACGAAATGCCCGCGGCGAGCGAGGCACCGACTCCGTAGTAGCGGTAGCGGCTCCGCAGACCGGTGACGCGCAGGTCGTCGGCCGGGGTGAAATCCGACAGAACGAGATTATCCCAGCGCGCAGTCCCCGAGTCGAACAAGATATCAATGGTGCCGAATGGCAGTTTGTATGTACCAGAGTTGAGATCCACCCGGGAGCGGTCCGCCGACGCGAAAGCAGACGTAAGGCTAAGGTTATAGATGTCGCTCGCGATCCGCAGGCGGGGATCGAAGTCGTCGGGTCTTTGAGCTGGGTCATCGGGGAATAGGAATGAGAAGGCATAAATGGTGGCGGCGAGATAGTAAGGTTGCTTGCCGGTTTGCTCGGCATAACGGAAGGACATCTCGGCGAGGGCGAACATGACATCAGGGCTGGTGTCACCAGCTACGACTGCGTGGTGCAGGATAGCGATCGCGGCCTCTGGGTCCTTTTTGTAAGTCTGCCACAGGTCCCGCTGCTGCAGAACGATTTGCACTTGGGGACCGATCTGGCCCGTCGAGATAACGTTGCCACTCAGCTCGAGCTGTACGTCGCGCGGATTGACACGTCTGACCTGGATCGGAGTGCCGCAGCCGGCAAGCAGAACCAGCAGCCCGGTCCATGCTACCAGCATTGCACAGTACCGAGTGCGTTGGGGGAGTTTATCTTCAACCACGCAAATCACCAGGCCTTTAGCGGCGCGCTCGGGAAAGCTGGACCGCGTTGGGCAAAGAAGCCTTTGTGTTTAGGAAGACTTTCTGGAATGGCATGCCTATTGCCCCGCGGACCGCTCGTGCTTGCGACGGCCTCGGGAGTCTGGGTGAATCGGTCACAATTCAGCCGTGTGACAACGAGATGGTGATCCACGGGTCTAGCTATTGCGGAGTGGGAGGGGCCCCTTCGGGTCGCCTTGGCCCGCTCGCGATCACCGTAGAAGTAGGCTACTACGGACAAGGAATGGCCAACCTTCTGATGCGGCACATCATGCGCATTGCCCGAAACAACCATCTCACTTACTTGACGGCCGATAGACGCATCAGTTTAACTAAGCACCATTTTCACGTCAGCGGTAGCCGGCGCCGTGTCAGGGCGATGATCCGGACAGCGAGGCCAGCACCGCCGAGCCTGTGGTCGATGCTGATCACGGCTGCATCGAGACCCGCACCGTCACCGTCTCGACCGATATCTGCTGGTTGCAGGACAGGCACCACTGGTCGGGCCTGGCTGCCATCGGCAAAATCGTCCGGGTCCGGGAAACCCCGGGCAAAACCACAACTGATACGGCGTATGGCCTGATCAGCATGGCGCTCTCCGGCGAATGCTTCGGCGTCTGACGTCAGTCCACGGTATTATTGGGTTCCTCAGGCGTGAGCGCGGCCTCCTCCATGATGAATTCGAAGGCCAGGCCGCGGCCGGTAGAGACCGCGCCGCACCTGACGGAGCCGTCCTCAAGTCGTTCCAGCACCACAACCGGCTGGCCTTGGATAAATCGGATGTTCATATCGATATCTCCTTGGGCGAGGGCTGAGACCCCCAGCTGCAAAATGGCCGGCGACGGCCCGGCGTTTTCGTATTTGACGAACGATGCGGCTCAAAGGGCGCCCGTCCGCTGCCAGCGAGTGGCCACAGCGTCGGAGGCAACAATGCTGTGCGCAAAGGCACGAGCGCCAGCAAGCGCGACAACGGGAAGGTTTTTCATCGGAACTCTCCATCTCCAGTCGGGCGTGATGTCCGGCTTCCAATTGTCGCTAATTGGCTCAGCGTTGCCGCGCGGGAATTGCCGATTGCAGAATTGGACCCATGCGCCGGATGCAGAGCCCAAGGCGAGTCGGGAAATGCGAGGATTCGACATGGCAGAGAATAAGTGAGGGGCCGCAGCGGGCTGGGTCGTGCGTGAGGTTCCAGTCATCACCGCAGTTGCAGCCGGAATGGAGACATCGGCCGCGCGTCCACCTACGATATCGCCCCCGATCTTGCGGGCTACGGCGCCCGGCCCGAGGTCGTTCGATGGGGAGGAAACGCCACATGCACCTCACAAAAGATCAAGAATTCCTGAAAGCCCGTGCCGCCGTTTTGTCCAACGGCTTCGTGCGGCAACGAGCCGCTGAAGTCGACCGCACCCGTGAATACCCGTGGGACATCGTCGACGCCCTGAAGGCCGAGGGCTTCCTCGGTATGACCATCCCCAAGGAACTCGGCGGCCAGGGCCGCACCTTTCTTGACTCCATCCTGGTCATCGAGGAAATGGCCCGCTCCTGCACTGTCACTGCCCGCATCGTCGTAGAGGCGAACATGGGCGCCATCTCCGCCGTCATGGCGTACGGCACTGAGGCACAGCGCAAACGTGCGGCTGACCTCGTGCTGAACGGCGACAAGCCGGCGATCTGCATTACTGAACCCGACGCCGGCAGCGACGCCGCCGGCATGACAACGCGCGCCGATAAGCGCGGCAACCGCTACGTACTCAACGGTCGCAAGCACTGGATCACTGGCGCTGGCATCTCCCGCCTGCATCTGATCTTCGCCCGTGTCTTCGACGAAAGCGGCGAGGAGCTAGGCGTCGGCGGCTTCCTCGCCATCCGCGGCGAGGCCGAGGGGCTCCTGGTGACCAAGCGCGAAACCACCATGGGCCTTTGTGGCATGCCCGAGGGCGAACTGACCTTCACCGACCTGGAAATCACACCGGATATGGTGCTGCTGCCGCCGTCTGGCTTCAAACGCGGCTTCGCCGACCTGATCAACGCCTACAACAGCCAGCGGGTCGGCGCCGGCACGGTGGCCATGGGCATCGCCGCCGGTGCGCTCGAACACGCCGTGGCCTGGTCGAAATCCCGTCAACAGTTCGGCCGCCCGATCGCCGAGTTCCAGGGCCTGCAATGGATACTCGCCGACATGCAGACGCAACTGACCGCCTCGCGCCTGATGCTCTACGCGGCAGCGGGCTCCCGCGGCCCGAACGGCAGCGCCTTCCCCGACCCGGACCTTGCCGCGCAGGCGAAGATTTTCGCCTCTGAGGCGGCGATCAAAATCGTCAACGACGCGCTGCAAGTGTTCGGCGCGCGCGGTTACTCCCGGGATTTTCCGCTGGAACGTATGGCACGCGACGTGCGGATGTTCACCATCGGGGGCGGCACGGCGCAGGTCCTGCGCACCTTGGTCGCCAGCAAGGTTCTCGGCTGGAAGCTGCCGCAGACGCGCGACGGCTACGTCCGGCAACGCTGAAGAACTGGTTCCGATGAGCGACGCCCACGTCGGGATGAGCACCGCACCGCGTCGCCAACCACGGCCGCAATGCGCCAACGTCATGATGGGCGGCAAGCGGATCGCACGGCACGAGCGAGCCTGAGTTGACGATGCCCGCGAAGCATTGCTGCCTTGCCCGGCCCGCGCTTCTTCCGCCGCTTTTTCCGACCATTTTGCGATGCAATGTGACGGTGGGCGACACATCGGGGGCTGCGACCGGAACCCGACGGTGCATCGCCTACATCGGGCGGAGTTTTGATTGAACTACCTGGGCACTGGACAGGAGAAGATCGAAATGAGGGCACACATCATGGCCAGCGCCGCGGCGATCGCGCTCACGCTGGGCACGGGTGTTGCAAGCGCCGCGTCTATCGGCGGCAGCAGCAACCCGAGCTACGAGCAGAACCGGCAGCAGCTTCAAACGGCGCCCGGCTACAGCGTCGGCACTGGTGCGGCGCGCGTTGGTGACGGATCGGACCCGGGCTATCTGGCGCAGCAGCACGCGCTGAGAAGTATGCCGGGCGTTGGAGCTACGGAGGGCTTGTGAGCGCCACAAGCGTTGCAGAATCTTTGCGGTATTGCGCCTATACCATTGTCGGACTCGCCTTGCGTTGAACGGTCGCGGTCATCGGCATCTTGTCCGACTATGAGCGATTAATCCCATCTGCCACCGATGGCGACAACCGCGATCGGAGGGGTGTCGTCGCCGAGATCACCAACCGAGTTCGAGCACGGCCGACCACCGCCTTGTGACCACCAGTTTGCACGTAGTTTCAACCTACCCCTGATAGTGCCGTGCCGCAGCATGCCGGCTCACATCGATTCGTGGCCAGAAGAGCTAGCGTTCTGACTCTGACACTTTGATCCCACAGCGGACGGCAAAACCGGCCTGCGACGCCAGGCTTGATGGGATCGAAATGTCAGGGTCAGAACACTCGCTCACATGCATGCTTCCGGTATTCTGACGGGGGACGATCGCCCACGCAAATCACGGGAGACCCTTTTTTCGAATGATCCCGAGGTTGTGCGGTGCGTTTCCCAATCGGGCCCTGTCCTGGTCTTCGTTCATCACCACATCCAGCCGCCAATGCAGGCGGTTTTCGACGCCCCAATGGAAGCGAAGGACCTCGCCGAAGCGTTCGCCGGAGAGCGCCGTGCTGATCAGGTAATACGGCGTCTCAGTTGTGGTTTTGCCCGGGGTTTCGCGGACCCGGACGATTTTGCCGATGGCAGCCAGAGGCAGCCAGAGCTTTGGCCTTGCCAATGTTTGAAGATCCTGATAGTCTTTTTGTTCCGATGAATATTGGGCTGAATTCGGACTGCGACTAAGTCTTCGCTGAGGTCGACATTCAACAACCGACACGTCGGAAAGCGCGATGAACGGCGCGCAAAAGGGGAATCGTACTGCTTCCGGGCCGTTGGCCAAAGGTGTTTCCTGCGCGCCACAGGCAGGAAACGCTGCTGGTGCGCCTCACAGTCTGCTTATACTGTCTGATATCCGGTTCTTCCGCGAGGGCCTTGCCGAGACGCTGGCGCGTGACGGGGCCTTTCATGTGGTCGGCGCCGTTGCCGGCGTCGACGAAGCGTTTTGCATTTCGCGCGCGAGCTGCGTGCAGATTATTCTGATCGACGCCGCGTTGCCCGACGGGCTTGTCGCAGCCCGGCGCTTCCGTGATCTTGGGCCCAGCGTTCGAATTGTTGCGCTTGCCCTGGCGGAAACAGAGGTTGACGTCATTGCCTGGGCGGAGGCCGGTGCCAGCGGATACATCCCACGCAGCGTAGCACTCGATGACTTTGTTGCGTTTGTACAGGAAATCATTCGGGGTCAGCAGGCTTGTTCTAGGCAGGTCGCTGCAGGCCTACTTCGGTGGGTTTCCGGTGCGTCGGGTGCAACGAAGCAATCCTCCGCCACCGCGGCATCACCCGAGTTGACTGCGCGAGAAGAACAGGTCGCCGCTTTGATTTGTGCCGGACTCACAAATAAGGAAATTTCGCGGCGTCTCAATATTGGTGTGGCGACCACGAAATCGCACATTCACAATCTGCTCGGCAAGCTTGCACTGCAGCGGCGCGGCCAAGTGGCTCGATGGTCGCGCGATCACGGCTCCTACTTCGTTCGCGGCGTCTCCCCTCGCGATTCTACCTCGTCCCCCCCCTTATCTCCACCCTCAAGCGGCCGTTTGGTGGATAACGCTCCAGCCCGAACACGTCCACCTTGACAAAGAGTCGGTCCCAAGCTCGAAGGCGACATTCTTGACTGGCATCCGCACCGTAATGGTGACGACGCCAGCGCTGCTGCGCGATGTCATCAAGCAACTGATCGCGAGGAGAGTCGAACTTGACGTGGTTGCCGAGCTGACCGAGCGTCGCGCGCTGCCGAGGCGCCTTGAAGCCATTCGCCCGGACCTTGTGATAATCGGTCTTCGCCGAACCGAAAGCGTTGCCCTCATCCGCACGCTGCTCCTGCGCGTTCCCGGCGCCAAGATCATCGCATTGTCGAGCGATGGGCGCTCGGCATTTGGCTTCGAACTGTGTTTGTACCAAACAAACCTCGGTGATGCGTCGCCGGACCGGCTAAGCGAGTTCGTCAAGAGCCGGGCCGCCCCAGCGCTTCCGGGATCATCGCCTCTGAAGGTCTAAGCCACCTTTCCATCCTTTTTGCACCTCTCGATGGATGGTTGGCCGAAACGGGATGTCGGATCATCAGCGCTTGGCCACGGGTCGGCTGCAAGTCAACGCTACACCACCGACGAAAGGGCCTTGGGCGACGATGGCGGACTTTCGGGCGGTAGCTGCGGTGAGTGAGGCAGTCATCGAACTGCTGCAAGCGCGGTACTTGGCAGCGCCACAATACTTCAATAATGAAATAGAATTCAGGATTTATATGGCCCGGGATTTCTCGCAGCCGATGGCCGCCGGCGTCTCCTTGTTCTTGTACCGGATCTTTCCCAATGGCGCACTCCGCAGCTTGCGTGGGCGTTCCGGGCCGGACGGGCAACAGTATCGCAATCAGCTCCCGCTGGATCTGCACTTCATCCTGACCGCCTGGGCGCAGGATGCATCGTTGCAGCACCTGATCGTCGGCTGGATGATGCGGATGATCGAGGATGCGCCGATCCTCCCGCCGGGATTGCTCAACCAGAAATATCCCAACCTGTTCGCCGCCGATGAAGGCGTCGCCCTTTCTGCTTCTGACCTGTCAACCGAAGAGCTGTTGCGCATGTGGGAAGTGATGGTGGAGAACTCTTACCAGATTTCAGTCCCGTATGTTGCCCGCTTCGTCAAGATTGACTCGGACCTTCCGGTTGCGACCGGTCGTCCTATCCAGGAGCGAACGCTCAACTACGCTGTTCCTGGAGTGGCGTCGTAGTGTCGGCATCTATAACCCAAGCGGCCTCTGGCAGCGTCTGGCGTTCACTTGAGTGCGTCTCGATCATTGCGCCGCTTGGTATCCGATTCTGGGATCCAGCGTTTGACCAGCAAATCACCGGCGGCCTGGCGGTCACCGCCAGGCCCGCTGACACCGAGTGGCCAGCCAGGACCGCTTACGTCACGCCTGGCGGGATCTACGCCTTCCACGGACTGCCTGGGTTGCACGACATTGAATATCCAAGGGGAAATCCTCCCAGTCCTGGTAGCCTGCCTGCCGCCCGTCGCTTCCTCATCGAAGTAACGGACACGAACGCCAGGTTTCTGCCGATTGCATTCTTTGTCGAAGCTCCGCACAGCGGCATATTTCCGGCAACGCCGTCGTCCCCTTCGTCGATGCCCGGGTTTCCAGGGTTTTATCTTTTCTCGGCGTCAACCCGATCGGCAACGCCGCTCGTTGCCCTTGTCAGAGCGCAGCTCAGCGAGCGGCTCGACGATTCCACTGAGCAGCCGGCGGCGTATGCGGTGCTGGAGATCGACACCCCAGATGACGAGACCTGGTTCGGGCTCGCCGATGCGCGCGGCGCGGTCGCGGTACTGTTTCCGTATCCAAAATTTGCCAGCACGGACAATGCCGTGGCGTCGCTGCCGGCATCCGCTCCGGGTTCGCAGCAAAGCTGGCCGCTGACATTGCGGGTCCGGTACCAACCGTCCGTCGTTTCGCTTCCGTCCGGGTCGTCGCTGCCCGAGTTGCGGAGCGTGCTGGCGCAGGCACCGGCCGTGATCTGGATGCAACAGGCCTCGCCGCCCGGCATAGCCCAGTCGTCGCTGGCGGCGACACTTGTCTTTGGCCAGCAACTGACAATGCGCTCGGTGGGCGACTCAGTTCTGCTCATCAGTCCTGGATCATTGCCTTAGCGCGTGGATCGGAGGGAATGTCATGCCCGAATACCTGTCTCCGGGCGTCTACGTTGAAGAAGTCGAAACCACACAGACCATCGAAGGCGTTAGTACGACCGTCACCGGCTTGATCGGGCCAACGCGGTTCGGGCCGACGACCGGCGATCCTGAACTGCTGACGAGCTATCTTGACTTCAGCCGCTATTATGGCGGCTTTGACCAGATCAATTTCCTGGATACGGGTGCCCAGGACAATTACATGGCATATGCCGCCAACTTTTTTTTCGCCAATGGCGGCACCATGCTCTATGTCACCCGCGTCTATCAGCCCGACCCTTCATCCGCGACGGGCGGCCAGGCGTGCTATCCGCCGCCCGGCTCGCTGCCCGGGCCGTTGTTGCAGTCGCGGTTCCCCGGCGCCTCAGGGAACCAGACGATCACGTTTACGATCAATTCGTCGCCCAATCTGATGGTCGCATCACCGGCCCCCAATCAAACGGTACCGGCCAGTGTCAGCGGGCTCAACCAGAACGACCTGGTATTCATCAAAAGTCCTGCTGGCAGCCATGTCCCCGCCGGGCTCTACGACTACGTCTCCGTCAACGGTGCGCTCGTCTTCCAGCCGGTATCCGATCTGGCGCCGGCGGTGCCGCTCAGCAGCCTCAACGCGCAGACCATGCGCATCTATCGCATCACGGTTTCGGTGCTGGTGTTGCGTGCGGGGATGTTCGAAACGCAGGAAAGCTGGAGCGGTCTTTCACCGAACCCGCTCAGTCGTAACGCCGTAACATCAACGTTCACGACCAATCCGAAGTCGCGCGAGCTGCAACTATCGGTGCCGTTCGCGATCTTGCCGCCAACAGACCCGTTTAGCGGAGCCGATCTGGTCACGTGGCTGTTCGGGTCAGAGTTCATCGACACGACGTTGTCGTTGAGCCTGGCAACCAACCAGGAACTCGCGGCCGGCTCCGTTCCGCTGACGCGGCCGACGGCCGCACAGCTTCAAGTGACCTATACGCTGCAAGGCGGTGATGACGGCGACCTGCCACCCGCCATCCTGTATCAGGGACAACAAGCGTATCGAGACCCGGACACCAACCTGACCATCCCCGCGACTGGTCTCGAATCGTTCTGCGATATCGACGAGATCTCGATGGTCGCCGCTCCGGGGTTCTCCTTCGACTACGATGACAATCCGGGTCGGGCAGACGAGATCGTGCAGTACCTGATTGAACATTGCGAAGTCCGTATGAAATATCGTGTGGCGCTACTTGATTCGCCAAACGACTACATCGTCTCCGAGGTGCAGACATTCCGGGGCACGTTCGACAGCTCTTATGTCGCGCTGTACTACCCCTGGCTCAAGATCATGGATGTGACTGATCCGGATGGCAAACGGGAGATTTTCGTGCCGCCGTCCGTCTTTGTCCCAGGCATATGCGCGGGATCCGACATCGCAAACGGCGTGTCGAAGGCGCCAGCCAATATCTCGCCGATCGGCGCTATCGATCTGGAGCAGCTTATCAACACGGCGCAGCAGGACGTGCTCAATCCGATTGGCGTCAACTGCTTCCGATCCTTTTCCGGCCGCGGCATTAAATTGTGGGGCGCGCGGACGGCCAGTTCCGACCCGGACTGGAAATATCTGAATGTTCGCCGTTATTTTGCGTATGTTGAGCATTCCCTCGACAAGGGCACGCAATGGTTGGTGTTTGCCAACAACGACGAGGTAACCTGGGCTGCCGTGACGCAAACGGTTACTGATTTTCTGTATAACGAGTGGCGAAACAATGCGTTGATGGGTAGCAAGCCGGATCAGGCGTTTTTTGTCCGCTGCGACCGGTCCACGATGTCGCAGAATGACATCGATAATGGACGCCTGGTCTGCCTGATCGGGATCGCTGTCATCAAGCCAGCCGAGTTCGTCATCTTCCGTATCAGCCAGTTTACCGCACCCTCAAGCTGAGCTGCGAAGGTTGCAAGACCTGACGCAAGTGCACCCGACCGACATGGACGAGAGGTCTCCAAGATGGCACAGCAGCGCACGAACGGCGTTCCCTACGGCGCCTTTAATTTTCAGGTTACCGCCGGACCGATTAGCGGCAGTCCCACGTCGACCAACGCGGGGTTCCAGGAGATCAGCGGTCTCGGGATGGAGGTGACCGAGGCGGAATACAGAGTCGGCAACGACCCGGAAAACTACGTGCATAAGGTCAGCGGCCTGACCAAGGCGACCGACGTTACGCTTAAGCGCGGCGTGATGGGTTGGACCGACCTCTCCACCTGGATCACCACGGTCCGCGATGGCGGCTACGCGGGTCAGACCGCGCAGGCCGGCACGACTGTGACCATCAACCTGATGGACGAGGCGCAGGCGGGTCCGGTCATGACGTGGACGCTCACAAATGCCAAACCAAAAAGTTATAAAGGCGTTACGCTCAACGCCAAAGGTGGCACGGATGTCGCCATTGAGGAACTCGTGCTTTCCGTTGAAAAGATCGACGTGAGCTGATCATTCAATGTCGGTCACTGCCTCCTTGTCGACTGCCGCGTTCCGTCTGCCAGGCGTCTACTTCCTGCCCGCCCGGGCACCCAGGACCGTCGATCTGCCGCCGCTCGACGTGGCGGGCTTCGTCGGCTTCGCCACGCGCGGTCCGCTCGACGTCGCGGTGCCGGTAACGGACCTGACCAGTTTCGATGCGATATTCGGCGGACCGTTCGCCGTCGCACGTGATGCCAGCGGCAAGCCGGTTTACGCGTATCTCCGTGACGCGGTCTCTGGATTTTTCTCTGCCGGCGGCGCGCGTTGCTATGTCGCGCGGGTGGCGGGAAGCAACGCTTCGCCGGCCCGGTTCGCCGTTCCCGGAATGATCGCGATCGACGCCTTCGGCGACGTCGCCCGCGCCGAGATAGATGCCTCTGCACCTGGTACCTGGGGCGATGATCTGAGTATCGGCACGATCCAGGCGACGACTTTGCTTCTGCCTTCCGCATTCACCGTCAATGACGACATGACCCTGACTTGGTCGACCGGCGGCGCACCGCAGGCGGTCCAGCAGGGCGATGTATTGCGGCTGACATTCGCCGACGACACTCCCGGACGGCAGTGGCTGTTTCCGGTCAGCACGCTGACCCAGGCGAACCTGGACCAGCCCGTGGCGACCCTGGCCGCCAATACAGTTTGGCCGACGACCACGATGGTGGCGGCAAGCGTGCCGCCGACGATCATCTCCGTGTGGCGGCTGACCATTGCAGGTCCGGTCTCGCTCCGGATCACCGCGGGCTTTGCCGCGCCCACGTCTGGTATTGGCCTGACGTTGAGTGGCGCAGACAAGATGCTGATCGTGCCCGAAGACATTTTGCTGCTCCACCTTGCCGACGGGTCGCAGCAGGTGCTGACGGTCGCGGGCGTGCAAGCCAGTCAAACCACGGGATCGTTGCCCGTCGCGACCGTGATGGTGACTGCGACCGGCATGGTCACTGTCCTCAGCGCCACCGGTACGTCGCCACAGTTGCCGTCCGGGCCAAACGCCGCGCTCGTCCGGGTGGAACGTCTGCAACTCACGTTGCGGATCAAGTACGGCGCTGCGACGCCCCGCGAGCTCAACACACTCGGTTTCAACAGTGGGCATGCGCGGTTCTGGGGCGACATCGTGGTGGCGGAATCGGGATCACAGGCGGGTGGGGCGGCGACTTCGTCCGGTACCATGCAGGCTCAGCAAAGCCAGATTCTGGCACCGGGTGACGCGAGCACCCTGTATTCGGGATTGTTCGGCGATCAGCGTGTTGATCTGGATTGGACGGACCCGCGGCTTGCCACGGTGGTTTCGACATTGCTGGCTCCCGCGCCGACAACGCTGACCTATCTGCCGATCGGCATGGCGCTGATCGGCAACGACAATGATCTTGTTGCCGCGGATGCGAGTGCCCCGCCCGACGACGATCTCGACACCTTCAGCGCGCAGCTCTTCCTCGATCCCAGTTTGATTGCCGCCACGGATGATCCAGCGGCGGCGGCCATCGCGCCAGCAACGCTGCTGGCGTCTGCGACCGACCTTTATTTCCTGCGCGACATGCGCCTGAAGGGCATCCATAGCCTGATGTTCGTCAACGAGGTTGCGTTGATCGCCGTGCCGGATGCGGTGCAAACAGGTTGGACGCAATCCGCCGCGGAGCCGGTTCTGGCCCCGCCGCCGGTCACGGCTGTTGTGCCACCGCAAACCGCCGGCTTTGCCAATTGCGCTGTCGCTCCCACCTTGCTCGCGATCGATCCGACCGGAGGCCCGATGACCGGCGGTGTCACGGTCACAATCATCGGCACGGGATTCCAATCGGCGCTGCCCCCCACTGTCAGCTTTGGCGGGTTTGCCGCGACCGCCGTGGTTGTCGTGAACTCGACGACCCTCACCTGCGCAGTGCCGCCGGCGACCGCGCCGCGCCAGGTGGCGGTTACTGTCACCAACAGCGGTGGCAGCGCGAGCCTGGCGGCCGGTTTCCTCTATTGGCAGAATTCCACTGCACCGCCACTGCCATTGGTGAACCCGTCCGGTGATGCCGATCCAGGCTGGCTGCAGGTGGTCCACGTCGCCCTGATCGGCCTTTGCGAAGCGCGTGGTGACGCGATCGCGATCCTGGCGCTGCCCTTGAGTTTCGAAAAGCAGGATTGCATCAACTGGCTGCAGACCCTGCGTAAGAACCTGGGGTTGCCACGGCACGGTGCGGTGCTCGGCTACGCTACCAATATTGCCGATCTCAGCTACGCCGCGGTTTACCATCCCTGGCTGCTGGTGCCTGACCCGAACGGACCAGCGGGGACGCTGCGGCCCACACCGCCGGACGGCGCCATGTGTGGCGCCATCGCCGCCAGCGAAATTGCCTCGCAGGTCTGGGTGGCGCCGGCGAATTTGCCACTGCCGGGCATTCTCGACCTTCTGCCGAGCCTGAGCGATAATGACTGGGCCGATCTGTTCGCGCTTCAGTTCAACCTGGTGCGTCGCGAGGCAAAAGACTTCCGGGTGATGAGTGCTCATACGCTGGCGGATGATCAGTCGTTCTTGCAACTTTCAGTGCGCCGGCTGCTGATCCAACTACGCAAAGCCGTGCTGCACGGTGGTCAGGCCTTCGTATTCGCCAACAACGACGCGCAGACCTGGCAGCGTGTGCGCTACTGGCTCGAAGCAATGCTGCTGACGATGTACGATGGCGGTGCTTTCGCGGGTGCAACCCAGCAATCGTCCTTTCGGGTCGTCGTCGATGGCAGCGTCAATACGCAGCTCACTATCGACCAGGGTCAGATGATCGCTCTGATCCAGGTTGCTCCATCGCAACCAATGGAGTTCATCACCGTATTGCTGACACGCACCGGTCAGTCGCAACTGCAGGTCGCGGAGACCTAGTGCGATGTCTGACAGCAGCTATCCTTTCACGAGCTTTAATTTCCTGGTGACGCTGGCAATGCAGCAGGCAGGCACGCTCGGGTTGCCTGATCAGTTCTGCAACGGCGCGTTCGCCGAATGCGATGGCCTGGAAATGACCATGGAGCCCAAGACGGTCCGGGAGGGCGGCAACAATACCCAGCAAATCCATCTGGTCGGGCCGGTGAACTATGGCACGCTGACGCTTCGGCGGGGCATGAGCAGCAACCAGGATCTCTGGGTTTGGTTCAACGCAGTGGTTGCCAATCCTGCCGCTCCGACACCCGGACGCGGCGCACTCGCCAACGCGGTGATCACGATGTGCGACGCAGCGCAAACGCCGCGGGTCGTGTTTCGTCTAAGTGACTGCCTGCCGATCAAGCTTAAGGCAGCACCGCTGCATGCCAAGGACGGCGGCGTGGCAATCGAGGAGATTCAGATCGCCTACAGTTCGTTCACCATTCAATTGGCGTCGGGGTGATTCCGCATGCCCGGGCAAAGCACGCAATCCTCGCTGAAGAAAGCCATGCTGATTGAAATCAAGCTGGCGCCGCAGCAAGCCCCGCAGCCGGTACCCGGTGGCAAACAGGTGGAAGTCGACTTCAATCCACAGACACTCAAGCTGACCTTCAGTAATGAAAACAAGAGCGCCAACCAACCGACGGGCTCGGCCTCGCAATTCGTCGGGTCCGGCACTGCCAAACTGGCTGTTGAACTGCTGTTCGACACCAGTCAGGCCGGATCCGATGTCCGCGCCAAGACAACGGATGTCGCATACTTCATCCGGTCCGACCCGTCCGACGCGCAGCAAAGCAAGCAACCAAAGCGCGTGCCCCCGGCCTGTCTGTTCGAATGGGGCACGTTCAGTTTCCGTGGTGTCGTCGATTCCCTGACGGAGACGCTTGACTATTTCTCGGAAGATGGCGTGCCGCTGCGCTCGACTCTCGCGCTTGGCATGTCGGGCATCGATACGATGCTGCCGCAGAATTCGGGTGCGGGCACGCCCGCGACGACGCCGCAAACGGCGGCACCGGCCAATACGTCGATGGGACAGCTCGCCGGTGCCAATGGCAACAGTGCGAATTGGAAGTCGATCGCGGCGGCCAACAACATCGACGATCCACTGCACGTCCCGCCTGGGACAATGCTGGACATGAGCGCCGGATTGTCCGCCGGTGTTGGCACTGGCGCATCGGCGAGCGCCGGAGCCAGTGCGGGTTACAGCGCCGGACTGGGCGGCGGGGTCGGTTTTGCCGCCGGTGCGGGGATCGGTATAAGCGCCGGCGCAAGTGCCGGTGCCGGTATCAGCACGGGCGCCGGCGCGAACCTTGGGGTCGGTGCAAGTTCGGGCGTCAGCGCGAGCAGCGGGTTGGGTCTTTCGACCGGGATCGGCGGCTCCATCGGATCAGGCACAGGATCGTCGAGTGTGATCAACACGCGAACGAATGCAGCCGGGAGCGCTGGCGGCAGCTTCGGCATCAGCACGTCAGCCAGCATCGGCGCCTAGCGGGAAGGAGCGACACCATGCCCGTCATCATCAACGAGTTTGAGATCGTCCCGGCGCCGGCCGCGAAGACCGATGCTGCAACGCCGCCACCGCCGACCCCGCCTCTGTTGCCCGAGGATATCGAGCGGGTGGTGGAGCGGCAGCGCCGGCGGTTGCGCCGCCTGATGGCGAATTAGGACGCCCGACGATGCCTGACAGCGGCTCACAAACCCTGCTTTACTCCGCGCGGCCCACGATACGGGTCGACGGCACGGTTCAGCAGCTTCTGGCCGAGCAGGATCTTGTGTCGCTGCTGGTTGAGGAATCAACGCTTGGCTTGTTCCGCTGTGAGGCAAATTTCCGGAACTGGGGGCCGGTCAGTGGCGGCACCTCTGACTACGTCTATTTCGATCACCAGGTTCTCGATTTCGGCAAGGCCTTTTCTGTGGAATTCGGTCCGCCCGGCGCGACCGGCCCGATCTTCGCCGGGCGCATTACCGGCATCGAAGCGAGCTACCCGTCCGCGCGCATTCCGGAGATCCTGGTGCTCGCGGAGGATCGGCTACAGGACCTTCGAATGGAGCGGCATACGCGTTCGTTTGAGAATCTCGGCGACGCTGACGTCATCCGTCAGATTGCCTCGCAAAATGGCTTGACCGCACAGGTCGATGTTGACGGTCCTATTTACAAGGTTCTGGTACAGCTCAATCAGAGCGATCTCGCGTTTCTGCGCGAGCGGGTGGCTGCCATTGGCGCCGAGCTTTGGATCGACAATCGCACGCTTTATGTTCAGGCACGATCCCGCCGCGACGCCGGCCAGGTAAGCCTGACCTACGGGCAGGACCTGCTCGAATTTTCCGTGCTGGCGGATCTGTCGCAGCAACGCAGCTCGGTGAGCGTTACGGGTTGGAGCGTCTCCGACAAGGCGGCCATCACCGCGCAGGCAGACCAGGGAGTCCTTGGCAATGAACTCGCCGGGTTAAGTGGCGGGAGCACGATACTCGCCCAGGCGTTGACGCAGCATCAGGACACCGTGGCGCGGGCGACGCCGTTTGTGCAGGAGGAGGCGCAAAGCATGGCGCAGGCTCGCTATTGCGCACGGGCGCGCGGGTTCGTTCGTGGCACCGGCGTCGTGGACGGCAATATCAAAGTCCGTGTCGGCGCGAACCTGTCGCTGTCGGGACTGGGGCCCTTTTTCGAAGGGTCATACTACGTCACGCGGGCACGCCATAGTTTCACGCTACAGGATGGGTGGCGCACGACCTTCGATGCCGAACGACCGGGGATTGGCGTATGAACTGGGGTTTGGACCAGGATTCGGTGTTTGAAGCCGCGTTGGAGCGGAACCGGCTGTATGGCGCCTATCCGGCACTTGTGACGGACAACAGGGATCCGGACGGTCAGGGGAAGGTCAAGGTCAAGCTGCCCTGGTCACCGGATTCGAACGGGGGCAGCTATCAGGTTTGGGCTCGCCTGGCGTTGCTGATGGCAGGCAACAATCGCGGCACCTGGATCATTCCCGATCCGAACGACGAAGTCCTGGTGGTGTTCGAAGGCGGCGATCCACGCCGGCCCTACGTGGTCGGCATGTTATGGAATGGCAAGGACTCGCCGCCGGATTCCATGGATAGCGCCGGCAATAACTATCGCAAGACGATTCGATCAAGAAACGGCGTTATCATCACGCTGGACGATACCGACGGCAGCGAGAGCCTCACCCTGGTTACGCCCGGCGGCCAGACGGTGACGCTGAAGGACAGTCCCGCCAGCATCGAAATGCAGGACAGCAACGGCAACGACCTGAAACTGGATGCTTCGGGGATCACGCTTACGACAAACGCCACGCTGACTGTCAACGCCAGTGATGTCGAGATGACCGCGCTCAGCATGACGTTCTCGACGCCCAGCGCAACATTCACCGGCGTGGTTCAGGCGCAGACCGTGATCACGCCGTCTGTGGTGGGCGCAAGCTATACGCCCGGCATGGGCAACATCTGGTAGGAGCCGCGCGATGATGATGGCCGAAAAGTTCGATTGGTTGAAGCCCGCGCCACTGTGGGAGAATGGGCTGCAAAGCGCGCGCCAGATCGATTTCTTTCAACCTCAACTGTTTCGACTCACAGACGATAATTTCATCGCGACCTTCCGAGCCGCCGCCGGCGCGAGCGATCCTAGTCAACTAAAGGCATTGCTCATCGCTCCGTCGCCGGACACGCCAGTGAAGCTTTTCCAGGCGGCACATGGCTGCCACTACCTGGTAACAGCCGAGCTCTGCTGCCGCATGCCTGGTTTTCCGGATCGTACCGTGCAACGACCGGACGGCGAGAGTGTGTTCTTCGTGCTGCGCCGGTTCTTGAATAGTGACGAGTACGGGTGGGTTGTCAACGGTACTACGAAAAGTTGGCAGAAGCTCAACGGAACTCCCCGATTGGTCCTGGCCAATGAGGAACGCCTTCCGCTGTTTCCGATCACTGGCAGCGGCCAGCGCACTATGTATGTCGGCTACGTTCCGGTAGCGACAGGCGATGTCTATTCGATGCCGGTGGCCGACTACAACGCCCAATTCACCGCGGCCGAGCAAGCCGCGGCACCGAATGTCACTTTCCCAATTGATGTGCGCATGGAGGAATTCGGCGCTCTGTTCATTACGCCATTGTCCAAGCCGGACCAGGTCCATTTGAACAGCAGCTCTGGTCCGCTGCCCCAGGCAACCGCCCTGATCTCGGTTTACATGCTGCTTGACCTATTGGATTTCTTTGTCCTGTACCTGCCAAATGTCGCGGCCGCCCTCGGCAGTCCCGCTGCCGGCTCCAGCGCGAACCTGTCAGCGGCCGAGCAGCAATTGTTGGCGGTTTTGGCGGAGCAAACCGTCGGCAGCGGTGGGCCTGCCATGGACGCCGCGCTACGCGCCGTGTCGGCGCAGCGCTCCGCCCTGACCACACCCGCCGGTGATGTGGCCCCGGCACAGCTCGGGTTCGGCAGTTACGATCTCACAGCCGGGTCGATCGACACCGCCGGCTTGTCGAATGCTGTGCAGAATGCTCTGCCGCTCGATACCGTATCCACGCTGACGGTGCCGCGGCAGAATACCCCGGGCGAGACTTACGCGCTGCGTTGCGTCTATGAGCGCCCGCAATGTTCCCCTCCGCTTCAGGTCGTGAGTCAACCATCGCAACTCTTGCAGCTCGCGGCGTTCTTCGATGCCGACGCACCGGCTCGCCCCATTCGCATCGTGATGCCGACGGATGTAAGTCTCGCGGGCATTCGCAAGTTCAACAATGGTGTCACATTCATCATATCAAACTCGCTGCAAGAGAAGATCAACATGCTGACGGGCAGCGAGCGCGGTATCATGCAGACCCCGCCTGTCGTTGGCTCGGCCGCCGCGGGTATCGGATGGATGTGTTCATTCTCGATTCAGATCATCTTCATCGTCGCATTTTTTCTGTTACTGATGTTCGTGATCATCCTGAATATTTGCTTCTGGTGGATCGCGTTTTTCCGGATCTGTATTCCTTACCCCAAGAGCCTGCTGTCGGGTTCCGGGTGAATGCCATGAGCGGGTCTGCCACCAGCCTGCTTGGTCAGGGCATAAGCTTTCCGCCGCGCGTCGGCCCCGACGGACGGATGGCGGTCTCGTCGGGTGAGGACAACATCCGGGAACTGCTTCAGGTCATTCTGATGACAGAAGCCGGCGAGCGGGTGATGCGCGAAACCTTTGGCTGCGGCCTGCGACAGTATTTGTTTGCTCCGAACACGGTCACGACCCGGCAGCGTATTCAGAACAGCATAGAGCAGGCGGTGGCGCTGTGGGAGCCGCGGGTTTCAATCGATGACGTATCAGTCGATCCCAACCCGAACGATCCGCGGTGGGTTAATATCAACGTACAATTTCGTATTGTCGTGACGCAAGGTTCAAGCAGCATCAACTTTGCCCTCCAGTTGCAAGGATAGGATATGCCACTGACGGTTCCCGTTCTCGACGACACCAATTTCGAGCAATTGCTTGCGGCGGCGACGGCGCGTATCCCGTCGTTCACGCCCGAGTGGACCAATTACGGGCTGGAGGGCGATCCCGGCCTCACGCTGATTGAGCTGTTTGCCTTCTTGACGGATTCGCTGTTATATCGGGCCAATCGGTATCCCGAGACCAATCGGCTCAAATTCCTCCAGCTTCTGGGCGTTCCGTTGCGGCCTGCCGCCGCCGCCACTGGAATAGTGAGAATCAGTAATGATAGCGGCCCGATGCAGGCACTCGCGCTGGAGCAAGGCGTGGCGGTCGCTGCCGGCAGCGTTCCCTTCGTCACCGCCGCCCCGGTCAATGTGTTGCCGCTTGATGCGATGATTTTCTACAAAAGCCCGATCGCGGCCACGGATCCCAATTACCAAACCTACCAGACCCAGTACGAGGCGATCCAACTGGCTGCCGAGGCCGCGGCGGCTACTACCACCTCAGCCACCACCACCATCACGACAAGTTCTAGCACCACATCCGCAACTACGAGTGGCAGCACCGCCACAACTTCGGCGGCGACCGTACAGTTGGCCTTCTACAGCACGGAGCAGATGACGGCACCCACCGCGGCCACTCCATCGCCGGTCGTCGATCTGGTCTCCGACACGATGGATAGAGCGCTGTATGTCGCCCTGCTTGCGCCCGCGAATGGCGCGCCCAGCGATGTTATTTCGGTGATCGCCAACCAGACATTGTCACTGGGGATCGTCCCATCACTGGTTGGCGGCGTGCCCCCGCTGCAGCCGTTGCAGTTGTCCACTCAGACAACGCCCACGCCAAATCTGATATATGAAATGCCCGCCAATATCGGGACCGATGTAAGCGCCGCGCAATATGTCTCGCTGACGCCGCTGTCAGCCCCGGACGTGCTGGATTCGATTGGGGTCGTGCTTTTGCCGTTGCCGGGGGCGGCGCAGATCGGGACCTGGACCTTCAGCGACCCGATGAGCGAGGGGACGGGAGATTTCCCACCGCTCATGAACGATCCCACGATTGGCCCGCGCATCGTGACCTGGATCAGAATACGCCTGCCCACGCCCACCACCTCCAATGGCGCGAGCGTGGTTGCATCTGCGCAATTGGTCTGGGTCGGCGTCAACGCGACGCTCATCTATCAAGCAGTGACGGTGGTCAACGAGGTCGTCGGCGCGGCCACCGGAGAACCCGACCAGAGCTACACGCTCGCAAACAGCCCCGTGTTGCCAACCACTCTGACCGTAACAACCCAGGTCACGACGGGATCGCAGCCGGTGGTCACGCCATGGGCGCAGATGGAAGATCTGACCACCGCCGGGCCCAACGATATGGTTTACGAGCTCGATCCCGAGGCCGGGCAGATAACCTTCGGCGACGGCATCAACGGCGCGCGTCCGCCGGCTGGCGCACGGATCGTTGCAAGCTATCAATATGGCGGCGGAACGCAGGGAAATGTGGCGATCGGCGCGGTCAGCAGCACGACCGATCCGCGGTTGCAAGGCGGCTACAGCGTGTCGAACCCGGTGCCGACGTCCGGCGGAGATCTGGCGCAGACGGTCGCCGACGCTGAGCAAAACATTCCGTCGATCATCCGCAACAAGGACCGGCTGGTGACCGCGCAGGACTTCGCCGATGTGGCAATGAACACGCCCGGCGTTGACATCAATCGCGTCGATATCCTGCCGCTGTTCGTTCCCGGTCCACCGCCGCAGGACGGCGTTGCCGGGGTCGTGACACTGATGGTTGTGCCGCTGACCGATCCGGTCAATCCGTTATGGCCGACGCCGGACCGGTTATTCCTCGGCCGCGTCTGCTCTTATCTTGATACCCGCCGATTGGTAACGACGGAAGTTTATGTGTGTGGTCCGGACTATGCCTCCGTCTATGTCTCGGTCGGAATTGCCGTGCAGGCTGGTTACTTTCCCGATCTGGTGAATCAGGCGGTGACCACGGGCCTGCAGAACTACCTGTCGTCGCTGCGGGGTCTGGGGCCGACCGGCGCCGGCTGGCCATTGCGCAAGACACTGTTGGACAAAGACCTTGAAGCCGCGGTGACGCGTATTGAAGGCGTCGAATACGTGGATTCGCTGTTGCTTGGGGGCAGTGATGGCAGCCAGGTGACGGAAATCACCTTCACCGGCCTGCAACTGCCGCGGCTCGACGGGCTGCTTGTCGTCGAGGGCACCGCCAGTCCTCTCGGCAGCGTCGTTGGGACCTTGGCACAACCGGCTCAACCCGGTGTCAGCGTCGTTCCGGTTCCCGTCATCAATGCCAAATGTTGAGGCACTAACTGGGAAGGAGGCATTCGGCGTGGACGTCAATGGGACCCGTTTCCAACTTATCCAGGGCAAGTCCGACTGGACTGGCTGCCTGGAAGACGGGCAGCCCGGCGCCTGGTCCGCGCTTTCCTGGAATGACGCCGGGAACGTTGTAACGTTGACGCCGTTGCTGCCGATCGTGCCGCCGCCACGGTCGGGCGGTCCACTCGATCCGTCGGTTCGGCGCGGCGCCGCCGCCGATCAGTTGGGACACTGGTACTGGATCGGCGCCGATCGTCAAAGTCTGTTCTGGCTTCCCCGCGGCACGCAACAGGTCCTCTCGCTATGGCCGCAACCGATGGCGTCGTCGTTAGAGCCCGTCGGTGCCTTCGTCACGACTGGAGCTGCGCGCCTGCCGACGCCGATGATTTTCGGCGGGCTTGCCGTGACGCATCACAACTATCTTGTCGCCGGTTGTTTCGCTCCGGACCCTACAGCGCCGGCAGGACTGTTGATCTTCGACCTGTCCTCGGGTGCGCGGCCGTCCCTGTTGCTGTTAGCCGCCGGGATGCCGTTCGTGCCTTTCGACATCGCGGCGGCGGCCGATGGCGGGTGCTGGGTACTCGATCGCCAGAATCGCACTTACTGGGGCTTCAACAGGGACTTCCGCGCCTTGGCGCAGACTGAGCCAACCGTCGTCGAACCGTCCGGTTTTCAGTCGGTGCATGACCTGACTCCGCATGCGGAAACCCCGCTGCCGCGGCCGGCCGGGTTTGCTGTCCAGGTGCCGGATCCGATCGCCATCGAGGGGCTTCCTGACGGCAGCGTCCTGATACTGGATGGGACAGCCGAAACCAAAACGACTGCCGGCGCGACGATCGCTTCAATTGTCTATCGTTACCGGTTCAGCACGATGCTGGGCACGCCGCTGCCACTCGGCGGCGTGGCCGACGTTACTGACGATACCGGCAGCGGTCTGCAGGCCATCACGCTCGCGGTCGCCGCGCATGACATCGCGTTCAATCCGGACACCAATGTGCTTTACGCCGCCGATCGGTTCGGCCGGCAGAGCCTGGCGTTCAACGTTACCCTGACGCCCGCGCTGGCGCTGGTTCTGCGTGGCGATTATCTGCCGATGCATCTGTTCGGTGGGCGCGCCCTGGTTGGTTGGCGCGATAAGGGCGTGGCGGCGGTTTCCTACGACGTCGTCGGCAATGCGGCGGCCGGCGACCAGGCCGTGCGATGGGCGAAGCTGCAGGCGATCGATCAGTCATCCTACGCGCGCGATGCCGTGCTGGTGACGCCCGTTCTTGACGGCAAGGCGCGCGATTGTGTCTGGGACGAGGTGTTTCTCGATGCCTGCATCCCACCAGGCGCCACCGTCACCGTATCGACCAGCGCCGATAACGACCCCACCCTCGTTGCCGATCCGCAGGCACCGTTCAACCAGGAGCCGCCGCTCTATCTGCGTCCGGCCGGATCAGAAATGCCTTGGTACCACGCGTTCCCAAAAACCATACCGCCGCCAGCCGGGCGTGGCACGTGGGAGGTCCTGTTGCAGCGGGCGAAGGGCCGGTACCTGAGGGTGAAGCTGGAGCTTTCCGGCAACGGCCGCGCATCGCCGGAACTTAAGGCGATGCGGGCTTATTACCCGCGCTTCTCCTATCCGCGCCAATATCTTCCGGCAGTTTACGTCCAGGATCCGATATCTGCATCATTCGTCGAACGGTTTCTGGCAAATCCCAAAGGATTCTACACCAAGATCGAAGGCCGGATACAGGACATCGGTTACCTGTTCGACCCGCGCAGTACTCCCGCCGAAGCGCTGGACTGGCTGGCAAGCTGGCTCGGCCTGACGCTTGATCCGTTGTGGGAAACCATCAACCAGCGCTTGCAGACAGGGACCGCCACCACCACGACGCAGACCGCGCCAGATCGGCGCCGTCTGTTCATTCGGTTTGCCACGCGCCTGTTCACGCGGCGCGGCACCGCGGACGGCATTCGCTTCGCGTTGCATCTTTTGCTGGAGCCTGGCCTGGAGGCGACCCTGCAACGCTTCAGACTGGCGCGGCTGACGCCGGATCCCGTGCTGATCGAAACGCTGCAAGGTCTTGGGCTTCCGGTTCCAACGCCGGCAATGACCGAAGCCGATATCGAGAACCTGTTCACGCTGTATTTGCTATCGCCAAAGCGTCCATCAAAGATCCGCATCGTCGAGCGGTTCATGACGCGGGGCGGCCTGGCCACGGTCGCGGGCGACCCTACCGAAACGGACGCAGCGAATGATAGCGTCGCTGCCACGGCGCACCGCTTCGCGGTCATGATTCCAGAAACGCTGCCGGCAGATATCCAGACCATGGTGTCGCGCATCGTAGACCTGGAGAAGCCGGCGCATACCGCCTATGAGGTACGCCGTTACTGGGATTATTTCCGGGTCGGCGCAGCCCGTCTCGGTACCGACACAATACTTGGCGAGGACGCCCGCTTCGTGCCGATGATCCTCGGCCAGGACGCCTTGTCGAGTGGTTATCTCGCCTATCCGCCGCCGATGAACGCCAGGGATCGCGCCGTGCTCGACCGCGACCGCCTCGGCGCCATGCCGGCCTTATGAAGTCGGGGGATCATATGACGGACGGCAGCGCAGCCTTGCTGACCAATGCCCCATTGGATCCGAAGAAACTGCCCAACTATGTCTACGGCATGGTGCTGGGCCCGTCCGACTTCCGCCAGGTCCTCGAGAACTTTAATTGGAAGCACCGCAACGCCAACCAATTGCTGCATGGTGCCGGCACGGTATGCGGACTGAAGGTGTCGTCGCAGTTATTGCCGGGCGGGACCGATGTGGAGATCGTCGTCGCGGCCGGCTTCGCGATCAGTCCACGCGGACGATGGATCCGGATCGACCAGGATCAATGCGCGCCACTGAACCAGTGGCTGCATTCTCCGGTTGGCAGTCTGCCCACGGCACTGGCTGCGGGGGCGCACACGGTCTACGTGACACTTTGCTACCATCAGTGCCTTACCGATCTGGTGCCGATCGCCGGTCAGCAATGCGCGCCCGACGCGAGCAATCAGGCGCCGTCCCGCATCCTCGAATCGTTCAGGCTGCAATTCTCCTGGACCCCTCCTGCTCAGCCGCTTGAGGATCGCGCTCGCGCGTTCGGCGCATTGATGCGGCGGATCGTGATCGTTGACGCGGCGGCCTCGCTGCCGTCCGCGGACGACAGCCAGGCGTTGCTCGACGCCGTGCACGCGCTGGCGCAGTCGTCGCAGGCAGGCTCTCTGCCAGGTTCACTCCCCGACGCGCTGCCCGCTTTTGGACCGATCCATCTGGCCAGTGCCGACGCCGATGCAACCATACGCGAGGCGATGACCATCTGGGTCACCGAGGTTTGCCCAACGCTCCGCTCGAAACCCGAAGCCAGCCCGTTGCTGGATCCCGCAATCGACGACTGCCTGTTATTGGCGGCAGTGAATTTCACGGTCGCCGGCAATGGCCAGGTCGGTCTGCCGGTCGACTCGCACGGCGCCCTGCTGCCCGGTGCCATCGTGATCGACGAGACCGAGCGGCCGGTGCTGGTGCCGACCCGCATTCTTCAGGAACTGTTTCCGAGCGGAGGCGAGGCCGGATCAGCCGGTCAAGAGGAGATGACCGGAACGCTGCTGATGAAACCGCTGAGCGCCACCTGGCCGCAATTCACCACCGTTTACGAGCCGCTGCCGGCCTATGTACCCCCTGACGCATTGATCGAGTTGTCAATCGAAAGCGCGGTTCCTCCGCTGATCGACAATTCCGTTGCTGCGGGAAGAAACGTCGCACTGACCCTGGTACGCCCGGCGGCCGGGTCGTTACCCTCACCGCTGAGCGTTGCAGCCACCTATCTTTCGGCAGCGCCTAATTTCATTTCCGCTACGGTTCGTTGGCGCTGGTATCAGGGATGACACCACCATGACCGTCGCGACGCAAACCCGAAGCCTGACCGAGGCGATCCTGGATTCCGGGATCCAGAATACGAACTATTTCAACGGCCGTATCCTGAATGCTGGCGACCTGCAGACCGATCAGGAGGCGAACCGGGAGCAGCACGAGCAGCTTGGCATGACTGTAGGCGCTGGTGTGGTGCGCGGTCTGTGGGTCGAGCTGGTTTCTGCCGGCAGCGGCACCGCAACACCGGTCGTTTCCGTGAGCCAGGGCCTGGGGTTCAACGTCGCCGGCCAGGCAGTGGCGCTGCCGCTCGATGTTCAGGTGGCGCTGACGCGTGTCACCACGCCGCAGCCGCCGGATGCGGGTTTGTTTGCGAATTGCGCGCCCCCGTCCTCGACCGCGGTGCCCGTCCAGGCGGGCATCTATATCCTGCTCGCCACGCCGGCATCGGGGTACCAGGGCCAGGCGCCGATGTTCGGCTTCAACGATGTGAACGCTGCCACTGGTTGCGGCAGCCGATATGCGGTCGAGGGTGTCAGCTTTCGCCTTGTGCAGTTCGACATCACCACGCTGACGAGATTGAGCCAGGCAACGCAAACCGCGATCGCCCAGTTGATGACGCAGACCGACACGGCGAGCCTGTCGAAACTGCGCAACTGGCTCGCGCATGTTTGTTTCGGGACAGAAGAAGTGACGGGTCTTCTTGTTGATCCCTTTGCGCGCACCAATAAGCAGTCGCCGTATTTGGCCTATGGCGCGATCGACTCGCTGATTGCATCCGGTGCAGTGACAAGCTTGGATTTGCCGCTGGCGCTGATATACTGGACGGTACAGGGGGTGCAGTTCCTAGATCAGTGGTCGGTGCGCCGACAACCGATCCCGCCGGTGCAGACCACGACCTGGCCGTTGCTATTGAGCCGGCGCCGGCGCAGCGAGGCCGAAGCCATGTTCCTTCAGTTCGAGGATCAGGCGCAGTCGATTGTCGCCAACCAGACAAACCCCGCATCGGTCGAGGTCGATAGCTACTTTACCTATCTGCCGGCCGCCGGGTTGCTGCCAGTCACAGGCGACGGCCTTTCGACAGTGACCGGCACCCCAGCAGCCCCAGCCTTCGACCTGCCAGGATTCTTTGGCGCGCACGCCTCTCACGATGTCGCCACGACTGATGGCAGCCAACTGCGTGCGATTTTTGCCGAGGCGCTCGATTTCGAACCCATCTCGTTGTCCCAGACTGGCGAAATTCAGCTCTACCTGGTGTGGGAAAACCTGCAAGCCATCAACGGCGGCACCACGGCGCAACTGGCGCTTATTTTTACCAGTCCGGCAATGCGCTATCGGGGCGTCGCCCGCTTCGGCGGGGCGAAGTGGAGTCTCAGCCGTTTCGCTCCGCGCGTTGTATGAAGGGGATGTCCTATGTCTGACCTGCAAACGCTGGTGAACGCGATACCTGATGCCCAGGACGGGAATATCATCACCAGCAACTACCATAACACCGTAAAGGCGGCCCTGCAGGCCATGGCCAGTCAGCTGGAAGCCGCGGCACCGGGCTCCCAGACCGTCAATCTGACGGTTCAGCCGAATTTTGCCGCCATCAGTGGAGCCACGGCCTGGACTGTTGCATTAGGGGTGGCAACGTCGGCTGCCGGTTCGAACGGCTTCATACCGCTCAATCTGCCTGATGGCGCAACCATCAATCAGATGGTAGCAATCGGGGCTCAGACCAGTCCGGCGGCGAAGGGCTTTGCGAGCCTGCTGGTCATGCCGCTTGGCGGCACCGCCGGCACGACCTTGATCCTGATTGATCTCAGCACAGGCGGGAACCCGTTTACGCTCACGGGAAGCCCTAGCGTACCAGGACTCACAGCGAGCGCGCTTAAAGATATGGAGACCGTGCAGAACTCTCTGTTCAAGTACGCCATCCAATCCGAAGTGCTTGGTGCGGGAGTTACGATCAATGCCTTCCAAGTTGGCTACACGACGGCCGGGTAACCATCACCAGCGAAGGAGGATGTCATGAGTACAGATCCCAATATCGCCGAGTTCGACCCGAACGGGTGCCTGTGGATAGATGCGACACCGCCAAATCCGTATTGGCTAAGTCCCAGCGTCATCATGACGACGAAGCCAAGCGATCCAAGCGATGTATATCCAGGCGCAAACCACACGAGCGTCACAGTCTCGTGGAAGGCAGAGTGCGCGTTTGCCGGGGTTGCCGCCGAGTTGAATACCGCGCTCTTCGATCTGTATATCGGCGATCCGTTTTTGGGCATGGCTCAGGCATCGTTGGGTTCGCTCACCGGCGGATCGCCAGCTCAGCCCAACATAACGGCTGGCCAGTTGAATGTTGTGACATCTGTCGGACCTTGGGATTCCAGTACGATTCCGACCCTGTCGCAACCCCATCATGCCTGCCTACTGGCACGCGTATATCCCTTGGGGGCAACCCCGGATTCAGGCGACCTTTCGGGTTATCCTGGCAGCGACCAGCACTATGCACAACATAATTGCACCGTGAATACGACCGACGGCCAGGGAATGATAAGGATACCGATCGGCAACGGCACGTCTCGCCGCGGCCCACAATTTGTTGCGATCCAAGCGGTGCCCGTCCTGGAGCCCAATCGCACGGTGTTGGACGCTGTCATGCCCAGCCTGCAGCTTCACCCGGGCTTCAAGCAGATCGCCACCACACCTCTGCGCTCCGTTGAGCTCGACCTGAGCGCATTCAAGAGCCCTCACGAAAGTCTGCTCGACAGGATCGAACATTGGATTGAAAAGGAAGCGCTTGAAATCATCGCGGCTCTGGAAGGTGATTGCAAAAAAGCCAACGGAACCTCTGCGCGAGTCGTATTGCCACCGAACTTCTTCGCCAAATTCCACTTCATCGCCGATCTCTCGGGTGCAAAGCCGGGCGACGCGCATATCTATAATCTTTCGCAGGTCAACAGCAAAGTCGAACGCGCCGGCGGCCTTGGACAGGCTGGTGGCGTTACTCTCGCCTTCCTGATCACCCCCTGAAAGGAAGCAAAGGACCATGTGAACTGTTGGCAAGATGGGGCTGTTACTGTGGGATAACGCCAATCGCACGCGGATCGGGCGGCTCCGCGTGCGGGGCGTTGGGGAGAACGCGAACCCCCGGCTCGCGATGTCGGGAATGCTGGAAGGCGCCGACCTGCGTCCGCCAGAGCTTTCCCCCGCCACCGTGCTGATCGTCCGGCATATGAACGACCCGTTGCCGGGGCGCCTCTCGCCGCAACGAAGGCTCGGCTTGGTCGATGCCGCGTGGGAGCGGGCCGCACGTGAGAACCTGGCCGGGTTTTACCGCCGTGCCGCGCGCCCCGGCCGAGGACCGGTGCCGATCGACGCCGATGCCGTCGTCTTCGCCGACGAAAGCGAATTGCTGGCGAGCCTCATGCTCGATCTCGTCAGCGGCAGACTGCGGGAGCGCTGGTGGTGGCGGAGCGTTGCCAGTTCATCAGCGACCGCCTTTCCCCCGACGCTCGCCACGCTGTTGTGCGATCGGGCGGTCTGGGTACCGGCGGCCCTGGCACGGTTGGCGCGCCAGGGCCGTGCGGTCGAGGTCGTCCGCGCCCTCTCGCCTTCGGAGGCACTGACCGTTCTGGCCGCGATCAGCGCGGTGCATGGTGTCTCTGAAACCACGACGTGTGTGGTATCGCCACCCGCAGGGTTTGCCGCGGGTGCCACCGCCGATTTGCCGCCGCCATCCGCCGCCACCAGCGACAAGAAGCACGCGAACCAGGGTCGCCCGATGGCGGAGGAACCGGCGATAACGCCCGCAAGGCGTTCAGTCAGAACACCACCGCCATGGTCGGCGGGCGCGCCGCCCGGCGCGGTTCCCGCCGATCTTGACCGGCCTCGAGCCTGTCTCCTGGGCATCGCGTTGATGCTGTACCACCGGCCGGAGGCCGTGCGCAGTGCCTCTTTCGCGGTGGGTCTGCAACGGTGGTGGCAAAGCCAGCCAATGGCGCCCGCCCGCGCGGCGCCCGCGATGTCGCAAACGCCGGGGTCCGCGCCGATTGCCGGACGCATTGTGGCAACGGACATCGACCATGCCTCGCAGCCGGCCAAGAAAAGCGCGCGGGGCGACATGCAGCCGCCGCCACGGACGCCCGCGCCGCCGTCGCGCCCGCGTGACGTGGCCCGATCGCTCGCGACCGACGCGCAGAGCATGGCAACCAATGCGCCGCCGGCGCGACCAGTTCCCGGCGATTCCGAGCAGACATCGCAAGATTCACCGTCACCGGTCCTGACGGCCTCACCCTCCGCCGCCGGCGATCAACCAGCGACACGGCTCGCGGTGCCTGCCTCCGCCACGGAAGCGTCAATCGGTGAGCAGGAACCGGCACCACCCAACCACGTCGCGGCGGCAAATGACGTTGCTGTTTCGCGCCTGCAAATAAGTCCGCCGGATGTCGAAAAACCGGCAGATGACACCGACACCCTGTTACCCGAAGCAGGGCTGTCGCTGGAAAGCGGTGTCGAAACCGCACTCGGGGGCATCCTGTATCTGATCAACGCCATGTGCGCGCTCGATTTGCCCGACTGCTTCGAGACGGAATGGCGATTGGCGAGCATGGTCGGAAGTTGGGGCATCCTCGATGCTCTGGGCCGGGCACTGCTGCCATCGGATACCGACCACGCCGGCGACCCGATTTGGACGGCGCTCGCTGTGCTTTCGGGACGCGACACACGCGCGGCACTTGGCGCCGGACTGCCGCGACGGGCCCGTTACCAACTTCCCATCGCCTGGTCAGAACAGATGACGGCCGACGCGAGCGAGCCACGAGCCTGGGCCGCAAACGGCCGCCGGCTGCGCATTTGGAACCATGCGGGGTACGTGCTGAGCGAAACCTGCCGCGGTTCTCCGCCCGACGCACGCATGCTCTCCGCCGCGCTGCCGCGGGAGCGTTTTGCCAATGCGCCGCTTGCAACATTGTCGGGACCCTTGATCGCGTGCATCGATCCTGCACTCAGGCGTTGGTTGTCCCTGGCCGTTCCGTTCATCCGGCGGCGTCTGATCCGCGCGCTGGGGATCGATCCGACGGCGGAAGGCCTGCACGAAGCATTGCTCAGCCGCCGGGGCCACCTGCACGTGACACCAACGCATGTCGATCTGGTGATGAGGCTCGACGCGGTATCACTGCCGGTGAGGGTGTCCGGGCTCGACCGCAATCCCGGTTGGCTCGTCGCGTTCAACCGGGTCATCCTGTTTCATTTCGAGTAGATGATGATGCCCAATGCATTCGCCCATATCCAACACGACGCAGCGGGTCATTTCCGGCTGAACTTCTACGCGGCGCTCTACCACCTGGTGCACGCGCTGCGCCGCCTGGGGGGTGAGGGCGGCATGACCTTGGAACGAACATTGGCAGAGCACCCGCATCTCGGGCGCTATCTAGAACAGATCCTGCCGCATATCCCCGATGGGCTGTCATGGGTGGACACGTTGTCCTGGTGGCGGACGGAGATCAAGGCGTGGGAAAGCGAGGCAGCGGTCGAGCTGCCGCTCGTCGCGCTGTCACGGCACCTCGGTCTTGGGTTCAACGGCCGGATGGCGCTGATGATGGCCGCGCTTGGCGAGGAGGATTCGCGATTCGGCACCTTGTTCGAAGCACTGCAAAGTCCGCTGGTTTCGCGCCGTCCTTCGCTGGAACTGGTCGGGCGTATCATGGCGAACGGCGACGGCGGGTCGGATGCAAGTGGTTGGACGGTGTGTCGCGATCTGCTGACGTTCGGGCTGATCGAGGTCGTCAATCCCGAGGCACCACGCTCGGAATTGACGATCAAAACGCCGGCGTCGGTTTGGCGGATGATCCGCGGCGAACGCAGTGACGATCTGCTGCCTGGCTGTCAGCTTCTGGCGGGGGAGAGCTTCGCGCCGGTCGCTGATCTGATCCTGGACGATGAGTTCCTGGCGCGGCTCGGTCGCCTGCCGGAACTGATCGCGGACGGCCGGATTCGCACGGTCGTAGTGAAGGGGATGCCCGGCAGCGATCAGCTTCGTGTGCTGGGTTCTATGGCACGTGCGTGTGGCCTTGGGCTTGCCGTGGTCCCCGGAACGGCGGAACGGCCCGGCGATGGGGCGGGGCCGAAGCGGGCCAGCCCACCGCTGCTGGGACCGCTCTGCGTCATGGGGTGCTATCTGCCCGTCTTTGTTTATGACCTGGCTCCCGGCGAAACCGCCGATGTGCCGGTGTTGCCAGGCTATGCCGGGCCACTGGGCATCGTTCTCGGGCTCGAGGGCGGCATCGCGGGCACGACGACGGAAGCGGCGTTGACCCTGAGCCTGCCGCTGCTGTCGGCGGAGCAACGCCAGCGTTCCTGGCGTGAAGCGCTGCACGGCCACGCTGGCGCTGACCTGAAACATTTGAGCGAGCGCTTCCTGCTGCCGGCCGGACATCTCCGCCAGGCTGCAACGATGGCGATCGGCCACGCCGCCCTGGACCGGCGCGAAAATGTTGAGATTGGCGACATTCGCCACGCGTGCCGGACCCTCAACCGCCACATGCTGGATACGCACGCGGCGCTGCTCGAGGGCGGAGGCTCATGGCACGAGCTTGTGGTCAGCGAGCCGACGGGGATCAGGCTTCGCGAGCTGGAGCTGCGCTGTCGCCATCGCGAACGAATGCTGCGGCATCTCGGCAGCGCGTTTACCGCCAGCTCCAATCGCGGCGTGCGTGCGCTGTTTACCGGTGCCAGCGGCACCGGCAAGACACTGGCGGCGAAGATCATCGCGGCCGAGCTGGGCATCGACCTGTACCGCGTCGATCTCGGTGCCGTCGTCAACAAGTACATCGGCGAGACTGAGAAGAACCTGCATCAGGTGCTGTCACGGGCCGAGGCGCTCGATGTCATTCTGCTGCTGGACGAAGGCGACTCGCTGCTCGGCAACCGAACCGAGGTCAAGACGGCCAACGACCGCTACGCCAATCTGGAAACCAATTACCTGTTGCAGCGGCTGGAGAACTATCATGGCATCGTCATCGTAACGACCAACGCCGCGCAGCATATCGACCGGGCGTTTCAGCGGCGGATGGACGTGGTGGTGTCGTTTGTCCACCCGCAGCCGGAGGAGCGCCGTGCAATCTGGTGGTTGCATCTGCCGGCGCGGCACGCCATCGGCAGCGGCTTTTTCGCCGAAGTGGTGCAGCGTTGCGCGCTGACCGGCGGGCAGATCCGTAATGCCGCGCTGCACGCGACGTTGCTCGCCGTCGACGAGGGTGAAGGGGTGGTACGCGAGGCGCATCTCGAAGCGGCGATCCGCGCCGAGTATCGCAAGGTCGGCGCCACCTGTCCGCTCGACGGCAGTGGCTTCGCCGCGCGGCCGAGCGGCCTGGGTGCCTTTATGGAAGTGATGCGGTCATGAGCGAATCAGTCGCGAAGGCACGTGCCAGGGGTCCATCGCCAGCGCTGCGGCGGGCACCGGCAAAGGCGCCGACACCGGCGGGTTCCGGTGCGCGCGCGGGGCTGTCGGGACTGCTGCGCGGGGCTGGCCCGGCCGTTGGGTTGGGCGTGCAACGCCAGGTCGCTGTTGGCGAGCAGGGTGATCGGTTCGAGCGTGAGGCCGATGCTGCCGCCGATCGTGTCAATACCGGCAACAGCGTGGAGCCTTCCGCGATTTCGCCGGTAACGCCGGAAGCCCTGGCCCAGACCGCGCCGCAAGCCACAGAGCCGGTGAAGCAGGAGAAGATACCGGTCCAGCAACCCGCGGCGACGCCGGAGAAGAAGCCTGAGGCGATGCCCGTGCAGAGAGCCGAAGCAACGCCGGAGAAAAAGCCCGAGCCGATGCCAGTGCAGAAGCCGGCGGCACCGGAGAAGAAGCCTGAGGCGATGCCGGTGCAGAAAGCCGAAGCAACGCCGGCGAAAAAGCCCGAGCCGATGCCGGTGCAGAAAACCGCGTCGACACCGGAGAAGAGACCGGAGACGGTCCCGGTGCAGAAGAAGGGTTCGGGGCCGGGACCGGAAGAGCAGAAGCGCCAGTTTGGGTCGGTCCAAAAGGCCGAGGCCAGGCCAGAGGACAAGGAGCCAATTCAGAAAGACGCGGCAGACGGTGCTGCGCCTGGGCCGTCGATGAGTTCGGTGGCGAGCAGTGCAATCGCATCGAAGGGTGTCGGCAAGCCACTTGAGCCGTCAACACGAAGCACGCTCGAATCCGGGCTTGGCACCGACCTGAGCGGCGTGCGTGTCCATGACGACAGCACAGCACAAGCCTCGGCCCGCGCTCTCAATGCGCGCGCTTTCACCCATGGCAGCGACATTTGGCTTGGCCCCGGCGCGTCGCAGAACGACACCCGCCTGATGGCGCACGAAGCCACACATGTGGTGCAGCAGAGCGGCGGCGTGAACCGCATGGTGCAGCGCGCGAGCGGCAAAGCGCCGGCGACAAGCGGCCCCACGGCGGTAGCGTCGCCTCCGTTCACAAAGCGAGCAGACAAACCGAACGCCTATACCACAACCTTGACGTTGCCGCCGGTAAAGGCCCGGTTCGGTCACCTCTATTCAGCCTGGGCAACCGGGGACAAGTTGTATCGAGCCGCGGGCTATGAGCGCGGCACTCCCAATCAAAAGGATGGAATCTGGCTCAAGCAAGTGAATATCAGTCCTCAGGCGCTGAAGCCTCTGGACATGGACAAACCGTTTGACGGTAAGAAAAGGCTGACGATCAAGGGAAAGGATCGTAAGGCGCTTGGCTACAATGACTGGATAGATCTGATGCGGGTTCCTGACTGGGATCGTCATGGCAAGGTTTATCCTCACCCATTCGAAGTCGATCACATGGTAGAATTGCAAGCCGCCGGCTGGCCAAAGAGCGGGGCCGGCAACGAACTTTCAAATATGGAATTGCTCGACAAAAGCAGTAATGCCAGCGCGGGCGGCCTCGTCCGCGGGGATATAGCCACAAAGGTAGCAGCCTTTCTCCTGACACCCGAGGGCAAACAAAGCAACGTGAAGTCCACGAAACAGTTCCTGGCACAATACGACATATATTTCAACAAGGTTGAGGCTGGACAAGGCTCCGCCACGTTCCAGAACTGGACCAGAGACGAGATCGAGCAAGGCATTCAGATCAAAGATGCTGAACCTGTAAGCATCGTAGGCAAACCAGGTACGGCGACCTCATTTGCCTTACTTGACCCGACCGGCACAGCGGTTCTGGCTGAGTACCCGCATAAGCAGAATCAAGCCTCCTTCGCGATATCAGGAGCAACGCAAACGAAGATCGCCGGCCTGAAAGCCACCTCTATCAGTCTGGACTCCAATTATGCTACCGCAACGCCCGCGAGCGACATAGGAACGATAAGCGTCGCGTGGGATTTGCCCAAGGGGATCAGCGTCCCAAAAGCAGCCAACACCATACCAATTAAGAAAGCGGCTCAGGGCCAATATGCAGGCGTTCTCGGCAAGGTGCCCGGGCTGACGGCGGATCTTGCAGGAGCAAGCCCAATCGAGTTCCCGGACATCGATTTTGATGGCAACAGCATATCGGCCAACGGCACCATTAAGCCTACCATTCCGCTATTGGACAAACTGCCAATCGAAGCACGTCTGCTTGGCCGCGAGCTTGAATTTGGTATCGTCTACAGCCCGGAAACCATCAACTTTTCTATTCCGGGCGTCAGCATAGACTCCTGCTCCATCGGATTATTCTACAGCACTACGCGAGGCCTGTCAGCCGAGGGCTCGCTCGAATTCTCAATTCCCAATGCCGCTCAGGGCGGGGTTCGCGTCAAGATAAATGCGGCCGGTGAGTTCGAGGCGGGCGGCCGACTGCAATTTGACCCAGGCCTGTTTGATGTGTCTGTTGTCAATGTATGGTACAGGAACAAAGTCTGGGGCGGTTCCGGCACGCTGGCTATCAACAAGCCGGAAAAGATTCGCGGCATACGCTCAGCCTCAATCACGGCTTCATTGGAGGGCGGCAAGTTTTCCGCCACCGGCAATGTCCAACCGGATATCCCCGCGGTGGAAAGTGCAGGATTGACGATAGAACATGACGAAAAGACCGGGCTTAGGTTCTCCGGCGACCTGGCCATCAAAAAAGACACGCCCGGCATCGAAGGGGGCTCAATTCATATCGAGGCACAGAAGCCACCCGATGGCGACACATTCAAGGTTTCTGGGAAAGGCACGGCCAAGCCGAAAATCCCCGGCATCGACTCGACACTGCAGGTAACCTATGACGACGGCATCTTCGACGCATCAGTCACCGCCGCTTATAATAAAGGCAGGCTCAAGGGCTCGGTGCTGGTCGGCGCTACCAATCGCCCGGTAGCCGACGGCGCGCCCGCCGGTCCACCACCACCCGGCGTCGCCGGTCCGATCACCATCTACGGTGGCGGCAGCGTCACCGTCGTCATCGCGCCATGGCTCCAGGGCACCGTCGGCGTCCGCCTGCTGCCGCAAGGCGAGATCGAGCTCACCGGCGAAATCGCGCTGCCATCGACGCTCGATATTTTCCCGGAAAAGAGCTTCAATAAGAATATCTTCTCCATCGGCGTCGACATCCCGATCGTCGGCGTCTCCGTCGCGGGCCAACGCATCGGCATCTTCGCCAACATCAGCGGCGGCCTCGACGTCAGTGCAGGGATCGGACCCGGGCAGTTGCAGCAATTGCGACTCGCAATCACCTATAATCCGGCGCACGAGGAAGACACGCTCGTTCAGGGCGATGCCAGCCTGCATGTGCCGGCGCACGCGGGACTGAGGCTGTTCGTGCGCGGCGGGATTGGCGCGGGTATCCCGATCGTCAGCGCCGAAGCAGGCCTCGAGATCAGCGCCGGGCTCGGGCTTGAAGGTGCACTCGATACCGGTGTCCACGTCGACTGGGCGCCGGCCAAGGGCCTTACTCTCGATGCCGACGCTTCGATCTATGTCGAGCCGAAACTCAAGGTAGACCTTTCCGGTTTCGTCACAGTCGATGCGGATCTGCTGCTCACGACGATCAATCTTTACGAGAAGCATTGGCAGCTCGCAGGCTTCGAGTACGGCTCCAACCTGCGATTCGGCGTCAGCTTCCCGGTACATTACCAGGAGGGGCAGCCGTTCGATCTGTCGCTCGACAAGATCAGCTTCCAGGTTCCCGACATCGATCCCAAGGCGATGCTGTCTGACCTGATCGCGCGGATCGCGTGACCCGATAGCGAGGCAAATGACATGGACGGTCCGAAGGAATTTCTCACCAGGCATCTCGTCCAGACCCGGCCCGGCGATGCCGACGTCGATGATGCGGTGGCGCACAACAATCTCGGCGCGAGGGCACATCTGCAAGGCGATCGCGACAGCGCGCGCCGCGAATACGAGGCCGCGCTGGCGTCAGACCCGGCCAATCCCACCGCACTCAACAACCTGGGGTTCCTGCTCGCGCAGGAAGGTCAGTTCGCCGACGCCATCGTGCAGTACGAGAAGGCGCTGGCAATCGATCCAGCCAGAGGAACGGCACTCGTCAACCTCGGCAACGCCCGCGCCGCGCTTGGCGATTTTGCCGGTGCGTTCGACGCGCTCGGCAAAGCAGTCGCGGCGGATGAAGAGAACGCGCTCGCCTGGGACAATCTCGGCAAGCTGTGCCTTGCGACAGGGCGGCTGACAGAGGCCGAGCACGCCTGGCGTTCGGCTCTCGGCATCGCACCGCGGCAGGCGCGTTTCTATCTGAGCCTCGGCATCGTGGTTGCGGCTCAACAGCGCATCGATGAAGCCGTCGATCTGCTCGACACCGCCACCCGGCTCGACCCAAACAGCGCAGAGGCGTGGGATCAGTTGGGTCTCGTACTGTTCGGCCGCCAGGATCTCGGTTCTGCGGCCGCGGCTTTGCGCCACGCGCTGTCGATCGCGCCCGACCATGTGGAGATGCGCCATCATCTGGCGACCGTTTTGCTGGCGGCAGGAAACCACGCGGCCGGCGCCGAACAATTGGCGAAGGTTCTCGCGCTGTCGCCACGCCACGCCGCCGCGTCGCTCGACCTGGCCGTGCTGGCGCTCTCCGCCGGACGGCTTGAGGAAAGCCTGACGCATCTCGGCCGCGTGCTTGCGGACGCGCCTGAGGATCCGCGGGCCCGTTATTACCGCGCAATGGTGCTGCGTCTGCAGGGCCACCGCGCCGAGGCAAACGGGGCCTTCCAGGAATTGGCACAAGATGACGGCACGAAATATGCGGGTTGGGCCAGGGAGCGGCTGGCCGAGGATGCCCCCCCAGCTGCGCACAATGAAGCCACGGAGCGCACCGGTGTCCGATGATACCGCTGACCACACCGGTAGCGACCCCGGTCGAGACCGCCAGCGGTGCTGACGAGATGCCGCTCGTGTCGTGCATCATGCCGACCCATAATCGGCGCGGCTACGTGCCAATGGCCATTCGCGCGTTCGCGCAGCAGGACTATCCCGCACGCGAACTGATCATTGTCGACGACGGCACTCACCCGGTCGAAGACCTCATACCCGCCGACCCGCGCATCCGCTATCTGCGCCGTCCGCCGAAGATGAGCGTCGGCGCCAAGCGTAACCTCGCCTGCCAGGAAGCGAAAGGCAGCCTGATAGCGCATTGGGATGACGACGACTGGCATGCGCCCTGGCGGCTATCCTATCAGGTCACATCGTTGCTGGTGCAGCAGGCTGACCTGTGCGGCCTCGACACGCTGTGGTTTTTCGACGCACTCAAGAATCAGGGTTGGCAGTTCCGCTATACCGCTCCCGCTCGCCGCTGGCT
Source organism: Acetobacteraceae bacterium (assembly GCA_035523995.1). Classification (GTDB taxonomy): domain Bacteria; phylum Pseudomonadota; class Alphaproteobacteria; order Acetobacterales; family Acetobacteraceae; genus JASHVB01. The sequence continues at coordinate 28,831 of DATKPQ010000100.1, read as the reverse complement.
TGCCGGCGGCAGCTTCTGCTATCGGCGAACGCTGTGGGAGCGGCATCGCTTCGCCAACATCTTCGACGGCGAGGACACCCAGTTCCTCACCAGTGTCGCCAGGGCGCGGCTGATGCGGCTGGACCGCGCGGATTTTTATCTCGCCCGGATCCATGGCGGCAACACCAACGCAAAACGGCCCGGAACGGCCTACTGGCACGCGGTGCCTGTCGACACGATTCAAACGATGCTCGGCGCCGACTTCGCGCCTTTCGTTGCGTGCGGACAGGAAGCAGGGCCCGCGGGTCTGCGCGCAGGCCAGCAGACCGCGTGCGCCGATCGACCAGGGGAGACACCAATGAAGCTGAACATTGGCTGCGCGGATGCCCTCATCGCGGGATTCGTCAATATCGACATCGCACCGCATCCTGGCGTGCAAGAAGCCGATTTGCGGCAGCCCTGGCCCTGGGCGGATGGCTCGATTGACTACGTGCGCGCGTGGGACATCATCGAGCATCTGCCGGACAAGATCTTCACGATGAACGAGATCTGGCGGGTGCTTCGGCCCGAAGGCACCGTCGAGATCGCTGTGCCGACCACGGACGGCAGTGGCGCTTTTCAGGATCCAACCCACGTTTCGTTCTGGAACCGTCGCAGTTTCCTTTATTATGAGGCTGGTAATCCGTATCGGGAACGTTTTGCCACCACTTATGGCATCCGCGCTAGTTTTCGGGTGACGTTCGAACGTATCGATCGCACACAGGACGGGCCACGCCTGCTGATTCTGATGCAAGCGATCAAGCCGTGAGGTATCAGGTTATCATTCCCTCCGCGCGGGCGGCGAACCTTATACCATGCGTGCGCGCACTTTTGCGGAGCGAGCCGGAGCTATCACCCGCCGACATCATCGTCGTGGACGACGGCGCCCGCGCCGAAGCCGAGGGACATCTGCCCCGCTTGCGCTGGATCAATGGCATCAAGCCATTCAATTTCGCCCGCAACGTCAATCTCGCCTTCAGCGGGGCGGAGGGCGACGTGTTTTTGCTCAATGACGACGCGGTGCTGCTTTCGCCCCACGGCTTCAGCAGACTACAGGCGCGAGTGGGCGCGGAACCGAGGATCGGTCTGTGCTCTGCCGCGATCCGCGGCTTCGTCGGCAACCGCAACCAAAACGCCCGGTCGGGGCAGGCTTTGCGTAACGAATCGACGGTGCTTGCCTTCGTCTGCGTCTTCGTGCCGCATCGTACCCGCACGGCCATCGGTCCGTTGGACGAACGGTTTGGCGGTTACGGATTCGAGGACAACGACTACTGTCATCGAGTCACACGCACCGGCCGAAAGCTCGCGATCTGGGATGGTTGCATCGTCGATCACTCTGGCCACTTGCCCTCTACATTTCGCAGTCGTCCCGACATAACTGGGCTCTTCCGACAGAACCAACGCCTTTACGAGCAAAAGTGGAAAGCCATGCAATCGATCCAAACCGCCGTCGTGGACTTGCTGTTTCTGACCCGCAACCGCTTGGCTTTCACGATGGAGGCGTTTTCTGCCTTGGTTGCAAACACGGACTGGGCGCTGGTCCGAACGCTGTATTTATGGGACGACGGCTCGACCGACGGCACGTTGGAGTGGATGCGCGAGCAACAGCATCGCGTGCCCGCTCAGACCGAATTGGTGACGACCAGGCTCGGCTCTCCTGTCACGGCGATGGTGGAATGGATTCGCCGAGCGCGTGCCCCAATCCTGGCGAAAATCGATAACGATACGATGGTGCCGATGGGTTGGCTTCGCGAAAGCCTTGCGGTGATGGACCGGCACCCCGAATTGCACTTTCTGGGGATCGAGGCCCTTTACCCCGCGATCGAGGGTAGTGTCGAGCGAAGCTATGCGCCCGCTGACTGGATTTCCGGTCTTGGCCTGTACCGCAGGCGAGCATTCGAACGCAGCCTGCCGACCGTCTATGATAAATATTTCGGGCTGGAAGAATGGCAAGCCCGGCAAGGCCCCGCTCTGGTCCGCGGTTGGATGAATCCCGCCTTACCGCTGTTCCTGCTGGACCGTATGCCGTTCGATCCCTGGCTCAGCCTTTCCGAGCACTATATCACCACCGGTGACCAACGACCGTGGCAGCGTTACGAGCCGACGTGCACCCTGTGGAACTGGCGCTGGCCGAATGCTGCGCGCGACGGATGCCCGCCGGCGATGCCGATCCCCGAAGCCCCTGTTCCACGCCTGCCAGCGCGGGCGACCGGCGAGCCGTTTGTGATCGGTGCAATGCGGGTCCGGAATGAAGGCCATCACATAGCGGAGGTGATCGAGCGGGCGCTGGGCATCTGCGCGCGCGTGGTGGTGCTGAGTGACAACAGCACGGACGACACAGTTGCTGTCTGCCGCTCTTTTGGCGAGCGCGTGACCGTGGTTGAATCACCCTTCACGGGTCTGGACGAGGCGCGCGACAAGAATTTCTTGCTTCAGAAACTGTTGCCGCTTCGGCCGGACTGGGTCCTATGGATCGATGGTGACGAGGTTCTCGAGCGACGGGGACCGGAGATGATCCGTGACGCTATTATGCGTAGCCAATTCGTCGTGACGTATACGCTCCGCATTGCATATATTTGGGACGACCTGAATCACGTACGGGTCGATGGGATTTTTGGCCGCATGGTCCGGGCGTCCTTGTTCTCGTTACGTGGACAGAACACAGAGTCGTTGCATTTCGCAACGACAGGTTTCGGCGGCAACCTGCATTGCGGGAACGTGCCAAGAGGGCTGGTAGGAAGCACGGCGGCTCTTGGCGTACGGCTCAAGCACCTCGGTTACCTCAGTCGTGCGGAACGCGAGCGTAAGTACGCCTGGTACAACAGTGTGGATCCGAACAATGCTGCGGAGGACAACTATCGACACCTGATGGAAATTGGCGGCGCCCGACACGCTCCCGGTCCAGTCCAAGTGGTGCCGTGGGAGGAATAGGCCAGAACGCACGAAACGCCCGGATTTGACAGATGAGACCGTCCCAAACATGGGGGTGATCACTCTGCCATGCGAAATGAGCGGCGACGCCGGCCCATGCTGCAGTGATCCGCTTCGAGCGTCCCGTTGACGATGGCCGTTCGGACCTGGAGCATCAGATGGGGTCCAACTACCCCAACATGCGACGAAGCAATCTCCAACACGGTGAGCCGCGATAGAGCGGTTCGCCAGGAAGAGAATTGCTTCGTCGCTGCGCTCCTCGCAATGACGCCATGGCAGCCGCCGTGGTGAGTTGGTGATTTGGCTACCTAGTGTAACACAGAGGACGCGAAAAAGATAAAACCACCCGGAACCCCAAGAAAATATCATATTGCGACACGATCCGGTTGCGCACCGGGTCAGTCGAAGTCTTCCCCCAGCGCTGCCCGCACTTCGTCCGCGATCACCGCCATGTGGCGGTATTTGTCGTGCGTGAAGCCGATCACCACGTCGGAGCCCGGCCTCCGGAACGCCGCAACCTGCGCCGGTGTGAAGCGGAAATGTACGAATTGCACGGAAGAAGCCTTGCCCTCCGCCGTCGTGCGATCCTGGTCGGCTTCCGGCGCCGCCACGATCGTCTCGCCGCCGACACGCAAGAACGCCGCCTCCTCGATCCCGCCCAGTCCCGCCAGGATGCGCTGGCGGCGCACGGGATCGTCGATCTCGATCATAAAGGTGGCGACCAGCTCGTCGCCCTTCGGCACCAGAGGATTGTATGCCGCCAGCTCGTCCGGCACTTGCTCTGCCCCGCCCTTCTCGATGTGGATCATCTCCTGCACTTGCAGCCACATCGTATCATGGTTCTCGAAATAGAACGTCACGTACGGCCCGACATCCACGCGGCGGTTCCGCTTCAATTCGCCAACCCGGCAACGATACTCGGCGCGATGCTTCGCATACTCCGCCGCGGGCAGGATATCACCCGCCACCAGTTCGTGCTTCGCCATCATCGTCTCCTTCACGCGATGCCGTAGGCCTGTGCCAGCAATTGAATGGGATGCGTCACCAGCCGGGGTGCTGCCGCGCCATTGCCAAGTTTTTCGATCCCTTGCGCGATGTGCATGCCGGCAAGCGGACACTCCGAGCTGATGAACTGTTTGCCTGCATCGCGCATCTGCCGCGCAGCGGGGCGCCCGACCTTCAGCGCAACCTCGAAATGCTCCTGCTTGAACCCCCAGGAACCGCCATGGCCAGAGCACCGCTCGATCACCGCCACATCCGCCCCCGGCAGCAAGCGCAGCATTTCGGCAGCCTTATGCCCCATGTTCTGCGCGCGTGCATGGCAGGCCATATGCAGCGCCACACCGCCCGGCAGCGGCTTCAGCCCCGGCGCAAGTCCCTCCTTGCGCGCGATATCCACGATGTATTCGCTGATATCGAATGCCGCTTGCGACAGCGCTTTCACCTGCCTGTCATCTGGCAGCAACAGCGGCCATTCGAATTTCAGCATCAACGCGCAGGACGGCACCAGCGCAACGATGTCATAACCCTTGCCAATCCAGTCCTGCATCGCAGCCGCAACGGCGCGTGCATGATCGGCAACTTCGGCGAGCCGCCCTTGCTCGAACAACGGCATACCGCAGCAGCGCGGATAGACGATCTCGGTGGCGACGCCATTCTGCGCCAGCACGGCCCGCGCGGCCAGCCCGACAGCCGTCTCGTTATGATTGCCGAAGCACGTGGCATAAAGCACGGCCTTGCGCCCGAACGCTGGAGCATCGCGGTTGGGCTCCGCCTGTTGCTTCTTTACCGCAGCGGTCAACGGCGTCGACTCGTACTCCGGCAGCACGGCATCCGGATGCAGGCCGGCGTGCTTCGCCAGCAACGCGCGCGTCCGCTGATTGTCGCGCCGCGTCGCCCAGTTGGCCAGCGGTGCCACTTTCGACGCCAGCTTCGCATTTCGGTCGGTGGCAGCAAGCTGCCGGTCGGCAAACGCCACCATTCCCTGGCGCGCTTCCATCGCGCGATAGCGCAGCATCAAATGCGGAAAATCGATATTGAACTCATGCGGAGGTACATAAGGGCACTTCGTCATGTAGCACATGTCGCACAGCGTGCAGGCATCGACGACGGGTTTCAGTGCCTCGCTGCTGACCGAATCGAGTTCGCCGGTCTTCGACTCATCAATCAGATCGAACAGTCGGGGGAAGGAATCGCAAAGATTGAAACAGCGGCGGCAGGTATGGCAGATGTCGAACTGCCGCCGCAGCTCGGCATCGATCGCCGCGGGGTCATAGTACGACTCATCCTGCCAGGCAATCGGATGGCGCGTGGGCGCTTCCAGGCTGCCTTCTCGCATAGCTCAAATCCTTCAAAGGAACACCAGGTCCCCCTCCCCTTGTGGGCCTGGGCCGCGAAGCGGACCAACCTGAGGGGGAGGGGCGCGTACATCCGTCCTGTTCGAGGCTCCACGCCCCCCTCCCACCAGCGCAGGGGGAACCCTTCGCTCCAATCCAGCCCTGCAGCCGCTACTTGATCTCCGACAGCGCCCGCGAGAATCGGCCGGCATGCGACCGCTCGGCCTTCGCCAGGGTCTCGAACCAGTCCGCGATTTCCTCGAACCCTTCGTCGCGTGCGGTGCGCGCCATACCTGGGTACATGTCGGTATACTCGTGCGTCTCGCCGGCGACCGCAGCGGCCAGGTTCTTGTCGGTCGAGCCGATCGGCAGGCCGGTGGCCGGATCGCCGACCGCCTCCAAAAACTCCAGATGCCCGTGGGCATGGCCCGTCTCACCCTCGGCGGTGGAGCGGAACACGGCGGCGATATCGTTGAAGCCTTCCACGTCTGCCTTTTGAGCAAAATACAGGTAACGCCGGTTCGCCTGGGACTCTCCCGCGAACGCCGCTTTCAGGTTGTCTTCGGTCTTGCTACCCTTGAGTGTCGACACGGTATCTTCCTTTCGGCTCGGTTGTTGCCGGCGCTGCTGCTTCGCTAAAAGGGCAGCGATTCTGCCGGAAACCGGCCGGACGTTAGCCGCTGCACCGCAGCAAAAAAAGCGCCCGGTGATGGAAATTTCCGATCGCCGCCATCGACGCCGTGCATGGATGCGCTGCCCTCAGGCCAGCCAGCCGCACCGCCCAAGTGCCTCCTGCATGTGCGGTGGCGGCGGAGCACTGGCGGCCACCAGCGGCGGCTCCAAGTCCAATGCAATGGCGCGGGACAGCAAATGCAACCTCCCGGGCCCACCGCCATAGACCGCATCCCCCAGCACCGGACACCCCAGCAAGGCGCAATGCACCCGCACCTGGTGCGTGCGCCCGGTGCGCGGAAACAGCGCGAGCCAGGCAATGTCCCCGTCTTGCCCCAGCAATCGCCAATCGGTCACCGCGCGCTGGCCCTCTGCGTCGCTGACCATGCGCCAACCGTCGCGCGTGCTGTGCCGGCGCAGCGGCGCGTCGACGGTGCCGGACGTAGCCGCCGGCACACCCCGAACCACCGCCCAGTACGTCTTGCGCGCTCGCCCGGCGGCGAACTCCGCCTGGGCCGCGATCAGTGCCGCGCCGCGCAAGGCGACGACCAGGCAGCCGGCTGTATCGGCGTCCAGGCGATGCACCAGCCAGGGCCCGTCCTTCCGGCGTGACAATTGCGGAAACCAGTCCTCGACGCTGGGCCCGCCACGTGGCCCCGGATGCACTGGCAGGCCGGACGGCTTGTCCAGCACGACAAAGCGCTGGTCCCGGAACAGGATTGGCGGCAGCGTTGTCATCGTCCAACGGTCATTGTGAGACGATGTCATTGCAAGAAGACGTCATTGCGAAAAGATGTCATTGCGAGGAGCGTAGCGACGAAGCAATCTCGGCCATGCAGCGCAAGAACGACACGCTCATCTGACCAAGCCCCCTCCCGTCGCTGCCCCCCTCGCAATGTCAGCATCGGGACCGCAGCCCACGTCGCAAACACTTGCAGGATGTGCCACGTTCGTTGCCATGCGAATCCACATCCAGAACCCCGCCGACGATCCATTGTTCGAATTCTCCCGCGCCATGTGGGATGCCGCCGCGGCACGCGCGCCGGATATCGGCCTCGGCCACCATGTGACGATCGGAGACACGCCAGCCGACTTCACCGCCGCCATGCGCAACGCCGAGGCCCTGGTATGCGACGTCAGCGTCGTGCGCATACTTTTCCCCTGCGATGCGCCGCACCTCAAGCTGATGTTGGTCACCAATGCCGGCCTCGACATGCTCGCACCGTTCGACTGGCTGCCGCGCGGCGTCGCGCTGCTGAACAATCGCGGCACCCACGCGGTGAAATCGGGCGAGTTCGCCATCATGGCGATCCTGATGCTCGCCAACCGCGTGCCCGAGATGGTGACTCACCAGCGTGCGGGCCAATGGCAGAAGCTATGGGGCACGGTGCTCCCCGGTAAACGCCTGACCGTCGTGGGCCTCGGCACGCTGGGCGGTGCCACCGCCGCGCATGCGTCGCGATTCGGCATGGCGGTGACCGGCGTCCGCGCGCATCCCTCACCGCATCCCGACTGCGTGGCCGTGGTCGGCTTGGATCGGCTGGATGAACTGCTGCCCCGCACCGACTATCTCGTTCTGGCCTGCCCGCTCACCCAGGCAACGCGCGGCCTGATGGACCACCGGCGCCTGTCGTTGCTCCCCCGTGGCGCCGGGCTGGTGAATATCGGCCGTGGCGGCCTGCTGGACCAGGACGCGCTATGCGACCTGCTGGACCACGAACACCTTTCGGGCGCAGTGCTGGACGTGTTCACGCCCGAGCCGATCCCGCCCGGCCATCGCCTGTGGACCACGACCAATCTCGTGATCAGCCCGCATACTTCGGCCGACGATCCCGCTACCTACAACCCGCACAGCCTGGACATCTTCCTCGACAACCTCCGCGCCTGGCACAACAACAAGCCACTCCCCAATTTGTTCCTGATCGAACGCGGGTATTGAACCGCGGGAACACCAGCGCCCAGCCCGACCGCCTATAAACGCCGCTGCCCCGAAGGAGGGACATCGCCATGCAAGTCTGGACCCTGCCAAAACCCGCCGGCATCGACAGTCTGGTATTGCAGGAACGCCCACAACCGCAGCCGGGACCAGGCCAGGTTCTGGTACGAATGCGCGCCGCCTCCTTGAACTATCGCGACCTGATGGTGGTGACCGGACGCTACGCGCGCGGCGCCCCGCTGCCGGATCTCGTGCCCCTGTCGGACGGCGCCGGGGAGGTGGCGGAAATCGGCGCCGGCGTCGCGCGCGTGAAGCCAGGCGACCGCGTCGCGCCGATTTTCATGCAAACCTGGATCGGTGGCGAGATCGAGCCAGAGCATGCGGCAAGTTCGCTCGGTGGCGCGATCCATGGCGTGCTGTCGGAATTCGCCGTCTTCAACCAGGACGGCCTGGTGAAGCTGCCGGAACATTTCTCCTTCGAGGAAGGCGCCACGCTGCCCTGTGCCGCGGTGACCGCGTGGAACGCATTGTATGGTGGCCGGCCAGTGCGCGTCGGCGAGAGCGTACTGGTGCTTGGCACCGGCGGCGTTTCCATCTTCGCGTTACAGCTTGCGCACGCGGCTGGCGCCCGTGTGATCGCGACCTCATCCAGTGATGGCAAGCTGACCCAGGCCAAGACGCTCGGCGCGTCGGATGGCGTGAACTATCGCGAGCACCCCGAATGGCAAGACGAGGTGCTGCATCTGACTGGCGGGCGCGGCGTGGACCATGTGATCGAGGTCGGCGGCACCGGCACTCTGCCGCGCTCCGTTGCGTCGGCGCGGCTCGGCGGTCAGGTGCATCAGATCGGCGTGCTGACCGGCGCCGGCGGCAACATCGATCCCAGCCTATCGATGCGCAAAGGGCTGATCCTGCGCGGCATCTATGTCGGGTCGCGGCAGATGTTCGCAGCGATGAACCGCGCGATCGAACTGCATCGGATTGAACCGGTGATCGACCGGGTGTTCGGCTTCGAAGAAGCGAAGGACGCGTACCGGCATCTCGAAAGCCAGACGCATGTCGGCAAGGTGGTGATCCGGATCCAATAGCGCGTTGACTCGTTCATGGCGGAAATATTCCTGGCACCTGACGATTGCGCACCCCAGGCTATGGTTATGATTCTGGCGGACAGCGCCCGCTGTCATTGCGAGCGAAGCGAAGCAATCCCCGCTGAGAGAACGTACGATCACCGGTTCGGCATCGCTTCGCTTGAAATGATCTTTAGAGCGGCCACCATCCGTAAGGATCACAAGACCAGCGGCTCGGTGACCTGACTTGCCAGTGGGCGTGTGCCGTCAAGACAGGCGTAGCCCCATGGGGACCAGCATCGGTGTGGCGCCGCATTTTTCTCGTCATGGCCGGGCGTTACCCCATTGGCATCAGGATAAGGCGCGGGCATGCAAAAGGAACTCCTCCTCCCCTTGTGAGCCTGGGCCGCGAAGCGGACCAAGGTTGCGGGGAAGGATAAAATCCCTCTGCATTCGAGTACCGTGCTGACAAACAGGTCCGGCCGCCCGTCTTATGGCGACAATCCTGGTAAGATCAATAACTGTGATACATTGGCGTATTGCTTAGATCGCTAGCGCCTGCGGTCCAGATCGAGGCGATTTCGGTGGCGGAGAGCAATCGATTCCAGATCGCGATATGCGCGAGCGCGCCTTTGAAGCCGGTCGTCTGCATGCCGCCCACCGTTATTGGCCCCGGGCCATGCTGCGGAGCGACGTGGTAGTCGAAATACTTATCGGCGGCGACCCGATGTGCTTCGACGCCCTGCTTCCACAAGATGCACCCCGTCGTCTGATCGGTCGGTGAGATCCAGGGCTCGGCCTGGCCGACCACGAACACCCATTTTCCAAGTTCAATTGGAGTCTCGTCGTTAGAGGACACGCCATACTCCATGTAGGAACCGTTGCCTTCCCCTGTCGGCGAACCCAGGTTGAACGTATAAAAAGATAGTCGCGAATGCCGCGTTGGGTTGGTCTGATTGTACAGCCGCAACGCCCACTCCACATCGGTCGTGGCACCAACCGCCTTCTCGATGTAATGAACGAATTGGTCCTGGGTTCCCGCGGTGTTCGTATTGTCGAGCGCAAGCGGAGACACCCAGGCGGCGACAGTCAGCGCGTTGGCGTAGGGCTGCGAATATTGCGGGTCGTCGTCGATCGTCAGGACGCTTCCCAGTGCGCCGTCGAAATATGCTGCCTGCGCCGCCCCGAAGGGAATCACCGCGAGCGTCACTCCCTGCGCGGGCAAAGCGGCGTCGTGGAGACCCATTTCGTCCTGACATGAGAGGCCGCTGACATCATCGAGCGGCCAGTAGCTTGTCGGCTGAGTGGTTAGAATTGTGTCCTTCACGCTCATTCCTGCCTCCCTGGTGGCAGAGCAATCTGGCATAGCTGTTCTTCTGGCGTAGAAGTCGGAAGGCATTGTCACAGTGGCAGTCCGCGCTGGTCCCGACAAGACCGGGGCATGGCGTGCAGAACGTGCTGGTCGTAGACTGATCTGCAAAGAAAAGATGCAGTGGGCGGGCATTTTGTCGCGGCGCGCCGAACAGAGACTGTTTACAGCAAGTCGAGCCTGGCCAGTCAACCAACCACGCGCAACGGGAAGAACCATGCTGTCGCAACAGAATATTTCTGCTGCCACGCCTACAGGTGCCAACCTGGTACCCGGCGGCGCGACGTTTCGCGTTTGGGCGCCGAGGGCAACCGCGGTCTACCTCCACGGCACGTTCGGCGGCACAACGTACGCTGCCGTCACCGCCGACCGATTGCTCAATAACAGCGACCCAAGCGGCTATTGGACGGGCTTCCAGCCGGGCGCGGCCGACGGCGACACCTACCGGTTCTGGGTCGCAGGCACCGGCACCAGCGGCTACAAGCGCGACCCCTACGCCAGGCAGCTTGCCTCGGCTTCCGACTTTCCAAACTGCGCCAGCACCCTGCGCGCCTCCAACCGTTATCCCTGGCATGACGACGGATTTCAAACGCCGGATTTCTCCGACATGGTGATCTACCAAGCCCATGTCGGCACCTACCTGGCATCTTTGACAGGGGCCGCCTCTACCTTCCTGGATGTGGCTGCCAAGGTTCCCTACCTGGCCAGCCTGGGTGTCAATGTCCTGCAACCCCTGCCGGTAGACGAAATGGAAGCCAACCCCAATCTCGGTTACAGCGGGGCGGATCTGTTCTCTCCGGACTTTCCGTTTGTCGCTCCGGAGAAGGATCTGCCCGCCCATCTGGCGGCCGTGAACGCTGTCCTGACCGAAAAGGGGCTGGCGACCTTGACGTTGGCCGACATTTGCCCCGCACCGCACCAGCTCAAGGTGTTGGTGGATCTCTGCCATGTCCACGGCATCGCCGTGACGTTCGACGTCGTCTACAACCACGCGGGCGGCTTCACCGTGAACGGCGCGCTGGATGACAACTGCATCTACTACTTCGACCGCGTGCCGGACGTCGGCAACAACAACGACAGCCTCTACTTCACCGACCAAGACCGCGGCACCGGCGGCCTGGCCTTCGCCATGTGGAACGGCGATGTCTGCCAGTTATTGCTCGACAACGCCGCCCATTACGTCAACGAGTTCCACGCTGACGGCTTCCGCTACGATGAGGTCAGCATTTTGCTCTCGACCAACCAGGCGAATGGCTGGGCGTTCTGCCGCAACCTGACGGGCATGCTGCGCACCCTTCAACCGCGCATTCTCCAGAACGCCGAGTTCTGGCCAGGGGAATTCCCAGACATCCCCACCGGCTGGGCGCCTTTGCTGGCGCCCGCCGCTCAAGGAGGGGCGGGCTTCGACGTGGTGCAGCACGACGCCCTCAGGACTGCCATGCGCGATGCCGTCGGCGCTGCTTCCGCGGGAGCGTCGGCTTACGTCTCGATGAACGGCATTGCGGACGCGCTATACCCACCCGGTTTCAGCCATGGATGGCAGGCGGTGACCTGCATCGAGAACCATGACCTTGTGTACGCAGGCAGAGAGCCACGGATTCCCTGGCTGGCCGATTCGAACGACCGCAGATCCTGGTACGCTCGCAGCCGCAGCCGGTTCGCCACCGCGATCCTGCTGACGGTTCCTGGCATCCCGCAATTGTTCATGGGGCAGGAGTTCCTTGAGGATAAGCAATGGTTTGACGATCCCACCGACACGTCGCACCTGATCTGGTGGGCGGGTGCTCAGGGCGCAGATGCCAGCATGGTGGATCATCTGCGCTTTACCCAGGACGCCGTCGCACTACGCCTGGCTCAACCAGCGATCCGGTCAGACAACGTCCACCCATACTACGTGTCGGACACCGACCGGATCATCGCCTTCCACCGATGGATCGAGGGGGCAGGGCAGGATGTTATCGTTGTTGGCTCGCTCGGTGAATCGACCCGATGGGGCTATGAACTTGGCTTCCCCATTCCCGGGTTCTGGCGCGAAGTCTTCAACAGCGACTATTACGACAACTTCCCGAACCCCCAGGTCGCCGGCAACGGCGGCGGCATCTGGGCGAACGGGGGCCCGATGCATGGGTTTGCCGCATCGGCGTCGATTGTCATTCCTGCCAATGGGGTCGTCGTTTTCGCGGCGGGCCAGGCCTGATCCAGCAACGCACATGCACAAATGCCCATACTGGGCCGCAAGTTACGCGCCGCCTCCTGTTTCTCTCGATTTCGCGCCATCCGACCGGAGCCCATCATGTCCCAGTGGCGTATCGGCGACGTGACTGTGACCAAGATCGTCGAGCAAGAAGTAATCGGCGGCAGCCGTTACTTGCTACCTCGGGGCACGCCGGATTGGCTACACCCATACCTGGCCGACGGCGACGCTTGTCTGCGCCTCAGCATCCACAGCTTCGTCGTGCAGACCCCAACCAGGCGAATTATCGTCGATACGTGCCTCGGGAACGACAAGCGGAATCGTCCCGTTGCCTATTGGAACCAGCGGCAGGGGCCGTTCCTGAATTCTCTGGCCGACGCCGGCTGCCCTGCCGAAACGATCGACACGGTCGTGAACACCCATCTTCACATCGACCACGTCGGGTGGAACACGCTGCTACAGCGGGACCGGTGGGTGCCGACCTTTCCGCAGGCACGTTATTTGATGTTCGGCGCCGAATTCGAATACTGGCGCGATCATGCCGCACGCGACGACACGTGCGAGATGCTGGCGGATTCGGTGCTGCCAGTGGTCCAGGCCGGCCTGGTCGACCTGGTGGAAACCGATCATCGGATCTGCGACGAAGTCAGCCTGATTGCCACACCGGGCCATACGCCGGGGCATCTCAGCGTGCACATCGTCTCGTGTGGCGAGGAAGCGCTGATTACCGGCGACTTCATGCACCACCCGTGTCAGGTCGCGCATCCGGATTTCGAACTCACGTCCGACAGCAATCCGGCACAAGGCACAAGCACACGCCGCGAGATGTTCGACCGGCTGGCGGACCGGCCGGTCTTGCTGCTGATTTCGCACTTCGCCGGAGCCACCGCCGGGCACATCCTGCGCTGCGACGACGGGTATCGGTTCGCAGCGCATGCAGCACGAAAGCACGCGTAGCAGGTCGTGACGGGCGGGAAAAGTTATGCTCCACCTCACCTTTGGGAGCTAGGCGAGGGGGAACATTTTTGCCGCCCAATCTCACCCCTTCGGCAGCATTAACGGCCGCCAGGCGCGCCCGTCCTCCTTCAGCAGCGCATCTGCCGACTGCGGCCCCTCCGAACCCGAGGCGTAATTGGGAAAATGCCGCGGCGCATCGGCCCCCCAGACATTCAGCACCGGCTGCACCACGCGCCACGTCTCCTCGATCATGTCAGCGCGATTGAACAAGGTCTGGTCGCCGATCATCACGTCGTAGATCAGGGTTTCGTAGCCGACATTGGGTTCGCGCGGGAACCAATCGTCATAATGGAACGCCATCTGCACCGCGGCGAGGTCCACTACCGGCCCGGGCCGCTTCACTTCGAACTGCAAGGAAATGCCCTCGTTCGGCTGGATGTGCAGCACCAGCCAGTTGGGCGGCAGAGTCTCCACATGCGTGTCGTCGAACGGCGCGTACGGGGCAGGCTTGAAGCGGATGGCGATCTCCGTCATCCGCGTCGTCATGCGTTTGCCCGTGCGTAGATAGAACGGCACGCCGGCCCATCGCCAGTTGTCGATATGCAGGCGCATGGCGACATAGGTCTCAGTATCTGACGTCGGCGAGACGTCCGGTTCCTGCCGATATCCCGCCACGTCGTGTCCCAGCACCGCGCCAGGGCCGTACTGGCCGCGCACCGCATCCTCGGGCTTGGCGGAACTCATCGCCGCGAACACATCGGCCTTGCGGTTGCGCACCGCGTTGGCATCGAAACCGGCGGGCGGCTCCATCGCCACCATCCCCAGCAACTGGAACACATGGTTCGGCACCATGTCGCGTAGCGCGCCGGTCGCTTCATAAAACCGGCCGCGGCGTTCCACACCGACAGTCTCCGACACAGTGATCTGCACGTGGTCGATGCGGTCCCGGTTCCAGATCGGCTCGAACAGGCCGTTGGCGAAGCGGAACGCCATAATACTCTGGACCGTCTCCTTCCCCAGGAAATGGTCGATCCGGTAGATTTGCTCCTCGCGCAGCACACGCAGAACGCGGGTGTTCAGCGCCTTCGCCGAGTCCAGGTCGTGGCCGAACGGCTTTTCGATCACCACCCGGCGCCAGCGTTGCGGATTGCCGTCCCGCAGTTCCTCGTCGGTCAGGCCCGCATGGCCGAGGTGCTCTATGATCGGACCGAAGAACCGATCGGCAACCGCGAGATAGAACAACGCATTACCTTGCGTCTGCCGCTGCTGCGCCAGGTCGTGCAATTGCGCATGCAGCTTTTCGTACAGGTTGGAGTCGTTGAAATCGCCCTGCATGTAGCACATCGCATCAGCGAGCCGCTGCCACGCCGCCTGATCTATCGCGTCGATGCGGCTTTCACTGCTCGCATTGCCGACGAAGCTTTGCAGCATGTCATGCAGGCTGTCGCGCCATTTGGCAGCGTCCTGCTGCACGGCGTCAACGCCCAGGATGGCAAACTGCGCCGGCAGCAGATTGGTGCGGCTGAGATTGTACAGCGCAGGCACCAGCAGGCGCTTGGTCAGGTCGCCACCGGCGCCGAAGATGACCATGACACAGGGCAGCGGTTGCTTCGCCTCGCGGCGCGGCGGAGCTGCAACGACCTGGGCGGTGGGGGTGCGATCGGGTGTGGGCATGACGCGCAGTTTGCTCCCTTGGCGAAGTAATGGGAGGGCACGCACGGACTGTTGAGCCACCGGCGCTACCGGCGCCCCCGCGCACACCCTTGGCCATCCAACCTCAGGTTTCCGACTGTGTCTTGTCCAATCCCATGCCGTTCTTCACGCCTCGGCCCCGCGCCGGCGGCTATCGGCATGCTCCGATAGCTCCCCGAGCTGGTGGATCAGCAGCAGGGCATAGAACGTCATTGAGACAACCAGCCGCACGATCCCCACACTTTCCTGCGGCCGGGAGAGAAGCTCGTGGAACAATCGTGCGATCTCCAGCATCAGCCCCAGGCTGAGAATGGCATTATAGGGCCGCCCCAGCTTGCCCTTGATCGTCTCATCAAGACGCCGTGCGGCATGCAAGACCTGAATGATCATCCTGTCCCCCCGAAGCGCCGAGGCATCCCATTGCTGGCCGCCTCGGCCCCGGGATCTCCCTCCGCTGACCGGGGCTTTGGCGGGCGATCGCGCGATCGGTTGCCAGGATGCGCGCCAACTTGCGCCATGGGAATGCTCGGCACTGCGGTAGTGGCCCATGACCGGCGGCGCGCAGGTCATCCGGACGCAAGACGTAGGTGGACTTTCACGGCACGCGACGCCAACTGATGGTTTCTGCCATTTCAATCGATCCAGGCGATGGTTCCGCTCCCCAGTCCGCAACAGCTCCGCTATCTCATCGCCCTGGCCGAAACGCGGCATTTCGGGCGTGCAGCGTTGGCATGCTCTGTCACACAGTCCACCTTGTCGGCAGGACTGCTGACGCTGGAACGCCAGCTCGATGCGCCGATCCTCGACCGCAGTACCGGTAAGCACGTGATCTTCACCCCACTGGGCCAGGAACTCGTGGCGCATGCCCGCAACGCTCTCACTGCCCTTGCCGCGGTCACCGAGGCCGCGGACGCGGCGCGCACCCCCATGAGCGCTCCGCTCCGGATTGGTGTGATCCCTACCATCGGGCCATTCCTGCTCCCGCGATTGATGCCGGCTCTGCGCGAGGCCTTTCCGCTGCTGAAACCCTGGCTGCGTGAGGACACCACCGCCAATCTGGTGGTTCGGCTGGAGGCGGCACGGCTCGATGTCGCGATCCTCGCCCTCCCCTGCGATTGCGCCGACGCGGACCACGTGATTCTGGCCCGCGACGAGTTCGTGGTCGCGCTGCCCCCCAACCATCCGCTCACCGGCATGGACGTGATTCCGACCGCCGCGCTCGCGCCCGAGCGGTTGCTGCTGCTGGAAGAAGGCCACTGCCTGCGCGAGCAAGCGCTGGCGGTGTGCGGCTTGATGGCCGGTGATCGCGGCGAGTCAATGGACGGGTTCGCCGCGACGTCGTTGCACACGCTGGTGCAGATGGTCGCTTCCGGCCTGGGGGTGACGCTGCTGCCCCGGATCGCGGTCTGTGCCGGAGTATTGACGGGCACGGACGTGGTCCTGCGACCGCTGTCAGGCGCTGGTGCGTGGCGGAGTCTTGGTCTCGCCTGGCGCCGGAACGCGCCGCGTGCCCCGGAGTACCGAGCGCTCGGTGCCAAACTGGGGCAGGTCTGCGCCGCCCTGTTGGGCGAGGCCTAGCGGAGGGTAAAAAATGGGCGTGCCCCATTCCGGTAGGACACGCCCAGATGGCAGTTTCAGTAACAACCGTATGTATGACATGGTTTCGTCATAAAGGGAAGATGCACCTCTCCGCGGCCAATCCTACCGTTTACCGGTCATCAAGCAATCCATGCTAATCTGCGAATTGCTGGCAATGGTCGCGCAATGCGACGGGAAGCCTACGGGCTGCCCGCGACATCCGGGGGCTTGATCGCGTCCAGCGTGTGATGCCAGTGATGAAAAGCCGAGCGGGCAACGATTCGCTCCAATGGTCTGGGGCACCAGCGGGTTGTTGCCCGGCCAATCTGCCGGATCCCGAGGAATCCAAAAAATCCAGACAGGCGACCCGGGAACGTCCCGTAGACGCGCACGGACACGGCGCACCCGGTCGCCGCCCCCTGTCGCCGCCCCCTGTCGCCGCACCCTGTCGCCGCACCCAGTCGCCGCCGTTGAGTTCGTCACCGGCTTGCCACAATATTGTAGCCAAACACACGTTTCGGGAGATCGCTTCCATGACCTCCTCGCTCAGCTACGCCCACGGAGTCTCTACCGTCCCCCTCCTCGGCGAGACTATTGGCGCCCATTTCGACCGCATTGTCGCGCGCTGGCCCGACCGCCCCGCGCTGATCGTCCGCCAGCAGAACATCCATTGGAGCTGGCACGAATTAGGACAGCGCGTCGATGCCTTCGCCGCCGGGTTGGTGAAGCTCGGCCTGCAACCGGGCGAGCGCATCGGCATCTGGTCCCCCAACAACGCCGAATGGACGGTGACGCAGTTCGCCACAGCCAAGGCGGGGCTGATCCTGGTGAACATCAACCCCGCCTATCGCCTGGCGGAACTGGAATACGCGCTGAACAAGGTCGGCTGCCGCGCGCTGGTTACCGCGACGTCGTTCAAGACGTCGGACTATGTCGGCATGGTGAACACGCTGGCGCCGGAGCTGCGCCACGCCCGACCCGGCCACCTGGACGCGGCGAAGCAGCCGGCGCTGCGCATCGTCATCCAGATCGGCGAGGGCCATGCAGCGGGAATGATCCCGTTCGACAGCGTCTATGCCATGGGCGAAGCGCCGGAACATGCGCGTTTGCAAGAGCTGGCGCGCACGTTGCAATTCGACGAGCCGATCAACATCCAGTTCACATCAGGCACCACCGGCCTGCCGAAGGGTGCCACGCTGACGCACCACAATATTCTCAACAACGGCTATTTTCTCGGCGAGGCGATGCGCTACACGGAGCATGACAAGGTCTGCATCCCGGTGCCGCTGTATCATTGCTTTGGCATGGTGATCGGCAACCTGGCGTGCATGACGCACGGCGCGGCGATGGTGTACCCGGGCGAAGGCTTCGATCCGCTGACCACGTTGCAGACGGTGGCGGAGGAGCGATGCACGTCGCTCTATGGCGTGCCCACGATGTTTATCGCGGAACTGGACCATCCGGAGTTTGCCAGCTTTGATCTGGGCAGTTTGCGCACCGGCATGATGGCGGGGTCGCCGTGTCCGATCGAGGTGATGCGCCGCTGCATCCGCGACATGCATCTGGCCGAAATGACCATCGGCTATGGCATGACGGAAACCAGTCCGGTCAGCACCCAGACCGCTCTTGATGATCCACTGGAGCGCCGCGTCTCCACCGTCGGCCGCGTGCATCCGCATGTCGAGATCAAGATCATCGACACCGAAGGCCGCGTCGTGCCGCGCGGCACGCCCGGCGAGTTCTACACCCGCGGCTATTCCGTGATGCTCGGCTATTGGGACGATGAGGAGCGGACCAGGCAGGCGGTGGATGCGACCGGCTGGATGCATACCGGCGACCTGGCGACGATGGACGACGACGGCTACTGCAACATCGTCGGCCGCATCAAGGACATGGTGATCCGCGGCGGCGAGAATGTGTATCCGCGCGAGATCGAGGAATTCCTCTACCGCCATCCGAAGATTCAGGACGTGCAGGTGTTCGGCGTGCCTGACCCGCGCTACGGCGAGGAAATCTGCGCCTGGATCCGCGTGCGCTCCGGCGAGGTGCTGATGGCGGAGGACGTGCGGGAGTTCTGCCGCGACCAGATCGCGCACTACAAAGTCCCGCGCCACATCCGGTTCGTGGATGAATTCCCGATGACGGTAACGGGCAAGATCCAAAAATTCATCATGCGGGAGCGGATGACGGCGGAACTGGGTGTGAAGGAGGCCCTCACGGCCTAGTACCCGGGATCACAGAACCACGACGCACCCCATCCCAGCATCAGAGAAACGGGCCATGACGAAAAAGGTGTGGCCCGCCGCACTTTCACGTCTGCGGCTCGCACCCACCGCCGCTAGGTCGTGACCTGCAACACCTGCTGCATCAGATAGTCGCCATCCACCGGCTCGCCGGATAGCGCCATTGCCAGCAACTCGCCGCCCAGAACCTGCGGGGCAATGATCACATCCGGATGCACGCGCTTCACCCGCGCCATGTTGCGACCACTGCTCACCACGACCACCGTTTTCAACGAGTCCGACAATTCCTTCGCCGCCATGACCACGAACGCGTTTTCCGAATCGTCGTCGCTCAGTGCCAGCACCGCCTTGGCATCCTGCGCGCCGGCGCGCCGCAACACGTCAAGGTCGCTCGCATCGCCCACCACGACATCACGCTCCTCTGCCGCGGCGTGCGGCGGTTCCGCCAGGATGAACGTCACCGGGTGATCGCGCGCCGTCAGGGCCCGGTAGGTGTTGCGCGCCAGCGAGCTGTCGCCGGCGATCACGTAATGGCCGCTGCGCACCATCTTTTTCTCCTTCGTGCCGAGCAAGGTCTCCATGCGGCGATTGATCATTGGCACCAGCAGGGCGCTGACCGATGTGGCGAAAATGGTGATGCCCAGCACCATCACCGAGATGGCGAACAATCGCGCCTCGGTTGTCTTGGGCACGATGTCGCCGTAGCCGACAGTGCTCATCGTCACCATGGCGAAATAGAGCGCCGTCAGCAGGTTGGTGATCGGCGGCGCGAAGTCCGGCCCCAGCAGATAGGCGCCCAGCACGGCATATGCGATCAGCAAGACGATGCTGGCCGTGGCGAATAATGACGCGCTGGTGAGGCTGGAGCGGTTGAACGCACTGCCGCCCACGAACAACGCCACCAGAACGCCAAGATTGTAGACCAGCAGCCCGTTCTCGCGCGGTCCCGGCCACACCAGCCAGATCAGCATCGCGCTGATCGCGGTTGCCAGTACGGCGATGACCCAGGCCAGCCGCGACCGTGTCAGCAGCCCGAATGCCATCACCACCAGGAAGACGCCGGCGGTCGCGCTCGGAGCGCCATGCACGACGGCGCTGAGCGCGCTCTTCGACATGTCGAGAATGGCGCGGGCCGTGACATGGTCTGTGAAGCCGATGCCGAGCGCGTGGCGCAGTTGCAGCAGCCCTAGGCAACCGACCGCCAGGAACAATGGAACATGCGGGAACCAGAGGTGCGTGTACAGCCGGCGGCGGGCGGCGCGGCCGAGGCGTTGCAGGCGCTGGCGCAATCCGACGCCAAGCCGGTGCGACAACGCGCGGGAAGAGGGGGCCTTCGGCGGATCGCTCACGTGCCTGGCAACATCTGCTCAACGAATGCGAGGGCCGTCGGCCGCGGCGCGCCTTGCTGCCGAACAAAGCCCTGCCGCGACTGCGGCGTTGCTGGCGCTCGATTGCGGCGCGGGCAAGGCGCGGCCGTGACTATGCCGCGGCCCTGCGGGTCACATCATGGTGTCAATAGCGAGCTGGCCTGGGTGCCTAACAGCGTGCCGCGCCAACAAGCGGTGGCGCGGCCGATCAACCAATGCAAACGGCCGCTGGTATTACTCTGCCGCCTTCCGCCCGTCCGGCACCAGATGCGCGACGCGAGGCGCCACTTCTTCCTTGAACAGTTTCAAGGAACGGTACCAGGCTTGCGGGTTCTCCAGATAGTCGAAGCCGAACACCAGCAACCCGCCGAAGCCGCCGGCTTCGTGGTAGATGCGTTCCAGTTTCTCCGCCACGGTTGCGGGCGATCCCACCAGCCAGTTGTGCTGCGCACAGTAGGCGGGTGTGACGTCCGAATCCGCCATGTTCGGATCATGCTTGAGATAATCGAGGAACCCGAAATTCCCCAACAACGGCAGGAAATAGTCGCGCATCATCCGGCCCATCATGCCGTCCACGCACAGCTTCCACGCCTCGGCGTCGGTGTCGGCGACGAACACTTCGCGTACCAGGCGCCAGTCGGCCCGGCGCGGCGTGCGGCCGGTGCGGGCAGCGCCGATCTCGACCGCTTCCCAATGGCTGGCGACATAGGCGGGATTCAAATTCAACGACAGCGGCAGAAAGCCATGCTCTCCCGCCATCTTCAGCGTGTCGGAGCTTTTCGAGAACCCGGCCACGCCGATCGGCGGATGCGGTTTCTGCAACGGATAGATGTGCGGGCGCAGGAAGCCGAACATTGGCTCCGGCTTCTGCACCGTCCAGAATTTGCCGGTGTGGGTGAAGGTTGCCTCATCGCTCCACAAGCGGAGGATGATGTCGAGCGCCTCGCGCGTCATCTCGCGGTTCACGCCGGCATTGCCATCGACGTTGAACATCGCCCAATCGGTCGGCAGGCCCGAGGCCGCGACGCCAAAATTCAGCCGGCCCTCCGACAGGTGGTCCAGCATGGCCACGCGGTTGGCGAGCTCGGCCGGATGATGATACGGCAGCAGGAAGCCGCCGGGACCGATTCGTAGGCGTTTCGTCTGCAGCAGCGCCTGGGCGATCAGCAGGTCGGGCGACGGATGCGGTTCCCAGGGCGCGGTATAATGCTCGCCGATCCAGGCCTCGTCGTAGCCGAGCTCGTCCAGCCAGCGCAGTGTCTGCAAGTCCCAGTCGTGGCCTTCCTTCAGGCCTCTCTCGGGCGGATGCGAGGGCATCGCGAAATAGCCGAGCAACATGGCCGCTTCCTTCTGCTGTTGTTGGCCCGGGTGGGGACGCGGGACAGGCTACACCCGGGAATGAGTGGGTTGGCAATGGGGCGCCTTGCCGCCGCCATCTGGCACGATGATGATGCGCCATGCCGAACGATATGACTGCGTGCATCGACGCTTGGCTGAAACGCTGTGCCGATCCGAAGCTCGACGCGCTGCAAGGCATGGCCGAAGCGGGACTGCTGGCGCCGGCAGATAGCTACGCCGCGATCGCGCGCACGAAGGCAGCGTTGGTGGAGCGCACCGGACTGCCAGGCGTGGCCGGTGTTTGGGGCGGCCGGCAGATGGTCGCGCGCTGGTTCATCGCGTGCTTTGGCAACGACGATCAGCGTGCGGCGTGGCTTCACCGAACGGCGGCTGTGGCGATTTCGGAACCTCGGGTCGGTGCGCATCCCAAGCTGCTGACAACCCGCGCCGAGCCAGATGGCGAAGGGTTTCGAATCTCGGGTGAGAAAGCGTGGGTCAGTAACGGACCTTTGGCGGATGTTTTCGTCGTGCTGGCGATCACGGCCGAGGAGCAGGGCAGGAAGCGCTACAGCGCACTGTTAGTACCGTGCGATGCACACGGGGTGACGCTGAAGACCATGCCGGCGTTCGATGCGTTGCGTCCGTCGCAGCACTGTGGTCTGCTCCTGGAGGGCGTGCATGTGCCTCGCTCGGCATTGCTCCAGCCGAAGGATGCGGCATACGACACGATGGCGCTGCCCTTCCGCGATGTCGAAGATGCGGTAGGAGCATTTTCCCTGCTCGGAGGGTTCCGCTTTTTGCTGGCGCGGCTCGCAAGCCACAAAACGGGGGACGACGCCGCGGCATCGCTCGGCGCGATCTCGGCATTGGTCGCAGTGTTTGCCGAGGCCGCAGATTCGGTGGTGGCTGCACTGGATGCCGATGCCCTGGCAGGCAAGGCGGCTTCGCTTGCCGGGCTGCATGTGCTGGCAGCGGAGATTGCAGTCCGTATCCGCGCGCTTTGGCCAGAGCATGACACGGATGCGGCAGCATACGCGCTGCTGCGCGATATCGACGTACTGCTTTCGGTTGCCAAAGGGCCGCGGCAGGCGCGCCTGGTACGGATCGGACGGCAAGCGGGCTGAGGCCGCTGGTGGCTGCCGGTTGCGCCTTAACGGTCCAGGCGGGGCCGGATGCTCCGCGGATTGGGGCAGATCGGGCAAACGCGCTGCAGATTTGTGCGCCCAGGCATCAACCGAATGTTAACGTTGGCAGTCCAACGTTGGCGCCATGTCGCAGTTCCCGACTTCCGAGCCTGTCGAGGCAATCGTCGCCCACTTGGCCGAGGCGCTCGATTGGATCGATATCGGCATCGTGCTGCTGAACCGGAACCTGCATGTGCAGTTCATCAACCAGCGCTTTGCCGAGATTCTGGCGTGGCCCCCCGGAGGTTTGGCCAAGGATACCAGCTTCCGCATGCTGCTTGAGCATACCGCTGCGAATGTCCAGTTCGGGGTGCCGGCCGGCGAGCTGCCGGCCTACCTGGATCAGCGTGAAGCCGCCGTGCGCGCACCAGCCGCATCGTCCGCCGAGATCGATTTGCGCGACGGCCGGCGCTTTCTGCTTCGCAGCAGCCCGTGCGACGACGGCGGCCGCATCCTGACCTACTGCGACATCACACCCCTGAAGCATGAGCAAGACGCGCTGAACGAAGTGCGTGAGGCAGCCGAACGGACGATCGTGGAGCAACGGTTCAGCGCCGAGACATTGGAGGACCAGGCAGAGTATCTTGTATCCCTGGCCGAAACCGCAGATGAAAATGCCCGCCAGGCTGCCGCCGCGAACGAGCGGCTGGAACACGAAATAGCCGAGCGGCAGCAATTGGAGGCGGAGCTCCGCCGGCTGGTCACGACCGATACGCTGACCGGCACGCTGAGCCGGGCGCATTTCCTGTCGCTGGCTGAGAATGCTTTTGAGCGTGCGCGTCAGTTTAATCAGGAACTTGCAGTGTTGATGCTCGACATCGATTATTTCAAGCACATCAACGATAGCTTTGGCCATTTCGTTGGCGATGAGGTGCTGAAGCATTTTGTCGCCCAGCTCCGCACCGGCATGCGCAGCAATGATTTGCTCGGGCGGCTCGGCGGCGAAGAGTTTGCCGTCGTGTTGGAGGCAACCGATCCTCAGACAGGATTGCTGGTCGGAGAGCGCCTGCGGACGCGTGTTGCAGATGCACCGCTCGTGTACGGCGATCGCACGATCGGCGTCACGGTCAGCATCGGCCTGGCGACGGCGTGCGATGACGACCAGACGATAGCGCAAACCTTGGCGCGAGCCGATGCCATGTTGTACGCAGCAAAGAGCAACGGCCGCAACCAGGTCTGCGCCGAGGTGGCGACCGCCGCGCCGCCCTGTGCGGACGCCCGACGCGATCAACAGCGAAACCTATCGTCGGCAAGAGCCTAAACGCCCAGGTGACTCTTCATCACCGCCGGATCGGCATGCAGTTCGTCCGGCGTGCCGGTCCACACCACGTGGCCGTTGTTCAGCACATACACCCGATCCGCAAAGCTCAATGCGGCCGCGACGTTTTGCTCGACCACCACGATCGTCCGGCCTTGCTGCGCCAGTTCCCGGCTGACCCGCACCAGGTCACGCACGATCAGCGGGGCCAGGCCCTCGAACGGCTCGTCCAGCAGGATCACCCGCGCGTCCCGGATCAGCGCCCGCGCGATCGCCAGCATCTGTTGCTCGCCGCCGGACAGCGTGCGCCCGCCGGACCGCCGCCGCTCCGCCAGGCGGGGAAACGCCGTATAGATCCGGTCCAAACTCCAGGCATTCGGCGCGGTCAGGGCCGCCAGGCGCAGGTTTTCTTCCACTGTCAGAGCGCCGAAGATCGCCCGTTCCTCCGGCACAAGCTGCATGCCCATGCGCGCGATTTCAAAAGGCGGCAGACCGTGGATCGGCTTGCCATCCAGCCTTATGCTGCCGCTACCCGGCTTAAGCACGCCCATGATGGTGCGCAGGGTCGTGGTCTTGCCGGCGCCGTTGCGGCCGAGCAATGCCACCACTTCATGCTCTTCCACGTGCAGCGACACATCGAACAGGATGTGGCTGTCGCCGTAGAAGCTGTTGATGGACTCGACTTCAAGCAGGCTCATGGACGTCGTGCATGCCTCCCAGATAGGCGTCCTGAACCGCCTGGTTACGCTGGATCTCGTCGGGGTCGCCTTGGGCCAGCAACCGGCCTTCGTACAGCACGGTGATCTTCTCGGCGAGTTCGAAGATCGCATCCATGTCATGCTCTACGACCACCAGCGTGCGGTCGCGGCCGATCTCGCGAATCAGCGCGCGCGTGCTGATGCGTTCCGCGGGACTCATGCCGGCCAGCGGCTCGTCCAGCAGCAACACGTTAGGACCGGTGGCGAGCGCCATGCCGATTTCCAGCCGGCGCTTTTCCCCGTACGCCAGCACATGTGCGGGCAGCGCGGCGCGCTCGGTCAGCCCGACCGTGGCCAATGCGATCTCCACCTGGCGTTCCACATCCGGAATGCTGTCGGCGCGGCGTAGCACATCCAGGTGGAAGGATCCGCGCCGGCGCGCCAGGGCGGCAACGCGCATGTTCTCGCGCGCCGACAGGTCCAGAAATAACGTATTGAGCTGATTGCTCTTGGCGATGCCAAGTTGCGCGGTGCGCGTGGCGCCCAGGCCGGTGATATGACGGCCGAACAAGCGCACATGCCCCTCGGTGGGATGCACCTCGTCCAGCAACATCTTGAACAAGGTGCTCTTGCCGGCGCCGTTGGGACCGATCACCGCGTGGATGGAGCCCGTGCGCACGGTGAAAGATACGTGGTCCACCGCGCGCAGTCCGCCGTATTGTTTGGAAAGCTGGGTGATCTCCAAAGCGGGCGCGTCGGGCGTTGCCCGGACCAGCGGGGCGGTCATCACCATGGTGGGCGCGGTATGGACGATGGGCGCGGCGGAGTTATCGGTTGGAGCGCGCTCCGGCCTGCGACGCTGACGCCACCAGTGGCGGATCTCGCCGCAGATACCGCGGCGCAACGCAATCACCAGCACGACGAAGATCAGGCCGAGGATGAGTTTCCACAGCGCGCCAACGCCGGGAATCGCCTGCAGATTGTCGCGCAGCCACAGCCAGACGCCGGCGCCGACCAGTGGCCCGACCAGCGTGCCGACGCCGCCGATGATGGTCTGCACGACAAGCTGCCCTGACGTGTCGAGATCGAACGCGTCGGGCGGCATGTAGCTTTGCAGCACGCCCAGCAGCCCCCCGGCCAGGCCCGCGTACAGCGCCGCGATGACGAATACCGCCAGTTTATATCGCGGCACGTTGTGTCCGAGCATGATGGCGCGCGGCGTATTCTCCTTGATCGCGCGCAGCACCGCGCCAAAGGGAGAATTGGTAATGCGACGCGCAACGAAGAAGCCGGCGAGAAAGATCGCCGCCAGCATGCCGTACATTGGTAGGCCGGGTTCGAGCCGCAGGGCGAAATTGCCCCACCCGAGCCATGGGATGGGCACGCCGGGCAGGCCGTTCTCGCCGCCGGTATAAT
Source organism: Acetobacteraceae bacterium (assembly GCA_035523995.1). Taxonomy (GTDB): domain Bacteria; phylum Pseudomonadota; class Alphaproteobacteria; order Acetobacterales; family Acetobacteraceae; genus JASHVB01. The sequence continues at coordinate 2,577 of DATKPQ010000100.1, read as the reverse complement.
TGGAGAGCGGCGAGTTCTCCAGGAAGTACGACATCTGGCCAAAGGCCAGTGTGATCATCGCGAAGTAGATACCGATGCGCCGTACTGCGAGCCAGCCGACCACCAGGCCGAACAAGCCGGCCGCGATCGTGCCGACCAGCAGGGCCAGCCAGACGCTGCCGATGAGATTGTTCAACAGCAGATAGGCGGCGACGAAGCCTCCGGTGCCGAAGAAGGCCGCCTGACCAAAGGACAGCAGCCCGGTCCAGCCGAACAACAGGTCGAATCCGAGGCCAAGAATGCCCCAGTCCAGGATGCGCTCCATCATGTCGAAGGAGCCGCCGATGTGCGGTAGCACGAATGGCAGGATCGCCAAGGCGATTGCGAGAGAGAACTCGGGGAGAAAGGAGCGGCGGGTCATGCTTTTGCGGTTTGTCTATCACCGGCACAGCGAGCCTGCCGCCGCGCGGGTCTCTATGCGTCACTTGTGGTGCGTTCGAAGCGCGCCGTCCAGAACCAGTTTGCCCGAGCAATCGCTTTGCCGCCGCCGCGCCGGCATCATGCGCTTCCGGCCCGCGCTGTTCCGGTCATCGCCCGAGCCACTGGGGCCGCGCCGGGCGGCTCCGGCGACGCACTTGTTGGCTGCGGGTTGGCAGGCGACGGCGTCTACGCCGCCAGCGCCGCCTGCATTCCACGCACCAGCCGCCCGGGCAAAGCCTCCGTCGCCACGCCTTCGCGGAAGGTGACTTTCCCCGAGACGATCGTCGCCTCGTAGCCGTGCACCTTCTGCAGCAGCCGCTTGCCGCCGGCAGGCAGGTCGCTGACCACGTACGGCGCACCGCAACCCAGGCGATCGAAGTCGATCACGTTGACATCGGCCTTCTTGCCCACCGCCAGCACGCCGCGATCAAGCAGCCCCGCCGCAGACGCAGTGTCCGAGGTCAGGCGCCGCACCAGCTCGGGGATGTCCCAGCGCTTGCGCTGCTTGCCCCAGTAGTCCAGCAGCCAGGTCTGGTAGCCAGCGTCGAGGATGAACGCGACATGCGCGCCGCCGTCGCCCAGGCCCATGATGGCATTGCGGTCCGCCAGCGTCGTTTCGCTGACGGTGAGGTCGTAGTACGCGTAGTTGCCGAGCGGCGTGTAGATGAAGCCGTTGCCGTCGTCTTCCAGGAGTGCGTCGTAGGCGACATCCTGCGGCGTGCGGCCTTCACGGGCAGCGATCATTTCCAAACTGTCCTCGCGCCTCGGCTGGTAGTTCGGCGGATTGCCGAAGCGGAACATCTGCGCGAATTCGAGACGGTGGAACAAGGGGAAGGTGCTGCCCTTCTTCGGGTCCTCGGAGAGGATCTGCGCGCGGATGGCGGGATCGCGCATGCGGCGGACTCGTTCCGCCAGCGGCAGGTGGGCGATCGACTTGTAGGTCGGCGTGCCGGAGAACGGATTCTGGCTGCCGGTCAGTCCGAGCAAAACGCCAACCGCGCGCGGCGCCACCACCGGGCGGATCGGCACGCCATCAGCAATGGCGTCATCGGCGTGACGCAGCAAATCGCGCCAGACTTCCGGACGCTTGTGGCGCTGCGTGAGGGTGAACACCGTGGGGCGGCCGCTCGCTTCCGTCACGCGCCGCACCATGGCGAATTCGGCATGATGATCGGGCGCCCATTCGGAAACGATTTCCAGCATGCCGGTGCCGGCATCGCGCATGCCCATGGCAATGCCGGTGAGTTCGTCCTCCTGCGCGCGCAGCGTGGGCGTGGGATCGCCCTTCAGGGTCTTGTGGCTGAGGCTGCGTGAGGTGGAAAAGCCGAAGGCACCGGCAAGCATCGCCTGTCGCGCGATCTCGCGCATATCGGCGATGTCGCCCTGGTTGGCATTTTCCAGATTGATCGCGCGGTCGCCCATGACGAACACGCGCACCGCGGCATGGGGGAGAAGCGCGCAGATGTCGATGTCGCGCGGCCGGCGTTCGAGCGCATCGAGATATTGCGGGAACGATTCCCATTCCCATTGCAGGCCTTCGTGCATCACCGCGCCGGGAATGTCCTCGACGCCTTCCATGAGTTCGACGAGTTTCTCGCGGTCGGCGGGTTTGCAGGGGGCGAAGCCGACGCCGCAATTGCCGATCACTGCGGTGGTGACGCCGTGCCAGGACGACGGCGCGAGGTGACTGTCCCACACCGCCTGTGCGTCATAGTGCGTGTGGATGTCGACGAAGCCGGGGGTGACGAGCTTGCCCTTGGCATCGATCTCCTCCGCACCTGAACCGGCGATCGTGCCGACGGCCGCGATGCGGTTGCCGGTTATGCCGATGTCGGCATCAATGGGCGCGGCGCCTGACCCGTCGATGACGGTGCCGTTGCGGATGACGAGATCGAATGCGGGCATGGATGCTCTCTCCCGTTGCTTGCGGCCATGGTGGGGGAAGGGGGCGGGGAGGGCAAGGCTGGGTGGGCGATGCAGGGCAATCGCTTGAAAAGCCCATTGACATGAATCGCTTATGGCCGAGCTGCGAGGGGGGATTCTCAGGCAGAACAAAACATGATTCCTGGTGGTCTGTCCCGATTCGGAGGCCGCCGTGGATCGCCAGCCCGAGACCAA
>DATKPQ010000099.1:0-25590 GCA_035523995.1 Acetobacteraceae bacterium | reverse complement strand
GGATCAGGATGGCGTCGTGCTCGACATCCTCGTTCAGGCCCGGCGCGATGCCAACGCCGCGAAGCGCTTCTTCAAGCGGCTTCTGAAGAGTTTGCAATATGTGCCGCGGGTGATCGTAACCGACAAGCTGAGGAGCTATGGTGTCGCTCAGCGTCAACTGCTTCCCGGCGTTGAGCACCGACAAAGCCGATACCTGAACAACCGGGCCGAGAACTCGCATCGACCGACGCGACGAAGAGAGCGGCAGATGCAACGGTTCAAATCAACCGAGCAAGCCCAGAACTTCCTCTCCGCTCACGTATTCATCTACGGTCACTTCCACCCACGTCGACACCAACTTCCCGCCCATGCCTATCATGTGATTCGGTCGGACGCTTTCAAACTCTGGCGCCAGGATACCTGCGCCGGCCGCGCAGCATGATCGGCACGGCACGACTAACCTCGGCTCCATACTGCCTACGCGAGGTTAACGTGACAATGCCCGCGAAACTGCACCTGATCGAGCCCATCCTGGTCGGTCCGACCGAGCGGGTACGCAGCGTCGCTGTCAAGGAGGGGTTCGATATTCGGAGCGTGGAGCTTGTTGGTTCGGCGCACAGCCACGACTCGGCCGCCAAGGCCGTGGAATTGGTCAGCGCGGGTCGCGCGGAAGCGCTGATGAAGGGCAGTTTGCACACCGACGGGCTGATCGGCGCAGCGGTGTCGCGCCAGACCGGCATTCGTACCGCGCGCCGCATCAACCCCTGCTTCATCATGGACGTTCCAAGCCATCCCGACGCGCTGATCATCACCGACGCTGCGATCAACATCGCGCCGACGCTCGATGACAAGGTCGATATCGTGCAGAACGCCATTGACCTCGCGCATGCACTCGGTGCGCCGGAGGTGCGGGTCGCGGTGCTCAGCGCGATGGAGACGGTCAACACCAAGATGCCCTCTACGATTGAAGCCGCCGCCCTCTGCTAGATGGCGGATCGCGGCCAGATCACCGGCGCCCTGATCGACGGACCCTTATCTATCGCCAGTCCGGCCTGCTAGGCGTCTCCGGTTTGTCCTCCAAAATGCGCGTACTGCGCGCATCCGCTGAACCTGCGGCGCGAGAAGTGCTTGCGCTGTTCGTGTATCGCATTGTGCGGGAGATCGGGTCAATGATAGCAGCGCTTGGCGGGATCGATGGCCTCGTATTCGTCGACGGCATTGGCGAGAACGACCCTGCAACGCGAGCCGAAGTGGTGGAGGGTTGCCGCTGGACCGACATGCTGCTGGACCAGTACCGCAACGCCAACGGGACAGGACAGATCAGCGCCGACAAATCACGCGTGAATGTCCAGGTCATCCCAACCGACAAAGAGCGGCTGATAGCCTGTTACACACGTGAAGTCCCGCGTATCCCAGCGGAGTAAGAGCCGCCAGCGAAGCCACCGGGTCGCGATGGGCCTCGCGCGCCACTCCCCACTACCTCGAGGCGTGTCGCGCCGTTTTTTCTCGTTTGCGCCTGATGCTACGCTAAACCAACCGAACAAGCGACTGGCAGGTCAGTGCATTCGACCGGGGCGGCATAAAACGTATCGTAGCCGTGCCGTTGTCGGAGGTGGCGAACTCCCCGTCCAGTGCGTCCTTCAGCATTGCTGTCTTTACCGCGTAGGCTTCGCTGATCCCCGGTTTCTGGGCTTGCCCCGAAATCTGCATTTTCACCAGCGGCGTGCGGACAAAGCCGGGTCAGACGACGTTCGCCCGGACACCATATCCTGCGATCGTCACTCGGCCAATGTCTCGACCCTCTGCGGCGCTGTTCCTTCCGGCTTGCTCGTGACGCGCTTACGCGACAAACCAAGTCCCTGGCGGTCCTCTTCCAGCGCACTGGCTTTGTCTTGCGCGTCGAAGTCGGTGCGGTCGATCACGAGGTTCAGATGTTCGATGTATTGCAGGACGGCATCGCGGCGCTCGGCGTTGACCGCCTCGGCCAAGCCTACAAGGACGGAACGGAGCCGTCGCACAACCTGTACCGAAGTAGCTCCATACAGCCGGATTTCATCGAACGACACTGACAGATAGTCTTGCCAAGTCGGCACCGGGAAGGTCAGCCGTGGTATGCCTCTCGCATCGGCAACTTGCCCGACATCAAACTCACGGCGGCCAAGGCGACGCAGCAGGTCTTCAATCTGGTCCAGCGCCTGCACCGCCGTCGTCGGATCATTAACCGCTGGCGACAATGCGCGAATGGCAATATCGACCAGCAAGCGGATAGCGTATTTCGGATCCTGTTCGTAAGTGCGCGAAGTCGCCAAGTTAATACACCGCATCAGCCGCCGCTCATCCAGCGGCTGCCGAGCACGATAGACATTGAGCAGGATAGTGCCGTCCACCAGTGTCTCGCCGACACCGCATTCCAGGGCCAGTAAGGCATCCGACTCCTCCGCCAGCTTAACCAAGGCGGCAACCTCGAGCTTTGCGATCACCATAGGCTCATCGGAGTACACCAGTGTTTGCACGAGTGGCCCAAACTCCGACGGCACAATGCGTGGAGGCTGAGCTCCTGTTCCTGTGTATACGGGTAAATGGACAAACATCTCGCGAATCACCACTCGGCCATGTTTGCCTATTGCACGCAAGACGTTGTGGATCTGCAGCGCATTTAGGCTCTGAATCATTCGTGCGAACATTACAAGACTGGTCACCAACAGCACGGCTACCAATATTGACGAGAAGGGCGGCACATCGCCGGAGCCGTTGCGGTCGGTCCAGACAAGCGCCGCCAGCGAATACGTGAAGGTGGCGAAGAAAACGCCGAGCGCGTGAAACGTTGAAGGATTCCGGTAGAACAGCAACACCAGCCGTGGCGAGTAAGCCAGGGCGCTGAACTGCACAACCACGAACGCGATGGCAAACACGATTCCAGTCAGCGCCATCATCCCAGAACTGACCGCCGAAAAGAATGCGATCCCAGCGTCTGCCGATACTGTGTGCAGATATCGACCCAGGTAGGCCTCCTCCAGCCGCGGAAGGACCAGGCTGGCAACTACGCTGACCACGGCATACACCATAGGGATCTGCCACTGCGGCATCGGCCGCCACCGGACCGGGCTGAGATTCAAGTGCGTTGTATCCAGTGTTTTAGGGGCCTGGTTGGATCGGAGTGATCTTCGAGCCTTCCAATCCCAGACCCGCCATCAGGCCCTTCTGTCCAAACGGAAAGGCGTAGACATCTTGCGTGAGTGTGGTGCTGGTCAGGCTGCGCGCTATGCCCTTGTCCGCGACAACGACGCTCGGACCGGAGCCGATGGCCCAGCCATTGCTCCGGCGAAGGTAGTCCAAGGCACGGTTGTTCATGAAAAACAGCACGTAGCTGAACGACTGGACGCCGGCCTGGAGGCCAAACGATGCGGCAGAGATATTATAGTACGCTGCCTTCCTGCCCCGCAGCAACAGCACGCCGTTGCCGCTTTGGCCACCAAGCATGAAGCCGGCCTTGACGATACGGGGAAACACCAGAATACCTCGCGCGCGCTGGCCCAGTTCACGCGCATCCGGACTGACGGAGTAAAGAGCGTGCAATTTCGCGCCCGCGTCGCGGTCGATCTCTCGGGCCGATGCGGCCCAGACCTCGTCGTGTAGCAAGCTCCATAAACCGGCCGATGTCGCAATTAGGCAAATTTGACGCCTTGCCCGATTCATGGATAACCCCTTCTGGTGCGGGAACGATGATTGGTGACCTGTATCGAGCGGCGTACTCCGACTGTCGTGAAGTCGACTGATCTGGGGTTGTGGCGACTAAAGGTGCACGACAACACCATCGAGCCCGGCTCCACACTGCGCTACCAGCTCGCCGATTGCGCCGGAGACTGGGGAGCGAGCGGCGTCGCCGGCGTTTAACGCGCCACATGGCTGCTCTCCCTGCGCAACGTAGCAGAAGGCGTTTCACCGAAAAGCGCCTTGTACTGTACGGAGAAGCGCCCGAACTCCCAAAACCCGTGATACGTGGCGATTTCCGTCACTGTCGTCGCATGCCGCTCGGCCTGCCGTAGTGCGCGCCGCCCCCCGCACATGCGGTGCAGATAAAAGTACCGTTTCGAGGCCATGCCGAGGATCTCATGGCAGCAATTGGAAAGCGTCCGGTGGGAGACGCCAAGTGCTGCGCAGACTTCAGGAAGGTGCAGGGTGCCGTCGAGACCGTCCTCCAGGAGATCGCGAAACCGCTCCGTCAACGCCGCATGCCGGGACTGCACCGATGTCGGCCGCCTCTTCACCGGAGCGGCGAGACAATGCGCCAATGCGTCCATCAACTGGTTCTCCATACCGCGAGGAGCTTGCGGACCGGCCAGCGAGGTAGGCGCCTGCGTGGCGAGTGCGATGGCTTCGGCATGCAATCTCCGCAGCCTATGCATCGCGCAATTGCCGGGAATCACAACGCGCGATCCGCCGCATGCTGCGAGATCCTGTTCGGCAATATTCTGCCTCATGGCGGCCAGTCCTGCGCGGTCGACGGAGATGCTTGCCCATCGGGTCGGGCCGAGGGAATACTGGTTCGAGTTCGGCACCGAGCCAACCTGAAGTACCGCGCCGGCCGCGACTCTCATGCCATCCACTATAACCGGCGCTGAGGCTTCATCGGCCAGGAAGCTGAAATCGGTCCTGTCCGGCAGGTGTTGCACGTGTGCTGGCCGCTGCAATGATGTGCTCATTCGTCGCAGGCGGGTCTTGCGGAATTCGATAGCTGCGAGGTCAGCGGCAGCCTGGCCGCACCCCAGCGGGGTCAACTCGACCTTCCAGGGATGTAGCATCGCAGCGAACTCATTTGGACCAGTAAACGTCCCACGCTCGGCCGACATCGATCCTCTCCGCCGGAGAGAGAAGGCCTGTCTAGAGCTTACACCCCACTTCTTCATTGATTTAGGTCAAGGCGACATAGGTTGAAAAATATTTTCGGTCGCCAACTCCAAAGCACATTCCAAGGCTTCTTACAGAGCGGGGTTCAGATCGTGTCCCTTAGCGTGGTTTAAGAGCGTGCGCTCGTCGCGCATCCGCCTGCTGGGTTTGGCTGGTGCGGTCAGCTTGCAAGGGAGGGCAAGCGGACCAGCGGAGTATGAATGCGTTGAATCGCTCGACGGTGAAGGCGTTCGGACTGCGGTCGATTACTGGCGCAGGGTCCCGCCCCTTTCCCTCGTCGACTGCTCCGCGCTCACCTTTGCGAACGTAAATGGCTGGACGCTGTTGGCCGGCGACGGCGCCTTGTGCCACCTCGCCGACGCCGAGGGTGTTAACGATCACGGCGTTCTCCGGGTCATGGATCAGTGGCGGCAAAACGGCGTCTCCGCCGAAACCGGCAGGCGTGCGGCCTGATCCGTCCCGGCTTCGGGGAGCAAATCGCAATCGGTGGCGCCTTGCTTACTATGGACCACTACGTGGGTTGCTTGGCGGCCTTTTATAATTTGAGGTAGGTGCTACCCTCAAAATGCCTGATCCCACGGTTCCGGCAGCATCTCATACCCATCCCCGTGGTTCACCACATGCGCAAATCCGGGAAAGTTCACGTGCATTCCCGCGATCAACAGCCGGTCCGTCGCGACCTGATCGAAAATCCGCTTGCGCGTGGCCGCCGCGGCACGCGGGTCGGTGTCGAACTCGATCGTCACGTCAGGCCGCGGCACCTGAATCTCCGGCACGTGCACGATATCGCCCCAGATCAGCAACGAATCCTTGCCCGATGCGATCATGTAGCCGCTATGGCCGGGCGTATGTCCGTGCAGCGGCACCGATGTCACGCTAGGGAACACCTCCACACTGCCACTGAACGTGTGCATCACGTTATGGTACGGCGCCATCTGCTCTCGGGCGCATTGGAAGTACAATTTCTTCGCCCGGTCGCTCGCCTGCGCCATCGCCGAGTCGTCGTGCCAATGGCGCGGCTCGTTCTCGTGCACCACGAGTTCAGCATTCGGAAAGAACTTAGTACCCGTCTTGGGATCGGTCAGCCCGGCCGAGTGGTCCGGATGCATGTGCGTCAATATCACCGTCTCGATCGTGGCGGGATCGACGCCCGCTGCCTGCAAATTCTTTTGGAGTTTGCCTGCCGTGGGCAGCAGGTAGTTGCCCGAGCCGGTCTCGATCAGCGCCAACCGTCCGGCGGAATACACCAGATAGCAGTTAACGGAGGTGCGGCGTCCTGGACGGAACGCGTCGCTCAACATGGTGCTGGCGGCGTCGGGCGCGATGTTCTGTAGCACGTCCACCGTGCCATCCAGGTACCCGTCGGACAGTGCGGTCACGACGATGTCGCCGATGCGGCGGTGATACACCCCCGGAATTTGGTGTGACGGAGGCTGGGGCATGGTTCGCTCCTGATTGTTCCATCGTCGTCGCTGCCGCACGGCAGCGCCTCGCACTGCGTGACCGGCCAATGCGCGTCATACAGCGAGCGTCGTGGCAGGCAAGTCGCATGTCAGCACCTGGGCACCCATCGCAGTGCCAGCGCGCCCACGGCGCACATCGATGCAGCAGCGACAAAGGCCGCCTGAACAGACCAGCCCAGCAACGCCCCGCCAACTGCCAATCCGATCGGCGCGCCGGAGAGATTGAGGCTCATCGACACGGCCATGACCCGGCCCAGCCAAGCCGGATCGGTGCGATGTTGGCGGAGGGTCAGCACGCTCACGTCGACCGGTCCGGCGAGCATGCCGACCAGCACAAGTCCACTAGCCAACCCGGCCAGCCCGAAAAGCGCGCCAATCGGCCAGATCGAAACGGCAGTTGCCGCCATGCCGGCCATCATGAGGGCACGTTCGCGTCCCGGCGCAGCATAGTGGCCCACCAGTAATGCCCCCACGGCGGCCGCCATGCCGGAAGCCGCCCAAAGGCCTCCAACCAGCAAGTCGCCATGCGCCCCGCCCCCGGTGGCGCGGAGCACGAACACCGGCACGGCGACCAGCAGGATGCCCCAGCCCATATTGTAGGCCGCATAACCGATGGCGAGCGGACGTAACGACGGATGCCTCACGACGTGGGCGACCCCCGCTGCGGCTTCCGCGAGCAAGGCGTTACGCCACATGCGCCGCGCCGGAGGCAGCGCCCGCAACGAAGGCAGCAGGGTGGCGCAGCCCGCGGCATACAGGGCAGCGATGGTGAGAAGGGCAGGCACTGCCCCGGCAAATCCGACCAGGGCGCCGGCGATCGCCGGACCGCACACATCCACCACCGCGTGAATGGTCGTATCCACTGCGTTGGCCTTGCTCCGTGCCGCCCGGGGCACCACGCTGGGCAACAGCGTCCGCACACCTGCGGCCGACAAAGGGTTGGTCAGAGAATACAGCGCAGCAAGGCCGAGCACCGATGTGGCGCCGTCGTTCCCGGCCAAGTCGAGCAAGGCGAGTCCGAGAATACAGCAGGCGCTGACGGTCATGTCGGTCGCGATGCCGCATGCGGGACCCGCCCGGTCCAGCAGCGCTCCGGCCAGCGGACTGATGGTCAGCCCCGGCGCGAGGGTGGAGAAACCAACCCAGCCCGCCAACTGAGGCGAATGGAACCGGTCCAGCACATACAACACGAGCACCAACCCAAACATGCGCTCGGCCAGACGCGCGAGCAGGGCGGCGAGGAGAAGGCCGCGCAGGTGCGCTATCTGGAACAGGGTGCGGTAGGAGACAGCTTCGTCGCCCGTGCGGGGCGCAACCGTACGGCGGTGGCGGCCGTTACGAGCGTGCGATATCAGGATGGACCCGCCACGGATGACATTCGGACCGACCATCCGGCAAGCGATAGTGCTCGGGAGGCAAACTTGCCGGTGGAGCAGAGCGACGATTCGGGGACGCAGCGTCGAAAGCACGATCGGAGAGCGAAGTACCTGAAGGCCCGCCCGGAGGCGAACCCGAAACCTCTTCCGCCGAAAGTGGGAGAGGTCAAAACACGCAAGCGCCGAGGGTGAGCGGGATCGGGTCGGTATACGCCACCTGTTAGCTGCGCACCGACCCTCTTGCCCTCACCCTCTATGCCTCGCATCTCGCGTTGGTCCGCTTGGCAGCCCAACCCCGCGCTGCGCGAGTGTGGCAGCGCGGGAGAGGTTTCGGTCAGCGCTGGCGGTTGCCGAGAAGCTGCAGCAGCAGCATGAACAGGTTGATGAAGTTCAGGTACAGGCTCAGCGCGTCGTACACCGCACGCTTTGCGGCCAGGCCGGTGCCCTCGGCATAGGCGAACTGGGTGTAGTTCGCCTTGATCCGCTGGGTGTCGTACGCCGTCAACCCGGTGAACACCACCACGCCGATCACGCTGATCGCGAACTGCAAGGCGCTGCTGTGCATGAAGATGTTGACCACCCCGGCGATGATGATCCCCACCAGCCCCATCAGCAGGAAGCTGCCGAACCGGCTCAGGTCGGCCTTCGTCGTGTAGCCATAGATGCTCATCGCCGCGAAGGTCGCCGCGGTGATGAAGAACACCCGCACGATCGATTCAGCCGTGTAGATCAGGAAGATGTTGGTCAGGCTGCAGCCCATCGCCGCACAGAACACCCAGAACAGGGCCTGTGCCGCGGTGGTGGACAGCTTGTTCACCCCTAGGCTCAGCACCAGCACGAACGCCAGCGGGGCGAAGATCGAGATCATCGCCAGCGGCGAGGCGGTGCGCACCAAGGTGCCGAACTGCGTGTGCACCACCGGATAGAACGCGTTGATCAGAGCGGTGTGAGCAATCAGGTAGGACACGATGCCGGTCAGCAGCAGACCGGAGGTCATCCAGTTGTACACCCGCAGCATGTACGCGCGCAGTCCCTCGTCCAGGACGGCGGCCGTCGTCGCGGCGGAGGCGCGCGTGTAAGTCCGATATTCGGGACTGAAGGCCATGGTTCCTTACCTCTTGGGGCGCTATGCCCCTGTTTCGCGCACACATTTGGCCGAACGGCCCGGGCGGTTCAAGTTCGGAATGGTCGTTCAGCGCGGCGTGGCGGCTTTTTCATTCATTGCGCAGCAGCGGCCCGGGCTTGGACCGGAGCGCCGCGGCGGTGCCAGCGTAGCCGAAACCCAACATCATGGCGAGAGCTATCAACAGCGTACCCGCCAAGGTGCCGGGCAAGAACACCCAGGCAGCGTGCATAATATAGTGCAGCACCGCGTAGCTTGCAGCTGTACCCACTGCCGCCGCCAGCACCCCGGCCGCCAGCCCGAGCAATCCGAACTCCACCAGCCAGGCCGCCCGGATCTGGGTTCGGGTGGCGCCGAGCGTTTTCAGGATCACGGCCTCGGCGGTGCGGCGCCTTTGGCCGGCGGCGACCGCCCCCACCAGCACCAGCGCGCCGGCGGCGAGCGCCAAAGATCCGGTCGCCGCCAGGGCCGTCGCGACCTGGCCGAGCAAGGCAGCGACCGCTGCCAGCACGTCCGCAACCGCGATGCCGGTGACGTTGGGTAGGGCGTCGGTCACGGCGCGCAGCAGGCGGCCCTGGTCGGGACCGGCGACGCGGACCGTGGCGATGTGGGTGTGCGGCGCATGCTCCAGCAGTCCGGGGCTGGCAACCAGGGCGAAGTTCAGCGACAGCGTCTGCCAGTGGATGTCGCGCAGGCTGGCGATTTTCAGGTCGATGTCGCGGCCGAGGACGTTTACCCGGATGGTATCGCCAACGTGGACGTCCCAGCCGCGCGCCAGCCCGGCGTCGAACGACACCAGCGGCGGTCCGTCATAGTTTGCCGGCCACCAATGGCCGGCAACGATGTGCGTGCCGGAGGGTGGCGTGGCGGCGTAGGTGAGGCCTCGGTCGCCGCGCAGCGCCCATCGCGTGTCCGGCGTCGCCTTCACTTGGTCGGCGGGAACGCCGTTCACCGCGACGATGCGCGCCCGCATGGACGGCACCTGATCCACGTCTTCCACACCCGGCGTGGCGTGCGCAATCTGCTCGAAGCGAGGGAGCTGGTCGTTCTGGATGTCCACGAAGAAGAAGCTCGGCGCATCGGCGGGGAGCTGCTGCAGGACCTCGTGGCGGATGTTCGCCTCGATCAGGGCCACGGCGGCGAGCGTGGACAGGCCGAGGCCGATGGACACCAGCAGCAGCGCGGTGGCATTGCCCGGCCGGTGCAGGTTGGCGATGCCCAGACGCCCCCAGGGGGCTGCAATACGCGGGACGGCACGGGCGGTGCGGGTCACTGCAAGCGCGCCAAGCCGAAACAGGATCAGGGTGGCAAGCGCGGCAAGACAGAAGTACAGCGCGAAGTGCCGATCGGTGGCGGTGGCGACGGTCAGGGCGACCAGCGCCAGCGCCAGCCCGGTGTTCACGGCGACGAGACCCCGTGTCGGCACGGCAGGCTCCGGCAGCAGCGCGTCGCGGAACAGGGCGGCCCCGGGAATGCGCGCAGCGCGTCCGAGCGGCCAGAGAGCGAAGGACAGAGCAGTCAGCAGGCCAAAGGCCGCGGCCAGCACCAGGGGGCCGGGATATAAGCCCAAGACCGGCGGCACCGGCAGCACCCCCTTCAGGAACGTCATCGCCGCGAATGGCAGCGCAGCGCCGACGGCCAGGCCAATGACGACGCCGACGACCGAGAGCGCCAGCACCTGGATCAGGCACACCGCAAACACGGTACCGCCCGATGCGCCCAGGCAGCGCAGCGTGGCGACGGTCTTCGCCCGCGCGTCGAGCCATGCCCGTACTCCGTTTGCGACGCCGATGCCGCCGACCAGAAGCGAGGTCAGCCCGACCAGCGTCAGGAACTGGCTGGTCTGGTCGATGAATTGCGTCACGCCGGGGGCGGCGTCGTGCGGGTTGCGGATGTGCCAGCCGGTGTCGGGGAAGGCGGCTTGCAGGGCTCTTTCCGTCGCGGGTCCCTCCTGCGGGGACGTCAGTGCCGCGCGCAGGCTGTAGCGCACCATGGATCCTGGGACGGTCAGGCCCGTCTGCGGCAGGGCCGCGGCGCTGATCACCACGTGCGGTCCGAGCAGAGAGGGCGTGGCGGCCTGGTCCGGTTCGCTGACCAGCACGGCGCTGATGCGGAAGATCGCGGTGCCCAGCCGTACCGTGTCGCCGACACGCAGGCGCAGCCGGTCCAGCACCAATTGCTCTGCGACCAGCCCGTATTGGCCGTTGTGCGGCGCCAGCGCGGCGGCGATCGGCATTGCGGGCGCCAACACGGGCGCGCCGACCAGAGGCCAGGCCGGATCGACCGCCTTCAGTTCGATGAGCTGGCGCTCGCCGGACGGTGCGACCAGCATCGAGCGCATCTGCACAACGTCCGACAGCCTGGCGCCGCGCGCATGAAGCCAGGCGTGAAGGGCCATGGGCAGCGGATCCGCGCCACCGTCGATTGCAAGGTCGCCGCCGAGAAGCTGTCTCCCGTCAGCCGCCAGCCCGCGATCGATCGCCGCGCGCAGGGTGCCGACCGCGGCGATCACTGCGGTTCCCAAAGCCAGACAGAGCAAGACGATGGCAAGGCCACGCACGCCGCCGCGGAGTTCGCGGCGGGCGAGGCGGAGGGGGACGATCATTGGTCGGTCGGTGCGCGGCACCCCGGTTCCGGGACTACGAGCATGCGGGCAGATGGCCGATGTGGGGACATGATGGGCATGTGGCGGTGAGATGGTTGCGGGCCGCCAAGCGTGTCAAGCTGACACCTGCCGGTCGTGACCGAAACTCCGTGGCGGCGTAATCTGGCCATCACGGATCAACCCGCATCGCCCGAGAAAGCAGTGACCCAGATCGCCATCACCCGCACCACGCAGCCGAAACAGCCTCCGGCCGACGAGACGCTCGCGTTTGGCCGCGTGTTCACCGACCACATGTTCCTGATGAACTACGACGAGGGCCGCGGCTGGCACGACCCACGCATCGTGCCGTACGGGCCGTTCACGCTGGACCCTGCGACCTGCGTGCTGCACTACGGCCAGGCGATCTTCGACGGCTTGAAGGCGTTCCGCGGCGCCGACGGCCGTGTGCGATTGTTCCGGCTGCCGGATCATGCGCGGCGGGTGAACCGCTCGGCGCATTATTTGTGCATTCCGCAACTTGATCCGGCCGTCGTGGAGGAGTCTATCCGTGCGCTGGTGGAGGTGGACGAGCGCTGGGTGCCGTCGCTGCCTGGAACATCGCTTTATATCCGGCCAACTGTGATTGCGACCGAGACGTTCCTCGGCGTGCATCCGTCGAGCAGTTATTTGTATTATGTGATTCTGGGTCCGGTGGGGGCATATTACAAAGAAGGCATGAATCCGGTGCGGATTCTTGCATCGGACAAGTACGTGCGAGCGGTGAAGGGCGGGTTGGGTCCGGCAAAAACCGCGGGTAACTACGCCGCCAGCCTGTTCGGCGCAGAAGAAGCGCAGCACGAAGGCTATACTCAGGTGTTGTGGCTGGATGGCGTCGAGCATCGCTATCTCGATGAAGTCGGCACAATGAACATCATGCTGAAGATCGAAGACGAGGTGATCACGCCGCCTCTGAACGGCGCGATCCTTGCGGGCATCACGCGGGATTCGGTGCTGACGCTGCTGCGGGATTGGGGCGTGCGCGTGTCGGAACGACCGGTCGCGATCGACGAAGTGATCGCTGCGGCGAAGGCGCGGCGCCTCGAGATGTGGGGAACCGGCACGGCGGCTGTGATCTCGCCGGTGGGGGAGTTGGGATTCAAGGGCGAACGCTACGTGATAAACGACGGCCGTACGGGTGCACTGACGCAGAAGCTGTACGATACGATAGTCGGGATTCAGTACGGTACAGCCCCCGATCCGCATGGGTGGACAAGGCTGCTGGGGAACCGGCTCGGGGGGTAAATTAAACCTCTCCCACGAAGTGCGAGAGGTCGATGGCGCCGGAGGCGCCGAGGGCGATCGGGTCGGACGCTGTATTTTCTCTACGAACGCTCCCGATCACCCTCACCCTCGGTCCTCCGCGCCTCGATCTCTCACGCTTCGCGGAAGAGGTTATTCTTCGCGGGAGAGGTTGGTGAGCACGTCCGTTGCGTGGCACAGTTCCTCTGCCCCGGGCGCGCCGTGCCCCTCCGGCACGTCAATCAATCTCACGCGTACCCACTCGTCATTCACTGCTTCCACCACCTCGGCGGTGATTCCCCCCACGATCAGTAATTTCGTGCCCGGTTCGATCCCGATCAGCTCGATCATCCCCTACCCCCTCGTCAGAAGAACACGCTCAGATTCTTCGCCAGCAGTACATTTTGTTCCAATAACAGCTCCCGCCTCGCGATCTGCCACGACGCCCCCGCCCGGCGCAGCGTATCGGTCCGGCGCCCGACGAACATCGTGGTCTCGTATTCGACGCGGTTCTGATAAACCAGGAACCGGCAGCCCGCCGTTACGTCCCGCGCATCTTCCGCTGACGGCGCAACCTCCAGCAGCCGCACATTGCTTACCATGTGCGTCACCCGCGACAGCGGCTCCTCTGCGTAGTGCACGCCGGTCAGGATTTGCTCTACCCGCTTGGTCAGCGTCCATTTGTCCTCGTCGAACCAGCTTATGCCTTCGCCCAGACGCGTATTCTCATGCTCTGCGTGCTGACCGAACTTCACGTTGCGGCGGATCGGCATGAAGTACACCAGGTCTTCCGCCAGCAACTCCAGCCAGTCCTTGAACCGCCGCTGATCCAGCAGATCGGCTTCCTCATACAGGAAATCGGCGATCTCCTGCTGCAGCGCGAGCCACGCCAGCCCGCGCCGTGCCGCCGGACGTTCCGCAACATCGCTCATGTCTTTGCCTCCCCACGCGGTCCGGCGATTACCGCACGGACACCGCCATCCCTCAAGCCGCGGGTCAGTGCTTCGGACTGGCAGGGGCGTTCGGCTGCGCCGTCTGGTTCGGTTGGGTGGGCTGGGTCTGCGCCGGGGCAGGGGCCGCGTTGGGCGGAGCATTCGGCCGCGCGCCAAACGGCTGTGTCGCACTCTGCGGCTCTGATGCACCCGGCGAGGGCGGTGGCGCGGCCGCACGCTGCGCCATATCCGTCACGCAGCGTCCCATCGCATTGCTCACCGCCGTCGAGCCCGATAGCGAGATGATCCATGCCGGTTCGTTGCCCGATGGGAATGTCAGGGTCATCGACGAGGCATGCCGGAACTGTGCGTCGAAGGTTTCGTAGGACCCGCGGTCCAGCGTCCATTGAACGCTTTGGCCCGCTCCCAAGGCTTGTTCCGTCCACGGCCGCTGCAGGCCAACCTGCATGACCACGGGGATGGCCGTGTGGTCCGGGATATTCCAGCCCGGCTTGCCGGCGATGAAGGTGACGTCGTTGCTGCCGATCAGGAACCGCACGGAAAAAGTGCGGCCGTCGGCCGGATTATGGCTGCCGACACCGCAGAACGCCCGCCCATGATCGTCCTGGCCGTCGAACGCGTCCCAGCCGCCGGCATGGAAATAGACAGTGACATCCGCGCGGGCCGGCGCGGCCAGGCACGCCGACACCGCGATTGCGCGCAGTAGTAAATTGAGACCCATTCCAATCCTCCGATCTGCAACCACGGCACCACCCCCGGGTACATCTATAGCGCCAGCCACGCGCACGATAGGGCGGAGATGCGGCCAGCGCGACCAGCACGGCCAGGGGGTAAGGATTTCATTCTTGTGCCGTCCTCGCGGTTGTGGCACGATCATGGAAAATACTCCGGGAACCTGCCGGCCGGCCCAGACGCGGTTTCGCGGTTGGAGGCAGGCATGTCGTACTTCGCGCGGTTGCCGGAGCAATTCGTCCCGCCGTTGCTGCTGGAAACGGAACTTCTGAACGCCCTTTATGGCGCGGCACGGCAGCAGCATGATGACGTTGAGATTGCCGCAACGCCCGGCGAAGACGTGGCGATCAGAGCCACGTTCATTCGCTGGTTCCTGCTGGGAGCGATCCCGGCTAGCCAGATTCCGATCGCCCGCGTTCGGATAACCGGTGCAACGATCGACGGAGTTCTCGTCCTCCGCGGCGCTCGCCTGATCGTGCGTCTCTGCTTTCAACTTTGCCGGTTCACCGCGCCGATCGACCTTACCGAGGCCACGGTTCCCGGATTCGAATTGATCGGCGGTGCGATTCCGGCGATTCATGCAGACCGCCTCACCGTGCGTGGATCGCTGCTGATCCGCGCTGCCGACCCGGCGGGCAAGGACGGGACGGAGATCAAGATCGCGGGTGCGATCCGTCTGAACGGCGCCACCATTCGCGGCAATTTCGACATGCAAGGCGCGCATCTTGGTGCCGAGTTGGCTGAACAACGTGGTTATCTGGCACCCCTCGCCGTCGCCCCCGTCTATTGCTCGCATGACCCCGCTACGCCCGAAGCGCGGCTCGCCGCGCAGCGTAGGCCAAATGCGGAAGATGGGACCCGCGAACCCGCGATCGATGGCCGGGCCTGGGTCGCGCTGGAGGCCGACGGCCTGTCGGTAGATGGTCATTTGCGCTGCGTTTGGCCGTTCCACGCCAAGGGAGAGCTTCGGCTCGATGGCTGCCGGATTGGCCGCAACCTTGATTGCGCCGGTGCGCGTCTCGAGAATTTCGGCGGATATACACTGTCTGCGGCCGGCGCGAGGATCGCCGGCACGGCGTATTTCGGCAGTCCTTTTCATGAACATGCCGACGATTCTCACCACGGGCGGAATCCACAATTCGTCTCGCGCGGCACCGCACGCCTCGACGGCGCGCGTGTCGAGGGAGATCTCGATTGTTCCGATGGCTGCTTCTTCGCCACCGCGTTCCTGACTGGATGGAACACGGTGTCCCCGTTCGAGAATGACGCCTATGCGCTGAGGGCCAACGGAGTCGAAGTGGGGGCCAATGCCCGATTTGCCGGCCGGTTCATTGCACATGGCAACGTAACGCTGCTGAATGCCAGGATCGGGCGCGATCTCGATTTTACCAGCGCCCGGCTGGAATTCGCCGGCGGTGAGGCACTGTGCTGCGACGGCATCGCGGTCGCTGGCTTGGTTATGCTGCTTGGCGGACAGCGGCCATTCTGGACCAATGGTCTGCTGCGTTTCGTGCTGGCCAGCATCGGGCAGGGTATCTACGCTGAGAATGTCCGGTTCGACCGCTCGGGTCCCCCAGCACCGCTGACGCAGCATGCATTCCTGACCGAGGATAAGCGATTCGCAAAGTTCGCGGTGCCGAGCGAATTGTGGCTGACGGACCCGCTATGGACCGCGCATGACCGGAAGGAAATTGTACGCCACGCCTGCGGCATCTATGCCGACGATGCCGCGATCACCGGCAGCTTCATATGGCGCGATGTCGCAGGTGAGCCGGCCAATGGCAGCCCTTCCTATCCGTTCTGGCTGCACCTTTCCGGCGCGAGTGCGGAGACAGTGGACGATGATATCAAAAGTTGGGCGGAACCTGACCGTTTCGATATTGCCAATTGCCGCTACCGAAGTCTTGCCGGCCTGTTCGAAGGCTACCGGTTTGACGAAGGTGAGGATCATCCAAAGGCATTCGCAAGCTATGTGAAGAGCAGACTCAGTTTGCTGGACCGGGAATATGCGCCGAGGCGGGCGGAACGTTCATCGCTAAAATTGGGAGGACTCGCGCTGCCGCCGCGCCCACGAAAGGCCTGCTCCCGGTATGAAGCAATCCGACGTTTCAAGCCGCAGCCTTATCTTCAACTCGCGCGCGTGCTGCGTATTGCCGGCATGGACAAGGAGGCCAACAAGGTACTTGCACGCCTCGAATCCAATCGCACGCGGTACGGTGGGTTCTATTGGCCGAACCGCTTGCTGCGCGGCTTCACCTTCGGGTTCCTGTTGAATTACGGTTTCGGCTGGCCGCGCCCGGCAATCGTATTGCTTATCTGGGCGTCCATTAGTTCGGTGGCGTTCCAGATTGCCCGCTCGCAGCACCTGATTGAGCCAACCTGGCACAACAAGGAAAATCTCGCAGCCAAGCCCGATCGTGAGAGCAATCCGCCGTACGTCCCCTTCAATGCTCCGATCTTTGCCTTGGACACGCTGGTTCCATTGGTCAATCTAGACCAGAAAGAAAATTGGGAGGTGGAACCGATGAGCCACCACATGGTGGAAGCCGGTACGCGGCCATTCTCGTGGCGGGATTACCGGACTTATTCGGGACTCCTGTCGAGTGCACCGGACCGGCTGGTCGGCTGGCTGATCATATTCAACAAGTTCTTCGGATGGTTGCTGACATCCCTGTTCGCCGGCGGCGTGACCGGGCTGCTGCGCGGCGGACGGGAGCCGGCGGAACTGCCGGGGGGCGAATAGTCTGGGCTGCTGCCAGGCCCGGCCCAGGCCGGGCGGCCAAGTACAGCGTTCACACGGCCGGCCCATGACGAAGATTGCCTGCCGGGTGGGCCGCATGCCCCGGTGTCGCTATGGAAGCTGCACACTCCCTTGGCGGGCCTTGACGGCAATTGCTACAGTGCGACGGCGATTCGCTCGCTTCCCCGCCCTGCGGGTCCCGAAGCGGCGGCCGGACCCTGGTAGGAATTGCCCACATGAAGCTGAAGGCCGACCGCGCCACCTTGCTGAAGGCCCTGGCCCACGTCCAGAGCGTGGTGGAGCGGCGCAACACCATCCCGATCCTCGCCAACGTCATGATCGCGGTGCGCGACGGCCGCCTGACGCTGACCGCGACCGACATGGAAATTGCCGTCGTGGAGGATGTGCCGGCCACGACCGCGCGCAACGGCGCCTGCACGGCGCCGGCGGCGACGCTCTACGAAATCGTCCGCAAGCTGCCCGAAGGTGCCGAGGTCGAACTCGACCATCCCGGCGGTGACGCGCAATTGGCGCTGCGGTCCGGCCGTTACGCGACCAGCCTGGTGGTGCTGCCGGTTGAGGACTTTCCGTCGATGACCGCGGGAGCGCTGCCGCACCGGTTCGGCCTCTCGGCGCAACAGTTGCGCGGCCTGATCGACCGCACGCGCTTCGCCATCAGCACCGAGGAGACGCGCTACTACCTCAACGGCATCTACCTGCACGTCACGGAAAGCGAAGGCGTGAAGGTCCTGCGTGCGGTCGCCACCGACGGCCATCGCCTCGCCCGCGTGGAGGAGCCGCTGCCGGAAGGGTCCGCTGCCATGCCTGGCGTGATCATCCCGCGCAAGACGGTCAACGAGCTGCGCAAGCTGCTGGACGAAGTCAGCGGCAATGTTGAGGTCGGCCTGTCCGACACCCGCATTCAGTTCCACGTTGACCAGATATTGCTGACCAGCAAGCTGATCGACGGCACCTTCCCCGAATACGAGCGGGTGATTCCCCGCGGCAACGACAAGATCCTCCGCGTGGGCAAGAAGGACTTTTCCGATGCGGTCGGCCGCGTGGCGGCGATTTCCTCGGAACGCTCGCGTCCGGTAAAGCTGTCGCTGGCCCGCGATCTGCTGGTCCTGTCGGCCAGCAGCCCGGAGCAGGGGACCGCGAGCGAAGAGCTCGATGCCGACCACGTCAAGTACGAAGCCGGTCCCCTGGAGATCGGTTTCCAGGCGCGCTACCTCAACGACATCACCGACCAGATCAATGAGCAAGTGGAATTCTGTTTCGCCGACGGATCCGCGCCAACGGTGGTACGCGACGCCGCCGACATAAGTGCCCTCTACGTCCTGATGCCCATGCGCGTCTAACGCAACCTCTCCCGCCCCCACAACCTCTCCCGCGCTGCGCTATTCGCGCAGCGCGGGAGAGGTCGAGGTGCCGAAGGCACCGAGGGTGAGGGTGATCGGGTCGGTACCCACTAACTCTTCCTTCACGTGTTCCTGCTATCTGCGGCTCATGCCCAACGCCCAGGCCCGCGCCATGCGCCGTGCCCCGACCGAATCCGAACGCCTGCTATGGTCGCGCCTGCGCGACCGCCGGCTGCGCGGCTTCAAATTCCGCCGCCAGCACCCGATCGGACAGTTCATCGCTGACTTCGCCTGCATGGAACGCCGCCTGATCGTGGAAGCAGACGGCGGGCAACACGCCGACTCCGAATACGACGCGCTCCGTGCAGAGTGTTATAGCGGCCAACCTTGAGCCAGCCTCACCCGTGTCATGGCCGGCGAAGGCCCATAGGCGCTAACTTAGGCCCTGTAGCGAAACAAGTGCACCAATTGGCGCAGCGGCCGTGCGTACCGTGTCATGGCCGGCGCAGGCCCATAGGCGCTAACTTAGGCCCTGTAGCGAAACAAGTGCACCAGTTGGCGCAGCGGCCGTGCGTACCGTGTCATGGCCGGCGCAGGCCGGCCATCCACGACTTTTCTTGTTGCCAGCAGCGTAGTCGTGGATGGCGGGCCTGCGCCCGCCATGACGGCCGCAGGCAGTGTCGCCTTACTTCCCGACTTCACAGTAAGCGGGCTGGTCTGCAGGACAGCATCTACGCCACCTCCGCTTCCTCTCCTGTCTCCGCTGCCTCCCCGCATAAAAACCAGTGGCCAGCCTCACAAGCCGCTACGGAGTCAAACACAGGCGAGCGAACGGCGCAGCGCCAGAGGCTGTCGGCGGCTGGCTTATTATCAGGAGAGGAAGCGGAGGCAGGAGAGGACGTGGAGACGATCTTCATCCTGTGCAGATCGAGCAACGATTGGAAAGGCCAATCCAGGAAACAAGGCCACATGCATGGATTGTTTCCGACCCATGCCAGGCTCGACCCGGTAAGTTAGCGCGCATGGGCGAAGGCCGGCCATGACACGGGTGAGTCAGGCTCAACGTTGGCTGGTGTCAGTACGCGGCGCTGGCACAGTGCCGCACGGCACCCGCCATTCCGCCGCAGGGTGCGAATAACCCTCCCCGCCGCCGGTTCCGGTTTGGCGAGAACCGAGGGTTTATTGGCGCCCACGCCAAATTCCATACCCTACATAGATCGCACGTTCCACCCCGGCAGAGAGTGCCCCACATGACAAACTTTCCCGTCCACACCATTGAATCTGCCCCCGAAGGCGCGACACCGGCGCTGCAACGGTTGCAGTCGGCATTCGGCATGATCCCGAACCTCATCGGTGCGATGGCGACCTCACCGGTTCTGATCAACAGCCTCGTCGGTTTGTTCGGGAAGGTGCACGGCGGCAGCTTCACCGAAGCGCAGGTCCAGGTCGTATTGCTCACCGACGCGGTGACCAACGCCAGCTCATGGGCCGTGGCGTTCCATACCACATTGGCTCTCAAGGAAGGCATCGATCCGGCGGATGTGCAGGCCATCCGTGACGGTCATCTGCCGAAGGACAGCAAATTCGCCGCCCTGTCGGGGCTGGCGAAGACGATGATCGAAAAGCGCGGGCGTCTCGCCGATGCGGACATCGATCGCTTCCTCGCGGCCGGGTTCGGCAAGGGTCACCTTCTGGAGGTGATCGCCGCGGTCGCTGCCTCGACGATCACCAACTACACCGCCAGCATCACCCGGCCGCCTCTCGATGCGCCGTTTGAGGAGCATGCCTGGCAGGGCTGAAACATCCACGTGGCAGAAGAGCGATGATCGCGGAGACCGCACCGATGCGTATGTCCATTCTTTTGTATGACGGCTTCACGGCGCTGGACATCGTCGGGGGCTATGAGTCACTCGCCCGCATTCCCAACATGCAGACGGAATTCGTCGCCAAGGAGGTCGGTATTTACGCGGCCGACACGCGCGCGCTGGGTCTCTATGCCTGGAAGACACTCGAAGACGCCAAAGGCACGGACATCCTGTACGTGCCGGGTGGGCTGGGCGTTTACGCCGCGCAACGTGACCCGCGGATTCTCGACTTCATCCGCGAGTCGCATGCGACCACGACCTGGACCGTGGGCATCTGCAATGGCGTGGAGATCCTCGCCACCGCGGGCATCCTCGATGGCGTCGAAGTGACGACCAACTACTTCGCACGTGACCGGGTAGCCAGGCTCGGAGGCAAGGTGCTGAAGACGCGGTATCACCGCGATGGCAAGATCGTCACCGGAGCCGGCGTTTCCGCCAGCGCCGACGCCGGATTGTTTCTGACACGCGAGATCGCCGGCCAAAAGCTGGCGGAAAGAATTCAACTCGGGATCGAGTATTATCCCGATCCGCCCTTCGGGCCAAAGACGGTCGACGAGACCAGTCACGAAGTAAAGGCTCAAATCGTCGACTTCGAGAAGCACGGCGAGGCGATCCTCGCAAGCCGTCCGCGGCAGTTCTAGCGACCTGCCGGCCGCAGCAACGGATGTCGCTGTCCTGCGCTTCCGTTCCCGCAGTTGCCCCACGCGCCCCATGCGTCATGGCCGCGCCTGTCGCGCCCCCTGTGTCATGGTCGCGCTCGTCGCCCCCCGTGTCATGGCCGCGCCTGTCGCGCCCCCCGTGTCATAACCGCGCGCGTCGCCCCCCGTGTCATGGCCGCGCCTGTCGCGCCCCCTGTGTCATGGCCGCGCTCGTCGCCCCCCGTGTCATGGCCGCGCTCGTCGCCCCCCGTGTCATGGCCGGGCCTGTCGCGGCCATCCACGTCTTTGCAGCCTGCCCCCCAACAAAGACATGGGCAGCCAACCATGAGACAGATGAGCCGGACATTTCGGCGCCTGGCACCACCGGTTTGCCAGCCCGCGCCGCGAGAGGCTCAGAACAACCCGAACAACCCCCGCAAAAACCCCGGCGTCAGCGCTGTCAGCGGGTTAACGTGCACGCTCGGATTATCCAGATCCCCGCGCAAACTGTAGCTCGCCGCGAACACTCCGCCGCCGCGTTCCGGACTGAACAACCGCCCCACCAGCGGCACATTCCCCAGCAGCGAGTTGAAGAAATACGCCGGCACAATCGTGCCCTGCATATCGATGCTGTTGCCGTCCAGATCGATCCGACCCTTCGCCGTCAACCCCAATGACGGACTGAACGCGCGCGCGTCGCTCAACGTCAGCACACCGTCCGACAGCCCAAAGGGCGCCAGCAGGTGGCTGAACGCCAGGCCAGGTCCATGCAACGCGTCGCTCAGCCCATACAGCGTCATGGCCTGCAACAACTTGCCCAGCGCCACAGCGTGCGCGACGTGAAAGTCCGTGAGTTCGGCCGTGCCGCTCAGCGGATGACCCGGCACCGCGTCATCGAAGCTGCCGTTCACCGCCAGGCTGCCGCCCTGCACCGAATCCGTCACGTCCAGAACCCGCAGCAGGTCGCCGGCCTGCGACGCCGTCACCGTCAGGCGGCGATGCGAACCGGCCGGTACGATCTGCACCGCGAACGCGCCTTTAGCGCGGGTCTCGCCCGCGACAGACAGGCGCTGAAACACGCGGCCATCGTTCTCCGCCTCTACCCGCAGTGGCGAGACCTGATAGTTGTGCGCCATCAGAACCCGATCGAAACGTCCACTCAGCGTCCAGCCTGGGCCACGCGGCGGTTCCGGCCGGCGCGGCGGCCGGCCGGAGATCGGTTGCTCCATCCGCGCCGAAAGGTCGATCACCGGCCCTTCCAACCGCACCGCGATCGGCTCTTGGGTCGAGGCGGGCAACGAAACCGTCCCAGCCACCTCCGTCCGGCCCAGCACAATACGGTCCAGCCGCACCATCGCGATCCGCCCGTTGTCACACTGCGCGCTGCCACGCAGCACAAAGCCATCGCCGGTCGCGGCGATCCCATCGATCCCCGCCAGCCTGTCCTGCCGCAGCAGGACCCGCGCCGCCGCCCGCGCGCCACTCCCCAGCGCCCGCCGCCAGTCAAGCGGCTCCACGCTCAACGTCGCATCGCTCAGGTCCGCAGCCACCGCAACGCTGCCGGCGCCATTCCGCTGCTCTGTTAGAGATACTTGCAGACCGATCGGCCCGGACAGCAGGTCCGTCGCATCCAGGCCCACGGCTGCGAGTTGCCCGGCATCCGTCCGCGCGCTCACCGTCACCCGCTGCGCCACCTGCGTCGGAGGCCCGGCACGAAAATCCATCGCACCCTGGAGATTGGCGGAAATCCCGGCCAGCCGCGCCGTCCCCTTCACCGTCAGGCCATTGTTGTCGGCGACGAAATCGAGCGCGCCGTCCGACAAATCCCGGCCACCGGCAAAGCCCGTCAGGCCCGCACCGGCCACATGGGCCGCAACCCGGATGGCGATGTCGTCAATCTGCACAGCAGCGTCCAGTGGGACGTTCGCCGTTACCGTCGCTGTCACATTCCCGGTTGGGTTATTAAGGGCGATCGGGTGACGTGAGAGCAATTGCAGCCGAGGATCCCGCAGCAGAGTGATGAAGTCGGGCAGGGTGCCGGCGATGTCGGCCCGAATGTCACCGATCTGCTCCCGCTGCATCAGGCCGGTGATGCGCATCAAACCGCTGGTCACCGCGATCCCGCCGCCCGGAAGGGACTGGCGCCCAGACCTTACGGCGATCTCCATCGTGTCGGGATCGATGATGCGCAGCTCCGCCTGGCCCTGCACGATCGGCGGCACCGGGCGCAACCAGGACACCGTCAGCCCACTGCCTTGCAGCGTGCCGGTCGCGCGGGTCACCGTCAGATCCGAGAAGTCCGAATGGGCCGCCAGGCCGATCGACACATGTGCATCGTGGGCAACGCCATCCGTGATGTTCGCCACGATCCAGGCGCGTGGATCGCGCGCGACCCCGGCCGGCCATAACACGGGTAGGTCGGCGAAGCTCACCGCGTCGAGGCCAAGCGCGACGTCAGCCTGAATCTGACCCGCCTGCCGCCGGATCGTGCCCGTGGCACTCAGCGTGGAAGGTGTCTCTTCCGGATTGGCCCGCACCGATACCCGTGCGCCATCCAACTGGATGGCGTCCGGCGTGCCGGAGGCAGTCACGCTGGCACTGACGATCGGCACAGCAGCACCGCCAATATGCGCTGTCCCAGGGCCCGCCTTCAGCGTGACACGCGCGTGGTCCAGATCCAGCGAGGGGCCGAGTTCCGCGGCCACGTCGGCACTCACCGGCGCATCGAGCGCCGCGAAAAAGCCAAGCCGCGGCGTCGCCCGCGCCAGCGCGGCAGGCGCGACAGGACTGAGCCGCGCCTCCAGGCGGGTGTGTGCGGCGTCGGGCGAGACCGTTGCGGTGGCGGTCAGCCGCGCCCGCTGATCGTCGAGCGCGAGCGCCACGTTGATCCCCCCGTCGATGCCGCCTTTCGGCCGCCGCACCAGGTTCACGTTGGCGTCCGGCACCTGCCAGGTGAGTCCGAGCTGGCGATCGATCACAGTCGCCACCGCATCGTTGATCCTGACACGCTGCAACTGCCGGTACCAGCCCAGGCCGGCGGTGGTATCGGTCTCCGGAGGCCGTGCCAGCAGGCCGAGCAAGGTAGGGAGCGGCCCGCCGACCGGTCCGTTCGATGCGGCAGAAGGGGTGGCCGGAACGGCTCGCTCCGGGCCGCCGAAGTCAACGCTGAGCGTTCCATCCGAGGCCCGGAGCAAGGTGAGGCGTGGCCCATCCAGCTCGAAGGCGCGCGGCTGCACATGGCCCAGCAGCAAGGCAGAGAGCGAAAGCGACACTTCGGCGCGGGGCAGATCGACCTGCTGCGTCCCCGTCGCGGTCGTCAGGTGAATGTCGGTCAGCCGCAGGTCCAGCGGGCGGTCAACACCGAGGCGGAAGCCCTCCCATACCAGCGCAGTGCTGCCGATCGACAGCCGGAGCGGGCCGCTGGCGTTGACGGCCGTTTCCAGCCGGTGATCCAGCCAGGAGAGGTTCACGGGCCCCTGAGACAGCCGCCACGCCGCGCCGGCGAGCAAAACCGAGCCGATCACGGCGACGCTGAGGGCGAAATGGGCCAGCCGGTGCAGGACCAGCCCGGCACCGCGGACGGCGTGTCGGTGGAAACGCATCATTGGGCGACCTGACCGGTGGAAGCTATATGGTCTGGTCCGCCATGCCCGCTACGTACCAGCTTCCCACCCACTGGCCCGCCGCCTACGACCCCGCCGCCGCCGGCCGCTTGATCGAGCGCTTCGCCGAACTGGGCCGCACGGAGACCCGCCTCGCCCAGCGGCCCGCCGTCCGGGCCATGCTCTCCGCGCTCGGCGGCAATAGCCCCTATCTGTCCGATCTCGCGGTGCGCGAACCCGCGGCCCTGCGCGCGCTCGTGACCCATGGACCGCAGCGCGTGGTGGACGACGCGCTTGCCATGCTCTCCGCCCTGCCGATCCACAGCCGGCGCGACCAGGTCATGGCCGCGCTGCGCCGCGCCAAGCGTGTGACGGCGCTCGCCACGGCGGTTGCCGACCTGGGCGGACTCTGGCGCCTGGAGCAAGTGACGGCCGCCCTCAGCGACCTCGCCGAGGCGGCATTGACCCGTGCCGTCGCCTTCCTGCTCCGCGCCGCCCACGATGCCGGCGAGCTGCGGCTGCCGGAGCCGGCGAATCCGGGGCCGGGGGGCGGGTTCACGGTGCTCGGCATGGGCAAGCTCGGCGCGCGCGAACTGAACTATTCCTCCGATATCGACCTCGTCTTGCTCTATGACCCGGCGGCGCCACTATACACGGAACGCACCGAGGGGGATGCCAAGGCCGGCTTCGCCGCGCGGCTTGCCCGTGCCCTGGTGTCGCTGATGGAAACCCGTGACGCCGACGGCTACGTATTCCGCACCGATTTGCGGCTGCGCCCCGATCCCGCGGCGACACCGCCCGCCGTCGCGATCACCAACGCGATTACCTATTACGAAAGCATGGGCCTGAACTGGGAACGCGCCGCGATGATCAAGGCGCGCCCGGTCGCCGGCGACCTGGCGCTGGGGACGGCGTTCCTCGAAGCGATCCGTCCCTTCATCTGGCGGCGTGGCCTGGATTTCTCCGC
>DATKPQ010000098.1:0-11116 GCA_035523995.1 Acetobacteraceae bacterium | reverse complement strand
GGGGAGTGTCCGAATTTCTGTGTGCGGGGCGTGGTTCAGCCGCACCCACCATTGGGCGAGCGACTGTAAGCGGCAGATGGTATTGACGGCAAGTCGAGGCGCTTGCTTGTGGTTGTTCCTTGGTTCGACTGCAGCGGCTGTTCCTTCGTCCCGACCTGGCATTATCCGGGCGCCGCGCGCTGGCGGTGTCAAATCCGCCGCGTGCGGCGGGACCGGAGCCACGCGCAGCCGCCGCTTGGCGGCGAGCATGGCGAGGACCCACGATTTGATACCGCCAGCGCGCGGCGCCATGCTTGGCCAGACCGTCGAGACGCGCCAATCAGTCACGGCCGTAACCCAGCGGCGGCTGGATCTCGGCAATGGCGTCGAGATCGAGATCCATCACCTCCTGCAATGCGGCTGCCGTGGCACCGTCACGCAGGCTTTCAGGCAGCGCTGCAAACCATGCGGCACATTCGGCCTGCACCGCCATCATCGCGGCCAGCCCGTCGTTCCAGCGCTTTGCCCGGCTGCGCCGTGCCGGCCGGGGTGGTTTGGCAATGACCGCCGGCTGCTGTGGCTGGCGTCGCGCACGCCAGCGGGCCTGGCGTTCGGCATTGGTCAGCGCAGCGCTGGCCTCGGGTTCACCGCCTCTCGGCATCACTGTCCTCCGTTACGTAACGCTGGACCAAGGGACCATGGGGGATCAGCCGCCCACGTTGAAGCGGTCGTCGTAGAGGATCGCGAACTGGTTCATCGCCTCCTTCCAGTGATGCGCCGCCTTGCCCCACTCGGCGGTGATGTTGCGCAACGCCAGCCAGATCAGCTTGCTCGCCGCGTCGTCGGAGGGGAAATGCCCGCGCGTCTTGATGATCTTGCGCAGCCGCGCGTTCACGCTCTCGATCGCGTTGGTGGTGTAGATCACCCGCCGGATCTCCGGCGGAAACGCGAAGAACGGGATCACCTGAGCCCACGCGCGCCGCCATGCGGCAACCACGGTCGGGAACTTCTGCCCCCATTCGCCGCCGGCGAACGCTTCCAACGCTGCCGCCGCCGCTTCGGCATTCGCCGCCGCGTAGATCGGACGCAAGGCCTTGGCCAGCAGCTTGCGGTCCTTCCAGCTGGCGTAATCGAGGCTGTTGCGGATCAGATGTACAATGCACGTTTGCAGCGTCGTGCGTGGGAACACCGCTTCCAGTGCCGCCGGCATCCCCGTCAGACCGTCGGTCACCGCAATCAGGATGTCATTCACGCCGCGGGTCTTCAGATCGTTGAACACCTTCATCCAGAACTTGGCGCCTTCCGTGGTCTCGATCCACAGCCCCAACACTTCCCGCGTGCCGTCGCGGCGCACCCCAAGCGCCAGATACACCGCCTTGTTGCGCACCACGTTGTCTTCCCGCGTCTTCACCCGCAGCGCGTCGAAGAACACCACCGGATACACCGGTTCCAGTGGGCGGCTCTGCCAGCCTGTCACCTCCGCCAGAACCCCATCGGTCACCGAGCTGATCAGATCGGGACTCACCTCGGTGCCATAGGCTTCCGCCAGGTAGCCCTGGATCTCGCGCACCGTCATGCCGCGCGCATACAACGCCACGATGCTCTCATCGAACGCGGTGAAACGCCGGGCGTGCTTGGGCAGCAGCAGCGGCGCGAAGCTGCCATCGCGGTCGCGCGGCGTCTCGATCCGCAGCTTGCCGTCGCCCGTCAGCACCGTCTTCGAGGTGCCGCCGTTGCGGTGGTTGGTGGCCGCTTCCGGCTTCTCCTCGCCAGGCCGGTAGCCCAGATGATGACTGAGCTCCGCGTTCAGCGACGCCTCGATCAGCGCCTGCTTGAACGCGAGCCCCGCCGCATTGATCGCTTCCTGCGTCATCGGGCCGGTCAGGAACCGCTCCACCAGCTCCTTCGGGATCGACGGCAGCCTGGCTACCTCGCGCTCCAGTTTCTTGGCTTTGCTCGGCATAATACGCCTCCTTGGCGTCGGTTATGCCCCGCACACAGAATTACGGACAGGCTCTGGCTACCTCGCGCTCCAGTTTCTTGGCTTTGCTCGGCATAATACGCCTCCTTGGCGTCGGTTATGCCCCGCACACAGAATTACGGACAGGCTCCATTCGATTGGCGCCCCGGACACTGGCCAAATCACCCACACGATGATCCTGTAAAAAATGACGCGCGGCCGTGCGCAGAACGGATTCGAACAGTCTGCACCTCTGTCTGTGTGATCTGTGAAATCTGTGGTGAACTGACTTATACCAGCCGCCGGAAAGATTGACTCATCCGCCGTGTTCATCGTCATGGCGGGCGAGGACCCGCCGTCCACGACTTGCCTTGCCACAAGCTGCAAAGCCGTGGATGCCGACCTTCGTCGGCATGACACGAGGGGCCCGATCGTACGTCAATCTATTCGCCGGTTGGAATTACCATACCCCACGCCGCACAGACATCGCGTGACCACCTGCATGCCGGGCCCCGGCCCAATCCCAAATGCGATTGCTCTGCGGAGCAGCTTCCCGCCCAGCGGCGCTGAAGCGAGCTTCCCGCGCTCAGCGAAGCGACCAGGCAATCCCGGTCACGTCCACGCACGGATGGTCCCAAGGCTTCCCCGAACCAAACCGATCACCGCCGACAGTGCCCCCAACAAATCGCGATAGGCCGTGTTGCTCCATCGACAGCGGCTACGCGCTATCCATCGGTCAACCACCACCGTGCACGTCCAAACTCTCGCAACGGCTCCCCAACAGGTCCCCCCGAAACGCGCCGGCACCTGGACGCCCATGGACACCAATGTCAGAAGCCGACGCGCCGCTGACACCCCACCCGCATCCTCCAATCAGCCCCAGGCGCATGCCCACCATCCCCCGCCTCTACACCCCAGCCGATCTCACGCGCGGCACCACCATCGCCGCCACACCAGCCCAGGCCCACTACCTCGGCACCGTCCTCCGCGCCGGCGCCAACGACCCCGTGCATCTGTTCAACGGCCGAGACGGCGAATGGCAGGCCCAGATCGCCACCCTCCGCCGCGATCGCCTCACCCTCGCCCTCCAGCATCAGCGCCGCCCCCAACAACCCGAACCAGACCTCTGGCTCGTCTTCGCCTTGCTCAAACGCGACGCCACCGATCTCGTCGTCCAGAAGGCCACCGAACTCGGCGTATCGGCGCTGCACCCCGTGCTCACCGAACGCACCAACACCGCCCGCACCAACCTGGACCGCCTGACCGCCATCGCCATCGAGGCCGCCGAACAATCCGAACGCCTCACCGTCCCCGTCATCCACCCGCCCCGCCCCCTCGCCGATCTTCTCGCCCCATGGCCACCCGGCCGCCCTCTGTTCGCCGCCGTCGAACGCGCGGTGGAAGCCCCTCCCCTCCGCCCCACCAGCCAACCGGCCGCCTTGCTCGTGGGTCCCGAAGGCGGCTTTACGCCGGATGAACTTGAAGCAATGGCCCGGCATCCCTTTGTTACACGAGTGAGCCTCGGTTCGCGGATCCTGCGGGCCGAGACAGCTTGCGTCGCCGGGCTGGCCCTGTTGCAGGCCCCTCTCTGCGGCTAGAACTGTGGTCCAACAACTCCGAGACGTTCTGGGAAGCCGTATGTCCAATCCGGGAGAAAGCGACGCGACCCCCATCACCTCCATCCGCGGGCTTGCCGACCATATCGCGGCCGGTTGCAAGCCGCGCGGCGCCTGGCGGATCGGGACGGAGCATGAAAAGTTCGGCTTTCGCCAGGAAGACCTGGCCCCGCCGCCCTACCTTCCCGCCGGCAACCATCCCGGCTCCATCCGCGACCTGCTGCTGGGCCTGGAACGCTATGGCGGCACCCCGATCGTCGACCACGGCAACACCATCGGCCTGAAGCAGAACGGCGCCGCGATCTCGCTGGAACCGGCAGGGCAACTCGAACTGTCTGGTGCGCCACTGGAAACGCTGCACCAGGTCAAGGCCGAGATGGACGCGCATTTCGACCAGGTGCGCGCCGTCGCCCAGGACCTGCGGATGGGTTTTTCTCCCCTCGGCTTCCATCCGCTCGCCAGCCGCGCCGAGATGCCGTGGATGCCGAAAGGCCGCTACGCCATCATGCGCCGCTACATGCAGCAGGTCGGCACCCTCGGCCTCGACATGATGACGCGCACCTGTACCGTGCAGGTGAACCTCGACTACGGCTCGGAAGCGGACATGGTGCGCAAGCTGCGCGTCTCGCTTTTGCTGCAGCCCCTCGCCACGGCCTTGTTCGCCAATTCCCCGTTCACCGAGGGACGGCCCAACGGCTTCCTGTCCTATCGCGCGCATGTCTGGACCGACACCGATAACGATCGCTCCGGCATCCCCACGGTCATGTTCGAGGACGGGTTCGGCTTCGAACGCTATGCCGAATGGCTGGTGGACAGCGTGCCGATGTATTTCGTGTATCGCGACGGCGGCTACATCGATGTCGCCGGCAGCCGGTTCCGCGACTTCATGGAAGGGCGCCTGCCCGCCCTCGCCGGCGTCCAGGCCACGGTCGGCGACTTCGCCGACCACATGACCACGGTGTTCACCGACGTCCGCCTGAAGCAATTTTTGGAAATGCGCGGCGCCGACGCCGGACGTCCGGACATGATGCTGGCCCAGGCAGCGCTCTGGGTTGGCCTGTTGTACGACGACTCGGCCCTGGCTGCGGCCGAATCGCTGCTGCGCCGCGCCGGATGGCCGGACGCCGTCGCCATGCGGGAAGCCGTCCCGCGCCAGGGTCTCACGACGAAGTTACCTTGGGGTGAAGGAATACTGCGCGACCTCGCCCAGGACGTTGTGGCCATCGCTGCCGACGGGTTGCGTGCCCGCGGCCGCCATGATGCCGGAGGACGCGACGAATCCGTGTTTCTGGCCCCGCTCCAGGCTATTGTAACTGGCGAACCGACGCAGGCGGAGCACTGGCTGGCGCGCTGGCGCGACTCATGGGGGGGTGACGTGCGCAAAATTTTCGCCGAAGCTGCAATATGAGGGAATTACATAAACCTTGGCGTGCTTATCCAAATTGCGATACAAGCGAGACGGTATTGATGACGCGATGATGGCCGGCACAACAACAAGGCCTCTGGGGCCCCCCACACAAGCCAGCCCGGGCGGGCAGGTCGTACTGCGCCTGCGCCTGATCGGGCAGATGGAAGCCTGGACGATCACCAGCGAAAACGTCCTGCCTGCCGGGCGCAAGACCCGTGCCTTGCTGGCCGTGGTCGCGCTGTCGGCGCCGCGCCCCGCGCTCCGCGGCCGGCTGGCCGAACTGCTGTGGAGCCGCCGGCCAGAGGAGCAAGCACGCGCCTCGCTGCGCCAGGAGATTCACCGGCTGTTGGAGACGCTGTCTCCTGCCAGTACCGAGATCATGCAGGTCACCCGCGACCACCTGTCGCTGAAACCCGGCGCTGTCTGGGTGGATGTGGAAGAGGTCATGCGGGCCACCACCGACCAGCCCGCCTCCCTGTCGCTGTTGGATGGCGATCTGCTGGAAGACCTGGACGGAATCGACCCCACATTTGATGCCTGGCTCACGACCGAGCGGGAACGCTTGCGGGACCGCGCCCGCAACGTCGCCGAAGCGCTGTTGCGCGAATCGAGCGAGCCGGAAGCTGCCATTCCCGCCGCCCAACGCCTGCTGCAGATCGATCGCGCGCACGAAGGCGCGTGGCGCGCGCTGATGCGGGCGCATGTGGCCCGTGGCGAACGGGGCATGGCGATCCAGGCCTACGATCGCTGCCGCGCCGTGTTGGCAGACCTGCTGGACGCGGCGCCGTCGCAGGAAACGCAGAAGCTGCTGGCAGAGATCCGCGGCCCATACGGTAGCCGCGTACCGGTGCGCGCCGCACCGCCCGCCATGCCGCCGGCCGCTGAGCCGGCGCCGCCACCGCCGCAGCCCTTGGACGACCTGGCCGCCGAGGAGCCGGCGCCGGAGCCGCGCCGGGACGTGCGCAACGCGCGCGGCGGCGCCCATGTCGGCGTAATGCCGATGCTGTTCCCCGGCGCCACGGATGAGGAAGCGCATCTCGCGCCAGGCCTGGCGGAGGAGATCACCACCGCCCTCTCCCGTTTCCGCTGGATGTTCGTGGTCGCCTCGAGCTCTCTGGCACGGTTCGCAACCGAGACCCGGGACGAGAACGCCATCCGCCGCACCTTCGGCATTGACTTCCTGGTCGATGGTTCGATCCAGCGAGCGCGCAATCGGCTGCGTATCACCGTCCGCCTGTTGGACCTGCGCGCCGGGAACCAGGTGGTATGGGCACGCCGCTTCGACCGGCAGACCAATGATCTGCTTTCGCTTCAGGACGAGATCGCGGCAGAGGTCGTCGCGCAGATCGATCCCGAGATTCTGTTGATCGAGGCACGGCGCAGCGCATCAAGGCCACCCATTGACGCCACCGCCTACGACCTCGTGCTTCGCGCCATCCCGCTGATGTGGCGCATGGAGCGTGCGCCGTTCATGCAAGCAGGCGCACATCTGGCGCAGGCGATCGAGGTGGAACCCGACTACGCCGCAGCCCATGCCTGGTATGCCTATTGGCACGTCTTCCTCGTGGGCCAAGCCTGGACCGAGAACCCGGCCGAAGTGATGGCGGCAGGCGGAACTTTCGCCGAGCGCGCCGTCGTCCTCGACCCGTTTGACGCCCGCGCCCTGGCAATCGCAGGCCATGTGCGCGCCTTTCTCCATCGCCGGCACCGCGAAGCCCTCGCTCTGCACGAACGCGCCTTGTCGCTTAATCCGAACCTGGCGATGGCATGGGACCTGTCAGCTGTGGCGTATGCCTATCTCGGTGACTGGGAGGAGGCGGAACGACGCCTCACCCGCTACAAGAAACTGTCGCCGCTGGATCCTCATGCCTTCTTTTATGATACCGCCTTTATCATCGTGGCACTGCTAAAGCGGGATTTCGAATCGGCGGTCGCGGTCGGACGGTCTGTCTGCGAGATGAACCCGCGTTTCAGTTCAAGTCACAAGTCGTATCTGGTGGCACTGGGCTATACCGGCCACACGCGAGAAGCTGCCGTCGTGCTTGAGAGGTTGCTGGCGCTCGAGCCCGACTTCTCCGTGCAGCAGTTTCTGGCAACGACCCCTCTGACACGCGAATCCGATCAGGACCTGTGCGCCCAGGGCTTGCGTTTGGCTGGCGTGCGCGAGCGTGCAGAAGAGACGCGGGGAACCGTCAAGGCGCCTGAGCTGGGGAACGCCTCGTAACGATGCAGGGGCTGTTATCGCCCTCGCGACGCACGTCAATCGGTTGGCTGGCCGGCTTGCTCCGCCGCCCGGCGCTTTCGTGCCGCCGCAGCATATTGCCCGCGTGGCCGTACTTCCTGGACATGCGGCCGCACGACAGTATCGTAGTAGTCGTCCCAATCCTCCGGGGTGAGCTGATCGAGTCTCGGTACCAGCTCATAATTGTTGAGGGTATTTTCCTCGTAGGCTTGCCGCGGCAGTGGCTGCACCTGCAACAAGGGAAAGTCGGCGCGAAAATCAATCGGGACGTCGGTCTTGGTAAGCCGAATATTGGTGATCAGGGGGCCGAACCAGTGGTCGGTCTCAATGATGCCCTCGAACGGTTCATACCCCCCGCGGCGGGGAACGTTCACGGGGGGACGCACGAGCAGGCTCCAGCCGGGCGCCGTCCGGGCGATAAGTCCCGTCCAGAGCTGGAAAATGCCTGGCTCCTGGAAAGCGCTGAGGAAGGGAGGCGAGTATTCCTGGATTTCCTTCGGCGCAACCGAGTCGAACTGATCGCGAAAGCCCGGGAACTGCGCAGACTTCAGCGGCATCCAGTCGGGCGCGCCGTCGAATGTCCACATGATATCGTGGCCGTCCCACTGCAGGCTGAAGCTGATCGGCGGGAATACGTAATAACCATATCCCGACGCGCTCGCCGATGGTTCGCAGTAGCGAAACGCGCGCGTCGGCATCGAGCCTGCTCCCGACCGGTCTGCCCGCTGCGGCAGCCGGGCATTAGGGATCAGGCGGTGAAAGATCACCAGCGGCGACTTGCGCGGCGCCGTTTGCTGCGTTTCCGGACGGGCTTCGACAGTGGTAGACACGGTGCGGCGGTCCTGCGTTAGAGAAACAAAAAAGACAGCGGCTCCCGGGCAGAGACCTGCCCGGCGCCGCAGTCTAGCAGCGATGACGCTACGGTGTCTGCTTCGGCCGCTTCAGCCGAGCCGGACCTTGCCGGCATCCGCCGTGCTCAGCGACGGCGCCATGCCGCCCAGGCGGACCTTGCCGGCATCCGCAGTGCTCAGCGACGGCGCCATGCCGCCCAGCCGAACCTTGCCGGCATCCGCAGTGCTCAGCGACGGCGCCATGCCGCCCAGGCGGACCTTGCCGGCATCCGCAGTGCTCACCGACGGCGCCATGCCGCCCAGGCGGACCTTGCCGGCATCCGCAGTGCTCAGCGACGGCGCCATGCCGCCCAGACGGACCTTGCCGGCATCCGCAGTGCTCAGCGACGGCGCCATGCCGCCCAGACGGACCTTGCCGGCATCCGCAGTGCTCAGTGACGGCGCCATGCCGCCCAGGCGGACTTTGCCGGCATCCGCAGTGCTCAGCGACGGCGCCATGCCGCCCAGGCGGACCTTGCCGGTGTCCGCAGTGCTCAGCGACGGCGCCATGCCGCCAAGGCGGACCTTGCCGACATCCGCGGTGCTCAGCGACGGCGCCATGCCGCCCAGGCGGACCTTGCCGGCATCCGTAGTGCTCAGCGACGGCGCCATGCCGCCCAGGCGGACCTTGCCGGCATCCGTGGTGCTCAGCGACGGCGCCATGCCGCCCAGGCGGACCTTGCCGGCATCCGCCGTGCCCAGCGACGGCGCCATCCCGCCGAGGCGGACCTTGCCGGCATCCGTAGTGCTCAGCGACGGCGCCATGCCACCCAGGCGCACCTTGCCGGCATCGGCGGTGATCAGCGACGGCGCCATGCCACCCAGGCGCACCTTGCCGGCATCCACAGTGCTCAGCGACGGCGCCATCCCGCCCAGGCGGACCTTGCCGGCATCCGTGGTGCTCAACGACGGCGCCATGCCGCCCAGGCGAACCTTGCCGGCATCCGCCGTGCCCAGCGACGGCGCCATGCCGCCCAGGCGGACCTTGCCGGCATCCGCCGTGCCCAGCGACGGCGCCATGCCGCCCAGGCGCACTTTACCGTTGTCAGTGATGTCAGCAGAGATCGTGAGCAACATTGTTCCGGGCCTTCCTTGAAGTGTTTTTGGAGTGGTGGTCGCGACGAACGGCCGCCTTGCCCTCGTCGACATGCGCGCGATGATCCAGGATTAAGGATTTTTTGTCGTTCATTTAACGTTACTATAGCGTCAAATCGTTAAACGACTCCAAACGCGACAAATGGCACATTTTGATATCGAAATACAATGCCACTAGAGCAATATTTGTGCCGAAACATGAGACACGTTGCGCGGGTGCCGTCAGTGTCTTGATTTCTTCGCAAGAAGGCGTGATTATTTCGCTGTTTTTGGACTTTCGATGTGGTTCCGACCGCAGCCTCGTGACAGCTCTTTTGGCTAATTCCGCAA
Source organism: Acetobacteraceae bacterium (assembly GCA_035523995.1). Taxonomy (GTDB): domain Bacteria; phylum Pseudomonadota; class Alphaproteobacteria; order Acetobacterales; family Acetobacteraceae; genus JASHVB01. Next base: position 1,596 of record DATKPQ010000098.1, on the reverse strand, counting down.
ATAACATGCTGACAACGCACCTATCACGCAGAGCTTCATGGCCCTCTCGGGATAGCGTCCAGGCCGGCGCCTCCCCTATGGTGAATCGAACTTTTCTCCCGCGTGAATCGATTGGAGGCCCGCCCGTATGACTGTCGAAGCCCAAGTCACTGCCTGGCTCGCCGAGCAGCAGCCGGCCATGCTCGCGATGCTGCGCGAAATGGTCGATACCGATAGCGGCAGCTACAACAAGCCAGGCATCGATGCGGTCGGGACCGTTATCCAGCATTTCATGGCAGCTCACGGCATCCCGGTGGACGTGTTGCTCCAGCGTAATCATGGCGACTGTCTGCGGGCGGCGGTGCCGTGGGACGGGCCGGCTGGCAATGCCGGCGGCAACATCGTGCTGATGGGGCATCGCGATACCGTCTTTCCGGATGGCGAGGCTGGGCGCCGCCCGTTCACCATCCGCGACGGCATCGCCTATGGCCCGGGCGTGGCCGACATGAAGGCGGGGCTGGTGATGAATTGCTTCGTCCTCGCCGCCTTCGCCAAATTTGGCGGCGCGCCCGCGCCGCTGCTCGGCCTGTTCACCGGTGATGAGGAGATCGGCAGCCCTGAAGGCCGCGCCGTGATCGAGGCCGAAGCCCGGCGCGCCCGCGTGGTATTCAACAGCGAGCCGGGGCGCGTGTCCGGCAATGTGGTCACCGGGCGCAAGGGCGGCGTGTTCATGGTGTTCCGCGTCACGGGAAAGGCGGCGCACTCCGGTGCCAACTTCGCCGACGGTATCAGCGCGATCGAGGAACTCGCGCGCAAGGTGCAGGCGATCCACGCAATGACCGATCTTGATCGCGGAATCACACTGAACGTCGGTCTGGTCCGCGGCGGTCAGAGCGTGAACACGGTGGCGCCCTGGGCCGAGGGCGAGATCGACTTGCGGTACCAGAATGCGTCGGACCGCGACGACGTGATGGCGCGGATCGGCGCAGTCGTGGAACGCAGCTTCGTGCCGGGCACGAAGACCGAGCTGATGGTGAAAGGCGAGTTCCTGCCGCTGAACCAGACCGCTGCATCCCGCAAGCTTTTCGAAACCTATGTGGCAGCCGCCGCCGACACCGGGTTCACCACCAACGGCGAGTTCACCGGTGGTTGCGCGGATTCCGGTTTCACCGCCGCAGTGGGTGCGCCGACGCTGTGCGCGGTGGGGCCAGTCGGGGGAAAGGCACACAGCCCGGATGAGTTCCTGCGGATCGACAGTCTCGTGCCGCGGGCGCAGGCCTGTGCGCGGGCGATTTTGCGTCTGGAGCGGGCGGGGCTGTAGGGGAACAATCGCTGCGACACCATCGCGGCACGGCACCCGACTGCTTTGTTGGACGCCGCTCGGGCCGGATGCCGTGCCGTCTTCCACGGTGCGGCAATTCCAGCCTTGTCCTGGCGACCCGGCCTGGTTTCAGGCAACCGCGATGGAGGGTGCCATGCCAAAGACGGCCCGGACCAATCGTTCAAGCAGCAAGGTGCGGGCGCACCGCAATCGTCTGCGTGAGCAAGGCTCAAGGCCGATTCAAATCTGGGTTCCGGACGTCCGTTCGCCTGAATTTGCCGCCGCGGCTCGCCGTC
>DATKPQ010000097.1:0-24389 GCA_035523995.1 Acetobacteraceae bacterium | reverse complement strand
TTGCGAATCGGGAAAATCGTCCGGCCTGCCGATCCTGGCTGCGGTGTGGCTTTTGCGACTCACCACTGCATTGGCCCGATGCCGATACGCTCCTCGCTAACTGCTCCGACCCTCCGTGCCCGGGGTTTTGCCCCTGTTACCGGAATCCGCTCTAAGCCATTGATGTGGAACGACTTCGGAAATTCCGCGGGTTTGGGCGTACAACCCCAATATGGTGGCCTTCCGGCTGCCTTCCTCATCGCGGGTGCCAAGGCCGTTGTCAGCAGCCTATGGGCGGTGAACGATGCATCATCGACCTTGTTGATGAGCGAGTTCTATAGGCGTCACCTGGTTGAAGGGCAGGACGTACAGACGGCGCTGCGAGGGGTCCAGCTTTGGCTACGCCAGGTGACCACGTCCGACTTGCGCGCCTGGCTCAAATCGAAGGCGCGTGACTATCCTTTTTGGGTCCGTTCACACTGGCCAACCTGGTGGGCGATTTGGCGTCTTCGTCGGGCCCTCGGGCGGCTCGATAAGGCCCGTCAGCCGTTCAAGGCCGTGGATCAATGGGCGGCGTATGTCGCCTTGAGCTATACACAATAGTCACGCGCGCGCAGATCCGTTTGCCGGCGTCAGCCTTGAGCACGTCGCCAACGCCTCGGACACAACTGCCACCGCTTGCGGCTGGCGACCACGCTTTGAGCATCGTCAGCTTGCGTTTGCCACTTCGATATCGGCCCAGATCGGCCGGTGATCCGATGACGAGAAGCTGCCGATGCCGCAGTCCCGGACGCCCCCGTTCTTCAGCAGGATCCAGTCCAGCTTCGCGCGGAACACCAGTGGAATGCGGAACGTCCATGCGTCAAGCTCGAACGGATCGGCAAAGCCGGTGGCCGGCAGCAGCGCTCGCTTCCACCATGCCGCCTCGGCAACGCCCGCTGGTCGGCCAAGCGCGGTCGCATCCGTGTCGCCGCTCCTGAATCGTGCGAGCCTCGAATCGAAGGTGTTGAAATCACCGGCGACGATGCTGGTCGCCGCCGCATTACGCCCACACGCGTCGATTGCCGCAAGTACGGCCTGATACTGGTGAAAGCGGTTGGTCACGCCGCCAAACTTGTCTTCCAAATGCACGGACACAGTGACGACCTTGGCGCCCCCGATTTCGAATTCGGCGGCGAGGCCGAAGCGGCGCCCGATCCTCCGCTCGCGACGCAGCCATCCGCGGACCCGTGCCGGTACCTTCATGTTATCGGCGTCATGCTCCCAGTCCAGTGCGGACGGCAATTCGATCCGAAAACAGGCGGTCGGCCCCACGCGGCACAGCAGCGCGTTGCCGGTCACGCCGCCACCTGCCAGCCGACGCGTGCGTCCCGGCGAGGGCAATTCCACGAACTCGGTGCTGAACAGGCCGAGCATGTTCGTGCGATCAGCGAGGATCTGCAGCACGTCGCGCGAGCCAGTCCGCACGTTGTTCCAGTCCACTTCCTGCAGGCACACGACATCCGGCCGCAGTACGCCGAGCGTGTCAGCGATCCGCTCCGGGTCGTAGCCGCGCCCGATATTCCACGAGAGAATCCGCAGCATATGTCCCATCTCTGTCCGTGGCATCGCCGTCTGCGGAGCCTTGCGATAGATGCGGCTGATGTCCAACGAGCGCTGGAACTCCGTCCGCGCGGAGCCCTCACGCATGCTGCTTGCACTCATTGTGGCGCCCAATTTGTTGTGCTTGATCAGGCACCTTGCGATTGGACGGGGAGATCGCGACGCAGCCGATCGATCCTCGCCTCCGCGACACCCAGGATCCAAGGCGGACATAGGTCCTGCGTTTGTGTGGCCGCACGAGCAACCAGGTCCTGCCAGGCGCTCTGTGCCGCATCAGCTTCCGAAAGCTCATCGAGCGCCTTGGCTTTGTTCAACAGGACCCAGAAGTCTTGTGGATCGGCGGCCAACGCCGGTGCAAGGCCGTTATCAATTGCCTCATGCGGCTTTCCCATCTCGCGCAGCACCGCGCCCTTGACGCCCAACGCATGGCGATGGTTCGGGGCAATTTGAATTGCTGCGTCGGCGGCCTTTAGCGCGGCCCCGTAGTCCTTCCACGTCCAATTGACCAAGGCCAGCAGGGCATGGGCATCTGCGTGCAGCGGCTGCGCCCGCGCGTCGGCAAGCATTGCGTTTGCCCGGCGGTGCAGCCGCGCCAGGCCATCGCTGCGCGCGACAGTACCCATGATATCTTCCTCCAGCTCCAGCCAGAGGGAATACGCGTTCAACGCCTCCTTCGTCTCGCCGAGCACATCGAACAGCTCGCCGCGCGGCCAAAAGATCGAGGGGTCACCCGCGGCGAATTGCCCGGCCAGGCGCGAATCGGTCTTCGCCCGTTCCCGCAACCGGTCGTCCCTCGTGGTCCCCCATTGCTTCGCGAGCGCTACCGCACGTTGCTCGTAGCCGCGGGCATAGCGCGGCTCCAACGCGACGGCAGCGTTGAAGGCCAGTTCCGCCGCCGCATAGTCCCTGGTTTCCAGCAAAGTCCTGCCCAGCACCCAGTGTGGCCAGAAGTTCCGTGGCTCGAGTGCAATCGCCGTACGCAGCAGGCGCTCGGCGGTAACCAGCGGCGAACGCGCGTCCAGTTCGGGAAAATTCCCCTGTAAAAACGACAAAAACGCAGCAACAGCGCCGTCTCTGCTACGCTTTGCGATGAAGTAGTTGAATAACCCCATGAAGAAATAATCCGCCGCGTTGACCGGCTCAGCGAATTCGGTCGGAGCCGTCGAGGCAAGAAATCGACTGTAGTCGATCGGCTGACCCTTCGGCCCGACCGCAAGTTCCGACAGCGCGCCGACGAGCCGTTCCACCAGCATGCTGGTCCGCGAACGCTGGCTGCCGCCGTCCTGCGTCGCTTGCTCCATCCGGCGCGCCTCGCGCAGCGCAGCCAGGCAGCTATCGAACGCCAACCGCGCCGGTGCATTGTCCTGTCGCGTCGGCAGACGGAAACGGCCAATGCCACCGCGTCGCAGCACTCTGGCCAGCAGAGATTCCGGCACCGCTTTGATAAGCAGCTTCAAGGCCCACATCGGCACTCGCCGGGAGGGGGCGGCTTGCCGGCCGTTGAACAAACTGCGAATGCCTGGGACAATTTGTAGGCCGCTGTAAAGCAGCAGCAGCCGGTAGATATCCTGCCGCACGTCGGCAATTTGCTCTGAACTCAGATCCTGCACCGGCAGGTTGTCCTGCCACTCGCTATCCTCCAGGACATCGAATGCCTGCAGCGCACTCTGGCAAGCCACTCTTGCTGGTTCGAAATCCTCCTGCCCTGCCTTGGGAAATACCGTCTTTGCGAAACCATCATACTCCGCCAGCCGACGAATCCGTGCGCGCTGTGGCGCGATGGTATCGCGCCTGCCGCGCAGCTCCGCGTCAGCCTGGTCCGACAGGTAGAGCACCACCCGCTCGAGCTCGACGTCGGCTTCGCCGTACGCACCCGCCCTGATAAGGTCGGCGATCTTCTGCTCGTCGCGCGCGAAGCGTGCCTTGACGCTGTCGACAAGCTCGCGGTGTGCAGCCAGGGAATCCTTGATGTACTCGCGGGCCAGATCAGAAAGCGCGACGCGGCCGTCATTCAGCAATTGCTCGGCTTCGACCAGAGGGGCCTCGCCCAGGATAAGGAAGGTGCCATGCCGCTTCTGCTCCCGCCAGCGGATTGCGCTGCGCTCCACATCTTCCTTCAGCGCGAGCTTTGCCCCGTGGATTTCGAACAATGCGCGAGCGCGCCACCAGTGCGTCAGCAGCGCCTCGTGCGCCACGCGCACGGTTCGCCGCCGCGTTTTCGGATCCGCGTCGAACACAATCAGCCGGGCCTTGTCCAATGCGTTGATGACCTGATCGCGCACCGGCGTGACGAAGCTGTCATCGAGAAAGAACTCGGCGCCTACAACCACATCCGTCTCGCGGCCACGACGTGCGAGGTTGAAGATCACATCATCGACTGCGCGCTCGATTTCCGGGCCGTCGCCAAGTGCAGCCACCGTCTTGTCGGCCCAGATGCCGATCGCGTTTTCCAGCCCACCGGCGCCTTGGTATTGCGCATAGCTGATCGTGCCGGTGGGAGCCTGCTTGTCGTCGTACAACAGCTTCAACGTGAACTGCAGCAGTGGCAGGCAATCCTGCTGCCCCCTCGCGGCGTCGGTCAGCACATCCACGAGCGGCAGATTGTCCTTGTCGTGGCCGACAAATCTGACCCCGGCAAGCTCGGCCGGCCGACGGATGATCTCGCTCAAGGCGCCCGGACGCGGCCGCTCCAGACGATACAGCCGATCATTCCTCGCGAGGTCCGATAGCATCGGGCTGTCCTCGAGCAATGACATCAGGTCCGAGCGCAGCGTGGCGATCACCCAGACCAGCCGCGTGCGTGCCAGCCGCGACAAGGTTTCGGCAAACGCCTCGCGCTCGCCGGCCGCCTGTCCGGTTTGCTCCTCGCGCGCCCAGAGCAACAACTCTTCCAACTGGTCCACCAGCAGTGCGACGCGTACGCGCCCGCCGGTCTCTGCCTTTGCCAGTGCGGCGGCAATCGCATCGGCAACGTCGGACGGGCTGTGGGGTATCCGAGTTGCAAGCTCTGCCGGCTGCACCTGCAGTTCCGGCACCGCCTCCGCAAGTGCCTCGGCGAGTGCCGGCAACGGGGAGCGCTTGCCGCGGCTCGGCACCACGATCGCACTGCGCCAGCGATCGTTGGCGCTGGCCATTTGCTCCAGGTCGCCAAGCAATCCGGCGCGCGCCAGCGACGATTTCCCAACGCCGCTGCTGCCGTGGATCAGCAGGAACGCGCAGCCGTACAAATCCTGCTGGCGCAGCACCTGCAGCGCTTCCTCACGCGCCTTGCCACGTCCCCAGAAAATCTTCCGATGGCGGACGTCGAACACTTCCAGACCGCGGAACGGTGAGCCCTCCCACGCGTCGTCCGGATCGGCGCCACGCGGCCGGATGTTCAGTGCGAGCCGACGCAGCAGGTCCTCGATCTGCCGAACCTGCAGCACTTCGGCGCCAAGCGCCCGCAACTGTTCCTGCTCCGCCCGTCCGTCCGCGCTGTTCGCTTCGGGCACGGCAACTATGACACGCCGGCCGCTTTCGGCGGCTCGCCGCAGACGGCTGTCCTGCACCAGCAACCGCAGCTTGTCCTCGACATAGCCAACCTCGCCGGCCGCCATCTCGAAATCGATGGTGCCGGTGGCAAAGAGAAACGTGGCGGCGGCGTCTTCCTCATCCTTGCCAGCGAGGCGTTGCGCGCTCTGCAGTGCATGCGCGGTAAACACCGGCAGTTGCCAACTTTCGCCGGTGTCAATTTCGCCCGACAGATCGATGCGGAACGTGCTGCCACGGTCTAACGCCGGAATGCGCGCAATGCGTTTGCGGACGAACTCATCGTAGCTCGCCGACATGGTCGGCAATGGTTCCCTGGCGGCCCAGGTATAGACGCGCGACTTGCGCAGACCAATCGGCGCGATCCGCTCGACGGCGATCGGTCCTGCCGTTGTGGCGATCGACACGCGAACCTGGGTTGTCATGGCTGCTACCTCAGAAACACGGCCGAACTGTGCGGATCCCGTAGCAGCTCTACCAAATCCTTGTCGGCCGGGACAGCAAGGTCCTTGATCAGCACGATCTCACCATCATCCGGGGGCGGCAGTTGGAGACGTTCGATCCGCTCGTCGCGCGTGCGCTTCACGATCAGGACGCGGGAGACGATCGTGGGATCCTCGAAGCTGAACACCACATAGACCTGGTCGCCGATACCCACCGGATTGATTGTCAGCATGCCGCCGGCGAAGGGCCGCTGGAAATTCGCACCCTGGTCGGTCGCGGCCGCGATCAGCGCGGGCATTTCGGCAATGCGCGGACTGGGGGCGGTCGCCTGGCCGCCGCCTGGTTGCGGCAGCGTAATTGCGTATTGCTGCTGGCGTTCGCGGAACCGCTCGCGCACGCCTGGGTCGCTGAACAGCAGCCGCTGCTGCGCATGCGTGAACGGTGTGCCCGCGGTAAAGAACGCTATCACGTCGTCGTCCGTGACGCCGGCCTGCGCTGCCGCCGCGCGGTCTTCCGCGTCGAGTTCCAGGCGCGCCTGGGCAAGCAATTGCTGCACCTTCGCCGCGTGTGCGTGGATTTCGCCAGCCGCGAATTCGACCGGTTGTTGCATTTCGTCGAATACTTCCCGCAGAAGTTCCCCGAAACGCCATTGCTTGTCCGACATTGTCATTCCCCTGCCCAGAAGCCGGAGGCGCTCCGCCGTGATCCGGCGGAGGCCCCACAATATCATGCACCCGTTTCGCCGCGCGCCCAGTCCAAACTGACCAGGACCGGGCGGCGGCGCGGCTGGTCGTTGAGCTGCACCAGGGCGGGATAGGATCCCGCCGGCAGCACATAGAGATCGGCAGTGGAGAAGTAATCGATCACCTCCTGGCCGATCTGCACGCCGCCCATCCCGTCGGTCCCGCCACTGCTCAGCGTAAAGCTGGGCCGGTGCCGCTTGGGCAGGCTGGCAACGAAATGCCGCGCCGTGTTGCGCACCAGCGAGCCCAGGTAGATCTGCGTTCCGATGTTCTCCAGCAACTCGGCTACCTGGCTTTCAGTCCCCACCTGGTCGAGTGACTGATAGACCACCACGCAGCCCGCTTCGGCTTCGCGCGCGTAGGACACGTATTCGTTGGTGCGGAAGTTGCGGATGCGGCGGGTTTCATCCAGCAGCAGCAGGACGGGCCGCATGGTACGGTCGCCGGCGTGCCGCATGCGCTCCAACAACGCCTGCTGCAGGCGGGCGATCGCCAGCGTCAGGATGGTACGGGCCTCGTCGCCTTCCTGCTGGCGTGCGGCCAGGATCACGGTCACTTGCCGCTCGCTGGGCCGCAATGCATCGTCGAGACCCGCCACCCACTCCAGGCTGAACCGCGGCAGATCATGTGCACCGCTGATCTTGTCGCCCAGCAGGCCATAGGAGCGGAACGACCGCAGCATACCGGCGAGCGTCTCGGTCAACCACCGATAGCTATGCTCCGACCGGCGACCGTACAGTGCGGCCATGTCGCCGCACTCCGGCACGATCTCCTCCTGCGGCAGCAACACGGAGATCTCGCCGAACAAATCGCTCAGCCGCGGCGATGGCGGCTGGCGTCCTTCGGCCAGGTTCATCACCTCGGCGGCGGCGATGCGGCGCAGGCAGGCGACCAGGGCATCCTCGTCGCTCGCCAGTTCGCACACATCGCTCAGGTCGGCACGGCGCTCGACGATCGGGGTATAGAATTCATCGAGCAACACGAGGTGGATGAACGTGGTCAGCCAGTTGACCCAGTTCTCCCGGAACAACTTCACCTCGCCGCTTTCCAGGCCGTCGGTGGGCAGCACGGCTTCGGCGAGCTGCCGGATGCGCTGGATGCCGAGCGGACTCCACGGGTCGAGCCGGTCGAGGAAGTTCAGTGCATGACATGGGTTGGCGGCGTCGCCCGGGTGGCACAACGGGTCGGTGGTGAAGTGGTACACCTCGCCGTGCAGCTTGCCATCGCGCATCAGGCGGCGCAGCAGGTTACCCTTCACGTCCACCAGGAACAGGTTGTAGCCCGCCTTGTTGGCGGCCTTCGCCCAGCGCACCAGCAACTCGGTCTTGCCGGAGTTCTGCGGGGCGCAGATCAGCGTGCCCTGGTGTTCACGCAAGGCGCGGGTGTTGCGGTTCGGGCTGAGAAACAACGGCGCTCCCTTTTGCGCGTTGCCGTAGCCGCGCTCGAAGTGCTGGCGCCCGAGCGGCAACACGCCGCCACATTCGGCGCGCAGGTCGCGGGTCTGCGCCTCGGTCGCACAGCCGGAGTAATCGCGCAGCGTGCCGCGGAATGGCCGGCTCAGCATTTCGCCCGGGCCGAGGATCGTCTCGCACCATACCGGCTCGACCGGCGCGGCGAGCGCTTCGTGCACGGCGCGTCCGTGATCGAGAAGCGGCTGGTAGGTCTTATGCATATGCGCCTCCAGCAACTGTTGGAATTGTGCGATCCAACCCGGCAGGTGGCGAGAGGTCGCCATATGCACGGTCGAATCCTCGGTGGCGCGGACCTCCACGGCGAAGCTGACGCGCCAGTCCCGGCGTGGACTGCCGAGGGCCGCGATCCAGGGCGCGCCGCTGAGGTCGCGCTCGACCCGTGCCTGGATCATGCCGCGCTCCGCATCGATCCCTTTGCCGACATTGAATCGCTGGTCGCGCAGCAGCCAGTCGGCGCCGCGCAGTAGCAGGGCAGGCGGGAACGGCAGCCGGAAGGTCTTACGGTCCTCCTGCGCTGGGCGCTCGACACGGAAACCGTCGAGCAATCGATTGGCAGCGGTGGTTCCCGTGTCGCGATCGGTCAGACAGCGGGCGACCGCAAGACGCAGGTGTTCAAACGCATTTTCCATCAGGTGCTCCTATGTTCGATTGTCAGTGGTGCTTAGGCGCGCGGCAGCCAGCGTGCGGACGCCGGCGGCGGCAGCGGCCTGCCAAGGTCCGATGCCAGCCCGTGCATCAGCGAGATCGCCGGACCGGACAGCGCCATGTCGGCGAAGGCGTCGAACCGGCCGTCGCTGCGCATCGCGATCCGGGCCTGAGCGCGCGCGACCAGCCGGAGTTCGATCTTTTCCTTCCAGCGTGGCCGGCGTTCCTGGACCTGCAGCCATCGCCCGTACGGCTCCGGCAGCGCGGCGACCCCCACGGTGTCGGTCGCGTCGAGATAGGCCGTGTGGGTGATCGTGTTCGACGACATCGGCCGCAGCCCGAACGCGCCCAGGCTCGCTACCAGGTGATGCAGCAGGTCCTCGGCTGGAACCTCGCCGAACGAGCCGCTCCAGCCCGGGAGTTGCCACTGCAGGTCGCCGCGTCCTGCCGAGGCTGCGGTGAAGGCCCGGATAAACTCCACCGCCGCGCGCCACGCATTCGGATCGGCATAGAGCCCGGATGCCGACGCACCGTAGTGCGCCAGCTCCATATGCTCAGGCCGCCAGGTCGGATTGTGGCGGACGATCGGTGGCGTGTAGCGGCCACGCCGCTCGTACGCCGGCAACGCTCCGCTCTCGATCAGCCGATCGAACGAGTTGCGGACGATATCGCGCACGCGCATCGCCGCCTCACCGCGGCAGCGTGGCGAGGAAGCGTTCGCCGATGCGCCCGAAGCCGGCTGGCATCGACGGCGCCTCGAAATGCCGCACCAGGTCGTAGCCGCAGGACAGATCGGGATCGACCGCCTCGGTCGTGCGGAACGTCACCAGCGTCTGGCCGGCACCAGACGCCTGCACTTCGAAGCTGGCGCGATACCGGTACGGCACCCTTGCCTGGATCCGGTATCCGCCCACGCCGCGGCGGACGTGCTCGTTCTGCACGATGCGGCCCCAGTAGCTGCGTGCCTGCAACGTGACCCTGGGGGTGAACCGCCCGCTATAGGTAGCGACAGCGGTGCCATCGGGCCGTGTATGCGCAGCCGTCCGCCGCCATTCCGTCATCTGCTCCTCGGCGAACTCCATGAAGAGTTCCATCGCCGCATGCACCGGCAGACGGCAGAGCGCCTGGCCGACATGCGTGCTTTCACGGATGGCCTCGGCGGTTTCGACATCCGGGCGCACGCGCTCGTTGGCTGCCGCGGACAGGCTCGCCAGCATGGTCTGGCTGAGCTGCTGCGACGCCCTTGCCCCGGCGCGCAGCAGCATTCCTGCGCCAAGCAGCTCGGTTATTTTCATGCCTCGGTACCTCCTTCCTGTTGCTGATCCGATGACGATTGACGCCCGGGAAATTCGCGTGCGGGTCCGATCTCCCGGCAGCGCGGGCCGAGGAACCAGCGCTCCTCGCCGCGGATCGGATCGGCTACCAGGCCGAGGCTGTAGGCATGGCAGAACACTGCGGCCTGGGTGCGCCGGTCGGTGCCGCTGAAGAAGGCGCCGAGATCGGGGTGGCTGTGGTACCAGCCGATGATGATGCCGCCCCGACGTTCCGCCGCTTGCTGCGCCCGCGCCCACAATTCGGTATCCATGCGTAGCGACACGTCCGTGCCCTGGGCGTCCAGCGCAGGCACGGCTGCCTCGACGCACAGCACTACGGGTGGCTCAGCCGGGTTCTCCGGAGCCAGCGACCACGCACAACCGACCAGCAGTCCACCCAGCTCGATCGGTGCTTCCTTGAGGTGCGCCTCGATCGCCTCGCGGCAGGCTCGGCTGCGCAGCAGTACAGGCAGGCCGGCCGTGTTGCGCAGCCGGCCCCGCCGGTGCCCGCGGCCCCATCCGTCCCAGCGGTCCCGGACATCCTGCAGGTCCACCGGATCGGGCACGTTCTCGAGGTGGCGCAGTTCCTCGAGGTCGGGGAACCCGAGCGGGATCTCCCCGGCCACAAGGCGGCGGACGGCCGACGCGACCGGCTGGTCGCGCCAAACAATGCCGTCCGCGCCGGTGGGCGGCGCGGTCATCGCAGTTGCTCCGCCAGCCGGTCGGTCGGGAACGCGCGCGGATGACGCCGCACCGCCGCCTGGTACCACTCCGACGCAGCGGCATTGGCCGGTGATGCGGGATTGGTCACCAGTGGATCGAACGTCACGATCGTCACGATCCGCCGCACCAGAAGATCGAGACCCTCGGTCGCGATCCATTTCGTGCCGAAACAGATCTGCCCGTGGCTCCAGATATTCGGGTGGAAGATCTGGGTCGTGACGCGCGCGCCTGGCGCCTGAAACGGAAACCGCGCCGGAAGCTCGATCTCCACGCCGATCTGCTCCACTTTCGCGCGCGGATAGGCTGGCGAACCCGCAGTAGTGGCGCGGATCGACAGCCCGATCCGATGGATCGGGTTGCCGTCAACGCAGGTGATCGAGATCCGGCCGCCGGATTTCCGGGCCAGGTCCTGGACCTTGCGAAGGTCCAGGATCCGGCGCTGCTGCAGCGGGCTCATCATCAACCCGCCACCAGCACGGGTTCTACCTGCAGCACGTCGTTCGGCGCGACCACATCCTCGGTCAGCTTCTGGCTGGGCGGGATGTACGAGTGCCGGGACGTGTTCTGCAGCCGGTACTCGGTGTCGGCCGGCATGTGCCACTTCGATGCCGCGAGCTCGATCAGGTCGCGGCCGGTGCTGGCCCGATCGGAGGTGATCTCCGCCTCGCGGGTCTGGTCAGGCGTACGGATACGGAATTGGACGTCGCTCATCGCAGACTCCTTGGTTTCGCCTGGGCAATTCCAGGGGTTGGTTGCCGGGGCTGGGCTTGCTGGTTGCCTCGGAGCGGTCCCGCCATCGGCACCGCTGCCCTCATGACGATGCAGGCGCCCGGAATTGACCGGCCGGCCGCCCCAGTCAGTGCGGCTCACGCCGACACCCTGCGTGGCGCCGCCATGCTCGCCGGCGCTGCCGCGGTTCCCCGCCTCGTCACACTGGCCGTGCCGGTCACCCGGGCGAGCCGGTCACGCCAGCCCGGCCCGTCACCCGGGCACGTCCCGTCGCACGGGACGTGCCTGTCGCACCGGACGTGCTCCTCCGATCGGACGTGCTCGTCACATCGGGCACACCCTTCCAGCGGCCAGAAAGTCGAGCACCACGCTGGTGTCGCCGGCGTCGAACACGGCGAACCGGGCGGGTATGCGCACCCCGGCGAACTGCGCGCAGAGCTCGGCCGGGGTGAACTGATCCTGCACCGTGATCGCTACGTCGCTGCCGCATCGACGGCAGTGCGACAGCCGCTCGTCCTGGCCTCGTGCAACGCGCAGCCGCGGTGCAAGGTCGGCATCGAGCGTGTGACCACACGCTGCGCAGCTTCCGCCGGTGATCAGCGCATCGCTCATCCGCAGCGACACGTCGGGGTCTGCCGCGGCAGCGGCCAGGTTCAGCGCAACCACCGGATCACATGCGATGATCTGGATCTCGGACATCAGATCGCCGCACCCGGGGCAACACTCGGCACGTTCCAGCGGAGCCACCGACGTGGTGAAGCTGATCGTGTCGGTTACGACGCGCCGTGCAGTGGTGGTTTCCTGCGGTGCGTGCAGCAGGCGCATGGCCGCCGAGACGGCCAGCGCGCCGGCCGTGGAGGAGGTCAGAATGGTGGTCGGGATGCGGCGCTCTTCCAAGCCGAGGCGGCGCAGACCCGAGCAGGAGTAACGCTGCGCGATGCGTTCATAGACGCCGGGTGGCAGCGTGCATTCGTAACAGGCGCAGTCAGGGCGGGACGCGAACGGAAACACCTCCACGCTGGTGCGCCGGCTGTCGATGGCCACGTCGATCAGGTTGGTCCCGGCGATCCGACATAGACGGTTCAGCCGGATCCGCGCTTCGAAGTTATCGACGCAGCCGATGACGCAATCGGCGCGGCGCAGGGCTTCGAAGCTGAGCATCTCCCAGAAATCGCCCGGCACGGCGACCGCCTGCACCGCTTGGTCCAGCTCCCGCGCGCGGGCGGCTGCGATTGCGGCCTTGTGACCGCCGACGTCGTGCTCGCGGAACAACACGCTGCGGGTCAGGTTATGGCGTTCGATGCGGTCGAAATCGTGGATCGCAATATGACCGGCACCGAGCAAGGTGAGGTTCTTGATGACCTCGTTGCCGATTGCGCCGGCACCGGCCACGACGAACCGGGCGCTCTGCACCCGGGGTTGCGAAAACCAGTCGATCAGCGCGTGGCGGCCGTAACGGTCGTCCTGCATGGTCAGCTCCTGTCATGGGTTGGATTGCTCGTGGTTCGGATCATCCGGCGCTCGGTGACGATGATCCGGGGGCCCAGCGGGCCGTTGGTTGCGAGGTGGCCGCTGACGGTCACCTCGCGCTCGCGCAGCCCGGCGACGAGCGCCGCGCCGCCTGGCTGCGCGGAGAACGCCGGCGGGAAAATCAGCTTCAGTGCCCGCCGCCAGGGCTTGTTCTCCAGCACCGCGACGTAGAAGCCTGGATCGGCGGCAGATCCCACCCACCACACGTGTGCGGTGAGCGTGATCGGCCCTTCGGCATACGCGGCGTCAGTGGCGTGCTCGGCGCGCCGTGCCGGCGTGGTATGCGGCACCGGGGTGGCGCGCGCTGCCGGCGGACGGCTCGGCATGAGCCGTTCGAGTTCGGCAGTGCCGCAGCCGAGGCACTGGCCCAGGTTCTCGGCCGCCAGCACGGCACGGCTCGCTTCCTGGTAACAGGTATGGCAGCTCGTGCACCGCCACACGGGTTGCGCCGGATCGAGTGGCGCACCGGTCACTCCGTCGCGGATATCGGCGGTCAATTCAGCCGTGATCCGCGGGGCCTCGCCTTCCGACCAGCCGAATGCCGGGACCCGTCGCCCGCCTGCGGCCGCAGTCGGCCCGCCGGCAGGCGAGCCCGCACGCGTGGCCGCGGGCGTCGCGGGCCGCGGTGCCTGGTACCGGGAAATCGCCCAATACACCCCGGCTGCCACGGCAATCGCCGCGAGCGCCTGCAACAACTCGCTCATGGTCGTGATGCGAAGCTTGGCAGCCGCGTGGATCGCAGCAGCGGCACTAGGTCACGCGGCGTCCGCCCTGCCAGTCGCGCCGCGACCCAGCGGAACCCGGCGCCATACACCGGATCGTCGCGGGTCTCGATCCGGCGCCGGTACATTGCCGCCGCCGGATCGGCGAACTCGCCGAGGTAGCGGTGCGCGAGCCAGTCGCAGCTTCCCTCTTCCGCCCATTGCGGCAGCCGCAAGTGCTCTGAGTCAAGCGCCACGTGCCCAAGCTCGTGCCCCAGTACCATGCGCAGCATCATCAGCGGCAGGCCGGCCTGCAGCACGACGGTGCTTCGCGGTGCCAGCCAGGGAAATCCGGTGCGCCGCTCGGCGTAGCCGAGCATCCGTACGCCCGGTCCCATCGTCGAGGCCGGCATCGCGGAGCTGAACCGCAGCGGCACCGTCGGTGGCAGTGTCAGGCCGTGGCGCACCACCCACTGACCGGCCGCGCCGCATGCGGCTTGTCCGACGGCAAGATCGAACACCTGCGACGCGGCACAGGGGCTGCAGGCCTCGCGACTGCGTCCCGACGGCAGGAAGAAACTGTCGCAGTAACGGCAGTGCCGGCCTTCTGCGCGATGGTGCGCGCAGAAGACGCGGCGATGCAGATCGGCCGCGACCTGGCCCGAGAGCACGGTGCCACACAGCACGCAGCGCGCTCCGGGTGGGAGGTTGAAGACGTTCATCTCGCAGCTCCCGGTTCACATGCCACCGCCGGGACCGCCGCCGGGCGAGCCGCCGGGTTTGTGTCCGCCCAACCCGCCGCCGATCCCGCCGCCGGGCCTGCTCCCCCCCCTCGTGCCTCCGATCCCGCCGCTGGGCTTGCTTCCGCCAGCGGGTCCGCCGAGCCCACCGGTCGTTGGCCGGCCCGAAGGCGAACCCGCGGCACGGGATGGCGAGGAACCCCCGGTGGCACTTCGCGTACCGGTGGCGCGGACATTCGCCCGCAGCGCGCTGGTGGTCTCTCCGGCCGGCTTAAACCCGCTGCCAATGGCCTGCGGATTGCGCGTGGTCGTCACCGGGCCACCCTGGGTGCCGGTTTGAGGCAACGCATAGTTTCGGCCGCTGACCTTGGTTTCGAAGCCGTTCGGTGTCGCCCGGGTGCGCGACACCTCGTAGCGCACCGAGTTGCCGCGCTCGAGAGCACCGCGGGTCTGCTGCGCCGCCTGACGGTCGAGCCCGCTTGCCTTGCGGAATTGGCCAATGCCCTTTTCGGCCTTCTCGGGGTCGGTCTGCAGGGTCTTGACCGAGTTCCGTTGCCCGCGGCTCAGCTTGGAATTCTCCGCCTTGGCTTCGCCGCGGACCGACTGGCCGGAGCGGGAGCGCATATCGGCGTCGGGGCCGCCACGCATTCCCTTGTCTGCCGGCGAGACCGTCACCTTCATCCCGCGCTGGCCGGCGGTCTTCTCCATGTATTGCTCGGCCATTACCTCCTTGACGAAGTTCCGGTTCTTCTCGGACATCCCCGCCAGCTTCTTGTCGTACTCGGCCATCATCCACTTCGGCACGCGGTGGTGGTGGGTTTCGCCCATCTGCTCCTCCAGTTGTTGACGTGGCCCGGACCGGGATGGCGCGGGCTCTGTCACTGGGACGAAGCAGCAGGACGAAATTGACCGGACGGCAGGGAGAGGCGCCTTTGCCCAGGCTGCGCGGGCGGGCAGAGGGTCTGCGGCTGCTGGTCATTGCCGGGTTGGAGAGGCGGGGCGGTCGCCTGCGGCGGGCTCAGCCGCCGAATGATCCGTTGTTACCGGCCGTGCAGAAGCGAATGCGTCGACCGGTCGTGTCATACAGCTGAGGGCGATTAGGCTGCAGCTGCCGCGGCGGGCAGCTCGAGCGCGACCTCCGCCTCGACGTCGCCGAAGCGCAGCCGATCGCCCGGGCGAAGCAGATGCGAGCGGCGCGGCTCGAGCGGGACCGGTCCGCGTTCGCTCAGCCGCCAGATCGGAATGCGCCCGGTCGGCTCCAGGATCGCGTCCGGCCCGTGCCGGCGCAGCACCGCATGGCACGCGCCGCCTTCGCCACCGCGCAGATGCCGGCGGGTCAGCGGGATTGTCTCGTCCCGCAACACCACCGGCGGCCGCGACGGCACGCACAGGCGGTACTCGGCAAAGCCACGACGGCAATGCGGGCAGCATCGCTTCCCGCCGTCCACGACGAAGGGCCGGCGGCAATGGTCGCACTGATAGACATTCTCCACGGCGCGGGTCAGTGCGGTGTGCCACTCCGCAGCATTCGGACGAGCCTCGGGCGCCGGCCCCAGCGCACGGCGAAACAGATTCTGCAGCCGTGTGTCGAGGCAATTGACCGGGAATCCCTCGTCGCTGCGCGGGTGTGGCGAGCCCGCCGGGTCATCGGGCCAGCCGCCGGTCCGCATGATGCGATCGAACCCGTCGGGGTCGTCCTTCATCGCTGCGCCCGGGTGCCGCGCCAGCAACAACTCGTGCAGCAGCACGGCGAGCGCATAGCGATCGGTCGCGCTGCTGACCCGCACCGGGCGCGGGTCGCGGCGGATCTCCGGCGCAAAGTATTCAATCTGGCCGATGGACACCGGCGGCGGCAGGCCGGCCGTCACGTAATTGTCGAAATCGATCAGCGCCGCATACAGTACGCCGCCCCGGTTCTCGACCATGACGTTCTTCGCGTGCAGATCGCCATGCGCGATGCCTCGCGCCTCGATCGCCGCTACCCCGGCGACCAAAGCCGTGGCACCGACGAGATGGTTCACGAAGCCGCTGTTCGGTTCCTCCAGATACGTCGCGATTGCCGCGCCCGCGACGAAGGGGGCGACGTGACCCAAGCCGATCGGGCCATCCACCATGTCGATCGGTGCCTGGAGCACGGGTGAGGCACGGTCGAGCCGCTGCGCAACCAGCCATGCGGTGCGCTGCCGCATGGCCGGGGTACGAAAGCGCTCGGCGAACAGTTTCAGCACCAGTGGCTCGCCGCCGCCGCGACGGCGCGCCCGCCAGGTTTGGCCGGTCGCGCCGTCATCGAGAGGCGCCTCACGGATATAGACCTGCCCCGACGCGCCGCTGAACATGTCGCCCGCCATCACGCAGTCTCCGGCGCGCGAGCGGTGGTGCGGCGGGCGGTGTCGGTGTCGGATGCCGGCAACTGATCGTCGCCGATCAACGCCAGCGTCATGTTGTCGTCGAACCGGAACATTTCTCCCTCCATGTAATTGGCCAGGATCGTCAGCACGCGCGCGGCGGCCGCCGAGAAGTCGCCGTCGCTGCGGCGCGCGTGTCGAACCAGCGTGTGGCTGTAGAAAGCCGGCTGCAGGCGGTCGGCGACGCCGTCGGTGGCTGCGGCCAGCAGGTCGCCGGGTTGACGCGGAGCGTCGCCGAACACGGGTGCGCCGTGCGGGAACGGCCCGAGGCTCGCGGCAAGCTCGTTAAGTGCTCCGCCTTCGACCTTGTGCGGCGTCATCAGGGGGTCGACGGTTCCGTTCGCACGCACCACGAAGATGCCGCCGTCGCCGATATAGGCGAAGTGGTAGCGGTCGGCCGTCGCGATGACGACAATCAGCGTGGTGCGCAGGCCCTCGCGCGCGGTGTGGAACCCCTGCCGCAGCCCGTGCGCCGCGAGCCGTACCATGGCGGCCGCGACGGCCAGCTGGAGCAGCATCGACGGATGCGGGCGCTGCCCATGGGGCGTGCTGCGCCAACCGCGCCGGAGCGAACGTTCTGCCGCGCGGACCGCGATCGCGGATGCCTCGGCACCCAGTGGCATGCCGCCCAGACCGTCCGCGACGATGGCGATCTGGTGGTCTCCCAGACAGAAAGCGGCACCTGCGTCCTCGTTACGGTGACGCACCTGGCCGCGATTGGTGGCAAAGCCGATCGGCCACGGCGCGGTGGCTGGCGTTTGCGGTTGCGCGGGCGGCGCCGTTGGCTGTCCGACTTGCGCACGTGGTTCCGTGGCGGACGCCGCTGGCTGCGCAATCGGCTCGATCGGCTCCGCGACTGGCGCTGTCGCCTCTTCGACAGGCGCTGTCGGGCGTACGACTGCTGCAGTTGCCTCCTCGACCGGGGGGGGCGGGCGTACGACTGACGCTGTTGGTGCCTCCGCGTAGGCTGCCTCGTCCGGCGAATTGAACGTCGCGGCATGCTGGATGATCGAGGGACCTGGAACCGCGGTCGTATTCGTGGCCTGGCTTGCGCGGCTCCGGAAATACAGCAGTACGCCAAGCGCCGGCAGCACCGCAGCATACGCCGCGCCGAGCATAGCAAGCGCCAGCCATATGCCAGCATGAGACCAGAACGCGTCGCGGGTCGGGGGCAGGGGTTGCTGCGTGGCGCTCGGCTCCGGCGTAACGCGCACAGTCCGAGTGACGGAGGGTGCGGATGCGGCGGTCTCGCGTCGTGCCGCCTGCGAGGTCTTTGGCGACGTGGCATCGGATGTCACCGGGGCGCTGGGCAGCGGAGCCGCGGCGGCTTCAGACGCCGGCGATGCATCTGCGGGCGTGATCGTCGCGCCGGACGGCTGCTCGCGGTCTGGTACGTGTGCCGTGTCGGACGGCGTTTGAGCGACGCGCGACGCCCCGCGGGTAGGCTGGCCGGCGCGCTGTATGGTCGCTGCGTGACCCGGCGGCCGCGTCCCAATAACGGTTGCTGCCTCAGAGGGCTGCTCGCCGCCGGGCACCACCACTGCGTCGCCTGGCTGCTTGGCTCCGGGTGCGCCCGCTGCCTTGCCTGGCTGCTCACTTGCGGGCACGACCGTTGCGTCCGCCGGCGCGTCGGCCGGTGCTGGAGGCGTGGCGGCATCCTGTCCCGAAGCTTCTGCCGGGGGCGGTGGCGGCGGCAACGGGATGTGCATCGACACATGGGTCCCCGTCGCCCAGGCGGCGTCCGGTCGCGGCAGCACCGCGAGGCAGCCGAGCACCAGCAGCCGGAGCAAACGATCCTTCAGCCAATGGCACACGCGATCCCAAAGCTGGGAGGCGTAGGGCTGCGGCCGCAATGTCCAGCTTTCAACCCGGGCAGCCGGGGCAGCGAGCGGGGTGAACACCGGTGCAGGGACGGCAACCCCGGCAGGCGTGGCGGCAGGAGTGACTGCCGGCGCAGGAACAACGACGCGGACGGACGCCGCGGCAGGGACCGAACCGACATGGGACGGCGTCGCCGGGTCAAAGCTGGCAGCGAAAGACGTCATGGGGGCAGGCGGGGGCGGCGCGGACGCCAATGCCGCGGTCAGGCCCTGCAGATAGGCGCGCTGGGCGGCGTTCGGTGAACGGCGCATAGTGTAGCCTCTTCTGGTTGTGGGTTGCGGGGAGACGAGGCGCCTCGGGCCTCGCTCTCGCATGACGATGCTGCGCCCACGTTTTGACAGGCGAAGGGCCACGCGCTCCTATTCGACCGTTGCGTGCCGAGTACGGATAAGCCGTGGGGGAGGGTGAGGATGAGTCGCTCGGACCGGATCCTGGACGCGCTGCTGGCAAAACTTGGCGAGAAGGATTCAATCCAGCGACTGGAGGCGCTCTATATCCGGCGCTACGACAACCTGCCGCCGGCGACCGTGGCCGAATGCGTGCAGCACTCCTTCTATAAGATGCTGAAGTCCTACGCGGGCACCCCACAATCCCCGCGCACCCTCGAAGCGGCCGAGCGTCTCCTGCATACGGTAATTCGCAACACGCTGATCGATGAGGTGCGCCGGGCGGGCCTCATGTCGTTCGTCGAACTGGACGACGATTACCTGGCACTCGTCGGCGCTCAGGCCCGCATCTGGGTGGATGGCGGGCCCGATAATCCCGCTGCAGCCCGGACCCGATGGCAGGACGAAACCAAGGCCACCGAGGCGGACGAAGCTGCAGCCAAGGACCGAAGGGCACGGCGATTCCCGCGCCCCTCGTCCGATGATTCACAGACGCTGGAAAACATCCTTGTCGAGGAAATCGATACCCGGAACCTGATCAAGCGACTGTTCGAGCAGCTCGACCCGAAATATCGGACCGTGGTGATGCTGCTGATCGAGGAATGGTCGCCCGATGAGCTGCGGTCCGTGTTTGGTCAAAACGGCTACAAGCTGCGCGTTTGGGCGCGGGTGAAAGTGTGCCGGATCCTGGCGAGCCTGGCGGAGCTGGGCCACGAGTTGGCGGAGCGCCTGCACACTCACGGCGGCTGCTTTGCCATGCTGCTGTCCATTCAGGGCGGGGCCGCTTCCTCCTCGGCATAGCAGGCGATCGACGGCGCGAACCGGCGGCAGGTGAATTTCGCCGCTCCGGTTCGTCCAGGTGACAGGACCCAGAGGAGGAGCCTGTCATGGAAGAAACGCCTTGCTCCACCGCGTCATCCGTCTCCGGGCTGGAGACGATGCGCAAACTGGCGGCCCAGCGGGTCGCAGTGCTGATCGACGACGACAACCTGTCGATCCAGGCGGCCAACGCCTACGGCCGCCGGATCGACTACGCGAAACTGCTTGAGGCGATCGACGATCGGGAGATCGTCCGCGCCATCCTGTACCGGCCGGAGGCGGTGGCCGCGCAGTATCCCTTCCCACCCAAGCTTCAGCACTTCCTGGAGCGCCGGCTGGGCGTGGAGGTGAAGACGCCGCCGAAGAATGTCGATTGCTGGCTGACGGTGGACGCCATCGCGCTGGCAAACAAGGTTGACGTCGTCGCGCTGGTGGGTGGCGACGGCGATTACGAACCGCTCCTGCACTACCTGAAGGCGCAAGGCTGCAAGGTAGAGGTTTGGAGCTGGATGGGCTGCACTTCGAAACGTCTACGCGAGGCAGCCGACCGCTACATCCCACTGAACACCGAAGTGTTGCTGCCGGCGGTTCCAGCCGCCGTCTAAGCCGGAGCGGAAAGGCGGCCGCCCTGTCAAATGGCGGCCGCCTGTTCGTCGTCGCAGTGGGATGCCCGTGTGCAACCGCCGGCGGAGACCGCATCCCATGCTCCGCACGGCTAACCCAGGAGACCAAGACCATGCCGATTTTTCCCGAAACGAACACGACTGACGCGCCCTGGACCCGCGCTGGTGCGGGCAATGCCGAGGAGGGGCTCGACCCCGAAATGGTGATGCCCAGGAGCAGTGCCCGCAGAGTGCCGGTGCAGGTGGATCTGGTGTTCGCCATCGATCGCACCGGCTCGTCGCACGAGTTCGCCGTCGGCATCCGGCAGGCGATCCCGATGATCGCGCGGCCGGTGATCGAGAAGGCCGCCCGCGTGCGGTTGTTCCTGCAAACCCACGGCGACCTGGATTACAACGAACACCCGGTGATGCTGGTGCGCGACGGCGGGCTGGATGACATCGTGACCGCGGCCCAGCACCTGAGCTTCGGTGGTGGCGGTGATCCGCCCGAGCATCACGCCCACGCGCTGGAGACCGCGCTGGAGTGCGTCGATTGGGGTGGCGTGCCGCCGAAGTCGCGGGGGGCGATCGTCCTGTTCTCGACGGCGGATACCAAGGCCTCGCCGTCGGGCCGCACCGCGCAGCAGATCGGGCAGGCCCTGGCGGCGCGCGGCGTGCTGCTGTTCGCGGTCAGCCAGCTCGAGCCTGGCGTGAACGCGCTGATCGACGCCGCGCACGGGATGGCGTTCCCGATCAGCAACGAGCCCAGCGTGGCGGAGATGCAGCGCATCGCCTCGCGGGTTGCGGCCTCTGTGACTGACTCGATTATCCAGGGGATGTCGCAGGCCTGAGTTGGACGGCCGCCTCGGGCGCGGGGTCTGGCCGCAGCCCGAGGCGGCCATCACCAGTCGTTGCGATGGGGGCGGCGTCGATGCCGGCCGCCTCCGTCCGTTTGGTATTCGTAGCCCACACCGAGAGCGAAGGGCCGCCGCCTGACTGCCAGATCAGCGGCTCTGACCACGCCCGAGGCGTCCAAACAAGACCGGAAGCAATGCCAGGCAGGCAAGCCCAAGCAGTGGTATCAGGAACCTGGGCTCAAGCATCAGATTGGCGTCAGGAAGCTGGTCGTGCTGCGCGATCTCGCTCAACATGTCACCCAGGCTGGCATAGATCAGTGTGCTCGGAGTGATCCCAACAAGGGAGCCGAGAATATAGGTCCTGGGCGGAATGCCGCTGATCGCAGCTGCGATGTTCACCAGTGTGAACGGGAAGATCGGTACCAGGCGCAGCACGACCAGATAGCTGAAGGCGTTGGCGCGGAAACCCTCGGCGATCTGCTTCGCGCGCTTGCCGGGTGATTCGCCGAGGCCCTGAAGGCCGAACCGTGCGGCGAGAAAGACTCCGGCCGCGCCGAGCGTTGTCCCGATGAGTGCATAGACTATGCCCTGCCATCGGCCGAACAGCAGGCCACCGGCAATCGTGCAGAACCAGGCCGGTATCACCAGGGACATGAGCAAGGCTGCGTTCGCCGCCACGAACAGGATGGGGGCCAGAAGCCACCATTGCTGGGCCATTTCCCGCATCCATTTTGCATTGGCGGCCAGCGTCGAAAGGTTGAGGTATCGTTTGCCGGCGAGCGAGATGAACGTGACCGCCATCAATACGGCGATCGCGAGCGGTAGCCGTGGTGCGAGGCGAGCGGCGACTCTGCTGACAGTGCTCAACGTTGGCTCCTGCTCCGCCGATAGACGGGATGCAACGGGATGATCCCGTCGCATCGATACTCATGCAATCGCTTGTCGAACAGGCTGGCATGGCTGCCTGGATCAGGTCGCAACGACCACCCGAGCCGGGGGCAAATGCTATACATAAGTCAGCACGGGAGCCGACATTCATTCCAGCAAACCGATAGCGGCCTTGCAACAAACCCTAATGGGTGCGGTCCCGAGTGGCGGAGCGCCAGAGGCAGGCAGCCGAGACCTGGCTGGGCGGCGACGCAGCGGGTCGCCAGGCAAAGGCCTCGTCGGAGTAGCCCGTAAGCAAATTTGACGATAATCGGCGCGTGTGTCCACTATCTCGCGTGCTGGCGTGCGTCTTTTGCGGCCGGCGCTATGCCACGCCGGCCTGACGGGCGCGGATGGGTTGCGGCATCAGTCCAAAAGCTCCCGCCAACTCCCGGTCCTGGCGATGCCGAGGTTGCGAACGAGCATCTCGTTTGCCTCCTCTTCGGACAGCTCCCCATTCGCCAGACCAGCGAAGACCTGCCGGACGAGCGTGGATTGCTGCGGCGTGAAGCGGGCGATCATTCGCTCATAGGCTTGGGCGATGCCCTCGACTTCGGCTGCGGTGCGTTTTTTCATGCACCCAGCTTGCCACAAACACGATCTCCGCTTCCATTGCCGAAGTGGCTTAGAATGCCTCGTAAATTTAGATGTTTATCAGCGGGTCAGGCGGTGGAAGTGCCCGTTCGGCCATTGATCTGAATCATTCAGTCCGGATGGGAATTCCCATAGGTGTGCCGCGTCGAAAGGTCGCACGCTGCCGCAAGAGACGGAATGTCTGCCGGGTGAATCAGCGCCCGAGGATGGTCATTACGAAACCCTGAGCGTGTTTGGCTCCCCGACCGGGCGAGTTATTCGAATCAATGAAGGGGAACCGCTGCCCGGTTTGCCGCGGGGCCATAGCTGGCGTCTGGTGCCGGCGGAAGGTTGCTGACGTGCCGAAACCGCAGTCCTGATCGCCGAGAGAGCTTCCGCGGCTTCGGTAACGGCTGGATGCGCCAAGCCCGCCGATCCGATGAGGCCCGGGTACACGGTCGGTCGATTTTCGGCCAAATATTAGAACACCGCATGAACATGCCTGCGTTTTGGCATGAATCCACCCCTGCAATGCCTCCTGAACCGCCGCCTTCATTGCAGAAGTAGGTTGCCTTGACGTATCAATGGCAACGGAATTGTGCGACAGGCAATCGGTTGATTCTGCACGCCATCCAGCGGTGACACTCAAACGTTCGTTTGCGCAACAGCGATCTTTGTCGGTCGGCTCATCGGCGTCCGAGCGCCCGTTCTCGATCCGTTCGGAAATTTGACCGGAGACCGTCCCAAACATGGGGGTGCTAACGTCGGCGCATGGAAGACCGGGGGCGGGCTGGATGGAATGACGGGTGACGATCGAACTGAGCGGCGCCGATGGAACGAAGCAGACCCACGAGGTTGCCCGTGGCGGCGGCGCCGACCCGCATTCGACCCTCGATCCACTCGGCCTGACGCTGGACGATGGTAAGATGGTGCTGGCCGGCGTGGAGCGGCACCTGGTTGAGGCGCGGGTCGCGGAGTACAGCGCGCTGCGCCGCCGCTGCTCGCACTGCCAGGGCCTCCGCCCGCTGAAAGACACGCGCGCACGGCGGTTGAACTCGCTGTTCGGCACGGTCGAGGTGCCGGTGCCGCGGTTCAAACCCTGCCGATGCGCGATCAGGGAACGATCGACGCTCTCGCCGGCATCGGAGCTCATGCCAGACCGGTGCACCCCAGAGTACGAGCGGACATTGGCGAAGCTGGGGGCCTGGTTGCCATATCGCCGCGCCCGGCGGTTCCCGTCAGAATTCTTCCCGATCGGCGATGACCCGCCGTGGCAGGAGACGATCCGCCGCCGGACCATGAAGGTTGGGGCGGGCCTCGGACGTGAAACCCTGTCGCGGGCGAAGACGCCGCGGCCGGTGCCGCCCGCGGAGACGATGACGGTATCGATCGACGCCGGGCACGTCCGGGCGGTGCGCGGTCGTCAGGGCAGGACGTTCGAGGTGATGGCGGCCCAGGTCAGCAATGACGATGGAAAGCCGGTCCTGTTCAGCGGCGTACCCGGCGATGCCGACCGGCAGCGCACGCAGCTGAATGGCGTGCTGACCGGTCTCGGCATGACCGAGGCCACCGAGGTGACGATCCTGAGCGACGGTGCCGACGGCCCCCGATCGCTGGGAGAGGCCGCGAGCACCGGGACCGTTTATCATGTACTCGACTGGTTCCACCTCGCGATGCGTATCCAGCACGCCGCTCAATGTGCCGGTGGCTGGCCGACCAACAGCGTCGACGACTGCCGGAACAGGGCCGAATTCACCGATGCGGTCGAACACATCCGCTGGCGCCTTTGG
>DATKPQ010000096.1:0-6089 GCA_035523995.1 Acetobacteraceae bacterium | reverse complement strand
CTCATCGGCACCGGGCCGTCGTCGGCATCGCCCGACCAGGTCGCAGCGCCTGTGCTGTCGACACCAAGAATGCTCACGACCGCGTCGCTGCCGCCGGCAACGATCATGTCGTTGCCGCCGCCCACCGTCACATCGTTTCCCATCCCGGTCATGGTCACGCTGTCGGTGCCGTCACCCAGGGTGACCGTCCCCTGCCCGCCAGCGAGGGTGAAATCCTCGTCGCCACCGGTGACAGAGTTGCCGGTGCCGCCCAGTGTCACCGTGTTCGAATAGAGGCCGGACAGATTGAACAGATTATCATCGGCGCCGCCGATCGTGACGGTCGCCGTACCGCCAGTGCTGGTGACGCTGTTCGTCGCGTCGCCATTCAGGCTCACGAAGTTGCCGGGGCCGGCCATGCTGAGTGTGGTCGTGCCGCCATCGGCATTGTCGAGCGACACAGTATTGTCGCCAGTTATGCCATTGACGGTGAAAGTGACAGTGGACGCAACGACCGACCCGGCCAGCGAGTTGCCGCCGCCATCCAGCGTGATCGTGTCGGTCACACCGATTCCCGACGCCGGATCGGTGGGCGTGGAGGACAGGATGATGGTGGTGTCGCTGTCCTGGCCATACGGGGCAAGATCGCCGCCATTGACGATAAGGTTGCCGCCGATGCTGACGATGTAGTTGCCTAAACCATAAACATTGAACTGATCGGTTTGGGTGGCGTCCTGGGCGTTACCGGATTGCAGCTCGCCGCCGTTGAGCGTCCACACATACTGGGCTGGCATTTCTGACGTTCCTCCGAGTTGATATCAGCTGGCGTCTGCGCTCAGCTTGCTAGTCATCCGACATAAGGTCGGTATGGCAATGAATAGAAGAACTAACTGAACTACTGTCGATTTTGACAGTAGCGAGAGTCGTGTCAGCCAGTTATGCAGACCCGTCGAAGATCTGGTCGCGTGCGCTCGCGCATACATCAAGGCGCTGGCGGCGCCCTGAACAATGCGCCGCAGACCGGGATGTCATTGGTGCGGGATCAGAAGGGGTGGAAAATCTTCAGGAGGGGTGATGAGGAGCGGGAGTTTCCCGGCGATAGCAATGTGAACTGGGGCGAGAACCATCCTGACAGGTAGATGGCCAGCGATGACCGACGGTCGTTCTCGTGCCGGCATGTCAGGTACCGATCCAGCCGCCTATCCTTGAGTGGTCCTATGACGATGCTCACGATCAGCCCAGGCAGCACCGTCATGTTGGCAATCGGTGGCAGCGCGGTTGTGGCCTACGTCGGCCAACCGTCCGGCTGGTCTTGGGCGCCGGCCCGCACTCGCCCGCTGGCGTTTGCGACACGGGCCAATTGGATTGGGGTCGGAACCTTGGTTGCCGGGTGATCCCACCGCACACACGCGGCTTGGTCGGTGCGCGCGGCGCAGCACGTCCCGAGCTTGGCGCCCGCGAGCGCCAAGCTCCGCAGATAAGGTCCAGTGCAGAACCAGACCTTTGCGTGCCCGCTATGATTGCTCCGTGTCAGGCCGAATTGCAATGAATATCTATCGGCAATATGAAATTAATTTGTCACCGGCGCGGTTTGAATCGTGAACGAGGATTCAAGATGGTTTGTGCGTGCATCTTTACGTCCCTCTCCTGCTGACAGACATTGAATGGCATGCCAACCGAAGGCCGATAAAATCGCCGCAGCAGTTTCCCGAAATGAGACATTTTCTCAAGCGTCTCTGGTAGAAAATGACTGATGCCAGGTCGCATACGGATTGACTCGCGTCAGCATGGCTGAACCATTGAAACGACTGGCGCTTCTTAGTTGGTCATGAGTCAGCCTTTCCGTGGGTTTGGTATGAGGGACGAGCCGTGAAGACAGGTAAACCAAAGCTGCCCTAATTTGGTGAACCGCCAGGGCCGCGTCTAAAATAGCTGGCGCGTGCCGGTTCAGCAGGAGCAACCCGCCGAGATCGAACTGATCCTTGAGGGTCAAATGCGTCAGTTCGATCCCCTCGCCGCGGTCCTGATCCGCTTGAATCCGATCTCCGGAGCGATCGGTAATTTCATGCCCCGACGATCATGCTCTATCCAACGGTCGAGGCATTTCCCCGAGCGCCGCGCAGCGCCGGAAAGCGGCTCACCTTCAGCCTTCATCCCGCCCGGCGCGCTGCAATGCAGCAGAGCCGTCCAGCGTCCTTAGGCCCGCAATACCGTCGTGAGCGGTATGACGTCCTGCAAGTTGACAATACCCTGACAACGCAAACGGCCGCGCTCACGGCGCGGTCAGGGGGCAATCACCTCGCCAGGCAGCGTGCCCCAGAACTGCGAGCGCTTCACGTAGCCGCTGTAGTCGCGCACCTCCACGCGGCACCACACGCTGCCGGCGTCGCAGGAGCGGATGCGGCCGATCACGCCGACCTTCAGGATCGCGACCGCACGGGCATCGTCATCCGGCTTGGCACGCAGGGTTGCATCCGCGCCTTGCACCAGGAAGGTGCGTCGGCCGGTCAGTGTCGCCTCGTGCACCCAACCCTTGGTGCCGTCGGGATCCTCCACCAGGCGCCAGATTTCGAACTCGCGCTCGATTTCCATCGGCAGGCCGCGACGCTTGTAAACCCACATGATCGGATATCGGAAACCCGGGCCGGCGCGCATGTTCACATCATCCGTGCGCAGCGCCGCGAAGCGAGGCAGCGGCAGGCCGGTGGGTTTCTCCGCCTCGGCCGGCTTGGCCGGCGCGGTCTTTGGTGCGGTGGCAGCCGGCGAAGGCGGCTGGACAGCTTGCTCGGGCAGCGGCGGCGGCAGTGGCAGCGGAAGCTGCGGCTCGCTCCGGTACCGTGGCCGGGCCGGATGCAGCGCGCCATGCGGACGAACCACAGGAGTCGGTCGCGCATCGGCGATCCTGATCACAGCGACACGCCGCTCCGGCGCCGGCACATGCGTAAGCTCCAGCGCCGCTGCCGGCACGCGCCAAAGCAGGAGAAGAACGAGGACGCAGCGCAAAACGGAACGAGCCATGCACCATGGGTGCCAAGCCGCACGGCGCCGGGTCAAGCGCATTGCGACCAAAACGTGGCGCCGTGATCGGGTCTCCGCTACCGTCCAATCTGACGGTTCGGAAACGACGGCATGACGGCATTCGAGGTTCTCCACTACCACGAACTGGGGTCCACCAATGACGAGGCGCGGCGGCTGATCGAGTCCGGTGCACCCCATGGCACCGTCGTGCACGCCGACCAGCAGACCGCCGGCCGCGGACGGTTTTCACGGCGTTGGATCAGCCCACCAGGCAACCTATACGCTTCAATAGTGTTGCGCTGTGACTTGCCAGCGGCTCGCAACGTCGAATTCGGGTTCCTGGCAGCGCTGGCCGTGGCTGACGCGGTGGATGCGTTGCTGCCGCGCCACGTGCGGGCGACGCTGAAATGGCCCAACGACGTGCTGGTGCGGGACGGCAAAATCGCCGGCATCCTGCTGGAACAAGCCGGCGATGCATTGATCCTGGGCATCGGCTTGAACGTGCTGCATGCGCCGAGTGGCTTGTCCTATCGCGTGTCCACCATCGTCGGCTGCGGCGGCCTGGCGACGGTGGACGGCACCCGCGAAAAATTGCTCGAAGCGCTCGGGCGCTGGCTAACGATCTGGCAGACGGATGGGTTCGCGGCGGTGCGGGCGGCTTGGCTGGCGCGTGCCCACCCGCCGGGCAGTTCCCTGAGCGTTCGCCTGGCAGATCATTTCGTTATAGGACTGTTCCTCGGCATCGATACCGACGGCACGCTGCTGCTGGACACGCCCCAGGGGCGAGCCCGCATCGTCGCGGGCGATGTCACGCTGGAAACGCTCGCCGACTGACATCGAAGGGGGGAAAGGTGAAAGTAAAGAGTGTAGGTGAAGGCTGCAGGCAAAGGGAGAAAGTGAAGGGGGGTTCCCACTCCTTTTGCGGGAGCGGTTAGGGGAGGGGACAACGGCGTCTCTTGTTGGCGAACAGAACCAATTCCCAACGGAGAGTCGGACGTTCTCTCGATCTAGATCGCTTCACTCCGAATGACAGCAGGCGCACTCCGTCGGAAGCAGAGCGCCGCGCTGTTCGCAGTGGGTTCCCTCCCGCGCCGCGATCCCACGCGCGCCGCGACATTGCCCGCTTCGCAACCGCACGGTGGACGTCAGCTTACAAGCCGCGTAGCACTGCGATCGTCGATTCGACCTCAGGGCGGTGCGTGTAGTCCGGATCGGCCTCGGCAGCGGCGACGATGCCGTCGCTGCTAATCACAATGCGTGCCGGGATCGATAGCCGCCAACTCTCGTCGCCATTGTACCGCGGTAGGTCCACGC
Organism: Acetobacteraceae bacterium; assembly: GCA_035523995.1. GTDB lineage: Bacteria > Pseudomonadota > Alphaproteobacteria > Acetobacterales > Acetobacteraceae > JASHVB01. The sequence goes on along the minus strand of DATKPQ010000096.1, from coordinate 1,778 downwards.
CGAGCTTCTTATAGACCGCGATCAGGTCGTCCGGCAGGCGGAACGCCAGCCCGTAGGCTTCGCCCACCTTGTTGTCCGGATCGGTCAGGATCGGGAAACCTAGCTTCTGCTTCTCTGCCCCCGGCTTCGTGTAGCGCTGCAACTGCGGCGACAAAACGACCAGGCTGGCGCCAAGCGACGTGATCTCGGGAAGGACTGCTTGCAGAGCATCCAGCTCATGCCGGCAGTAGGGTCACCAGAATCCTCGGAACACGCTCAGCACGACGGCCCCTGTTCCCAGCAGGCCGGACAACGAGACCGCCGCGTTGTTCTGATCGTTCAGGGTAAAGTCCGGCGCCCGCATACCCGGCTTGATCACCCGGTCTAGAATGCCAGACTCGCGCAATGCGCGCGTCGCGTTCAGCATCACGGCATGCGTTTCGGCGCCGACGCGCTTCGCTGTGGCCTCCCGCAAGGGAGCCAGTCTTTCCTCGAGGCTCACGGCTCTCCCTTTCCCGTCATGGAGAACGCCCGGCCGCGACACCGATCGCCGGGCCCGGACTGGTCGCACAAACGCGACGATCCTCCCCTGGGTCGCCGATGTCAAATCCATTCGAGACGGCATCGCGGCGACGGTGGCAAGGCGACATTACACGCCATCGCAAGGCTAGGCGAAACCCGCCCACCTGCGCACGCATGGGCGGATGGCGTTCAGATTGTCTTAACCACTGCCACCTAGCCTTCCACCTTCTGGCCGGGAGGAGCAGCGCATGGAATCAACGCCGGATGTGCAAGCGCCGGTGGTGACGCGGGGGGATCGGTCATTCCGGCTGACCAGCCATGCCCTGACCGTGGCAGCGGCTCGTGAGTTCTGTGGCGGGTTCGAGGAAGGCACACTCCGATTCTTCGACGCCGTGCTGCCGCACTGCACGCGCATGGTGGATTTCGGCGCCTATATCGGGCTGACGGCGCTGTATGCCGCCACCCATGTGGAGACAGTGTTCGCGTTCGAACCGAGCCCTGTGAGCTACGAGCTACTGACCCGCAACGTCGCCGAGAACCCCGACCTCGCGCCGCGCATCCGTCTGTTCCGCCACGGTCTTGGTGCAAGCGACGCGATGGTGACGCTCTATGCAAAAAGCGTGGCCGATTCCGGGGCCTCGATATTTCGGGACGTGGAGCGCGAGGGCCTGGTGTCGGCGCGGCCCGACGCGGTGATCCCGCTGCGCGACGCGGCGGCCGTGCTACGGGAGATCGGGATCGACCGTCACTCCCTGCTGAAGATCGATATCGAGGGCGCGGAATATGATGTACTGCGCGCCATCGCGCCGTTGCTGGCGGATGCCAAGCCGTGGCTGCACGTATCGTTCCATCCGTTCAATCTGGTGGCACCCGGGGATGCGTACCACAGCGCACTGCTGCGGCTGCGCTCGGCACTGGCAGTGGCGGAGGCGCTGGCGCCGTATCGCTTCATGCACTTCTATGCCGATGACGCGTGGTGCACCATCGGTCCGGCGGAACGCATGGACTTCCTGCGACAGTATTTGCTGAGCGCGAAGCCGGTACCGCGGATTGCCACGCCGCAGTACGGGTTCGTGCATGGGATAGCGTTTTCGGATGAGACGTTGCCGGCGGGGGCTTGCTTTGTCGCATGCTCTTAGCTCGACTTTGCGCATTTTCGCGGTGGGGTGATAGCTCAGCGCTGGGTCCAGAAGATATCCTCGGCAGCGATGAACTCGAGAGCGCGATCGATGGAGAGTTTGGCCGGCCCGAGTGGGCCGCCGGCGACCCAGCGTTCC
>DATKPQ010000095.1:0-3676 GCA_035523995.1 Acetobacteraceae bacterium | reverse complement strand
TCATGCGCCGCGCGTTCACCATGCTGCGCAGCGGACGGCCGGGCCCCGTGATCCTGGCGATTCCCAATGCCACCGCGACATACGACGAGACCGCCGATCCCTATCATCCCGTGAAGGGCTGGAAATCCGCGCCCGACCCTGCGGATGTGCGGGCTGCGGTTGACTTGCTTCTGGCGGCCCATAACCCGCTGATCTACGCCGGTGAGGGGGTCATCTACGCGAGTGCCTCGGACGATCTGAAAGCGTTGGCAGAGCATGTGAACGTGCCTGTCATCACGACCCTCAAGGCCAAAGGGGCGTTGCCGGAGAACCATCCACTGTTCGTCGGCGTGCGCGGCGAGCAGGTGGCACACTACCTGAACAAGAGCGATCTCATCCTCGCCATCGGCACAAGCCTGTCGCCGGGCCGCTTCAGTCATGCGATTCCCGATGGGGCGAAGAAAACCATCATCCACTGCAACGTGGACGAGCTGCACATCAACAAGATGTATCCTACGGCGCACGCTGTGATCGGCGATGCGCGCCTGACCTTGCAGGCGCTGCGCCAGGAAGTGTCCGCCCGCACGTCCGGTGCCGGACGGCCAGCGGGTGACGTAGCGGCGGACATTCGGGCGGCACGCGATCAGGCGCTCGCGCGGTACCGGCAGGTCATGGCCTCCGGCGAGACGCCGATCAATCCGTACCGGGTGTACGGCGATCTCATGCAGGTGCTGGATCTGCGCAATTCATTCGTCACGCACGAGTCCGGCAATACGCGCGACCAGCTCAGCACGGTGTTCGACACGCTGATCCCGCGCGGCTTCCTGGGCTGGGGCAATGTCTCCACGCTTGGCTTCAGCCTGGCGGCCGCCATTGCCGCCAAGAAGGCGTTTCCCGAGCGCACATGCGTGGCGGTGATCGGCGAGGCGGGCCTTGGCTACATGCTCGGCAACCTCGAGGTTCTGCTGCGCGAGACACTCGGGATCACGGTCGTGCACATCAGCAATGGCGGCTTTGCCGGCTATGGACCCGGCTTCTGGGGGCCGGGACACGATCCCTTCACACACCAGGTGCTGGGGCCGAATGACGTGGATATGTCGAAGGTGATCGGCGCTCTAGGGTTCCACACCGAGCGGGTGAGCGCGCCAGTCGAGATCATTCCGGCTTTGCGGCGGGCGCTCGACGTCAATACGTCGGGCCGCCCGGCCTATATCGAATTCATCTGCTGCCAGTACCCAGTCTATGGCGGCTGGGTTGGACGCAGCGCGGAGTGAAACGATGCCGAAGCTGATCCCCGTCCCCGACGCGTTGAGCAAGCCGTTCTGGGACGCCGTCAATCAAAAACGGCTGGTGTTGCAGCACTGTGCTGCCTGCGACCGGCTGCAATACCCACCGCAACGGGCGTGCCAGGTCTGCGGTTCGGATGCCGGTCTGACGTGGCGAGAGGTCGAGGGAAAAGGCCATATCGCGACCTACATCGTGATCGACGATGGCCGCCTCAACCGTCGCATGCCCGATCAGCCTTATAACCTGGCGATGGTGACATTGGACGCGGACAAGCGGGTCAATTTCTATTCCAATCTCCCCGGCACGTCGCCCGACAAAGTGCCGGTGGGCGCCGCCGTCGAGGTGACGTTCGAGGATGTGGCTCCGGGCCAGCTTATCCATGAGTGGAGGGTCGTCGCGTAATGTTCGGAATCAGTGAGGTGCGCGCCACAGCGCGCCCCTTGTCATTGCGAGGAGCGAAGCGACGAAGCAGCCTCGGTCACGTGCGCGCGCGGACAATCCGGAGCTTTCGTGAACGAGTTTGCTTCGTCGCCTCGCTCCCCGCAATAACATTGAGACTTGCAATGACGTTCGGAGAGGTAAGGTGAAGCCATGAGCGCGCCAGACCAGTATCAGTGGCGGCGAGACAAGGACGGGCTCGGCGTATGGGAGCACCGAGGCAAGGTCGCAGTGGCTGGCGTCGGGCATTCCCCGGTCGACCGCCGCTGGGACGGCATCTCGATGGAAAGGACGCTCGGTGCCTTCTCCATTTTGGCCTGCCAGAGGGCGATGGACGACGCGGGCGTGACGCCGGATCAGATCGACGGCGTCATCTGCTGCGACAGCCACATCGCCGGCGGCAGCGGCGGCTCCGCGTCGCAGTGGGCGCCTCGGCCGTATTTCGACCCGCCCTACGATTCGGAGTGGGGGCTTACACTTGTCAACGCGCAGTGGCTCATCGCGCAGATGGGGCTGCGCAACGTGCGATTTGCGCCAACCGGCGTGCCGACCATCAGCGAAATGGTAGGGATGGCGGCACAGGCCGTCGGTGACGGCATGTGCCAGACCTGTCTCGTCATCTACCCGACCGGCAACCTGGAAGGCCGCTATCGCCGCGGGGGCGAGAACGCTGACGACTACGCTCGCGGCGCCCGCCAATGGACGGCGCCCTGGGGCAATCACGGCGGCAACGACTTCATCAACATCTTTCCGCACAATCAGTACTGCTTGAAGTACGGCGGTAGGCACGACGACCTCGCGCCCTTCGTTGTCAACCAGCACCGCAACGGATTGCTGACGCCGTGGGGGTACAATGCCACCCATAACGTGCCGCAGCTCACCATCGAGGAGTACGTCACGTCGCGCTACATCCTGAACCCGCTCCGGCTGTGGGACTGCGACCGGCCGGTGAATGCATCGGCCGCGTATTTGTTCACCACCGCCGAGCGTGCCCGCGACATGCGGCAGAAGCCGGTCTATGTGCTGAATCACGCGCAACACAATTTCAGGCAGCGCACCACACAGGCCGACCTGGACGAGATCGAGGACTGGACCGACCGGGCTGCGCGCCGGATGTACGAAGGCGCCGGGCTCGGGCGCGGGGATGTCGATATCTTCAATCCGTACGACGGCTATGCACCCATGGCGCAGTTCTTCCTGGAGGCGTTCCAGTGGCACGGCGTCAAACGCGGCGATGCCTTCGCGTTCTACGCAGACGATATCAGGGTGGAGGGACCGCACCCGTATTGCTCAAGCGGCGGCAATCTGGGGAACGGGCGGACGCGGACGGCCATGTATACCGACTGCATAGAGCAATTGCGCGGCACGGCTGGTGCACGGCAGGTCAGGGTACGGGCGGAGACCGCGCTGGGGGCGTTTACCACGCCAAGCAGCGGGGGATGGATCATGTTCGGGAAACACCCGAGCTGATGGAATGAGACGCAGCAGATCAGTACCAGAGCGCATAAACAAACCGAGACATCAGCGACCGTCTTGATCGCGCACCAGTGGTCACCGTTCCGCCGCAATGGGTGGGGAACGGACATTTGTTTACCATGGGCCGGGGCTGGATGCACTCCTGCCATGTTGCCAAGGTGTCCGCGTGCGCGGCACAGACGTGTAGGACCAATTTAGAGATGACATTCCTCTGCAAAGCAGAGGTGACACTCCCCGGGGTTCTGAGGTCCCGGGGGGCGCGATGGCGGTGGCGTTGGGCTGGCGGTGCCAGTCCGGCTGACGCCAATGCCTAACGGCGCAGCTTTCTCCACCCAACATTTGATTGGTGCACTAAGCTCGACTTTGCGCATTTTCGCGGTGGGGTGATAGCTCAGCGCTGGGTCCAGAAGATATCCTCGGCAGCGATGAACTCGAGAGCGCGATCGATGGAGAGTTTGGCCGGCCCGAGTGGGCCGCCGGCGACCCAGCGTTCCTT
>DATKPQ010000094.1:0-36147 GCA_035523995.1 Acetobacteraceae bacterium | reverse complement strand
CGAGCCGACCAACCACCTGGACGCGGAAAGCGTCGCCTGGCTGGAGCATACGTTGCAGACCTACCCCGGCACGGTGATGATCGTCACCCACGACCGCTACTTCCTGGACAACGTCACCGGCTGGATTTTGGAAATCGAGCGCGGGCGCGGTTATCCGTTCGAAGGCAACTACTCGTCGTGGCTGGACCAAAAGCGCAAGCGGCTGGCGCAGGAGGAGAAGGAAGAAAGCGCACGCCAGCGCGCGTTGGCGATGGAGCAGGAGTGGATTGCTGCTTCGCCTCGGGCGCGGCAGGCGAAGAACCGCGCGCGTATCCAGCGTTATGAGGAGCTGTTGGCGAAGTCGCAGGAGCAAGCGGCGGGTGTGGCCGAGATCGTGATTCCGCCGGGGCCGCGGTTGGGGAATGTGGTGATCGAGGCTGAGGGGCTGTGCAAAGGCTATGGCGATCACGAGCTGATCGAGGGTTTGGATTTCAAATTGCCGCCCGGCGGCATCGTCGGCGTGATCGGACCGAACGGCGCCGGCAAGACAACTTTGTTCCGGATGATTATCGGCAAGGAAAAGCCGGATGCCGGTTCGCTGCGGATCGGAGAGACGGTGCAACTCGGATATGTCGACCAGTCGCGCGACAGCCTCAACGCCAATAACACAGTGTGGCAGGAGATCAGCGGCGGCGAGGACATGATCTATCTGGGCAAGCGGGCGGTGCCGTCGCGTGCCTATGTCGGGGCGTTCAACTTCAAGGGGCCGGACCAGCAGAAGAAGGTGGGCATCCTGTCGGGCGGTGAGCGCAACCGCGTCCATCTCGCAAAGATGCTGAAGTCTGAGCACAACGTCATCCTGCTTGACGAGCCGACCAACGATCTGGACGTGGATACGTTGCGTGCGTTAGAGGATGCGCTGACGGAATTTGCCGGCTGCGCGGTGATCATCAGCCACGACCGGTGGTTTTTGGACCGGCTGGCGACGCATATTCTTTCGTTCGAAGGCGACAGCCACGTGGAGTGGTTCGAGGGGAATTTCGAGGCGTACGAAGAAGACAAGCGTCGGCGCCTGGGCGCACAGGCGACCGAGCCGCATCGGATCAAGTACCGGCCATTGGTGCGGTGACGTTTGGCTCGCCGCTGTCGTGGCGAAGGGCAGCGCGCCCGAGCATCCACGCCAGCGAATAGCAAGCCCGCGGGCAGCCCCCATGTAACACTGGTGTGCAAGAAGGAGCCTGGTGCGATGACGGAGATTCCTGCGACGTACATGGATCTGCTGCAACAGAAGAAGGCGTTCGCCAATATCGCGACCGTGATGCGGGATGGATCGCCGCAGGTCACGCCGGTGTGGTTCGACTACACCAGCGGCCGCATCCGCGTTAACACCGCGAAGGGCAGGGTGAAGGCACGGACCTTGAGGGAGGGAGCGCCTGTCGCGCTGGCCATCATGGACCCGGACAATCCCTATCGCTATATGCAGATCCGCGGCAAGGTGACGCGCGCGACAGAAGAGGGCGCGTCGGCGCATATCGACTCGCTGGCGAAGAAGTACCTCGGCAAGGAGAAGTACCCCTTCTCGCAGCCAGGCGAGGTGCGGATCATGTATGAGATCGAGCCGGCCGCGGTGCAAACGATGGGTTAGTGCATCGCTGATCTCAGAGGCGCATGGGCGTTTTCACGCCCACGCGACCGAGGTTGCTTCGTCACTTCGCTCCTCGCAATGACATATGGGGGGCGTGAGCCAAAGTACTAACTGCGCCTTTCGGCTTGCCGGGGGGCAGCGTGCGAGTCCGCCGCTTGTATGTCGGCCCGACGCGCCCGAATTCCGGGCAACATGCGCCCCAGCACGTCGTCGCGAAGAATATAGTGATGGAACAGTGCCGCTCCGGCATGGCCGGCCGCCAGGATGATGATGATCCAGGCATTCCAAGCGTGCAGGTCGCCGACGAGACGATGCGCGGGTTTCGAGAATGGGGCGAAGGGCGGAGGGATCTGCAGGCCGAAAAAGCTCAGCGCCTCGTTCCCCGACCAGCGGAACACAAAACCAAGTATGACCTGTGCGATCAGCAGCGCATAGAGGAGGTGGTGCACGGTCTTCGCGGCCATCTCTACCATGCCTGTTGTGGCATCCTGGACCCGGTGCCCGGGCGTCACGCGCCAGCCGATGCGGACGACAAGCACCAGCGTCAGCGCAACGCCGAACGACATATGCGCAACGATCATCTCCCTTCGGATCGCGCGCGGCGCAAAACCCCAAAGTTCGGCCAACAAGAATAGAAGCACTACGAGCGCTGCGGTCGTCCAGTGCAGCGCCATGGCAAAACTGTCGTAGCGGACGCGGCCGTCGCTCGCGGCGACGCGAGTCGCCTCGACAGCAAGTTTCGTCGTCATTGAGCGGTAACACCTTGTTGAATATGCGGCGGCGGACATCCGCAGTTTAATCTCGCGGAGCACCGTGATTGGCGCCAGTGTCAAATTCGTAATGCGCGCGCTATCCTCAACCTTGGTCTTAGCACCGCATGATCGATAGTGCCCACATTCAATGAAGTGCGGAACGTGGATGTCATTGCCCGCATGTCATTGCGATGAGCGGAGCGACGAAGCAATCTCCTCAAGACGACGCACGGATCGGAGTATTCTCCGGAACGAGATTGCCTTGCCGCTGCGTTTTCAACAAGAAACAAGATCTCCCCCAATCCCTCCCACAAGGGGGGAATCCTTCCGACGCTCCTCACGCTCCATTGAATGCAGGCACTGCTTGATCCGGGGTCAAAGCCACCCGGCCAGCTCCCGGCGCACCACCGCTTCGATCACGCGCAGCCCGCCCGCGCTGTCGTTGAGGCACGGAATACGGGCGAATTGCGCGCCGCCGGCCCGCCGAAAATACAAGGCGTTCTCCTCGCCGATTTCTTCGATCGTTTCCAGGCAGTCCGCCGAGAACCCGGGCGTCACCACCGCCAGCCGTTTCACCCCGCGCGAGGCCAGCGTCTTCACCGTCTCGTCGGTATAGGGCGTCAGCCAGGGAGCCGAGCCGAAGCGGGATTGGAACGTCACCAGGAAACGTTCGGGCGGTAGCCCCAGGCGTTCACGCAGCAATTCGCCGGTCCTTTGGCATTGCATGAAATAGGGATCGCCCTTGGAGCGCGTTTGCTCCGGCATGCCGTGAAACGACGCGAGCAATACCTCCGGTTCGAAATCAAGTCCGGCGAGATGATCGGCAACTGAATGGACCACCGCCTCGATGTAAACGTCATCTTCAAAATACGGTGGCGCAACCCGCAGGGCAGGCTGGCGCCGCATCGTTGCCAGCGCGCCGAAAGTTTTGTCGCAGGCCGTGGCGGTGGTGGCAGCGGAGTACTGCGGATAGAGCGGGACCAGAAGAATGCGGTCGCAGCCTTGATCGGCCAGGCTTATCAGCGCCGACGCCAGTGACGGGTTGCCGTAGCGCATCCCCCACTCGACAACGACTTGCCTTCCGCCCGCCCCAAACGCACCTGCCGCCAGCCTCGAGCGTAGCCCCTCGACTTGCGATCGGGTGATGGTCTTCAGCGGGCTCTCATCCCGATCGGTATTCCAGATCTTCCGATAGTCCTTGCCTTTGCGGGATGGCCGGGTCGTCAGGATGATGCCGTGCAGGATCGGCAGCCAGCGCACACGGGAAAGCTCGATCACCCGCCGGTCGGAAAGGAATTCACCAAGGTAACGCCGCATGGACCAGTAGTCGGTCCCATCAGGCGTACCGAGATTGCTCAGCAGAACGCCGATCGCGCCAGCACGTTTGGCTGCGCCGGCGCCCGCCCGCCCGCTGCTCGCGTCGTCCTCGTGCTGAATAAGGCCAATCATGGCGGCGCCAATATGGGACTTTGCCACCGCTGGGCAATGCAGCAGGTTGGTGCGGCGGTGAAAATGCCGTTGCTGAATGGTCGGAGCGTTCTGCGGTGGCTCTGATTGCTCGGTTTGTTCTTCGGCGCGATCCCGACAGTTCCGCTCGGCTTCGCCTGGTTGACGACGGCACCGTTCGGGCGGTGGCCGGGACTCTGGCAGCACCGACGGTCGGACACAGACCAGATGCCTGACTGGTTCGTGGCATTCGCCAGGATCGCCCCGCTGCTCACACTGATATGTGGGCTCGGCCTCGCTGTGTCGCTTTTGCGCGCGCCACGCTGAGGCATCCCCCAAGCCATGCAGGAAGCCTTACGTATCCATGAGCCCGAGCGTGCTGCTTTGGGCGCATCCTGTGGTCACCCCACATTCTCTTGCCGGGCGGCAGGCAACGCTGCACATGGAGAGTGGCGGTGAGTTCATCCCACCGACCGCCGGGCCCGCCGATGTTCGGGCTGCCACCATCCGGAGCAATTTGTCCGCCATGCCGAGTCTCGATCCTACCGACTGGCGCGACCTGCGCTCGCTTGGTCACCGGATGCTGGATGACATGTTCGACCACCTAGCAGGGCTGGCCGAAGGACCGGTGTGGCAGCCAATGCCCACCGACCTGCGCCAGGAATTGCGCGCACCCCTGCCGCGCGCGCCGAGCGATCCGGCTGCGGCGTATGAGCAATTCCGCCGTCTGGTGTTCCCCTACGCCACTGGCAACCTGCATCCGGCCTTCATGGGTTGGGTTCATGGCGGTGGTACCGCAATCGGTATGCTGGCGGAATTGCTCTCCGGTGGGTTGAACGCGAACCTGGGTGGCCGCGACCACGCGCCGATCGAGGTAGAGCGCCAGGTTATCGCCTGGGCGGCAGAAATGCTCGGGTTGCCGGCCACTGCGGCGGGGGTGCTGGTGACCGGCACGTCGATGGCCAATCTCATCGGCGTTCTGACCGCCCGAATCCATCTTCTTGGCGCCGGCGGGCGGCGGACCGGGATGGGGGATGTTCGGCTGACGGCATACGCCTCGGCGGCAGCCCATGGCTGCATCCCGCGGGCCATGGAGATTGCCGGCATCGGCCGGGACTCGCTGCGGATGGTGCCGTGCGATGCGGGCGGCCGCATGCGGCTGGACGCGCTGGCCGGCGCCGTACGGCGGGACCAGCGGGCAGGCATGACGCCCTTTCTGGTGGTGGGAACAGCCGGGACGGTGGACATCGGCGCTGTCGACGACCTTGCCGGGCTCGCTGAGTTCTGCGCCGAGGAGGCGCTGTGGTTCCACGTCGATGCGGCCTTCGGTGCAATTGCGATGCTGGCACCGAAGCTGCGCCCGCTGCTGCGGGGCATCGAGCGAGCCGATTCGGTAGGGTTCGATTTTCACAAATGGGCTCAGGTGCCGTACGACGCCGGCTGCTTTGTCACGCGGACGGCCGAGCCTTTGCTCGCGACGTTCGCGGGCGATGCCGCCTATCTGCGGCGCGAGTCGCGGGGGCTGGCGGGTGGCGGCATCTGGCCATGTGACCTGGGGCCGGACCTCTCGCGCGGATTCCGGGCGCTGAAAGTGTGGCTGACCCTGATGGTCTACGGTGCCGACGCGATCGGTGCGGCCGTGCAGCAGAGCTGTGACCTGGCGCAGCGCCTGGCGGCGCGGGTCGATGACACGCCGGAACTGGAACGCCTGGCACCGGTAGCGTTGAATATCGTGTGCTTCCGTTACCGTGCCGGTGCAGCGGCGCTGGATGCGCTGAACGCCGCGATTGTCGCCGATCTTCAGGAAGAGGGGGTTGCCGCCCCCTCAACCACGGTGCTGGACGGACGGCTGGCGATTCGCGCAGCGATCGTCAACCACCGCACGCGGCCGGAGGACATCGATGCGCTGATTCAGGGGGTACTAACGCGCGGTCGGGCGCGGAGCATGCGCGCGGCGTGAATTGTTCGTGAAAGTCACGGCGGCGATGCGCGGAGATCAGACCCGCCGGGCAAGCAATAGAAGATCAGTCGATTTGGTTACGGGGAGAAAAAAATTGCCCCCGGCGATAACCGGGGGCAAGTATACAGGGAGGCTTCACGTCTGGGAGACGCAGGGACCAGAGGCCCCTTTCCGACCGCGAGGGCCGGAACACTGGCGGCAATGCCGCCGTAACCGATGGCTGAACTCTAATGTCGCACGCTTGGGCATTCCACCGCCAAATCCCGGCAGCGGCCATGTCCAATCTGCATGCCCGACTGCTCTGGTCTGCGGAAAAGCCTGACAGCCACTTTGCACAGCCGCTGATACGCTTGCGTTGTCCGCTCGGTCCGTTTACGCATCTGTCATTGACAGGGGTCACTGCGGCGACCGTCCGTGCTATCCCATGGCGATCGTCTGTGCCGGTTATGGTTGTTGCATGACAGAAGATCTGAAACCCAGGGAACAAGAGCTGATTGATCGGCTGCGAGAAGGCGGCCACGGCGACGCGGCGGATCGCCTGGCGCGTCACTTTGGGCGCGGTTCGATCGATCGGGCCTTGCTTGCCGCGCTTCGCGAAACTCTCGAAATCCTGCTCACTGCCGCCGAGGCGATCGACCCGGTGACCGAGACCATGTTCGAGAAACTGCGCCTGGATGTGGAGGCACGATTGCGCGTGCCTGACAGGCGGCGGCAGGGCGGCTGAACGCTGCTGCGCGAGCAAAGCTCAAACGCGCCGATTGCGCGCTTTGGCACCGGTTGCGACGATGAGACGGAACGCATCGTTTTCAAGAGTCGAGTCTCGCCCGGCTCTGCCATAAACGGCGGTAATGACTGGTTCCTCCACCCAATTCGGTGTTTATGGCAGTGGAAAGTGCGTGTGCACCGGATCGAAACCTGCTCGCGGGTACGGATCAATAGATCGTTCTCAGCGTCCTCTGCTGCTCTGTCTTCAGCGATAAATTTGCCAGCCGTGAAACCCCGACTTGCCCAGCGAATTGAAACCGACGACGATACGATTATGCAATGTATCGGCAAATTGACGGGCGATCGGCTCTGTAGGTGCGGTTCGTTTCTGGCAAATTTATCGCAAGGAAGGCAGACACGCAGAGGAAGAGTTTATTGATCCGTGCTGAGTGGCCTGCCTTGCCCCGCCACTTGCGGCTGTCGCTGTGCGCGGCAAAGGAACGCCTGGGTTCGGCCGCCGTTGGGGTGAGAAGGCATAGATCGTGCGTGAGTCGAAGACGTGTTTGTGCGCTTGTGCGCCCCGGGGAAGGGGATTGCTTCGTCGCCTGGCTCCTCGCAACGACAGTGTGGCGGCATCGTCTCGCGTTTCACCGATTTCGAATATTACTTCTTCCTGCTCCGGATCGCCGCCGCCCGCCGCAGCACATTCTTCGCCCGTTCCACCACCGGCACGTCAATCATCGCACCTTCGAATTGCACCGCGCCGAGTCCCTGCGCGAACGCTGCTTCGTATGCAGCCACCATGCGCTGCGCGCGTTCCTCTTCTGCATCCGTAACGCCGAATTCCTCGTTCAGGACAGGTACTTGCAGCGGATGGATTGCGCTCGCGCCCATGAAGCCCAGGCGCTTGGAGCGGCGCACAATCGCGCGGAACGCATCTTGGTCGCGAAAATCGGCGATCGAGCCGACGAACCCCATCGGCAGAATGCCCGCCGCCCGCGCAGCGATCAGCGTGTGCTGCTTGGGATAGAACAATGCCTCGGGGTCGGGCAGCATGCCGCAATCGGCGGTGAAATCCTCGGTGCCGAGGCTCAGGGCCACGACGCGCGGATCGGATTTGGCGATCGCCTCGATGCGAAAGAAGCCAGCGGCGGTTTCGACCAGCACGACGAATTTCATCGTCCCCGCGGGCAGACCACGTTCGGCTTCCAATTCGGCGACGATCTCGGCGACCGCCTGGACATGCTCCGGACTGTCCACCTTGGTCAGCATCAGCGCCGCGACGCCGGGGATCACCGCGGCTTCCAGGTCGCGCACCAGCAGGCGCCAGGGGCGGTTCACGCGCACCAGCACATCCCCCCCATTGCGCGCCACTTGCGGGATGGAATCCGCGATCAGCGTGCGAGCGCGTTCCTTCTGCGACGGCGCGACAGCGTCTTCCAGATCCAGGATGACGCCGTCAGCGCCGCGATCGGCGCCGGTACGGACGAATTTCTCTGCTGTCACGGGCACGAACAACAGCGAACGCCAGGTGGGAAGATCGTCGCGCATGGGCAATGTCCGCAGGCAAGGAATGGTGGCGCGGAGCATAGGGGTGGGCGCCGGTCGTGTCATGCCATGGCGCGCGTGCGCGTCATGCCCACACCACGCCTGTGTCGCGCAGGAACGCGAGCAATGGCAGCAACGGCAGGCCGAGGATCGCCGCGTGGTCGCCCGCCACCGCGGAAAAAAGCTGCACGCCGGGCCCTTCCAGCCGATAGGCGCCGACGCTGCCCAGGACATGCTCGCCCTCGGCGGCCAGATAGGCGTCCAGAAAGCGTTCCGAGAACAAGCGCATGGTGAGACGGGGCAGGGCAGTGTGCTGCCACGACAGGCTTTCCCCGCGGCGGCACACCACGGCGGTGGCCAGCGTGTGGGAACGGCCGCGTAGCGCCAGCAACTGCCGGCGCGCCGCCGCAAGGTCGGGCGGTTTGTCGTACCAGGTGCCCTCGCATTCCAGGATCTGGTCGGCGCCGATGACCAGCGCCTGGGTCTCTGCGTGTGCCACCATGGCTGCCTTGGCGTTAGCCAGCCGTATCGCGGTTTCGGTGGCGTCCACGCCCTCGGAGCGTGCCGCCAGTTTCAAGGCGGACTCGTCCACATCGGACCGACGCACCGCGAAGCGCAGCCCAGCGCCGGCCAGTACTGCCCGACGCGCCGCGGAGCCAGAGGCCAGGATCAGCGGCGGCGAATAAGCCTGCACCCTTATCCCACGTCGCGGGCCTGGAAGGACATTTCGGGCGCGGTGCCGGCGGTCGTGTCGGGCAGCACGCGGCGCCGGCCTCCGCCCGGGCGGAAGCGCTGGAGATAAAGCGGCACCACCAGTTCGACCGGGGTGGGCACGATGCCCAGATCGCTCAAGCCGGGCGCCCCCGGGGCTACCACGTTGTCACGCGACAACATCAGCAACTGGTCGCGCGTCAGGGGCTGACCGGGCACCGCCTCCAGCAGGCGCGCCTGGAGCCTCGCCAGAGACGGCGGCACGTTTACCATCATCCGATGGCGTCCGGTCTGTTGCAGCACATAGGCGAGCAATTCACGGAAGGTCCAAACGCGCGGCCCGCCGAGTTCGTACAGCGCGCCGGCAGCATCAGCCCGTCCAAGTGCCGCCATGGCGGCGTCCGCGACATCGCCGACATAGACCGGCTGCATCCTGGTTTCGCCTGAGATCACCGGCATCAACAGCGAAAGCCGCGCCAGGGCGCCGAAGCGGTTGAAGAAATTGTCTTCCGGCCCGAATACGATCGAGGGGCGGAAAATCACGGCGGACGGGAATTCGGCACGCACGGCTTGCTCGCCGGCGGCCTTGCTGGTGCCGTAGCGGGCAGGACTGGCCGGGTCGGCACCGATAGCGGACATATGCAGCAAATGCGTTGCGCCGGCCGCCGCGGCTTCCCGGGCGACCAGGCGAGCCCCTTCCACGTGGACGCGCTGGAACGCGCCGCGGCTGGTCTCGGCCAGGATGCCGACGAGGTTCACCACGATGTTGGCATCCTGCACCGCGCGGCGCACCGTCGCGGCGTTCTCCACCGAGGCGAACAAGGGGACCACCTGGCCGACAGCTCCGGCGGTCATGAGGAAGCGGGACGCTTCCGGGTCGCGTGTCGCGACCCGCACGACAAACCCCTTGTGGGCCAGCCGTTTGACGATGTAGCGGCCGATGAAACCGGAGCCGCCGAACACGGTCGCCACGCTGCGGGTTGCCATCGCTGGGGTCTCCTGTCACTGCCGCGCACACGGTTTTGGCACCAGGACGCGCCGGAAGCCAGCAGAGCAATCGTCCCGCGTGATGGCCCTGGCGGCGCGGCGCGGTTGCGGGGTGTATTTCACCCGAACTCATACAACCGTCGCAATAACTTGAAAACACGCGATAAAATTGGCGGGAGGCAACGCAATTACAAGCAGACGGTGGTGTTCCTCGGTCTTATGTTGCCGATTGTAAGCCATGGACATGCACACGCGCCCCGCCAATGCTGTCTCACCGGCCACTGTCCTGGTGGTTGATGACGATCAACTCGTGCGTGAGCCGATTGCCGATTACCTGCGCGAGGTTGGCTACGCCGTCCTGGAAGCCGGCGACGCGCATGAGGCGATCAACCTGGTGGACCATGCCGACCACGTCGACCTGGTGTTCACAGACGTGCGCATGCCGGGCGAACTGGATGGCGTCGGCCTTGCGCGCTGGGTGAAGGCGCACCATCCAGGCCTGCCGGTGCTGATGACCAGCGGCTATTACGGTACCGGCTGGCTGGGCGAGCGGCTGGAGCGGGAGGTGCGGCTGATCCAGAAGCCGTACACCCAGGACGAGGTGCTGCGCCACATCCGGCGTCTGCTGGCTGCGCACGCTCCAACGGCGGGACGGTCGGCACAGGCGATGCGCGCCTAGCGCGGCCTGTCACGTCAGAAAACCTGCCCTATGATCGCGTCGGCGTGCGCGTGCCGGCTGACCGTTGCTCTGCGGTTGCTGCCGGGGCGCCTGCGTGGGTTTTCTGACGATGGGAGTGGTGAATGGGTCGCTTGGTGATCAGCGGCGGGCGGGTGGTGGACCCGGCCAGCGGCATGGATGCTGTGGGTGATGTCGCGGTGGTGGACGGCGTGATCGCTGCCGTTGGCACAGGGCTGGGCGGTGCGGAACGAGTCATCGATGCGACCGGCCTGGTGGTGGCCCCGGGATTCATCGACCTTCACGCGCACGGCCAGTCAATCCCGGCGGACCGCATGCAGGCGTTCGATGGGGTGACGACGACCCTGGACCTGGAGGCGGGCGTATTGCCGGTCGCTTCCTGGTATCGGCGGCAGGCAGACCAGGGGAGGGTGTTGAACTACGGCGCCTCTACCAATTGGGCGTTCGCCCGCATTGGCGCGATGACTGGGTCGAACGAGGAGTCGTCGCTGGAAGCCTTTGGCCGCGCCATGCGGGACCGCCGCTGGGTCGAGAACGTGGCCAGCGAGGCCGAGGTGAACGGGATTCTCGACCAGTTAGCGCACGGGTTGAACGAGGGCGGCATCGGCATCGGTATCCTCAACGCCTACGCGCCCGGCGCCGGCGTACAGGAACTGACAGCTGTGTGCCAGCTCGCCAAAGCGCATGAGGTGCCGACCTTCACCCACATCGCCTACATGTCGCGTATCGACCCGGAGAGCGCCGCCGAGGCCTATATCCGCCTGATCGGCTATGCCGGCGCGACCGGCGCGCACATGCACATCTGTCACTTCAACAGCTCCAGCAAGACCGACATCGAGCGCTGCGTGGTGTTGGTGCGGAAGGCGCAAGAGCAAGGGCTGCCGGTGACCGTGGAGGCGTATCCGTACGGCACCGGCTCTACCGTGCTGGCGGCTGCGTTCTTCAGCGATCCCGAGTTCGTGGCGCGCAACGGGACAGGATATGACTCGGTGCAGCGGGTGACCGACGGGCGGCGCTTCCGTGATCGCGAGGAACTGCTGGCAGCGCAGCGGGAAGAGCCCTCTACGCTGGTGCTGTGGCACATTTTGGATACCGAAAATAACGCACACCACCGCGATCTGCTGGATCTTTCGGTGTTGTATCCCGGCGGTGCGATTGCGTCGGACGCGATGCCATGGTCGCTGCCGGACGGCAGTGTCTATACCGGCGACGCTTGGCCACTGCCGGAGGACGCAACGTCCCATCCGCGCTCGGCGGGTTGCTTCACCCGGTTCATCCGTCACTGGGTGCGCGAGCGCCAGGCGATGTCGCTGCTGGAGGGGGTGCGCAAATGCGCCCTGATCCCGGCCGAGATTCTCGCGGCGAGTACGCCCGCCATGCGCGCCAAGGGGCGCCTGGCGGTTGGCGCGGATGCCGACGTAGTAGTGTTCGATTTCGACACGCTGTCCGACCGGGCCGAGTTCTCGGCGATGAACCGCCCGTCGGAGGGCGTGCGGCATTTGCTGGTCAGTGGCGTGCCGCTGATCGCCGATGGGGTGATGGATGTGGCGGCGCGACCCGGAAAGCCCGTGCGGCGGCCGGTCGCGTGATCCTGCCGTGGTGTCATGGCGGGCGAAGGCTCGCGTTCCAGGGCTTTGCGGCTGACACGCGGAAACGTGGGCGGGTGACCCCGGCCAGTTCGCCGGGGCCGGCCTTGGCCGGCGATGACGTATGAAACCGGTCCCGATCCTCTTGGTCACCGGCTTCCTGGGGGCGGGCAAGACAACGGTGGTGAACGACCTGCTGGCTCACGCCGAGGGGCGGCGGATCGCCGCCGTGGTCAACGATTTCGGCGCCATCAACATCGACGCCGACCTCGTTTCGGGTGCCATCGATGGCGTGGTGAGCCTGAGCAATGGCTGCATCTGTTGCTCTTTGGAAGGCGACCCGCTGCGCACGCTGGCTGCTCTGCTGCGGCGCGAGCCGCGGCCGGAGTGCATTGTCATCGAGACCAGCGGCGTGGCCGATCCGGCAGGCATCGTGCGGAACCTGATGGACCCGGTGATCTGGCGGGAGGCGCCGCTGGAGACGGTGCTGTGCGTGGTGGACGCCTCGGCCCCGGTCGCGACGCTGGAGGACCCGCTGCTGCGGTCGCAACTGCGTACGGCTGATGTGGTGGCGCTGAGCAAGCTCGACCTGGCGGACGCTGACGGTTTGGCGCGGGTGCGTGAGGCGGTGAAGACGGTTCGGCCAGCGGCGGTCGTGGTGGACGCGCCGCACGGCGCGGTGCCAGCGGCGGTGGTGTTCTTGCCTGATCCGGATCGTGTGCCGACCGTGCGCAAGGATGCTGGCGCCCGGTCGCGGCGGCCGACAGCGGAGCGGTTCGAAACGTTGAGCTGGTCGTCGGATCAGCCGGTGGTACTGCGCCGGTTCCAGGAGGCGATCGGGCGGCTGGCGCCTCGGCTGGTGCGCGCCAAGGGGTTGTTCGAAACGGTAGAGCAATCCGGGCGGTTGATGGTGTTCCAGTTGGCCGGGGGGCGGGCAACGTTGGCGCCTGGGGCGGCGGTTGAGGCGGGGGCGAAGCGGGTGCGGGTGGTGTTTGTGGCGGAGGTTGGGGTGCTGGCGGCGGAGGAGATCCGCGCCATAATGAACCGGTGTACCGAGGCTGCAACGGAATGAGTGACGCTCTGGCAATGTGCCTCGATAGTTGGAGGTGCAGACCTAGCGAAAGCTCCGCGTCTGTACGCGCAGGCCTTTCTCGCGGTCCATCGTCGGCGTTGCATCCGGGCTGATCGCTGCGTCCCGAGGTACTTCTTGGCGATCGGACATGAGCCGCGACGGCTTGCCATCGCCAGGCGGGCGCGGCGGCACGTCCCCACGATGCCCGACACTGCGCAGCAGGTTGGTCATATCCTCGAGTTCCTCCGCCACGAGGTGAATCACTTCGCCTTCGCGCTGCACGCGGCCACGGCAGGCGATCATGCTGGCGCCCAGGACGATGCGGCGCTGGCGATCGAACAGATTGGACCAGACGACGAGGTTGGCGATGCCGGTCTCGTCTTCGATGGTGATGAAGACGACGCCTGTCGCGGTGCCGGGACGCTGGCGGACCAGCACCAGGCCCGCCACGGTGATGCGCTGGCGGTCGCGGCTGGTCAGCAAGGTAGAACAGGGCAGGATGCCGCGGGAATGCAAATCGTTGCGCAGGAAGGCGACGGGATGCTGGCGCAGGGTCAGGCCGACGCTGCCGTAATCCTCTACGACGTTGCGGCCGGCGGTCATGGGGACGATCGGGACGGGAGGTTCGACGATTTCCGGTTGCGGGATGCGCCCGGTGTCGGCTGCGGCGAACAAGGGCAGCACGTCGTCGCGCAGGCCGCGGATGGCCCACAGGGCCTGGCGGCGGTCCAGCCGCATATCTCGGAAGGCGTCTGCTTCCGCGAGGCGTTCAAGGGCCGCCGGCGGGACGCGGGCGCGGCGTTGTAATTCGTCAACCGATGCATAGGGCCGGTTGCCACGCGCCGCGACTATCTCCGCGGCGTGCGCGTTTGGCAGTCCTTTAACCATGCGCATGCCCAGGCGGACCGCGAGGAAACTGTCATTGCGAGGAGCGCAGCGGCGCAGCAAGCCCGGCCGGGGACTGTCGATCGAGGTTGCTTCGTCGCTGCGCTCCTCGCAATGACATGTGTTTTCCAGCGTGCAATCCCAGCGGCTGTGGTTGATCGAGACTGGCCGCACTTCCACGCCATGCGCCTGCGCATCGCGTACGATCTGCGCGGGTGCATAGAAGCCCATCGGCTGCGCGTTCAGCAGGGCGCAGCAGAATACGTCGGGGTGGTGGCACTTCATCCAGCTCGATGCGTAGGCGATCAGGGCGAAACTGGCCGCGTGGCTTTCGGGGAAGCCATAGGAACCGAAGCCTTCGATCTGCGAGACGGTTTGCTCGGCGAAGTCGCGCGTGTAGTGACGTTCGAGCATGCCGGCGATCAGCCGGTCCTTGAAATGCGCGATGCCGCCGGTGACTTTGAATGTTGCCATGGAGCGGCGTAGTTGGTCCGCCTCGCTGGGGGTGAAGCCGGCGCAGACGATCGCCACCTGCATTGCTTGTTCCTGGAACAATGGAACGCCCAAGGTCTTGCCGAGGACGCGCTTCAGTTCGGGGGTGGGGAAGAACGGCGTTTCCTTGCCTTCGCGGCGGCGGAGATAGGGATGCACCATGTCGCCCTGGATCGGGCCGGGGCGGATGATCGCGACCTCGATGACCAGATCGTAGAATGTGCGCGGCTTCAAACGCGGCAGCATCGCCATCTGCGCACGGGATTCGATCTGGAACACGCCGATCGTGTCGGCCTTGCAGATCATTGCGTAGGTAGCGGGATCTTCCGGCGGCACGGTGGCAAGGTCCAGACGTTCGCCGCGATGCTCCGCCAGCAGGTCGAACGCGCGGTGCATGCAGCCGAGCATGCCCAGGCCGAGCACATCCACTTTCATCCAGCGCAGGATGTCGATGTCGTCCTTGTCCCACTCGATGACCTGGCGGTCCTGCATCGCTGCCGGCTCGATCGGTACCAGGTCGTCCAGGCGGTCGGGCGTTAGCACGAAGCCGCCGGGATGTTGCGACAGATGCCGCGGAAAGCCGATCAGTTCGCGGGCCAGTTCGAGCGTCAGCCGCAGCCGCCGGTCCTGCATGTTGAGGTTCAGTTCCGCCGCGCGCTCGTCGGCGACGCCGTCTTCGGTCCATTCGCCGACCTGGCGGGCAAGCGCGCCGGTGACATCCTCGGTCAGTCCCATCGTTTTGCCGACATCGCGGATGGCACCGCGCCCGCGGTAGCGGATCACGGTGGCGCAGATGGCGGCGCGGTCGCGGCCATAGCGGTCGTAGATCCACTGGATGACCTCTTCTCGCCGTTCATGTTCGAAATCGACGTCGATGTCGGGCGGTTCCTTGCGCTCGGCGGAGACGAAACGTTCGAACAACAGGCCGGATTGCACCGGATCGATGCTGGTGATGCCCAGGATGTAGCATACCACACTGTTCGCTGCGCTGCCGCGGCCCTGGCACAGGATGCCTTTCGAGCGGGCAAAGCGTACGATGCTGTGGACAGTGAGGAAATACGGCGCGTAGTCGAGCTGTGCGATCAGTTGGAGTTCGTGTTGCAGTTGGTTCTCTACGTCGTCCGGCAGGCCGGTGGGATAGCGTTGCGGGGCGTGCTGGCGGACCTGCGCTTCCAAGGTCTGCTGCGGGGTCAACGATGGGTCTTCGACTTCCTCGGGATACTGATAGCGTAGGTCGGTCAGCGAAAACTTGCAGCGTTCGACGATTTCCAAGGTACGGGCGACGGCTTCGGGGTGGCGGGAGAACAATCGCGCCATTTCCGTGGGAGATTTTAATGCCCGGTCGAAACTGCGTTCGCGGCGGAAACCGGCTTGGTCGATGGTGCAGCCTTCGCGAATGCAGGTGAGCACATCCTGTAGCATGCGCCGTTCGGGCGTGTGGTAGAGCACGTCGCCGGTGGCGACCGTTGGCACGCGTGAGGCTTGCGCTGCGTCGGCCAGGCGTTGCAGCCGCGCCGCATCGCCGGGGCGGCGGCGCAACGTCAGCGCGAGGTAGCAGCGGTTGGGGAAATCGGCGCGGAGGCGTACCAGATGGTGGACGAGTGCGGCATCGGGGGCGTGCGGTAGCAGCACGGCGAGCAGGCCTTCGCCATGGTCCGCAAGGTCTTGCCAGGTGAGTTCGCAGGCGCCTTTTCCCGCGCGGGCTTTGCCGATTGAGAGCAGGCGACATAGCCGCGCATAGGCGGCGCGGTTGGTGGGGTAGACGAGTACCGAAAGGCTGGCCGGTGTCATGGCGGACGCGGCCTGACCCCGCGTCATGGCGGGCGCAGGCCCGCCATCCACGACTTTGCTGACCACAGAAAGGAAAGGCGTGGGTTCCGCCGCCCCGCCAGTTCGCCGGGGTGGGCTCCACCGATACGACGGGGTAGACGTCAAATCCAGCCGGCATCCCACCACCAGCCGAATGCCGACATCCTCCGCCCGCTGATGCGCCCGCGCGATGCCGGCGAGCGAGTTGCGGTCCGTGATGCCGATCGCTGACAGGCCGATCAACTTCGCCTGCGCCATCAGTTCCTCGACATGCGACGCACCGCGCAGGAAGGAGAAGTTGGACGTGACCTGGAGCTCTGCGTATCCGGTCACGGCAGGGCAATCGCATTTGGATGGAGGCAGGGATAGCGCGCCGCCATGAGAGGACGGTCACGCCAAGCCTGTGGGATACGCAGCAAAGCAAGTATTTTAACACAGAGGCCACAGAAAAAATAATAGATAGCCTCGAAGCTACCAACAGCACCGGAACATCTGCGTGCATCTGCGTGCATCTGCGGCAAATATTTTTTCTGCTGCTCGCAGCACGAACGGCGCGGGGTACTTCTGAAGGTAATCGGGCCTCGCAGTGAAGAAAAATTCGCCGCAGATGCACGCAGATGCACGCAGATGTCGCGTGCCGACCCGATCCATTGCAGCTTCTTCATGCGTTCAACGATTGCATTGACTTTGATATCGTGGGTCAATGTCGTGTATATCCGATCACAGCTTGTCCCCTTCCTCCAATCGCACGTGATGGCTCGCACTGGGCGCAATCGCATCCGAAGCTTTCATCAGCCGGAAGCCACAACGCTGCAAATGTTCGACCAGATGTGCAGCCGTGATCTGTGCCATCAGGGTGTTCGACTGCGGAAACGGCTTGCGGCCTTTGAAGCGCAAGGCGAAGCACAGCGCTTCGGCGATTTCCTCGGGCGTCGCGGGGCGAAGGTCAGAACTGTCGGTCATGGGTATGCGCACCACGCCACGGCGGCAACAGGTCCACAGGCGCCATAGACATCCACCGACATCGATTGTGAAATCCTTCTCTGCTTGCTCTGCGTCTCCGCTTCCTCAGCGATGAATTCGCCAGAAACGATGGTCACCGGCAGAGCCAATGGACTCGTCTTGCCGGGTCTGTTGCCGTTGGCGTCTGGTAAATTTATCGCAGAGCAAGATAGAGACGCAGAGCACGCAGAGAAGGATTCCATGATCTGTGCTGGTGGGCACCGACCGGGCCACGCTCCGTCGCTCTTCCTCACAGCCATCAGAACACCCCATGCAGGAACCAGCGCAGATCGCCGGTGGCGGGATCGACGGCGTCGCCGCTGCGGAACAACCAGAAACGGCGGCCGTCTTCGTCTTCCACCTGCCAGTAGTCGCGCATGGCGCTGCGCTCGCGATCGTGCTTCCACCATTCGCCGGCGATGCGCTCGGGACCGTCCGCGCGCCGGATCCGATGCTTCCGCCGCCGCCAGGTGAACTGCGCCGGCGGATGATCGGGCAGCATCGCCAGCGCCTCCACCGGCTGCGGCGGACGCAACAGGCGCGTGGGCCGCGGCAAGGCAGGCGGCCAACGCGTCCGCAGCGGCGGGCTCAGCGGGCCGATGCGGCGCACGCTGCGTTCCGGCACGTCGCTCTCCACCGGCGCGACGCGATAAACCTTGCGGGCGCCCAGCCGGTTCACCAGCCGATCGACCAGCACCGATACGTCGGCACTGGCGTCCTGGCCATCGATCAGGCCAGCAGATGGCTGCCCGAAGGCCAACGGCTCGGTCAGGGGCGCCACGAGACGCATGGCCTCGATGCCCAGCCCCGGATCGATGCGTTCCAATTGCTCATCCAGTAATCGGGCCAGATGGCCGGGACGGCGGCTCGGGCGCGCGGTGCCGATGCAGATCGCTTGTTGCGTGTGATCGACGCGCTCGAAGCTCAGATCCAGCCGGCGGGCGCCTTCGCCGCGCCGTTCCAGCTCGGCGCAGACCAGGCCGGCCAGGCGGTCGATCACGGCAGACAACGCCTCCGGCGTCAGCAGCGGTTCCGGGAATGCCAGACGGGCAGCAACCATGTCGGGCGGTGCGATGGGCTCGATCGGCTCGCGTACACGGCCCAGCGCCTGATCAAGTCGGCGGATGGCCGTCGGACCGAACCGCAACGCGAGCGGTGCCCGCGGGGCATCCAGCAATTGCCCGATGCGGTCGAAGCCAAGCCGGATCAGGCCGGCCGCCGTTTCCTCATCCAGTCGCAACGCGGCGATCGGCAAGGGGCGGAGCGTGGCTGCCGTTTCGCCCTCAGGTACCACGGTGATGGCCGCGCCGGCGTAGCGTGCCACCGCCCAGGCAGTGCCGGCCGTGTCGGCGATCGCGGCCTGGGCCGCGATGCCGCCCCCAGCCAGCCGCGCGACGATATCGGCCAGCATTGCGGCTTCGCCGCCGAACAAATGCGCGCAGCCGGTGGCGTCGATCCAGATGCCGTCGGGCTGGTCCGGCGCTGTGAGCGGCGCATAGCGTAGGCACCAGGCCGCCAGTTCTTCCAACGCCTGCGCATCGGCCTCCGGCATGGCCGGGATCACCGTCAGGCCCGGCACCAAAGCCTGCGCCTGGGCGAGTACCATACCCAGCATCAGCCCCAGCGACCGGGCCGTGCGGTCCGCGGCCGCCACGACCTGGCGGCGGCCGTCATGCAGGACGGTGACCAGCGGCCTATCCGGCGGCGGCACGGCGGCGTTGGGGTGGCGCCGCAGCCGGTCGGTCGGCCAGGCCGGCAGGAAGACCGAGATGACCCGTCGCATCGGTTGCCTCCACGATCCAGGATGCAGGTTCGCCGCCACGGCAGCGCAGCAAGTCCAGCCGCCAAAGCGGCCGGGCCAGCCCCGGCGTCTGCGGCGCATGCGCCAGCACCGGCGGCGACGGCAGGGCAGCCACGCGCCAGCGAGTCGCCGCGGCGGTTGGTTCCAGCAGCCCCGGGTCGCCGTGCTGCCGGCTGCGCCGCAGGGCGAAACAGAGCGTACCGGAAGACTCTGCCGCCAGTTGCAGCCGGCGCGAGGCGGTCAGTGTCAGATGGCCGGACAGCTCACCGACGACGCCGGCCAGGCCGGGATGGCGCAGCCCCTCCTCCATGCCTTGCAGCACGGTCACGGCCTTGCCGGCCTCGGCATAGATGACGCGATCCGCCTGCAGCCCGGTCGCATCGAGGGCGGGGGCAAACAGATCGGGCCGTTCCAGCACCCACAGCACCGGCCCGGGGCGGCGGCCGAGAACGCCCGCGATCAGCAGCGCCGCAGCGGCGCCATGCTCGATATCCGGCCCGCCGCCCGCCACTTCATGCAAGGCGCCCAAGGCGAGGCCGCCGCCAGGTAAATGGGCATCGACGGCCGGCACCCCCAACGGCAGGGTCCCGCCCGCAGTCCTTGCCGGCTGCCCGATCCGGGCAATACTGGCCTTCAGCGCGGCCAAACCAGCCGCTGTGATATGAGCCTGTTTCACCATGGCCCCTGCGCCCAATCCCCGCGGAGGAGCCGGGAACATATAAAGAACTTTTGCCCCGAGTCGAGTCGGATGTCGGGGCTGGCAGGGATGGATTTGCAGGAACAAGGTGCACCGCCGGCGCTGCCTGCCGGCGCGCAAGAACGGCTGGCAGCCGGCCCTGCGCTGAACGGGCCTGGGAAGATTCCTTGTAAAGGGGAGGCTCTCCGGCTTTCTGCTCCTTGCCCCCGGCTTTTTACCTACCCGCGTTTACCAGGAAGAAAGATTTGGGGTATATACGTGCTGCTAGCACGTTTCTTGCATCCAGGTGGGTGGGCCCGTACCCCTTTGACCCTCTTTGTCTCCCCTTAGGCGCTGACCATGGCGATCGTTCCCCGCCTCGATCTGCGCCAGACTCAGACCTTGGTCATGACGCCGCAACTGCGTCAAGCGATCAAGTTGTTGCAGTATTCAAACGTTGAAGTCGCCTCCTTCGTCGAGGAGGAGCTGGAACGCAATCCCCTGCTCGAACGCGGTGAGGCCGACGACACGCCCCCGCCAGAGCGTGCTGCGCTGGATCAGATCGTCCCCGTCAATGCCGCCCCGACCGATACTGCGGCCGCCGCCACCGCCGAAACCTTGCCCGCCGAGGCCGCCGCGCCGCTCGATGCCGACAACGGCAACATCTTCGACACCGGCGGGGTGGCGGACGGGGCCGGCATGTCCAGTCGCATTGATGGCCGCGGTGGCGACCGCAGCTTCGAGGTGGACGACCGCACCATCGAGGACCTGGAAGACGCTCGCCGCCCCCTGCGCGAGCATCTCGGCGAGCAATTGCGCCTGTCCTTCGCCGACCCGGTGGACCGGATGATCGGTGCCCACCTGATCGCCTTGCTCTGCCCGGCCGGCCGCCTGACCGCCGAACCGATTGTGATCGCCCAGGTGATGGGCCTGCCGCTGGACCGCGTCGAAAGCGTGCGCAGCCGCATGATGCGCTTCGATCCGCCCGGCTTGTTCGCGCGCGATCTGAAGGAGTGCCTGGCCGCCCAGCTTGCCGACAAGAACCGGCTCGATCCAGCGATGCAGGCCTTGCTGGACAATCTGGACCTGCTGGCGCGGCGTGATACCCGCAGGCTGCTGGCGCTGTGCGGCGTCGATTCCGAAGACCTCGCGGACATGATCAGCGAGATCAAGGCGCTGGACCCGAAGCCGGGCGCCACCTGGAGCGACGAGCCGGCGCAGCTTGTGGTGCCCGATATCCTGATGCGTCCCGGACCCGATGGTTCGTGGCTGCTGGAGCTGAACCCGGAAACGATGCCGCGCGTGCTGGTGAACGAGCGGTTCTATGCCCGCGTCGCGCCGCGCGCGAAGAAAGAGGAGCGCGTGTTCCTGACCGAGCGTCTGGCCAACGCCAACTGGCTGGTGCGGTCGCTGCAGCAGCGGGCGCAGACCATCCTGCGTGTCTCGGCGGAAATCGTGCGCCAGCAGGACGGGTTTTTGCGTCATGGCGTCGCGCATCTGCGCCCGCTGATCCTGCGCGACATCGCCGAGGCGGTGGAGATGCACGAAAGCACCGTCAGCCGCGTGACGTCGAACAAGTACATCGCGACGCCGCGGGGCACGTTCGAGCTGAAATATTTCTTCACCACCGCCTTGCACGGCACCGACGGCGAAGAGCATAGCGCCGAGGCGGTACGTCATCGCATCCGCACGCTGATCGAGGCGGAAAGCCCGGAGGAGGTGCTGTCGGACGATGCGATTGTCGCGGTGCTGCGCGGCGAGGGCGTCGATATCGCGCGCCGTACCGTGGCGAAATATCGCGAGGCGTTGCGGATTCCCAATTCCGTGCAGCGGCGGCGGGAGAAGACGATCGCGGCTTGATATATCATGTCATTGCGAGGAGCAGAGCGACGAAGCAACCTCGATACATCATGTCATTGCGATGGGCAGAGCGACGAAGCAACCTCGATACATCATGTCATTGCGAGGAGCGCAGCGACGAAGCAACCTCGATCGTGACTTGCCCACCGTGCGCGAGGGTGCGTCGACCGGGGTTGCTTCGTCGCTGCGCTCCTCGCAATGATATATTATGAATGACCTGTTATATTATATTCGCGCCATGACCTGCCGGGCGAAATCCTCGGCAAGCTGCCATTTTGTATCATTGCCGACCGCAAAGATCAGCTCGTCCAAGCCATCGTTCGCCAGCGCGCGGACACGCTCGACCAATTCGTCTGCCGTACCTGCCAGGCAGGTATCGCGGATCAGTTGCGCGTCAATCAACGCGGCCTCGCCAGGATGCAGCTTCGTGTAATGGAATTCGTGCGTACGCAGATGGCGCAGCGTCGGCGGCGTTTGCTCGACCAGGGCGCAATAGCCGGGCCAGATGCGTTCGAGGAATGGCGGCGGGTCGATGCTGCGTTCCTGCACCTCGTCGTAGAAATAGTAGACGCTGGCCATCACATTGGGACCGACGGCTGCCTTCACGCGATCGGAATCCACCGCCTCGCCCGGCTGCAGCAACACGACATTGGTCAGTGCACAGGTATGAAACGGCGTCGCATCCAGATCGCGATTGCCACGCGCCGCGCCTTGCCGTGCATGGGCCAATGCCTGCGCTATCGGCACGCCGCGCGGTGGAATCGCGAACACCAGGCCGTCGCCATGCAGGCCGGCGAGCGCCATCGCGCGCGGACCAAAGCCCGAGACGTAGAGTGGAATTTTCGGCTCCAGGGTGCCGCCACCATTGGCTTCCAGCAGCATGCGGATCGGCCGCGCGATGCCGTCTGCCGGTGTGTACTCGACCGTCTCGCCGCGCAGGAGCGCGGCCAGCACGCGCAAATATGCGTCGAACGCGGCGATCCGCATCGGCCGCTGCCCCATGCTGCGCATCGCCGTGTTGCCGGTGCCGATGCCCAGGAACATGCGCCCGGGTGCCAGGCGGTTCAGCGTCATCATCGCCGCGGCATGTACGGGCGGAATGCGGGTGCCGCAGATTGCCGTGCCGGGCCCCAGGCGCAGCCTGCTGGTCTGCCGCGCCGCAAGCGCCAGCACGGCATAACAGTCCGAGAACAGCATTTGGCTGTCGGCAACCCAGGCGGATTGGTAGCCGAGGGATTCGATGTGGCGGTAGAAGCCGATCTCGTCGATATTGGCCATGACACAGAAGCCGAATTGCATACGAGTCCTCCCGATGGTGCGGAACCGCCGATGCACACCGATGTAGCGGATGTACGCAAGAGACGTAGCGCGGCGTAAGGCCGCAACCAAACAGGCGTGCGGTTTGGGCTCTGCACGTACCAGGCAGACACGCATTTCAGGCGTACCGGGCTCCCAGGCGGTGCTCGTGCGTTGCAATTCAATTTTGATTCACACGGAGGAAGGACGGAGGACCACGGTGATCACGGAGCGGCTTTCCCGAGCAATCGCGCCGAAGCGAACTTCCGGTCAATCGTAGACATATTGCCCGGACGCCAATCCGATGACTGCTGCGTGCGCGCCGTGGTCCTCCGCGCCTCCTTGTATCCAGGACCCGGTTTCGCAGTCATTGCGGCTCCCTCGCAAACTTCAAACATGCAAGAAATAAACCGGCCTTGCCCCGCGGCCACGATTTGATTGCGGCCATCGGCGGCGCTGTGTTCGCCGGGCAGCAAACGCCATGTCCGACGATCCGAACCGCCAGGAGCTGGCGCGACGAGGTCCAGATGCGAGTCGGTTCCCTTCGTGTAGCTGGTTGATGGGTTCCCGCATTTTTGGCGAAACCTCGGACACCCGTCCCTCTGGTCCAAGCCGCCCCCCGCATGGAGCCTCCCGCCGTCCCCACGCCACGCGTTAGTTACAAACTTTTTTTCGTTTGCCATATTGACACGCTCTCCCGTTCTGTGCCAGACTGACGCCATGAGCACAGCAGCAGTCACCGTATCCGACCGCGCTGCCCAACCCGATCTGACGCGGGCCTGGGCCCGCGCTTCCGCAACCCTTAACGCCGTCGCCGTACTGATCACCCTGGTCTTCAACCTGATCCGACATGGCGAGATCCTCGCCGTCGCGTTCCGCGACCATGTCCCGGAACCCGGCTACCGTCTGACCGGCCGGTTCTTCGGAACCGCCATCATCGATATCATCAGCAAGTGCATGCGCCACGGCGTGATGCGCGGCGTGGCGCTGTACACCGCGCCAGCGCGCCACCGCGTGGCAGGCGCCACCCGGCCCGGCACTTGCCGCGATTTCACTAACACCGCCGAAAAGACCGGCGCATCGTGGGACAATCAACTCGTCCCCATCGCCCGCTTCGGCGCTTCTCTCACACAGTTCACCGCGGGGGTTGACCGGCGCAAAGCGCCTGCGTCTCGCATCGAGACGCCGCGCTTTGGGGCGCCGCTGGAACACTTCCACCCCGATTGCCTCCTGGCGGAGAGGCAATCGTGCGACCGTGCACCGCCACAGCAAGCGTCTGCCGAATGGTCTTCGCCGGAAGCCGAGCGTTGTCCGGAAACATTCGACCAGACCGAAACCGCGCCAGCCCTGCACTGGCCGGTTTCGCCGGCGCGGGAGGTCGCCGCCCCAGCATCACTCTGACCCGAAGCGTTACGTAGCACCAATATACAGACACGGGACCGGACCACAATCGGCCCCGCCATCCCGATTTGCACTCACCGTCCCGCGACGGAGAGCATGCACGCGCGTACCCCAAACGCCGCCTGCTCTCAAATCCGGCTGATCGTCGAAAGCATTGCAGCGCGCAAAAACCTTCATCGCACGCGGATACACGCAGCGCGGCCGGTAGCCGCAATCAAACTGCCAACCCGGCATCTCGCCCTTCCCCACTTCTTCGGCTTCCATCGACCGGCGGGAGTCCTGAAAGATCCACCACAACGACACCAAGACACTGAGGGCGTACAAAGCCCATCGGCTCGGCCTGGTGCACCCTTAGGCAGCGTCGGCAAATAAGTGCGTCAGCACGCCGACAAAGCTGCCGCTCAAAGCAAAAGCTTAGGGCTTGTTCGACCGTGCATTCCGATTCGTTTATTTTCGAACAAGCCCTTAGTGCCTTGGTGTCGTTGTGGTGAATCTGACTCGGCATCAAACCGCACCGGCCGGCAAGCATTGGCAGAAAGGCACGATCAGAAATCGTCGCAGGCCGCGAAGAATATGCGGGTTAGCAATGCAGATAGGGTGGCCGCACGTTCGATGCATTCCCGTTCATCTGCGGCTGATCTGCTGCGCCAAAAATTGTCAACCGGCGACACGGCAGGAGCCGCTCGGGTTGACGAAAATACGTCACCGAATTTACCAACCGCAGTGCTCAAGGAAGGACTTCCTGCCATGCACCGCGCCGTCGTCGTCATTCTGGATGGCCTCCGCCGCGACTTCGTCGGTCCGGCGCGCACGCCGCGTCTGGCGGCCTTCGCAGCGGACGCCGCGAGCTTTCCCGCTTTCCGCACAGCCTTCCCCTCCGCCACCCGCGCCGTTTCCGCGAGTTTCGCCACCGGCTGCCATCCGGCGCGGCATACGCTGCAAGGCAACGCCGTCGCGCTGCTGGAGAATGGCACGTTGGTGCCGCACGACGTTGGACGTCCCGATTTCCTGGCGCACAAACGCGCCATCACCGGCCATGCCCTGGCAGTGCCAACCCTGGCCGAGCGGCTTGTCCCATCTGGCGGCGCCATCATCTTCAACAACGTTTCGCCTGGCGCGGCGAATGCGCATGACCCCGATGCGCATGGCCATCTCTATCATCGCGTCATCTCGCGCGGTCCAGGCGGCGCGCCGGTGCCGCAGCCGCTGCGGGTTACGCTGGATGCCGCCGGCGATCGCGCCATGACCGAGCGTTTCATTGCCGAGGCATTGCCGCGCCGTCCCGCACTCGCCGTGCTGTGGCTGGGCGAGCCGGATCACATCCAGCACGAAACGCCGCTGGGATCGCCGGAGCACCTCGCCGTGCTGCGCGAGGCCGACCGCAACGCGGGGGCGGTCATCGACGCCGTCGCCCGCCAGCGCGCCGAAGGTGACGACGTGTTGTTGCTCATCGGGTCCGACCACGGCCACGAAACCGTCAGCGGCGCCGTCGATGTCGAGGCGGAATTGATTGCCGCCGGATTGAAGGCGGGCGCGGAGTCCACCGACGTCGTCGCGCTGTCCAACGGTACGGCATCGCTGGTGTATTTGCATCCCGATCAGGAAAACCGCCGTGGCCGGCTGGAGGATTTCCTGCGTTCGCAGTCCTGGGCGGGGATGGTGGTGCCGGCGGCCGAGTTGGGCACGATCGGCCAGGCACCGCACCACGGCCTTGCTTTCGCGGTATCGTTGCGGGCGGACGACGCACCGAACGCCTATGGCGTACCCGGGCGCGCGCTGGCCGCCATGCCGCGCTGGGACAAGCCGGTGCGCGAAGGCTGCGGCCAGCACGGCGGTCTTGCGCGCTACGAGCAATCGCCGGTGCTGATGATCGAAGGGCCCGGATTCGCCGGCGGCACGGCGCGCGCGCAAGCGGCACACATCGTCGATCTTGCGCCCACCATCCTGCGCCACCTCGCCGTTCCGGCGGCGAACATGGACGGGCAGGCATTGCAGGTGGCGTAGGGGAGGGCCTCGGGCCTGGCGCGCCCGTGTCTGGCGATGGAATGCATGTATCATGCCGCCAGGAGCCGGCTACCCAGCCAACGATCGTATGTCATGTGGCGGCACATAGGACTTCCGATCAACCGTTGCGGAAGCCGTCGCGGCCGCGCAAATTATACCCATGCTGTGGCTTGCGCTTGGCGCCCTGACCCTGTTCCTGTTCCTCGGCGGCCTGCGGGCGTTCGAGCAAGCCTCGGTTTCGACAATCAAGTCGCTGCTGTTGTGGATCGCTGCGCTCGGTGGATTGACCCTGGCGTTGCTGCTGGTGCTGACCGGCCGCGGCGGCGTCGCACTGGGCGCGTTGGTCATGTTCGGCCCTGTGTTGTGGAACCGCTGGCGGGCGTCACACTATTTCAGGACAGGATTCTTCGGACGTGGGGGCACAGGCAGCCCTGCTGGCAGCAGTGGGGCAGGCGCTGGCACGGGCAGCGGTTCGACCCGTCCGCGCGCCGGTGCCATGAGCAAGCAGGAGGCTTACCAGGTTCTCGGGCTGGCGCCTGGCGCGACCGAGGAAGATATTCGTGCCGCACACCATCGTCTGATGCGCACCGCGCATCCGGATGCCGGCGGTTCCGATTGGCTCGCCGCCCGTATCAACATGGCGCGCGACGTCTTGCTTGGGAGTAAACACGCATGACCGCGCGCGCTATCATCGCGCAGCGAGACGCTTTACAGCGTCTTGATGTTGCTCGCGGCCAAGTGTCGCCACGGGCGCTCCGAGGCTGCCACATTGTGGCCTGTTGCCCATGGTCGGTTCCGCCGGCCCACACGGGAGGCTTCTCTTGATCAAACCACTGCGTAAAGCCGTCCTGCCCGTTGCCGGGCTGGGGACACGGTTCCTGCCTGCCACCAAGGCGATCGCCAAGGAAATGCTGCCGGTCGTAGACAAGCCGCTGATTCAATACGCCATTGAGGAGGCGCGTGCCGCGGGCATCGAATTGTTCTGCATGGTCACCGGTCGCGGCAAGACCGCGCTGGTGGAACATTTCGACATCGCGTTCGAACTCGAGGCGACACTGCGCGAACGCAACAAGTCCGAGGCGCTGGCGCTGCTGGAAGCCACGCAGGTCGAGCCGGGCTCCTTGGTGACCGTGCGCCAGCAGGTTCCATTGGGTCTGGGCCATGCCATCTGGTGCGCGCGGGCCTTTATTGGCGACGATCCGTTCGCGATCATCCTGCCGGATGATCTCGTACTTTCGGATACGCCTTGCCTGCGCCAACTTGCCGATGCTTACAAGGACACCGGCGGCAATGTCGTCGCCGTATCCGAAGTCCCAAGGGAACACACCAACCGTTACGGTATCTTGAAGACCGGCAAGGATGATGGAAAGCTGGTCGAGGTGCTGGGGTTGGTGGAAAAGCCGGACCCGAAGAATGCGCCGTCAAACCTGTCGGTCATCGGCCGCTATGTGCTGATGCCGGAGGTGATCGGCTATCTGGGACGCATGGAACGGGGGGCCGGCGGCGAAGTGCAGTTGACCGATGGCATGGCCAAGCTGATTGGGACGCAGCCATTCCACGGCCTGCGCTATGAGGGCCGCCGCTTCGATTGCGGCGACAAGGCCGGGTTCCTGGAAGCACAGATCGCCTATGCGCTGAAGCATCCCGAGCTTGCGGGTGCGGTGCGCAAGTTCCTGAAGCATTACACCTGAGATGGAGTGATCCGCGCGATGTCGTTCTCGCACAAATTCGATCCCACCACGCTGCGTGAGTACGACATCCGCGGTATCGTCGGCCGCACGCTGACGCAGGACGATGCCTATGCGATCGGCCGCGTCTTCGGCTCAATCGTCGCGCGCGCCGGCGGGGCGACTGTGGTGGTGGGGTACGATGGACGGCTGTCCAGCCCGGACCTGGCGGCCCGGCTGATGAAGGGCATCCGCCGCAGCAACGTTGATGTCGTATGCATTGGCCGGGGCCCGACCCCGATGCTGTACTATGCCAACACCAAGCTGGGCGCGGACGGCGCGGTGATGGTGACCGGCAGCCACAACCCGCCCGACTACAATGGCTTCAAGATGATGCTGAAGGGCAAGCCCTTCTTCGGTGACGACATCAAGCGCCTGGGCCAGTTGGCGC
This sequence comes from Acetobacteraceae bacterium, assembly GCA_035523995.1. Lineage (GTDB taxonomy): Bacteria > Pseudomonadota > Alphaproteobacteria > Acetobacterales > Acetobacteraceae > JASHVB01. Next base: position 7,715 of record DATKPQ010000094.1, on the reverse strand, counting down.
GCGCCGGCGACGTGGTTGAGGAGAACGAGCGCACCGAACGCACCATCGATATCGCCGACGACTACGTGGCACGCCTGCTGGCGGATTGGGACGGCGGCGACCGCATGCTGAAGGTGGTGTGGGACAACGGTAACGGCGCCGCCGGCGAGGTGCTGGCGAAGTTGGTCGCCGCGTTGCCCGGCAAGCATGTCGTGTTGAACGGTGTGATCGACGGGACATTTCCGGCGCACCATCCCGATCCGACTGTGCCCGCCAACCTGCAAGAACTGATCCGCGAGGTGAAGGCGCGTGGAGCCGATATCGGCATCGCATTCGACGGCGACGCCGACCGCATCGGCCTCATCGACGATACCGGCGAAATCTTGTTCGGTGACCAGTTGATGGTGCTGCTGTCGCGTGACGTGTTGAAGCAGCATCCGGGTGCCAAGATCATCGCCGACGTGAAGGCGAGCCAGGTGTTGTTCGATGAGATCGCGCGTGCCGGCGGCGATCCGCTGATGTGGCGCACCGGGCATTCGCTGATCAAGGCGAAGATGGCGGAGACAAAATCGCCTCTCGCGGGCGAGATGTCGGGCCACATCTTTTTTGCCGACCATTGGTACGGCTTCGACGATGCGCTGTATGCCGCCGTGCGCACGCTGGGCATCCTGGCGCGAATGGATCGCAAGTTGTCGGATGTGCGGCGCGCACTGCCGCAGGTGGTGAATACGCCGGAAGTGCGGTTCGACTGCGATGACACGCGGAAGTTCAACGTGATCGAGGAAGTCGCTGCACGGTTGCGTGACGAGGGCGCCAACGTGTCCGACGTGGACGGCGTGCGGGTGAACACGCCGGATGGTTGGTGGCTGCTTCGCGCATCCAACACGCAGGCGGTGCTGGTGGCGCGGGCGGAGGCCTCGTCCGTGGAGGGGTTGGAACGGCTGAAGGCGGCGCTGGTGGCGCAGTTGGAGCAATCAGGATTGCCGGCGCCGGACTTTTCCGGGAGCCACGCGGGGCATTGATGCCGTCCGTCATGGCCGGGCTTGACTCGGCCATCTACACACGATCGATCAGGTCGTATTGCGATTGCAGCCGATTGTCGGGGAAGATGGCCGGATCAAGCCCGGCCATGACGGGTTGTTTCGAGCCACACCGCCATACGGACCCCTTCCATGAAATTCAGCAACTTCCTGTTCCCCGAAAGCCGCGATCCTGCCGGCGACGGCCGTGTGATCGACGAGACCTTGCGCGAGGCACAACTGACCGATGCGCTCGGCTTCGATGTGATATGGCTGGCGGAGCATCATTTCGACGGCATCTGCGCCTATGTCGATCCGGTGAGCTTCGCCGCGGCGCTGGCGGTGGCGACGCAACGGGCAAAAATCGGCTTCGCGGTGGCGCAGATGTCGCTGCATCACCCGATCCGCATGGCCGAGCAATTGGCGCTGATCGATCACATCAGCAAAGGCCGGCTGATTGTCGGGCTGGGGCGCGGCACCGCCTATAACATCTACGACTACCAGGGTTACGGCCTGGACCACACCGAAGCGCAGGCGCGCTTCGAGGAAGCCGAGGCCATCATGTTCAAGGCCTGGACCGGCGAGGCGGTGGACCACCACGGCCGGTTCTGGAATTTGAAGCTGCCGATGCTGCGGCCGCGTCCCTATACGCTGCCGCATCCCACCCTGATCCGATCGGCGTCTTCGGAGCATGGGATGCTGGCGATCGCCCGCCGCGGCCAGCCGTTCATGATGAACGTGCAGAGCAATGAGGTGACGCGGGCGCGGATGGAACTGTACCGCCAGACGTTGCGCGAGATCGGCATGGACGAAGCAGCGGTCGCGGCCAACGTGGAGCAATGCTGGGTGTGGCGCAACGTGTTCGTGGCAGAGACGGACGCGGAAGCTGAACGCATCGCCGTGCCGGCGTTCGAGGCGATGCACACACATCGTTCGGCCATGCGGGAACGCGTGTATCGCGAGCAAGGCGTGTCGATCGTGCCGATGCCGCCGCCCGGCACGGCACCCGCGGCGCGGATGGTGGTGGAGCATTCGTTGATTTACGGCTCGCCGGCGACGGTGGCCGAGAAGCTGGCACAGGTCGCCGCGATCGGTGTCGGCGGGGCGATCATGCAGTTCCGGCTGGGGCCGATGGCCTACGACGACGTGGCGCAGAGCCTGACATTGTTCCAGCAGAAGGTGGCGCCGGAGCTGGGCAACCACATGTCATTGCGAGGAGCGTAGCAACGCAGCAATCTGGTTCATAACGATGTTCGGACGGTCAGTACGCCACTCGGCGGGGATTGCTTTGTCGCTACGCTCCTCGCAATGACATAGGCGTGGTACCGCTCTCACTCCTCTCACTCCACCCGCGCCACCTCCACGAAACTGCTGTTGTAGGTGGTTGCACCGCATGGCGATGCCACATCCGCCGTCAGTACATTGGCGCAGCCGCGTGTATCGGTGCCATTGGCGTCGGGTGTGAACCAGGCACCTTCCTTGATCGAAACCACCCCGCGCGCGATGCTGTCGGTTACCTCGGCAGGCAGCAGTGTCTCGCCGTAGCGGCTGAACACGCGCACTTGCTGGCCGTGACGGATGCCGCGCGCGGCAGCGTCGTCTGGGTGCAGCCAGACCGTATCGGGATCGACCCGCGCCAGGCCCGGCTGATTGCCGTGGATCGAATGCGTGCGCGCCCGCGATTTCGGTGTGCACAGACGCAACGGAAACTGGCCGCCCGCCGCGGGGTCGATCCAGGTGGGGATCGGCGGGATCGGGCCCAGCCCGTACGGGTCCGGATTGGCGGCGAGAGTCGTCGCGTAGATCTCGATCTTTCCGGATGGTGTCGCGAACGGATGGCGCTCCGGATCCCGGATCTGCGCGGCGAACGCGACCGCGTCCTGCGGCGGCGCAAACCGCGCCACGCCTTGCCCGGCGAAACTTTCGAAATCGTCGACCGCGCTGGCGGTGAGTTCCCGGAGCCAGGCTTCCTCGGTCTTGTCGTTATAGCCCGAGATGCCGACGCGGTGCGCGAGATCGGCGAAGATGTCGATGTCGTTGCGGCATTCGTACATCGGCGCGATGGCCCGGCGCATGTAGATCGCATAGTGGCCGGCGCCGGCCCATGGCGTGTGGACGTCGTTGCGTTCCCAGAAGGTGGTCGCCGGCAGCACGATATCGGCCTGGCGCGCCGTGGCGGTCAGGAAATGCTCCTGCGCGACGATGAACTCCACGCCATCGAGCGAGGCGAGCATTTTATTAACGTTAGCGCATTGATTGAACAGATTGCCGCCGGCCGCGTAGATCAGCTTGATGTCGGCGGGGTAGCCGCCGCTCTTGCCGCGTGCCAGCAGATCCGGCAGCAGCGGCGTGGCGACACGCGCATCGATCGGGTTCTTGCCGGTGGGCAGGCTTTTGATACCGGCGCGCCCGGTGGCGCCGTTGCTGACACCGGAATTGCCGCCGCTGATCCCGACATTGCCGGTGATCGCCGCGAGCGCATAGGCCGCGCGGTGGAATTGCTCGCCATACAACGTCCGGCCGGGCGCGTAGCCGGTTTGCAGTGCTGCGGGCTTCGTGGTGGCGAATTCGATCGCGAGTCGATGGAGTGTCGCGGCGGGAATGCCGGTGATGGCTTCGGCCCATTCGGGCGTCTTCGCCACGCCGTCCGCCTTGCCCATTAGGTAGGCGCGGTAGGATGATCCCGGTGGCGCGCCGGGCGGCAGATGGGCTTCGTCGAAGCCCAGGACATGGCGGTTGCAATAGGCCTGGTCGTGCAGTCCCTCCGCGACGATCACCTGGGCCATGGCGATCAGTGCTGCGGCATCCGTGCCGGGGCGGATGAACACATGCTCGTCGGTCAGCTGACGGCTGGTCAGTGTGCGCCGCGGATCGATGCTGACGATGCGCGTGCCCTGCCTGCGAGCGTGTTTCAGCCAGGGCATCGTGCCGGTGCCGAACGTGCCGTCGCCCGGGCTCCAGCCCCACATCAGGATCAGCTTCGAATTGACGTAATCGGTTGGTTCGCGGCCGGAAGATTTGTATTCGGTGCCATAGGTGATGCGAACGGCAAAGACCTCGGCCTCGGCCGACATGTTGGACCACAGGTCGGTGCAGCCGCCGAACATGTTGAAGAAGCGGGACGCCGCGGCACGGCCGTGCAGCATCGACAGGCTGCCACTGCGCGAGGCATCCAGAAGGGCAGCATTGCCATAGGTGGCACGCACGCGCAGCAGCTCACGCGTTATGGTGTCGAGGGCTTCGTCCCAGGAAATGCGTTCGAACAGGCCGGAACCGCGCGGGCCGGTGCGGCGCATGGGATAGCGCAGGCGATCGGGGTGGTAGGTGCGTTCAATCTGGCCGACGCCGCGGGCGCAGGCCGGCAGCGGCGGATGGTCGGTATTCCATCGCCGCGCATCGGTCGAGATATGAACGATACGGCCGTCCTTGACGTGTGCGTTGACGACGCAACGACCGCCGCAATTGTGGCCACAGGTGCTGGTGATCACGGTTTCGCCAGGACGCCCCGGCGAACGTGGCGCCTCGTAAATCGTCGCGCGTGAAATGAGCCCCTCCGAACCGGGATTCGTCCCCTAAATTTATCCGCAAATCAGCGCGCTGTGCGAGCCAATCGCTTCGGTCACGGCCGAACCAATCCGCGAATCCGATCCACCAGCGCGAGCGGATCATGCGGCATGTCATCACCGCGCCATGCTACGTGCTGATCCGGTCGCGCGAGCACCAGCTTGCGTCCGTACAACGCGGTGGCACCTTCGGCATCCACATCTAACACGGTCAGCGGCACCCCGCGATGCGCGGCCGCGTCCACGACAGGGGCCGCCTCAACCGATGGGTCCAGCCGCAGCAGCGTGAACCATGGCCCGAGCGCGTCGTACAGAGACTTGCCGTTCCGCAGCCAGACATGCGGCACGCGGCATCCGGGTACGGTGGATGGTGTGAAATCGTACATCGTGTAAGGCGGGGCCTCCTCGCCATCATAGGCGATCAGCGGCGAACGATCGTAGAAATAGCCGAAATTCAGGCCACCGCAGCAGAATTGCGGCACGTTGATCTCGTACATCAGCCGGCCGAACTTTTCGCGAGTTGCGTCGCCTTCCGGCCCGGGCGCTTCGATTGCTGGCGGCACGTCGGCACGCGCCCGCGCCATCGCGATCGAGGTGTTCATCGCATAGCGCGACACTTGCTCGGTAATCGGCCAGCGTTCCGCTTCATGTGCGGCGAGGACCGCCGGATCGGCCCAGCCTTGCAGCACGCCGGCCAGCATCCAGGACAGGTTCATCGCATCGGCGATTCCTGCATTCATGCCATAGCCTGCGTATGGCACCCAGATATGCGCCGCATCCCCGCAGATGAATACGCGCCGGTCGCGGAACTTGTCAGAGATCAGGCGGCGGCCGTACCAATCCTCCTTGCTGATCACCTCGTATTCGAAATCCGTGCCCACCACCAATCGCATGCACCGGTCGCGATCCACCGATTCGAAATCCTGTTCTTCGGGCCGCAAATAGCAGTGGACCAGCCAGGTTTCCTTCCCGTCGATGGCAAAGATGTTGGCGCTGCGCCGCGGGTTGATCGACTGGTTGGACCAGGCCGGCTGCACCTGCATCAACTTCAGCAGCGACGGGGCACGGAAATAGGTGGACTGCGTGCGCTGCACCACCGCATCGCCGGTCAGTGCCGCACCGATCTGCCGGCGGATCTCCGAATGTCCACCGTCGCAGCCAACCATGTAATCGCTGTCGATCAGCAGGCGTTCGCCGCTGTCCAGGTCCTCGGCTTCCGTCAGCACGCCGTTATCCGACTGGCTGAAGCCCAGCACCTTGGTCCTGTGCCGGAACGTCAGCGCCGGCATGTGCGTCGCATGATCTACCAGCACCGGTTCGAGGAAAATCTGATTGATGCGATGCGGCGGTTCCGGCGTCGGCCACCAGGTGTCCGGTCCTTCGGTCGCGCTGTAGCGGTCGCGCCGGCACGGGATGGGGATGCGTGCGAATTCTGGCCCGGCGAACGTGGTGCGAAACGAGATGTCGTTGGGATAGTCCGCCGGCAATCCCGTGTTGCGCACCGACGCGGCCACACCCAACCGGCGGAACACTTCCATCGACCGTGCCGCAACATGGTTGCACTTCACGCTCGGCGGTTCGTCGCGCCGCCGCTGCTCCAGCACCATCACGTCGATGCCGCGCCATGCGAGATCCATGGCCAGCGTGGTGCCGACCGGCCCGCCGCCGACCACCAGCACGCGTGTCCGCAGATGCTGCAGCGATTGCGGCATCAGGGGCAGATCACGTTCACCAGCGCCTGTTGTCCGCCACGCACGGCTGCCGCCGCTCGTTGCAAAGCCGCTGGCAGGTCCTGCGGATTTTCCACGCGCTCGCCATGTCCGTCATGGGCCAGCACGATCTTTTCGAACGCCGGCGCCGGCAGGTCGGCCAGCAACCGGCCGTCGTTTTCGGATGCGACGCCGCTGCCGTACATGCCCAGCGTTGCGCGCCGCACCGCACCGTACAGCGCGTTGTTGTAAATCACGGTCAGCACCGGCAGGTTCTGCATCTGCGCCACGTAGTGGCATGCGGTCGGATTGGCGAACATATAGGCGCCGTCGCCCAGCACCGACACCACCTGCTTGTCCGGCGCCGCAAGCTTCGCGCCGAGCGACGCGCCGAACCCCCAGCCAAGTCCACCGGCTGAACTCAAGGCGAACAGGCTGCCGGGCGATTCCAGCGGGCAGTATTCCTGACGGAACGAGTATTCGGAAATGACGATCGTGTCGCGATCGATCACATCGCGCAGGCAGTGATTCAGCCAGGCCAGCGTGTTCTTGTTGCCTGGCGCGGCTTGTTCCGCCTCGGTGCGCCATGCAGCGCGGAGGTCCGTCGAGCGCTGTGTCAGCCTCGCGCGCCGCCCCTCCACATGCGCGCCCTTTCGCTTCGCCAGGGCTTGCTCCAGCGTTTGCAAAGCGCTCAACGCGCTGGCCGTGATCGTCAGGTCGGACGGGAAGCTGCGCATCGGATAGCGCGCGTAAAGCGGATCCTCGCCGATCTGCACAATGCGTGCGCCGGCCGGCGGGTGTTCCTGGCTGGGCAGCCAGGGCACGTCGGCCTCGATCACAATCACTAGGTCGGCATCTTTCAGCAGCGGCCCTGGCATCGACCCCTGGAACATCGGGCTGTTCGCGGAAATTGCGAAATACCGCGTGTTATACGGCACCACGGGCAATGCCCATTGCTCGGCAATGCGCGTCAGCACCACGGCATCGCGCGGGTCCTGGCCGAGCGAGCCGGTGATCACCACCGGCGCCTCTGCCGCGGCGATCCATTCCGCCATTTGTTCGATATCCGCCGGCGCCGGCACTGGATCGCGCGGGCGCGCGCGGCGTTCCCAGTTGCTGTCGGGTGATTTGTGCATCTCCTCGCCCAGCACTTCGCGCGGCAGGCTGAGATAGACCGGGCCCTTCGGCGATGTCATCGCCATTTCCAGCGCACGGTCCAGCACAGTTGCGGCCTGGTCGCCGCGTTTCATTTCATAGTCCCACTTGACGACTTCGCGCAGCATGCCTGCCTGGTCGTACATTTCCTGCGCCCAGTGGATATGGGCGTTGCGCGATCCTTCGGCCCCGGACTCGGTGAACGGCGTGCGGCCGGACGAGAGCAGAATGGGGATGCGGTCGCGGGCGGCGTCGATCAGCATGTTGATGGCGTTGGCGGTGCCAACATT
>DATKPQ010000093.1:0-96555 GCA_035523995.1 Acetobacteraceae bacterium | reverse complement strand
CTGCACGCGACCCGCGCGGCGGTCGCGGAAGGCATCGTGCCGCGCGGAGGCGTGGCGCTGGCACGCGCGTCGCTGATCCTGTCCAAGCTGAGGGCGGACAATGACGACCAGCGCTTCGGCGTGGAGATCGTCCGCAAGGCCGTGCAGCAGCCGCTGCGCCAGATCGCCGAGAACTCCGGCGAGGACGGTGCGGTGGACCGGTCGGTCCGATCGCGGTACGTGGTCAGCGCCAGGTGCCAGACCGGCAAGATCGTCACGTTTGGGCACAGGGACCGATAGCATACCTTCCCCCTTCGGGATGAAGGCGAACACCTGTCTCCCTGCCGTTGGCGTAACGTTCGAATCTATTCCGGTATCGCGATATGGATTCTTGCGGTGAGCGTTGCCGTTTCATTGGCTGCCATGGCAAGCACCTGTGCCTTCTGAAGGGGATCGCTCTTCATTTAGCTTGACCAGACTGTCTCATTTTCGGACTTTGGCCCTGTTCAAACTCACGGCCGAACGGATAAGCGCCTTCAATGCCACCTCGTCGATATTCTCGCCCTCGTGGAAGTCGATGGCACGCCGTGTGTTCCCCTCCAGGCTGGAGTTGAACAGACGCGCAGGATCCTTCAAGGCGGCTCCCTGTGCGAAGGTCATCTTCACGACGTTCTTGTAAGTCTCGCCCGTGCAGATGATTCCGTCGTGATACCAGACCGGGACCCCTCGCCACTTCCATTCCTCGACGACGTCGGGGTCGGCTTCCTTGATCAAGCCACGCAGCCGGCCGAGCATCTCGCCCCGCCAATCGCCCAGTTCTTTGATCCGCCCGTCGATCAGCTCGGAAGGAGGCTGGCTTGGCTGCGATCCGCCTTGCTTCATGCCCCATTCTCCTTCCTGGTCCCGGCGCCTGGATACGATGACAGGAGAAACGGCGCCGGCCCAGGTAGGTTCAACTCCGGCCCTCCTGCCACCCTACCCGGCGATGCCGGCTTCCGCCCACCCCCGAAAGTTTCAGTCGATCCGCGCCAGCACCTGCTCCAGGTTCCCAAAGAACCGTTGCCACCCGTACCTGGCCCCCTGGTACGCTTGCTCCTGGTCCTTCCGGAAGCCCGATTGCTCCATGCGCAGGTGAGTCCCCGTGCTCGTAGGGGTGAGCGTCCAGGTCACGACACTCTCAAGACCCATCGCGTCCCACGTGTAGGACAGCGTCTTGCTTTGCTCGATTTCCCGGACCCGGCAATCAACGCTGCCCCAGTCCCCGCGAAGCTCGAAATGGTGACCAACCGCAGGCTGGAAGTCGTTTTTCATCAGCCACTCCTCGATCAAGTGCGGCTGCGTCAGCGCCCGCCAGATCTTTTCCGGCGGATACGGCATGTCACGCTCAACCACGACCGAGCGCGTTTCAGCGGAGGTTTCGTTCATTGATCCATCCTCTTCAGCAGATTTTCCAGTTGGTCGAACCGGTTCTCCCAGAAGCCCGCCATTTGGTTCGTCCAGTCGCTCAGCGGGGCCAGGGCGCTGACCTGCGCGCTGTAATGTGTCTGGCGGCCTTCACGGCGGTCGCGCACCAGGCCGGCCTGTTTCAGCACGCCGAGATGCTTCGAAACGGCCGGCTGCGACACCCCGGCCCGCATCGTCAGCGCCCCCACCGTTTGCTCTCCGTCGCGGCACAAGTGCTCGAAGATCGCCCGGCGGGTCGGGTCGGCCAGCGTCCGGAACAGTACATTGTGAGCGTTCGGTCCTGACATCCATAACCCGTCGGTTATCGGTCAACGGATAACCATTGGGTTATGGGTGAGTCAAGCAACACCACGAGCCAACGCCGGGGCCATCGCCTGCAATTGATCTCTCCCCGGGCGCACGGGAGCAGCAGGGGCAGGTGATCCTCGGAACGATCATGGGGCGCTACAACGAGATCGCCACCACCATGAAGAACGATCCCGATAGCCTTGAGCCGATCTTCTATGAGGGACCAGACGGAACGCTGATCGTCATGGATTGGGCTGCGGGGTTCCTTGATGCTGTCAAGCTCCGATGGAAGTCATGGGAGCCACTGGTCAAGCACCGCCGAGCCAACATCCTGCTCCAGCCGCTGATTATCCTGGGCGACGAAGACGGCTTCTTCGAGCATCGGAATTCGCCGCACGAGCGTGAATTCTGCGCTGCCAAGCCCAATGTGATCAAAACCTGTGCGGTCGGCATTTGTGACTTCTGGCAGGACCAGCGGCCCGATCGCCAAAGGGTGAATCCACGGCGGCAGAGCCGCCGGAGACGGCGGACGAGGTAAGCGGGGGATGTGCCTGCTGTTGATTGCCGCAACAAAGGCATCCGTTAAGCACCGAGATCGGCGAGCAGGTTATTCGCCAACGTCTCAACATCGGATTCTACATCGACCAGGAAACGGCGTAAGACATCTTGCCCGCCGGTCTTGCGGACTGAGAGCATGGCCCCACGATCTGTGATCTCGTACATGACCTCGACTGTGCCATCCTCGTCGCCGGTTGCCACGATTGGAGATCGTCTATCCCGCAGACCGGCGAGGAACGTCCTCGCAGCGTCGGCCGACATTTGCAGAGAGCCGATTGGGTGCGAGGTTGATTGGTCCGCTGATTGAGCATCCACGTGGATTGTCATGCTTGCCCGCGCGATCGCCGGTTGCTCAGGAATGACTCTGAACGTCATGGTGATGTCGCCACCCGAAATGTCGATCGGTGCGTACGATTGTCGTGCCGGCGGCAATTGGCATGGATCATCAGGGACCGGCATCGCGGCCGCCGGCATTGGTTCTGTTTTCGGTTCCTCGGCGGGGAAGTCAGGAATACCTGCACCGGCCGGTGCGCCGCGAATTGGTGCGAGTGTCATGGATGGCTTGTCGTCCGTGCCTACCGGCCGGCAGGATACTGCGTGATCTTGAGGATGCCAGCGCCAGCCCGCAGATGGCTTCCGCGACCTTGGCCGGTACCTTCACCGCGAAGCCTGCCACCAGTGTGACGCCGCGGTTGGAGGTTATTCTCGTCCAAACTGCTTTTCGCTTGATCTCGGACATCTGGGCGGCCGGCATCTCCAGCATTCGTGCCGTTTCACGAACACCACGGCCTTCATCGAGCGCACGACGCACACGGTCGATCTTCAATGGCGAAAACGGCGGTCTGCCCAGACGCTAGCCATTCGATCGTCAGGGTGATCGTGGTGGCGAGGCTGGCGCTGAGGATCGGCTGGGCGATGTTTCGGGGAAGATGGGTGGCGAGTCACAATGACCGGATCGGTCGGTCGGGTCGACTGCTTGTACCGGAACCGTTCGGCCTGATTTTGAAGATATTTTCGCAGCGTTGAAGAAATCACCGCGCTCGGCTGCCGTTGGACCAGGCTGTTGATTTCCCTTGGTGCCCGCCGCCGGATTCGAACCGGCACGCCTTTCGGCTTCGGATTTTAAGTCCGCTGCGTCTACCATTCCGCCAGGCGGGCACGGGCGCCTCTTATAGCAGCCTGGCCTCCCCACAACATCGCTGCTCTTTGTGGCGCGGCGCCGGAGTCCCATGCTTCGCCTGCGAGCCCATATTTCCGCTGGCGACCGAGCCACGACCAACCAACCGATCAGGAGGCAGTCTCATGACCATCCCCGGCCTGGCGACCCATCGCAGCAGCCACGATCCGAAACAGACTGCCGACCGCCTGGCCGCCGCAATCCAGGCGCGCGGGCTCACCATGTTCGCCCGCGTGGACCATGCGGCCGGCGCGGCCGCCGTCGGACTGCCGCTGCGGCCAACGGAACTGCTGATCTTCGGCAATGCAAAGGGCGGCACGCCGCTGATGCAGGCAGCGCAGACGATCGGCATCGATCTGCCCTTGCGGGCGTTGGTCTGGCAGGACGAGGCAGGCACGACCTGGCTCGGCAGCGACGATCCTGCCTGGCTGGTTCAGCGGCACGGCATCGGCGGCGCGGCGTCCGACGCGACCGTCGCCGCCATGAGCACACTGCTTCACGCGCTGGCGCAAGACGCCACCGCCGCGCCTGCCTGACCGCCTTGGTAGCAAGCCCGCGATGACCGCGCTCACGAGGCTCGCCGTGCGTGCCGGACTTTGTGCCGTGACGGTCAAGCTGGACTCAGGACCATCTGCATCTATTCGCGTTCATCTGCGGTTCCCCCGGCAAGCTAACACCGCTGCGCGCCCGGCCATGTCGAACGCGCCAGCCAACAGCGGTGCCACGCCGCTACAATTGCTCAGGCTCCCAGTCCCTCCAGATCCCGCGCAATGTCCAGCGCGCGCCGGATCAGGTTCTCGCTCGCTTCGGGCGTCCGGAACGCGGAATGTGCCGATAGCGTGACGTTGTCCATCCGCGTCAACGGATGGTCCCCCGGCAGCGGCTCGGTTGCGAACACATCCATTGCCGCATGGCGCAGCCTTCCGTCCTGCAAGGCCGCGATCATCGCCGCCTCGTCCACGATCGCACCCCTCGCCGTGTTCACCAGGATCGCCCCAGGGCGCATGCGCACAATCCGCTCCGCGCTCAGCAATCCGCGCGTTTCGTCGTTCAGCAGCAGGTGCACGGATAGCACATGGCTTTCGGCCAGCAGCGTATCCATGTCCACAAACGTCACGTGAGGCGCGGCCTTCGCCGAGCGGTTCCACGCCAGCACCCGCATCCCCGACCCATGCGCGATACGCGCCACCTCCGCCGCGATGCCGCCGAAGCCGAGCAAGCCGATGGTCTTACCGGTGAGCTGCGGCCCGTCGGAGCGCAACCAATTGCCGCGACGGATCTCTCGGTCCATTCGCGCAATGCCGCGTGCCGCGGCCCACATCAGGGCGATGGCATGCTCTGCCACCGCGGTATCGCCGTAGCCCTTGATGATGTGTACGGTGACGCCGAGTTCGGCCAACTCCTCCGGGTGCATGTAGCTACGCGCGCCGGTGCCCAGGAAGATGATGTGCTTCAGGCCGCTACAGCGCCGGATTGCATCGGTCGGCATCTGCGAATGGTCGTCCAGGGCGAAATCGTAGCCTGCCAGCATGCCCGGCAGTTCAGCGGGCCGCACCTCTTCCTGCTGATTCACGGTGACAGGCGGATCATCGGGGCGCACGACGCGCGCGAACACATCCGCCAGGTCATCGACCGCGTCCAAGAACAGCCCTCGCATGCGACGCATTCCCTTGTTGCGGGCGCGGAGTTTGCCGGGAGGGATATGTCACGGCAAGCGGGGGCAGCGGCGGGTTGAAACCGTCTTGAAACCGTTTTTCGCGCAAAAGTAACAAACTCCTGAACCGGTACTGGACGAAGCATGCGGCAATTCGCGCGCCTGCGGGGAAAGCTCCCCACACTGCAACCCGCCGCCGCGCCGGTGGATGATGCGGTTCTACGGGCGCGCCTCAACAATGCAATGCGCCGACGCATGTCGGACGATCTTGTCAACCTGATTCGCCGCGCATGCATGTGCGGTCACGCGGAAACCGCCAAAGGCCTATGGATGGTGCTGCGCGACCTGACATTGCGGGAGGAAAAGCAGCAGTACCCCAATGGGCGGCTGCCGCAGAAGGGGATACTGGAAACGCTGGCGCTGGAAATCGCGCAGGCAGCACAAAAAGATGCCGAGGCCGATTGACGGCACACCAGCAAAGGGCCCAGCCTCGTGGCACAGACGGTGGATCTGCCGTCCTGGCTGACTGGGGAATGCATGCAACAAGACGCTGACGCGGTTCTCTCGCCTTCAGAGCGCCGCGATCTGTACCGTATCGCCGGCATCATGATCCCGGCCAGCGAGGAATTCGGGGTTCCCGGCGCTGACGATCCCGCCATCTTCGCAGATATCCTGCGTTCGCTCGGCCGCGATCTGGATGACGTGCGCGCGGCGCTGGCGCAGATTGCGGCAAGCGCCGGCGGCGATTTCACGACGGTCGATGAACAGCGCGCGGAGGCGCTGGTCATGCAGGCCTGCACGCGTAGCGATGCTCCGGCGGTGGCGCTCAGCCGTGCGGTCCTGCAATGCTATTATCGCGACGACCGTGTGCTGCGTTCACTCGGGCACGAGCCCCGCGCGCCCTTCCCGAAAGGATACAGCGTGGAGCAAGGCGACTGGTCATTGCTCGAGGCCGTGCGCGGGCGGCCGCAACTCTGGCGCGACGACCGGGCAGGCTGACATGGCGAAGAACGAGACTGTCGATGTGCTGATCATCGGCTCCGGCGCGTCCGGGGCGGCGGTGGCGTGGAGCCTGGCCGAGACGAAGATGCGCATCCTCTGCCTGGAACAAGGCGACTGGATGAAGCACACCGATCTTCCCTCGACTGGACGCGATTGGGAGGCGCGGCGCTACGCCGATTTCGACATCAGCCCCAACCGGCGGGGGCGGGAGACCGATTATCCGGTGAACGACACCGAGTCGCCGATGAAGGTTGCGAACTTCAACGGCGTTGGCGGCGGCACGGTATTCTACACGGCGCATTTCCCACGCATGCATCCATCGGATTTCCGGGTGCGATCGCTGGATGGCGTCGCGGACGACTGGCCGATCAGCTACTGGGATCTGGAGCCATTCTTCGCCGAGAACGACCGCATGATGGGCGTTTCCGGTCTGGCCGGCGATCCCGGCGTGCCACCGCGCAATCCGCCGATGCCGCCGGTGCCGCTCGGCAGGACCGGCACCTGCTACGCGCGAGCGATGAACGGATTGGGCTGGCATTGGTGGCCGTCGGACACCACGGTCGCCACGGTGGAATATGAAGGCCGCGCGCCCTGCATCAATCTGGGCCACTGCACACCCGGCTGCGCGCAAGGCGCGAAGGCCAGCACCGATATTACGTATTGGCCGCTGGCCCTGCGCGCCGGCGTGGAGCTGCGCACACGTTGCCGGGTGCGGCAGATCACCACTAACGAACATGGCATGGCGGCCGGCGCGATCTACTACGATGCCGAGGGAAAGGAGCAATTTCAGCCCGCGGAAGTCGTGATCCTGGCGTGCAACGGCATCGGCACGCCGCGCCTGCTGCTCAATTCCGCCTCCGCGCGGTTTCCCAATGGGCTGGCAAATTCCAGCGGGCTGGTCGGGCGGAACCTGATGCTGCATCCGTGGCCACAGGTGCTCGGGTACGTCGAGGAGACGGTGGACGGCGGCCGTGCGCCAATGACGGTGATGTGGAGCAAGCAGTTCTACGAAACCGACCAATCGCGCGATTTCGTCCGCGGCTATACGCTGCAGTTTGCACGCGGTACCGGGCCGGCAAACGAGGCGATCGTCAGTGCCGCGCAGGGGCGGCTGCCATGGGGTAAGGATCATCACCGCATATATCGGAGGTTGCTCGATCATCGGTTGCTGATCGGGGTCGCGTGCGAGGACCTGCCGGAGGAGCATAACCGGGTGGTGCTCGATCCGGTGCTGAAGGACAGCCACGGGATTCCGGGCGCGAAGATCGAATACAAGATCAGCGAGAACAGCAGGCGGATGATGGAACATGGCATCGCGCGGGCGACGGACATTTTGCAAGCCGCGAGCGCGAGCAACATCTATACGTCGCGGACGGTACTTAACAGCCCGGGGCATTTGCTCGGTACGGCACGGATGGGGGATGACCCGGAACGGTCGGTCGTCAATGCCTGGGGCCGCTGCCACGACGTGAAGAATTTGTTCATCGTTGACGGCAGTATCTGGGTGACGTCAGGCGGCGTGAACCCGACATCGACGATTCAGGCGTTGGCCCTCTACGTTGCCGACAGCATCAAGCGGCGGCTGGCGACATTGTTCGATTGATTCCTGTCGTTGCCTCCTGTCATCGCGAGGAGCGGAGCGACGAAGCAATCCCGGCCATGCGGCACACGGGCGGTTTGGCGACATGCCCGCACGATGTCGCTTCGTCGCTCCACGCCTCGCAATGACATGGCACGCGCCCGCGCAATTACCTGGCCCGCGACGACATGATGCGCGCAGGACATGCGGTTCACTCCGAGAAAGAACTAGCGCGCGCGCAAAACCGCGCTCATGGAATCAGCGCCGACGATATCGAGGTTCACGCCGCAGCGGCAAACCAGTGCGATCGGATCGAAGTCTTCGCTGCCACAGGCGTAGCATCGCAGCGGCAGAGTCGCCCGGTGGTAGATGTCCAGGGACGCGATCGCAGTTGCAAGCTGCCGCAGATCGGTAGGGCTGAACAGGTCCGGGTGCGACAAGGCTTCAAGATCGCGCGGCTCGATTGTACTGTTTGCGGCAAGTGCATGCTCCAGCAGCAGCAGCACATGCAGGCTGGTCGGTGTGCCACCCGCACAATGGGCCTGATAGTACGGATGCTGCGGGTGCGATGTGTGCAGGTCTTCAAGGATATACATGCCGCCCGGTCTCAGGAGCGGAAATGTCTCGGCCAAGCAGTTTGCCTGGTGCTGCGGGATGTGGCTGCCGTCTTCAATGACCAGATCGAAGCGGCGATTGAGGGAATTTACCATGCGGGCAATGGCGGGACGATCGCCTTGATCGGCGGTGATGTAGCGGATGCCGGGCCCGATTGGCCATTCGGGTTGCGGCGGCAGGATGTCTACACCGAAAATCTCCGCGCCCGGAAACAGGTTCTGCAGCCAGGCGATTGAAGCGCCCTGGAACACGCCAAATTCAAGAATCGAAGCAACCGGGCCCAGCGTTGCGATGTGTTGTCGGTAGAAACGGCTGTACCGGTGCCAATAGTGCTTGTCGGAGGCGATGGGATCAGACCAGGGCATGAGAGGGGCTTCCATCGACACCCGGAATGGGAGGCAGCTGGCAGTGTACTGACCCGATCCCCTCACCCTCGTCGCCTTGACCTCTCCCGCCGCAGGCGGGAGAGGTTTCCTTCAGACCAATCGCACCTTCACATAGCTGCCGGGCGCGTCCTCGATCGGCTGCAGCTTGCCGTCACCCGGCACCCGCGCCGGCACGCGCTCCGGCGCCTGTGCGCTCACCCAACGCTGCCAGTCGGGCCACCAGGAGCCCGCGATTTCCGTCGCGCCCTTGAACCATTCGTCCGGGTTCGGCGGCAGCGCCTCGTTGATCCAGTGGCTGTACTTGCCGCCCTCAGGCGGGTTCACCACGCCGGCAATATGCCCGCTCGCCGCCAGCACGAAACGCTTCGGCCCGCTCAGCAACTGCGTACCCTTGTAGGTCGATTTCCATGGCGCGATATGGTCCTCACGCGTGGACAGGAAATAAGCAGGGGTCTTGATCTTGCCAAGGTCGATCGGCACGCCCCCCAACTCGATCCCTCCCGGCTGCGACAGCAGATTCTCTTGATACATCTTGCGCAGGTAGAAGCTGTGCATCCGCGCGGGCATGCGGGTGGAATCCGCATTCCAATACAGCAGATCGAACGGGAACGGATCGTTGCCCAGCAGGTAGTTGTTCACCACGAACGACCAGATCAGGTCGTTGGCCCGCAGCATGTTGAAGGTCGTCGCCATCTCGCTGCCTTCCAGGTAGCCGCGGCGGTTCATCTTGTCCTCGAGCGAGGTCAATTGCTCTTCGTCGATGAATACGCCCAGTTCGCCGGCTTCCTCGAAATCCGTCAGCGACACGAAGAACGTCGCCGACTTGATCCGGTCGTCCTTCTTCGCCGCCATATACGCCAACGTTGAGGCCAGCAGCGTCCCGCCCAGGCAGTAGCCGATCGCGTTCACGTCCTTCTCGCCGGTCGCCTTCTCGACCGCATCCAGCGCGGCGAGATATCCTTCCCGCATGTAATCCTCGAACCCCTTCTCGGCGAGCTTCTCGTCAGGGTTGACCCAGGAAATAACAAATACCGTATGCCCCTGCGACACGGCGTACCGCACGAAGCTGTTTCGGGGCCGCAAATCCAAAATATAGAACTTGTTGATCCACGGCGGGGCGATCAGCAGCGGCCGCTTCAGCACCGTCTCGGTGGCCGGCGAATACTGGATCAACTGCATCAGGTCGTTCTGATACACCACCTTGCCAGGCGACACACCGATATTCTCGCCGACGCGGAACGCGTCCATGTCGGTCATCTTGATCCGCAGCTTGCCCTTCCCCTGCTCCAGGTCGCTCAGCAGATTGTTCAGACCCTTCAAAAGATTCTCACCGCCTGTCTCAGCGGTCTTGCGCAGCACCTCTGGATTGGTGAGCAGAAAATTGGAAGGGCTCATCGCGTCGCAGAACTGACGGGCATAAAAATCGACCTTCTGCGCCGTCTTCTTATCCAGCCCGTCGACGTGCTGCACCACGTCCTGCACGTAGCGCGCCGACAAGAGATACGACTGCTTGATGAAATCAAAAACCTCGTTCTCTTTCCAGGCATCATCCTTGAAGCGGCGATCGGAAGATGGGGCATCGATCACCGCCTCCGCCTCGATTCCCATCATGCGCCGAGCCGTGTTTTGCCACAGCGTCATGTAATCCTGCCAGAAGCCAAGCTGGGCTTTCATCATTTGCGCCGGATTGGCCATCAGCCGCGCGGTCATCTCCAGGAACGCGCTGCCGATGTTCAGCGGATCCAGCTCGGTCTCCTCCTCGCCCTGGCGCCTCAGCCATTCGCTGACGATACGCTGCGACCGTTCAGCGATGTCGGCCATGGAGCGGCCCAGCGCCGCAGGGTCCGGCAGCTTGAATCCACCCGCCTCGGCACCGTTGGTATCCGTGCCGGCGGCTTTGGTGCTGGTCGATTTCGTCTCGGACATAGAGCATCCTTTGCGTCGGCACCGGCACCCGCTAGAGAAGCGGCGAGAGCGTGAGAGGCAGGTCCGGCATATGGGCATTCACGGAAAGGGCGAGCAACCTACTGATGCACGTCTCTGGGTTCAAGCGGCAGCATGGGTACTGCTGTGCGGC
The DNA here is from genome assembly GCA_035523995.1 of Acetobacteraceae bacterium. GTDB lineage: Bacteria > Pseudomonadota > Alphaproteobacteria > Acetobacterales > Acetobacteraceae > JASHVB01. The sequence continues at coordinate 85,776 of DATKPQ010000093.1, read as the reverse complement.
CCGTTGGCCCTGACCGGTTGCTCTTCCGATTCCTCAATGAACCCGGTTGTCTGGTGGCACGATCTGCAAGGCGGGGCGATCGCCCAGCAGCGGCCGCCGCCGCCCGGTGCCAACCAGCCCTATCCGAACCTCGCGACCATCCCGCCCAGGCCCACGCCGCCGGATCAGAAAGAACTGGCAGCCATCACCCAGGGTCTCGTCGCCGACCGCGCGCATGCTGACTACCTTGCCGCGTCGTCGCCCGTCGCCGACCCATCCTCGCCCACCGCGTCCCCGGCGCTGTTCGGCCAGGGGACAATGCCGCCTCCGCCGGCGGCCACCCCCCCAACCCCGGCCGCCGGAACCGCGTCCGGGTCGCCGGGGGTCGCCAGTGCCAGCTTGCCGGCGGCATCCGCCCCGCCGCAACCGCCGATGCCGGCGAATGGCATCGCGCCCCCGCCACAAGCGGCACCGCTCCGGCCGGTTCAGAGCATGCCGCTGTCACCGCCTCCCGGAGCCGCGCCACCTGTCCAGACCGCCAGCGCCACGCCACCTGTCCAAAGCATGAAAACCGCTGCCCCGTCCCAAACTGCCGGCACTACGGGCGCCGCCGTGCCGCCGGGCAACGCCACTGTCGCTACGAACACGCCACTGGCGCCGCCCGGGACCGCCATCACGCCACCGCCAGCCTCGGCACCGCCGCCGCCTATTCCTGTCAAACCACCGGCTCCGCCTAGCATGGCCGGTCCTGGCGCACCCGCAATGACGCCGCCGGCCAAAGTTGCGATCAACGTTCCGCCAACCCCGCCCCGCCAGGCCAACGCGACGATGATCGAGTTCGTCACCGGCTCCGCCACACTGCCTCCTGGAGCGGCCGGTGTGCTCAAGGAGATTGTCGCCAAGCGCGGCAGCGCCGTGATTGCCGTCACCGGTTATGGCGACGCCAGCTCTGACGATCCGGCAGCGCAGTCAGCCGCGCTCAGCCTGGGTCTCGCGCGCGCGCAGGCCGTGGCGAATGTGCTGACCGGCGATGGCGTGCCGCAAACCGCGGTGCGCGTCGGCGCCGAAGCTGCCGGTCGCGGTGCGAGTGTGCGTCTGGTACAATAGCGTCCCGACACAGAAAGGCCCGACCATGGCGACCGAGTCCTCCGGCGAGTTTCACCGCATCCGCCGCCTGCCGCCCTACGTGTTCGCCGAGGTCAACACTGCAAAAGCCGCCGCGCGGGGCGCCGGCGAGGACATCATCGACCTGGGCATGGGCAACCCGGACAGCCCCACGCCGCCGCATATCGTCGCCAAGCTGGTGGAGGCGGTGCAGGACCCGCGCACCCACCGCTACTCCGTCAGCAAGGGCATTCCCGGCTTGCGGCGCGCCCTGGCGGGATACTACGCACGGCGGTTCGATGTGGGGCTTGATCCCGAGTCGGAAGTGATCGCCACGCTCGGGTCGAAAGAGGGGCTGGCGAATCTGGCGTCGGCCATCACCTCACCAGGTGATACGATCCTGGTGCCGAACCCGTCCTATCCCATACACCAGTTCGGCTTCATCATCGCAGGTGCCGCCGTGCGGTCGGTGCCGGCCGCGCCGGATGAGGACATGCTGCGTGCTCTCGACCGGGCAGTTCGGCATTCTGTGCCGAAGCCGACGGCACTGATCGTGAATTTTCCCTCGAACCCGACGGCGTATCTGGCCGATCTGGATTTCTACCGCGAAATCGTAGCGTTCGCGCGGCGGCATGAGATCTGGGTGATGTCGGACCTGGCGTACGCCGAGATCTATTTCGGTAGCAAGATACCGCCGTCGATCTTGCAGGTACCGGGGGCGAAGGACATCGCGGTGGAGTTCACGTCGCTGTCGAAGACCTATTCCATGCCCGGCTGGCGCATGGGATTTGCCGCCGGCAATCCGCGACTGATCAACGCACTGACCCGGATGAAGTCGTACCTCGACTATGGCGCGTTCACGCCGATCCAGGTGGCGGCGGCGGCGGCGCTGAACGGGCCGCAGGATTGTGTGGACCAGATCCGCGCACTGTATCGCGAGCGGCGCGATGTGCTGATCAAGGGCCTGGCATCAGCGGGATGGGACGTGCCGTCACCGGACGGGTCGATGTTCGCCTGGGCGCCGGTGCCGGCAAAATACGCCTCGCTGGGCAGCGTAGAGTTTTCCAAGTTGCTGCTGGCGCGCGCCAAGGTGGCGGTGTCGCCTGGCCTGGGCTTCGGCGAGCATGGCGAGGGATATGTGCGCATCGCGCTGGTGGAGAACACGCACCGGCTGCGCCAGGCGATCCGCAACATCCGGGCGTTCTTGCTGGCCGGGACGAATCAGGCAGTACCGTCCGAAGCAGCGATGTCGTAACCTTCCAGCGAGAGGTTGCTCCAACCGCTCCGTCCTCGCGACGACAAAGTGGTCACGACGCCGGAGTCTGCGCCTTCTGTCTTCGCTCGTGCCAGGCCTCCATCAGTTGCAGCACAGTTGCCGCGGTCTCCTCGATCGAGCGCCGGGTCACGTCGATCACCGGCCAGCCACGGCTGGTGCATAGCCGGCGCGCCCAGAGCAATTCCGAGCGCACCGCTTCCTCGTCCACATATTCGGTAGACGACTGGCGAACCGCCAGGGTTGGCCCCCCGGCAGCGATCATTCGCAAGCGAAAACGCCGGATCTCAATAAGTGCGGCCGCCTCCAGCGTCAGGCCGATCACCGGGCAGTGCGGGTTCTCGAGGTCCGGCGGCAATGGCAGATTAGGAACCAGAGGGACGTTCGCCGCCTTGATGCCGCGATTGGCCAGATAGAAGCAGGTCGGCGTCTTGGAACTCCGCGACACGCCGACCAGAATCACTTCAGCCTCGGCCAGCCCCGCAGCCGCCTGGCCGTCGTCATGTGCCAGCACGTAGTGCATTGCGTCGATACGGCGGAAATAGTCGGCATTCAGCGCATATTGCCGGCCGGGGCGTGCCAGAGCTTGCTCGCCAACCGCTTCCTGCAACACGTTCATCACCGGATCCAGCACATTCACCACCGGAACATTGAGCCGCTGGCAGGTGGTTTCCAGTTCGCTGCGCAATGCCCGGTCCACCAGTGTGCTCAGCACCGGGCCCGGTTCATGCTCGATGCCTTCCAGCACGCGGTGAAGCTGGAAACGTGTCCGGATCAGGCTCCAGCGATGATGGATGATCTCGGCATGCTCGAACTGCACCGTCGTTGCACGGGCGATCGCATTCAGCGTCTCGCCCGTAGCGTCGGAGACCAGGTGCAGGTTGATGCGTTGGTTATCCATAGGGTGAGAATAGCGGGGATAGAGAGGACTGCCAGCCCGCTGCGATCGGAACGCCGCAAAGCCGGGATAAGTGCCTTACTTGCGCTGCGACGAGATAGCTGGCAGCAGTTCTCCGCCGGGCCGGGACAACACCGGAATTGCGAGGCTGCTGTGGTACTTGCTGGGCGACCCTGATGTGGACAGAAGGACGCGAACCAGGGCAGGACCGGGTACCCCGCTATCCACAGCGCCCAACACTGCTACTTCCTTCTAAGAGTCTTATTCATGTCTGAGCCGATCAGGGCACCGGCGAAACGTCTGTTACGGGTTCTGGCCGGCGAGCCCGTGTGGCCGCCACCCGTCTGGCTGATGCGGCAGGCGGGGCGATATCTGCCGGAATACCGCGCGGTGCGGGCGGGGGTGAACGACTTCATCGCGCTGGCCACCACGCCGGAATTGGCAGCCGAGGTCACGTTGCAGCCAATCCGCCGTTACCGGATGGACGCCGCGATCCTGTTCAGCGACATCCTGATGGTGCCGTGGGCACTGGGGCAGGGCTTGGCCTACCACGAAGGGGAAGGCCCGGTACTGCCGCCGCTGCGGGACGCTGCCGGGGTTGCGGCTCTGCAACCTGAACGTCTGATCGATCGCCTGGCGCCGGTGTTCGAGACGGTGCGGCTGGTGCGGCAGATGCTGCAATCCGAAGGCCTGGGCGCAACCGGCCTGATTGGCTTTGCCGGCGCGCCGTTCACGGTCGCCTGCTACATGATCGAAGGCGGCGGCTCGCGCGATTTCGCTGCGACCCGGCTGATGGCTTTCAAGGAGCCGGAGCTTTTTGCGCGTCTGCTGGATATTATCGGCGCCGCCACGATCGCCTATCTGTCCGCGCAAATCGCCGCGGGCGCCGAGGCGGTTATGCTGTTCGATTCCTGGTCGGGCGTGCTGTCCGCCGGCCAGTTCCGGGCGCATGTTATCCAGGCGACCCGGAATATCGTGGACGGCTTGCGGCAAAGTTGTCCCGGCGTGCCGGTGATCGGCTTCCCGCGTCTGGCCGGGATGTTGGTTGCTGATTACGTGCGAGCGACCGGCGTCGATGCCGTTGGGCTGGACACGGGCATGGATCTGGCCCTCGTGCGGTCCGCGATGCCGTCGCGCGTCGCCCTGCAAGGTAACCTCGACCCGATCGCCCTGCTGGCCGGCGGGTCCGCGATGGCGCAGGAGGCGTTGTCTGTGCTGGAGGCGATGCGCGGCTGGCCTTGTATCTTCAATCTGGGCCACGGCATCGTGCCGCAGACGCCGCCTGACCACGTCGGCCGGTTGGTGGAGCTGGTGCGTGCGGGCTGAGAACAGGCTCGGATTGATGATCGAGGCGGACGCCCTGGCATGACGATCCAGGCCCTGGCACCGTTCTATCCGTGGATCAAGGCGTTTCACATCATTTCGATTATCGCCTGGATGGCCGCATTGCTCTATCTGCCGCGGCTGTTCGTTTATCACTGCGAAACGGTTGCCGGAACGGACGAGAGCGAACGCTTCAAAGTGATGGAGCGTCGGTTGTTGAAGCAGATTGCAACGCCTGCGATGATCGCTGCCTGGACATTCGGGATTCTGCTGGTCCTGACGCCTGGTGTCATCAACTGGGGCTGGGGCTGGTGGCACGTGAAGCTGGCAGCCGTGATCGCACTGTCCGGCTTCCATGGCTTACTTGCCCGCTGGCGGCGCGATTTTCTGCACGACCGCAATGTCCGGCCGCAGCGGTTTTATCGTATGGTCAACGAAATACCGACCCTGCTGATGGCGATTATCGTGATCATGGTGGTGGTGCGGCCGTTCTGACCCCTTGACGTCTTCCGGCTGGCTTCCTACGTGGTTGTTGACGCCGGGGGAACGACACGGCTATTGTGTGTCTGCCCTCCAAGTCTGGAGTCGGCCTCCAGCCGCTCCGAGAACTCCATCTTAAACGGGATACCAGCCAGCCCCCTCCGTGGTGGATGGGTCTTGCCTCGGTTCCGGGCATTCCTGCCCGCATCCCGTTTCATCCCGTCATGACTATACCTCGAGGCATTACCTATGCACCTCGCTGAACTGAAAGCAAAATCCCCGTCCGACCTGCTGAGCTACGCCGAATCGCTGCAGATCGAGAACGCATCCTCCCTGCGCAAACAGGACATGATGTTCGCGATTCTGAAGAACCTGGCCGAGAACGACCAGGCGATTCACGGCGAAGGCACGCTGGAAATATTGCCGGACGGTTTTGGATTCCTGCGCAGCCCGGAAGCCAATTACCTGCCCGGCCCGGACGACATTTATGTCAGCCCCAACCAGGTACGCCGTTTCGGCCTGCGCACCGGCGATACCGTCGAAGGCCAGATCCGCGCGCCAAAGGACGGCGAGCGTTATTTCGCGCTGCTGAAAGTCGATACGGTGAATTTCGAGCCGCCGGAATCCGTGCGGCACCGGATCAACTTCGACAACCTGACGCCGTTGTACCCCGATGAGCGGCTGAAGATGGAAATGGAGAATTTCCAGTCTGTCGCGAAAGGGCCGACCAAGGACTACACGCCGCGGGTTATCGACCTGATCTCGCCGATCGGCAAGGGCCAGCGCGCGCTGATCGTGGCGCCGCCACGCACTGGCAAGACGGTGATGTTGCAAAATATCGCCACCGCCATCGCCGCCAACCATCCGGAAGTCTTTCTGATTGTGTTGCTGATCGATGAGCGGCCTGAGGAAGTCACCGACATGGCCAGGTCGGTGAAGGGCGAGGTCATCGCGTCCACGTTCGATGAACCCGCGACCCGTCACGTGCAGGTGACGGAGATGGTGCTGGAGAAGGCCAAGCGGCTGGTCGAGCATAAGCGCGACGTCGTCATCCTGCTCGATTCGATCACCCGTCTGGCACGGGCTTATAACACCGTGGTGCCATCGTCCGGCAAGGTGCTGACCGGCGGTGTGGACGCCAACGCGTTGCAGCGGCCGAAGCGGTTCTTTGGTGCGGCGCGCAATATCGAGGAAGGCGGGTCGCTGACCATCATCGCCACGGCGCTGATCGATACCGGTAGCCGCATGGATGAGGTGATCTTCGAGGAGTTCAAGGGCACCGGTAACTCGGAAATCATTCTGGACCGCAAGCTGTCTGACAAGCGGACATTCCCAGCTATCGATATCACCAAGTCGGGCACACGTAAGGAAGAGCTGCTGGTGGAGAAGTCTACGCTGTCGAAAATGTGGGTGCTGCGGCGCATCCTGAACCCGATGGGGACGGTGGATGCTATGGAGTTCCTGCTGGACAAGCTGAAGTACAGCAAGACCAACAATGACTTCTTCGATGCCATGAATACGTAGTCAGGTTCCGGTCGGTGAAGCCCGCGCTTACGCCTGAACTGTCATTGCGCATTGCTATCGGCCAAGACAACCGACCCGCGGTTAGATGAAAGGACCCCTCCCCACAAGGGGGCCCCTCGCCACCCGACGCCTGCGCTTCTTCGCGCTGGCTGGCCACCCGTTCCGGAACCCATCATGATGGCGCCATGGCGACTCCGGCAAAGACCGCCCGGCCTGCCGAACTGCCGACCGAGCAAGCACAGGCGCGGCGGTTCGGAAAAGCACGCACGGCACAGACCGGCGCGCTCATGGAGGACTATGTCGAACTGATTTCCGACTTGCTGGAAAACCATGGCGAGGCGCGGCCAACTGACATTGCGCGCCGTCTGGGTGTGTCTCACGCCACCGCCATCAAGACTATCGGCCGCTTGAAGCGCGAAGGGTTGGCAAACGCCAAACCCTATCGCGGTGTCTTCCTGACGGAAGGCGGAGAACGTCTTGCTGGCCGCGTGCGTGCCCGCCATCGCCTGGTGGTGGATGTGTTGCGAGCGATCGGCGTGCCGGTCGAAGCGGCGGAGCAAGATGCGGAAGGCATCGAGCATCATGTCTCTGATGTGACACTGGCAGCGTTCGAACATTTCTTGCGGCGGCAGAGTTAGCCGCCCGCGCTGCATTCGAATTCGCTTTTCATCATTGTACGCATCCGCTAACATCCCAACTTCGGGGTTGGAGGCGAAAATGTCCTCGGCAGCACAACTGTTGATGGGGCAGTTCCTCGATTGGCTGGACAGCGGCCGAAGAACGCACGCCGACGTCATGGCGACTTGGCAAAGTTCCTGCCCGCGCCTTTCGATTTGGGAAGACGCCATGGTCGAAGGACTGGTGCGTTTTGCCGGCGACGCGGACCGCACCGTCGTGTTGACTCCTCGGGGGCACGCGGTGTTGGACGCTCAGGCGCCGGTCGCAACGCGGCTGGCGGCCGACTGATTTTTCTCCGTCACCGCTTCCGCTGGCGCTGAAAGTCCAGGAAGCGGCGCATCATGCCGCGCGGTTCATCGGTGTCCCAGGCGCCGGCAAAGCAGTCTATGCCGCGCTGGATGGCATCCGCCAACGGCAGCTTTTCCCAATCCGCAATCAGTGCCTTCTGCAGACGGATCGCACGCGCCCCGGACGCCAGGATACCGCCCAGCGCCTTTTCCACCGCGGCGTCCAACTGTGCAGGCGGCACCACCTCCTCCACCAGGCCCCAGGACAGGGCTGTGGCGGCATCGATCGTCTCGCCTGTCAGCAACAGGCGGCGGGTGCGGCCCCAGCCGATCAGGCCGGGGAGCAATGCTGCTTCCACGACCGAGGGGATGCCGACACGGACCTCCGGCATGCCGAACCGCGCGGTATTGGCGGCGATGCGCAGGTCGCAGGCAGCGGCAACTTCCAGGCCGGCGCCAAGTGTCCATCCCTGGATGCAGGCGATGGCGGGTACCGGCAGGCGGCGGAACACGTCGCAGCTTCGGTGCACCAAAGTTATGAAATCGCGCGCCGAAGCAGGATCGAGCGTCACCATTTCAGCGATGTCGGCGCCGCCGATGAACGCGCGATCACCGGCGCCGCGCAACACGACGGCACGCAGCGCATCGTCCTGCGCAATCTGCTCGGTAACCGTAACCAACGCGTGCATTATCGTATTGCTCAACGTGTTGAGCTTCGCTGCGTTCTCGATCGTGATCCACGCCACGCCGCGGCTATCCAGCCGCAATCTGACCGGTTCGCCCGAACTCATCGCCGCATCTCTCCGCCGGACCGCATCACGTCATCACTGGGCCAGGATCTGGTCCCACCATTGCCCAGGATCCGTCACCGGCTTCAATGGTACGGAATACTGCGCTCGCCTCTCCACCGGTATGCCGACTATCATCAGCGACACGATGTTACGCGGCGCCCAGTGGTTGATCGGGTTCCCGAAAAAGTTGTCCGCTTCGAATATCGGTGCCGGATGCCAATACAGATCGTAGCCCTGGCCCATTGCATGACTCAGCAACGCCGGAGATGCATCCTGCTCGTCATTTTCGAAATACAGGATCGGTCGGCTCTTCTCGATCAGGCTGCGTGCGCTGCGCAAGACCTCCAGCTCCTTGCCATCCACGTCGATCTTCATGAGCGCACATGACTCCACGCCCAGCGAATCGAGGGGAACTATCGTGGCCCCCCAAATCTGACTGACGTATCCGAATTTTCCCCATCGCCCTTCTGTCGCGACGTCCGGCGAGTCGGCGATGAAGCAATTCAGAGCCTTGGTATTCGTGATGCCGTTCAAGGCAAGGTTGGCGCAGAGTACATGGTAGTTGTCGCTATGTGATTCGATCGCGTAAATGCGCCCCTGGGGGCCGACCATGCGCGACATCGGCACGGTCAGATCGCCGATATTGGCGCCAATGTCGATCGCCGTTTCCCCTGGCCTGAGGATGGAGCGGAGGATGGCCACCTCGGCCTCGCTGTATTGGCCGTACAACTCGAAGCACTTGCCGATATACGGCCCGCAATGCAGCATCCAGCCATATCGGCACATGGTCAGCTTGTACTGGCCGAACTGCATGGGTTCCTCGGAGCGCCGCTGGAGCCAGCCATATACATCGCCGCCCGCGCCGCCCGCCATACGTCGATCGCAGAGCTTCGATACCGGCAGTCATGGGGTCGTCGGCCCCCGGCAGCCAAGCGTGGCCCGACGGGAACCGCGCATATCCCCGGCGCATCGCCGGGACGTAGCATCTGCGATCGCGGTCAGGTGCGGGGCGGCGTTCCGGACCCCATCGTGTGCGGCGGATAGCTGATTTCCAGCACCTTTGGTCCGTGCCGCGGGATCGCGGGTTGTGCCGGACGCATCTGGTCGACACTGTGCGGTGCGCTCCCCATCGGCGCCCCGCAGGAACCGGAAGCAGTCCGGGTAGTCACCGGCGCGGCGTTGCCACGCTGCACAACGGTGACGCTCTCGCTGCACACGCCCGGACCCGCGGCCAGCGTCAGCATCGGCCCGCCGGCGCCGAATGCCGCACGGAGCAGTTGCGACGGGTTGGTCAGTGGCGGCATGGGCTGGAACATGGCGTTCATCTGCGCGATCATGTGCTGCATCGCAGCTTGCTGCTGCGCGATCAGTTGCATGACCGGCATGTCGGCCGGAGTTGCGGCGACCGAATGGCTTGGGGTGGCGATCGTGCCCGGGCCAGGCAGGATCAGGACAACGGCACCCGGCGGCAGGGTGATGATGCGGCCCTGGGTCTCGACAACTGTCTGCGCCTGTCCCGTTGCAGCGAGCAAGGGCAGCGCCAGGCAGGCGCCAAACAGAGTATTGCGGAGGGTCTTCATTGGCGACCTCTCAGGCAGGATCGGCGGACGCGTGAATTGTGGGCTGCGGCGCTTGCAGAAGTTATGCGGGTGGATGAAACTTTCGTCAGGTTCTATTTCTTTACTCCCAGCCCGCGCATGAATACGTCACGGATGCGGGACGGGTCTCGTTCGGTGGTCTGCTTCGGCTTTTCGTGGTCGATGCGGCAGCCGATCAGCCAGGGACCATCCTCGAGTAATGCCAGCGATACCAGTTCCTCCAACGCCGCTTCGTCCGCCGCCCAGGCGCTTTGCGCCAGTCCGGCGCCGCGCGCGATGGCGACGATGTCGGCGCCTTGCTCGGTCAGCGTCGGTTGGCCTCCGGTGATTTGATAGGTGCCGTTGTCCATGATGACGATGGCCAGATTCTTTTGTTCGCGCGCCGCCACCGTCGCCAGCGAGCCAAGCTGCATCAGGATCGAGCCGTCGCCTTCCAGCGCGAACACGCGCCGCTGCGGCTGCGCCAGCGCCACGCCCAGCGCGATCGGCACCGCGAGGCCCATGCTGCCCAGCATGTAGAAATTCTGCGGGCGTTGGCCGGCGCCCCAGAGGTCGAAATTGGTGTAGCCGATGCCGCCGATCACCGCTTCCTCGTGCTGCAATCGCGCAACGAGACGTTGTGTGATGTCGAAGCGGTTCAGCACCTTCGCCTGGTCGCGGCGCACCGGGTGGTTGGCCGTGAATGACGCTGTGAATGACATGGCGCGCGCCCCTTATGCCGCGAAGACTTTGCCGCCCGTGAGCAACGGCGAGAGAATGAAACAGCAGGGTGACTGGGTGGCGACGGCCTGGGTGATGCTGCGATCGACAATGAATTCAAGTTCGTCGTGGCGGGTGATCACCGGGTGCTCTATGTTCAGGGTTTGCAAGACCGGGCGCATGGTGTGCGCGACCAGCGCCTGGCCGATGTTGAATTCTCCCAGCGTGCCGCGTTCGGAGACCATCATCAGCACCGGGATCTGATACGGCACAGCCAGCGAGGCCAGCACGTTCGCGAGCGTGGCGAAACCGCTGGTCTGCATCAGCAGGATGCCGCGCGTCCCGCCCATCCAGGCGCCGGCGACGATGCCCAGGCCTTCCTCCTCGCGCGCCACCGAGAAGGCGGTGAAGAACGCGTCGGCGTGTACCGCGTCGATCAGTGGGCGCAGCACGTTGTCCGGCACGTAAGTGACCAGCGAGACGTTGTGCCGCTTCAGCACGTCCCGCACGATCTCGTGCCAGGCGCGGTTGGGGGATTCTTCGTCCATCGATACGTTCTCCGCGGAGCGTGGCGGTGGTGGCCTGGGTGGGTTTGGAAGGCGGAACCTGTCGCGGGCGTGGCGTGCGGTCAATGGCGCGATCGCGGCGGTCCGACCGCGCCGTGCGCCGGACCAACGACGAGGTCAGTCCTGGTTCGGGGCAAAGAAATCAACGTCCTCATAGAATTCGGTCAATGGTACGGAAACACCGATTTCCGGCATGTCCACCATCGCGTCGGGACCCAGCACGTGCCCCACCCAATCGTCTCCCGCGCGGGCAAAAACCGTTGCTCCCGCGAAATCCTGCTCCGGCAGGACGTAGCGCTGGATGGAAGGCGTGGCGCGGTATTCCTGGTTCTCGATCTAATGATCCGTGCTGGCGGTGCTTTCGCTGAGCACCTCGAACACCACCACCGGCGCGAAGCCATCGAATTCCCGGCGCAGCTCCTGCCTTTTCTCCCAGGCCAGGAACTCGTCGATCGTCATCGGGTAGCGAACGGCAACACTCATGCACGGAACCTATCATGGAAGCATGGCCCGTCACACCGGACGCAGCTATTGCCCCGCCCCGGACACCAGCTATACCGGACGAACGCCGCCGGGCTCCGGCCTGCGCGCACGCCACACGAAGCTGAAGAGGGATGACCATGCCGGATACCCACTATGACGTGATCGTGGTTGGCGCGGGTAACGCTGCGCTGTGCGCCGCCCTCTCGGCGCAGGAACAAGGCGCGCGGGTGCTGGTGCTGGAGAAGGCCAGCGAGGAGGAACGCGGCGGCAACTCCACCTTTACCGCCGGCGGCTTCCGCTTCGTGCACGAGGGCGTGGAGGATCTGCGCAAGGACGTGCTGGTCGACCTGTCCGAGAGCGAAGCGAAGTCGATGTTCATCCCGCCCTTCACGGTGGAGACCTACACCGAAGACCTGATGAAGGTGACCGAGAACCTCTCGGAACTGGAGCTCCTCGACCTGCTGGTGAACCGCTCGCGCCCCACCGTGGTGTGGATGCGCGAGAAGGGCGTGCGCTGGATTCCGATGTTCAAGCGCCAGTCCTACCTGGTGAACGGCATCAACCATTTCTTCGGCGGCATGGCGGTCGAGGCCGTCGGTGGCGGCTGGGGCCTGGTCGATTTCCTGTTCAAATCCGCCGAGCGCTACGGCGTGACGGTGCGCTACAACACCGGCCTCAGGAAGCTGATCCAGAACAGGAAGGGCGAGATCACCGGCGTCACCGTGTTCGGGCCGGATGGCTACGAGGACATCAACGCCCGTGCCGTGGTGCTGGCCTGCGGTGGCTTTGAGGCCGACCCGGAAATGCGCGTGCGCTACTACGGGCCCGGCTGGGAAATGGCGCGCGTGCGCGGCACACGGCACAACACCGGCGACGGCATCAAGGCCGCGCTGGAGATCGGGGCCGCTGCGTTCGGCGGCTGGTCCACCTGTCATGCGGTGCAATGGGACCTCAGCGCGCCGCCGTTCGGCGACCGCGTGGTGCTGGACAATTACCAGAAGCACTCCTACCCGATCGGCATCATGGTGAACGCCAACGGCGAACGCTTCGTCGATGAAGGCGAGAGCTGGCGCAACTACACCTATGCGAAATACGGCCGTGAGGTGATGAAGCAGCCGCAGCGCATGGCGGTGCAGATCTTCGATAACAAGACCAACCACATGACGCGCGACGAGTACCGGATACGGCAGGTGACCAAGGCCACGGCCAACACAATTGAGGAGTTGGCGAAGCAATTGGAGATCAGTCCGGAAGGCCTGGTCAAGACGGTGCGGGAGTTCAACGCCGCGTGCCAACCAGGAGAATTCAATCCGGCGATCCTCGACGGCAAGTGCACCAAGGGAATCACGCCGCCCAAGACGAACTGGGCACTGCCGATCGACGAACCCCCGTACCATGGCTACGCCGTGACGTGCGGAATCACGTTCAGCTTCGGCGGGTTGAAGATCACGACGGACGGGGCAGTGGAAGACACCACCGGCCGTGTCATCCCCGGGTTGTTCGCGGCAGGCGAACTGGTGGGCGGGATTTTCTATCAGAACTACCTGGGCGGCGCAGGGCTGATGTCAGGGTCGGTGTTCGGCAAGATCGCCGGCGGTTCGGCCGGGCGGTACATGAAGTAGGAAAACCTCTCCCGCGCGCGTGAACAGAGCATGCGGGAGAGGTTAACGACCGCCATCCACCTGCAGAATTTGCCCGTTCACAAAGTTCGCCAGGTCGGAGGCAAAGAACAACACCGCATTCGCAATATCCTCGGCCGTGCCAAGCCGTTGCATCGCGATCCGCTGCACCAGCGCCTTCTGTCCGTCCAGGCCGTAGCTATCCCACTGCCGTTCGGTCGCGGCATTGGTTCGGATGAAGCCCGGGGCAACGGAATTCACCGTGATGTTGAACCGCCCCAGCTCGTGCGCGAGCTGCCGCGTCAGCCCCACGACCGCGTGTTTGGCACTGCAATAGGCCTGGATACCGGTCAATGAAGGCTGCAACCCTGCGCCGGAACTGATATTCACAATCCGCCCGCCGCCGGCTCGCTTCATCCCTGGCGCCGCCGCGCGGCATAAGGCGAAGGCAGCGTTCACGTTGATGTCGAAGATTACGTCCCATGCTTCGTCCGAGACGTCCTCGACCGGCGTGAACTCCTGGCCGGCGACGCCGCCCGCATCATTCACCAGCACGTCGATCGCGCGGCAGGTCTCGCGTCCGATCGCTTGAACCCAAGCGGCGCCCGCCGCACGGTCCCGCAAATCCATGGTGTGCGTGGCGATGCCACCCGGCGCTGCGGTCTTCGCCAGCTCATCTGCCGAAAGATCGGTGGCGAATACACGCGCCCCCAACTCCGCAAAACGCTGCGCGATGGCACGGCCGAAGCCATGACCGGCGCCGGTGACCGCGACCACCTTGCCGTCGAACCGGATGTTCATGTCGCGGCACTCCTCGCCGGTTCCAACAGATTGCCATTGCTCATCGGGCGCTTTCCTCGTCTTCCGGCATCTACCATTCCTCCAACAACGAACGGGTTTCGCGCACCGCGACGTCCCAGATCTCCAGCATTTCCGCATCGTCGCGCTGATAGCGTCCGCCGAAATTGCCGTCGTCGATCAGCAGGCGGACTTCGAAGGGCGGCAGGGCACGAAGCTGGTCCAGGTTCACCATCGGCTTGGCACCTTCTACCGGATCCCGATTCGGCAGGCGGGTCCAGGGGAAATTCTCCATCCAGCTTGCGTGGCTGGCGACCGGATCGATGCGATTGATCACCGCCGCAGTCAGCGGCGCTCGCCACCAATCATGCAGCCGCACGCGGGCATCGGGGTTGTCCATCATCCATTCCTGTCCCAGCGACAGCGCCGGCTGGTTCCCGCCATGACCGTTGACGATCAGGATGCGTCGGAAGCCCGTGGTTTTGAGGCTGTCCAGCACGTCCCGCAGCAGTGCTGCGAAGGTGGCAAGCCGCAGCGTGACGCTGCCGGCAAAGCTGGTGAAATACGGTGTCAGGCCAAACGGCAGCACAGGGAACACAGGAACGCCGAGCGGCTCCGCCGCTTCGATCGCCACGCGTTCGGCGAGGATCGCGTCGGTCGCGAGCGACAGACCGGCATGTTGCTCGGTGCTGCCGATCGGCAGCACGCAGCGGTCGTCGTAGCGGACCCAGTCCTCCACCATCCGCCAGTCCATTTCGGCAATACGCATGAAGTCCCCCCGCAAGCTGGTGGCGGAACGCTGAAGAGAGAACGCGCTTGCGTCAATGCGCCGGAGGAAACCTCTCCCGCTGCCGGCAAGAGAGGTTTATGAACACCCCATGTCCCACAACACCTTCGGCCATCTGTTCCGCGTCACCACCTGGGGCGAGAGCCATGGGCCGGCGATCGGCTGCGTGGTTGACGGATGCCCACCGCGGCTTCCTTTGTCCGAGGCCGACATCCAGCCCTGGCTCGACCGCCGGCGGCCCGGCCAGTCGCGCTTCACCACGCAACGGCAGGAACCGGATGCCGTGCGCATCCTGTCGGGCGTGTTTGAAGGACTGACAACGGGCACACCGATCGCGATGGTCATCGACAACGTGGATCAGCGCTCCCGCGACTACTCCGCGATCGCGGCGCAGTTTCGCCCCGGCCATGCCGATCTTACCTATGAACTCAAATACGGCGTTCGTGACTATCGCGGCGGCGGTCGGCAGTCTGCCCGCGAAACGGCGATGCGCGTGGCGGCTGGCGGTGTGGCGCGGCTGGCGCTTGGTTCCGGCGTGCGGATTCGCGGCGCACTGATCCAGATCGGGCCGCACAGAATCGATCGGTCTCGCTGGGATTGGAACGCGGTGGACGAAAACCCGTTCTTCTGTCCCGATCCGATGACGGCTGCGGCGTGGGAGACGTATCTGGGCGGAGTCCGCAAGGCCGGTTCGTCGGCCGGCGCGGTGATCGAGGTGGTGGCCGAGGGTGTGGTCCCCGGGCTGGGCGCGCCGATCTACGGCAAGCTGGACGCCGATATCGCGGCGGCCCTGATGTCGATCAATGCGGTGAAGGGCGTGGAGATCGGCGAAGGCTTCGCCGCCGCGGCGCTGTCCGGCGAAGCGAACGCCGACGAGATGCATATGGCGGACGGGCTTGTGCAATTCGAATCCAACCACGCCGGCGGTATCCTGGGCGGCATCTCAACCGGTCAGCCGATCGTTGCGCGTTTCGCGGTGAAGCCGACCAGTTCGATCCTGACTCCGCGCCGCAGCGTGGACAAATACGGGGCGGACATCGAGATCAGCACCAAAGGACGCCACGATCCGTGTGTCGGGATACGCGCGGTGCCGGTGGGCGAGGCGATGGTCGCATGCGTGCTGGCCGATCACCTGCTGCGGCATCGGGCGCAGAATCCGGATGCTCCGGAACAAGCGAGGCTGCCGAGGAACTAGGGCGTTGCTCACTCGCGGCATCGGCCCGATCCTGGGCAAGGTCCGGCCCCGACTTTCCGGTTTGCCCGGGTGCTGCGAGATGATACGCTGACCCACGCGGCGGAGGCTGGTGCGATGCGTCCTGCCTGGGTTAAACGCGCAATCGAACAACTGATCAGACAGTTTTGCTCTTTGCGCGGCAACGAGGCGTGGATCGGGATTTCCTCCCGGCACTCTTTCTCGGTCGTGGCAGGTCAAATCATTCGCGGTGGCCTCGGACGGCAGGGGGGACATTATGAAGTCCTGCCCGATATGCCGCTCGACGACGGCATCCTGTGGCGGCCGTCATCCGGACGCGACGATCCGGAACTGTGGCTGGCGCCGACAAAAAAGCGATACCGTGCGGCGTTCGAGAGGTACGCGCAACGTTATTTGGGTGCTGCCGGGCTGACCGGAGCGGACGTGCAGATCGACCACGTGTTTCCGAAAAAGGCCGGCGTTCTGGGCGGCCTGTCTTATGTGCGAATGCTGGCAATTCCGCCCGAATCCAACATGGCGGCGGGCCGGACGCTGGAACGCGAGATGGTCGCGCGCAACGAAGACCTCGGCCCGCGCGGCAAGGAAACCCGCATGGCGACTTACTTCGCCATCGGCAAGGCGGCGGGTTTTGCTGCCTATGAGCAACTGCCGGACCGGGACGACAGCGTCGGCAACCGTCAGCTTGCGGCAGCGCTGATGGCTCACCTTCGCGGTTATGGGCTGCCGGCCGACGTGCTGACCGCGTTGGATCGGAAACTGACCGAGGATACGCTGGGTTCCATTCGGTAGACCGCCGCCGCCACCTCCACCGAGGCGGAGGGAACACGCCGTCCAGCCTGGCCATCCTACGTGCCGCAGGCGCTGCCCCGGTCGGTCGGCGACCGGGTGCGGGTAGCTCCGTCACCGAACTGATTATGATAAGTCAAGCTATTTGCTGCAGCTTCCGGACGCGAGGCCTCCTTGGCCAGTAACACCTTCAAGGTGCCCGCGTGCGCCCAGTGTATTGAGAGTATATTTCGCATATGCGGCGTCACTGAGCTGCAAGTGAATCGCCCCGGGGCCAGCAGCCTCATAGCCCCACGTGATCGTGTGGCTCGTAAACCTGGCAAACTGTTTGTACTGAAGGAGTGGGTTTCCGCTGACAAAAGGGCATTGACCACCAAGAGGCCCTGTGACACCATCTACGACCAGGATGTCGCAAGACAGGGACGGAAGGTTCATTTCTACCCTTCTTTGACCTCGATCAATGTCTACAGTCATCCCCTCCGTACAGTGCCATGTTTCTGCGGCGAAGTTCCGAGAAACCGGGGCGACCGGTGGCGGCTGTTCGGAAATCACATTTGGCGTTGGACCGGCCGCGGCCTCCCCGGCCGCGAATGGTGTGGTTGCTGACCGTGGCGTTAGCGACGCTTTATCGAAGATATGACCACCGACTTGTGCAAGATTACCAAAATACAACATGCAACCTGAGTACGCATTGACCTTGTCGTCTATGTGCATGCGAGAGAAGCTTTCACAAGAAGCCATCTCATTCGCGTATTGGGCATCGCTTTTCGACGGAGGGTTCTTGATTACGACAACCCGCTCACCCTGATTGTTTATCATTGGCCCATTGGACTGTTGTTCAGTAGACGGCACAGTACAAGCGCCAAGTGTTAACAACCCAGTTAGAGTTAGCACGATCAGGGACTCGCGCATGCCTGGGCTCCTATAATTCCATGCCAGTTGTCTACACATGCTCGAGGAAAAAGCGCCCGAGCCCATCGTTCGACAGTTCTCAGCCGAAACCAGCCGCAGACCCCGAGTCCGCGCACAAGTCAAGATAGTCGCACCGAGACCAACCTCCTCAAGTCAGGGCACGTTCTCGCCGCATGAATGCGGCGCGAATCGCACCGTGCCTTGTCGGCGGCCCCCGCCGGAAGCGGCTCATCAATCCGCCCCCGGCACCCCCAAACCAACGGCCCCTCAGTTGAGCCCGTAAAACCCCTTCGCCCCACCCGCCATCACCGCAGCCTGTGTCGCCGCCGGCGCATTCCCAAGCAGTGCCCGCACCTTCGCCGGAGCACCGGGGAAGAACCCGTCCGGATGCGGATAATCCGTCGCCCACAGGATCTTCTCCGGCCCAACGTAATCCACCAGAGCGCCCAGACAGCCTTCCACCGGCTCGAACGCAATCCAGCAGTTGCGCTGGAACAATTCGGAAGGCCGCGTCGTCAGGCCGGAATCATTGAAGCCGACGTCGTCGAAATGCCGGTCCATCCGGTCCAGCCACGGCGCGATCCACCCGCCGCCCGACTCCAAAAACGCAACGCGCACCTTCGGATGCCGCTCGCACACGCCGCCCCAGATCACCGCCATGCAGGCCAGCATCATCTCCATCGTGTGGGTGATGATGTGGCGGGCGCCGCGTTCCTCGAAGCGGTCCATGCCCACCTGCATCATCCCGCTGCTGCCGCCTTCATGGAACCCAACCGACAGATCCAACTCTTCTGCCATGGTCCAGAATTGTTCGTAATCGGGGTGGTGGATCATCTTGCCGTTGTACGGGTTGGGCCGCAGGAACACGCCGCGGAACCCCAGCTTCTCCCGCGCAAACCGCATTTCCTCCACCGCCAGATCGACCGATTGCATCGGAATCATGGCCACGCCGAACAGGCGGTCGGGGTAGGGCGCGCAGTAGTCGGCGAGCCAACGATTGTAGGCGCGCGCCATCGCCGCCGCCGTCGGCGGGTCCTGCACGGCTCCGGCGAACAAGCCGATCGAGGGATACAGGAACGCCGCGTCGATCCCATCCAAATCCATGTCGGGAATGCGCGCATGCGGATCGAAGCCGCCCTTGCGGCCTTGCTCGTATTCCATGGTGTCGTCCACCACGGTGCCGTCGCGCGCGCCCACCGCCCCCAACGCGCCCAACCCCTTCTTGCTGCCGAGCAATTGGCCGCCCACCTGCAGCCGCTGCTTGCCGTCGGCGTCGCGTACCAGCCGCGGCGCGCTGTCGCGGTATTTCGGGTCGATATAGTCAACCCACAGATTCAGCGGTTCCAGGATGTGGCCGTCGGCGTCGATCACGTTGTAGGCGCGAGTCATGGACCGTCTCCGTTGTGTTGTTGGCGGAGGCATCGCCCTCGTGCGGGTCGGGTCCATTGGGGGCGGACCCATCCGTCGGGCAGCGCTCCTACCGGCGAGTATCTCACCCGCGGCTGGGCCACGCAATTGCAACCACAGGTTTGTTCCATATAAGTTCACATCCGGTTCGAAAAACCCGCCGCAAAAGTTCCGCGTGTTAGGGAACTGGTAATAATTACCGCCAATATTCCGGACATCGGAATGCTTCCTCGGCAAAAGCGCGGGGATCGCGGCCCGGGTTTAGCGCAATGCGAGCCACCTACGGTTGTATGAACGCGGGCTGCCACGGGTGGCGGACGCAGGCATGCGCGGGCGGGGGCACCGACAGGGGGACCGGATGTCCACGATCACCTCGACCATCCATTATGGCGTGACTCTGATTCCCAGTGGCTCGACGGGATCGGGCAGCTTTCTCTCCCCGCTGACGATCGCGTCCGCAGCAGGCGTCAGCTACGGGACCACGGGCTATGTGATCACCGGCACCGGCTCGTTGGTGAACAATGGCACCGTCATCCAGAGCGGCGTGAACTCCGGCGCCATCTACCTGACCGGTGCCAGCAGCATCGTCAACACGGGCACGGTGCTCAGTCCTACCGGCGACAATGCCGTTGTGCTGAGCGGCACGAGTGCCGGCGTCGACAACCTTGGGCAAATTCGCGGGCTCACAGGGGTCGAACTGAAAGGGCCGGGCGACAGCCTGACGAACCTGGGCACGGTCCTCACGACCATTGCCCACTATGCCGTTGTGCTGAGCGGCAACAACGGCGACATTTTCAACGCGGGGCTGATCAGCGGCGGTTCGGGCGTCAGCGTGGCGGGTGCGGGCGACATCGTATCGAACCTGAGCACCATCGCCGCCAGCACCGGTAACGGGGTATACTTTTTCCAGAGCGGGGACCTGATCAATGGTCCGTCGGGCTCTGGCACAGCCCTGGTACAAGGGGCCATTGGCGTGTTTTTCGCCAGCGGCGCAACCGGAACCATCGCCAATGATGGCACCATCGTCGGGCAGAGCTACGGAATCCAATTTAACGGCGGCACCATCACCAATGGCGGCAGTGGCGTCACTGACGCCTTGGTGCAGGGTTCAGACGGCATTTATGATACCGGCGCCGCCGACGTTGTGCAGATCAACAACGAAGCCACGATCCTCGGCACCGGCGCAACGGCCGCCAGGGACGGGATCAGGATCCTGGGCACCTCGGCCACCGGCGACATCGCCAACATCGGCACAGCTGCGCTGATCCAGGGGTATAACGGGGTTTATATCGGCGGGAACGGCAGCGTCAGCAATACCGGCACAATCCATGCTGACGGTACCGCGGGCGGTTACGGCATCAACATCGCGGGCAACGGCACTGTCAGTAACGCCGCGCTCGTCGCGGGCTATGACGGCGGCATTGCTATCGGCGGGAACGGCAGCGTCACCAACACGGGTACAATCCGTGCGTTGGCTACAGTGGCTGCTGCCGGCCTGACAATCAACGGTGCCGGCACGGTCGCCAATATCGGTACTGCCGCGCTGATCCAAGGCTACAGAGGCGTGCTGATAGAGGGCAGCGGCAGCGTCACCAATCTCGGAACCATTAGCGGCCTGAAGGAAGGGAGCTTCCCGAGTTCCTATTACGGCGTGGTACTCGACGGTGGCGGCAGCGTTACCAACGGCGGCAGCGGCGCACCACATGCGCTGCTGTCAGGTGCAGACGGTGTCTACGTCACCGGGGCGGCCGGTTCGGTTATCAACGACGCCACCATCCTGGCGAGGCTTAAGTCAGGTATTTATCTCGCGGCGGGCGGCAGTGTTATCAATGGCGGGGCCGCGTACGCCGGCGCGTCGGTCTATGGCAAGGAATACGGCATCAAGGCGGAGACCGTCGTCGCCACGGTCACCAATTTCGGCAGCGTCGGTAGCGGCGGGAGCGGTTTCGGCATCAGGCTGCAGGACGGGGGCACGGTCGTCGACGCGGGCACCATCAGCGGTGGCTCCGACGCGATTTATTTTGGGGGCACCTACGCCAACGGGTCGAGCGCCAACAACCTGCTGATGTTGCAGCCAGGCTATACGATCAACGGCGCGGTGCTGGCTGCTGCCGCCGGCAATAACACGCTGGGACTGCAAGGCAACGCCACGACCGCAGTCATTGTCAATTACAACAGTTTTGCCAGCGACGACTTCCAGACCATCGCGTTTGCCTCCACTGGGGCTGGCGCCACGCTTGTCGCCACCTACTCGTCTTTTCCTGCCGCCATGATCGCCGGCTTCACGCGCGTCCATGACACGATTGACGTGGCCGGTCTCACCAACGCCAGCGTCGGTACCATTTCCAACGCAAGTCAACTCATCCTCACCGGCACTAACTCTGGCGGCACTTCCGAGACGGTGACGCTGCAGCTTGCTGGCGCCGTCAACAGCTACGCCAACGTTACCTGGACGGCGACCAATGCAGGCACCGTCGGCACGGAGATCCACCCTGCGGCCGTGCCGCCGACCATCACCGTCAGCGGCACAGTGCCGTTCAGTGGCGGCGAATCGCCTGTCGTGCTCGACAATGCGATTGCCATCAGCGATCCCAACGGCACCATCCTGGTTGACGCGACGGTGTGGATCAACAGCGGCAGCATTGCCGGCGACGTGCTGAACTACACCAGCCTGTCCGGTCTGGGCATTACCGGCACCTTTGCCTCCGGCACGCTGACGCTGAGCGGCACGTCCAGCATCGAAAACTACGAGTCGGCACTGGAAAAGGTCACCTTCGGCTTCAACCCGGCGAATGGCGACCCAACGGGCGGCGGCGCCGACACCAGCCGCACGATCGACTGGTCGGTAAACGACGGCACCCTGGCCAGCGCCACCGGCAGCGTCACGGTAAATGTGACGCATGTCGCGCCCGGCGTGACGGCCGGTGGCACGGTGACGTTCCATGGCGGCGGAACGGCCGTGGTACTGGACCCAACGCTGACGCTCTCCGATGTGGACAGCAACGGCACGCTGACCGGCGCCACGATCAGCATCAACACCGGCGGTATCGCCGGGGACATGCTGAATTACACCAGCCTGACCAATTCCGGCATTGCCGGCACGTATAGCGCCGGCACGCTGACCCTGACCGGCGCGGCCGGCATCACCAGTTATGCGACGGCGCTGGAGTCGATCACCTATAGCTTCAACCCCGGCACTGGCGATCCGACCAATGGCGGCGCCGACCTGAGCCGCGTCATCGACTGGAGCGTCACTGACGGCAACACCAGCAACGGCGTCAGCAATATCGGCAGCACGACGCTGGACCTGGTGCATACCCCACCGACCATCACCGTTTCCAACACCGCCACCTTCATCGGTGGCGGCGCCGCGGTGGCGATAGCGCCGACGGTTGTCGCCACCGACCTTGACAGCCTCGGTACGCTGCACAGCGCTACCGTCACCATCGCCAATTTCCAAACTGGAGACGTGCTGAACTTCAGCACCGCCGTCAGTGGCATAACCGGAACCTACGCCGCCGGGACCCTGACATTCCACGGCGACGCCTCGCTGGCGGCGTATGAAACCGAACTGGAGTCGGTCAGCTACATCACCAGCCCGTCCTCGGCCGACCCGACCGATGGCGGCACCCGCACCAGCACGGTCATCGACTGGTCGCTGAACGACGGTGTTGCAGCCAGCAACACCGGGACCACCACGCTGGACCTGGTGCATGTTGCACCTGCCGTGACAGCAGGCGCCACGGTGACCTTCCAAGGCGGCGGCACGGCCGTGGCGCTGGACCCGGGGCTGACGCTCAGCGACGTGGACAGCAACGGCACGTTGACCGGCGCCACCATCATCATCAACAGCGGCAGTTTCGTCTCCGGCGACGTGCTGAATTTCAGCACGCCGTCCGCGTCCGGCATTACCGGCACCTACAATGCCGGCACGCTGACCCTGAGCGGCGCGTCCAGCATCGCCAATTACCAATCGGCGCTGGATTCGGTCAGATACAGCTTCAATCCCGGCACCGGCGATCCGACTCGCGACGGCAGCGACCTGAGCCGCATCATCGACTGGAGTGTTACTGACGGCAGCACCATCAGCGGTGTCAGTGATATCGGCAGCTCCGTGTTGAACGTGGTGCATACCCCACCGACCATTACCGTCTCCGGCACGACTGCCTTTGCCATTGGCGCCACGGCGGTTGCACTCGATCAGAGCGTTATCATTACGGATCCGGATAGCAACGCCATGCTGACCGGTGCGACCGTGGTGATCGCCGAGGGCTTCCTCAACGGGGACACGCTGGGATTCCATAACACCGCCAGCATCACCGGTACCTACGATGTCAACGTCAACGCCGGCACGCTGGTGCTGAGCGGAACAGCGAGCATTGCGGCGTATGAAAGCGCACTCGCTTCGGTCACGTACAGCAGCAGCGCCGGCGATCCGTCGAATGGCGGCACTGATGTGGCGCGGAGCATCACCTGGGTCGTGGACGACGGCAGCAGCAGCAATGGCATCAGCAGTGCCGGCACCACCGGGCTCAGTCTTGTACGGCCGCCGACGATCAGCGGAACGGCGGCCGACCAGCCGATCACCGACGAGCAGACGATACAGCCGCTCTCGACCGTGGCCATCACCGATCCGAATTCCGGGCAGGTCGAAACGATTGTCGTTACCATGTCCAACAACGCGAACGGCACGCTGTCGGACGCATTTGTCGGCGGGACGATCATCAACAACGGCACCTATATCGTCACCGGCAGCACGGCAGCCGTGACGACGGCACTGGATGAGCTGATCTTCACCCCGACCAAGCCCGAGTTCGCGCCCGGCAACACGCTGGTCACGACCTTCACCATCTCGGCCACCAATTCGGACGGCGCGACCGAAAGCAACAGCGCCACCAGCGTCCTCACCACGGCAGTGACGCCGGCAATCAGCGGCGAAGTGCTCGTTCAGGGCGTCACCGCCGGCTCGACACTTACGCCGTTTGGCACCGTCACCGTCACCGATCAGGGCATCAGCCCCACTGAAACGGTGACCGTCACGCTCTCCACGCCAGCGGCGGGCACGCTGTCGGATTCGGTCGGTGGAACCATCAACCCCACAACCGGCGTGTTCGCCATCACCGGCGCGCCGACACTGGTCTCGAAGGCTCTCGACGCGCTGGTGTTCACGCCATCGCAGTCTACTGCATGGGTCGATACCACCACGTTCACGCTCGACGTCACCGGACCCGGCGGCAGCATCGGCTCCAGCCTCATCGTAGCCGAGACACAGCAGATACTTGCTCTTGGTTCGCTTAGCGCCAGCACCCCCGCCGCGCTGTCGGTCAACTCGGTCAGCGGCAGTTTCGGGCCGACAACCAAGGGCGCAGCCAACGAGGCGATCGTGCTGGATCCAAGTTCCAGCACCCCCTATACGCTGCCCACGGGATACCAGGCAGAGTTCCTCAGCGGCTCGTCCGCCACCACCCTGACCGATCCTTCCGGCGGCAACGCGCTGCTGGCCGGCAACTCCGGGGCCGATACGATCTCGTCCGGCGCTGCCGGCGATACGCTGATAGGTGCCGGTGCCGGCTCGACCATGGAGTTCACCAACGGCGCTACCGGTGGTGTCGCCTTCGCGCCGCTCGGTGGCGTCATCATGCAGGATGCCGGCAACGGGGATACGTTGATCGGCTCGTCCGGCAGCACCACGGCGTCGCTGACGGGCGCCAATGCATTGTTGTTTGGCCAGGCGGGCGCGGCCTCCGTCTCCGCCGGCGGACAGTCCAACACCATTGTTGGAGGTTCCGGTGGCACAACGCTGAAAATCACCAATAGCGCGTCCCACGACGTATTGTTCAGCGGCTCGGCCCCGCTCACCTTGTCGGATGCCGGCAGCCACGACACGCTGGTCGGTTCCACCGGCACCACGGCGGCATCGCTCACCGGAACCAGCGGGCTGTTCTTTGCCGAGGGCAACGAGGACAGTGTCTCCGCCAGCGGCCACAGCGATACTCTGATCGGCGGCTCCGGCCAGACGACGTTCCAGTTCGGCACGGCGGGTGTCGGCGGCGTGGCCTTCGGCGGCAGCGGTGCGCTCAACATCAGCGATGCCGGCAGCAATGACACGATGCTGGGCGGCAGCAACAGCACCAACGCGGCCATTTCCGGCAACGACGCGTTGTTCTTTACCGCAGGCGGAAACACCAGCGTGTCGGCCGGCGGGCAGGGCGATACGCTGGTCGGCGGTTCCGGGCAGCCCATCCTGCAGTTCGGCACGAATGCCACAAAGGGTGTGATATTTGGCGGCACCGCGGCCGTTACGCTGTCGGATGCCGGCACGGGCGACACCCTGGTTGGGTCAAGCGCAACGACGACAGTGACGCTAGTGGGTGCCGATGCCACGTTCTTTGCCGGCACCGGCACCGTGAGCGCGGTCGATGCAGGGCTGAACGATACCATCGTTGCGCAGAGCGCCGCGGTGGCCATTACCGCGAGCGGTAGCGGTCTGGTCGTCTTCGGAGGCTCGGGATCGCTGGATTTCACCGGCGGCTCGCACGGGGCCACCGTCGTGGCCGGCTCCGGCAATACCTCGATCGCCGGCGGCAGCGGGGGACTCACCTTGTTTGGCGGTGCCAACGGCGCGATCACCTACAGCGGCAGCGCCGGCGGCTTGTTCTATGTGGCGGGCAGCGGCAACGAGACGCTGAATGCCGGCAATTCGACAACCAACAACCTGATGTTCGGCGGCAGCGGCAAAGATTCGATCGCCGGCGGCCTGGGAGCAGGCCAGGGCAACGATACGATGGTGGCCGGCACCGGCAACGACACGCTGGCGGGCAACACCAACGCCAGCAGCCACGATCTGTTGGTGTTCTTTGCCGCGAACGGTGCGGCGGCACCGCAGGACGTGGTGCAGAACTTTACTCCCAGCGACGTGGTATTGCTCTCAGGGTACGGCGCGAATGCCGCGGCGGCCGCGTTGGCGAGTGCCAGCACGGCCAACGGGGCGGTGACGCTGACGTTGTCCGACCACACCACGATCACCTTCACCAGTGTTGCGAGCGTCAGCAGCCTGACAGGCCACGTCGTGTCGACCTGAGACCTCTACGGAGCAGGGCGCCCCCAGGCGTTCGCCGGCGGCGGTCGCAGTCTGTGGCGCCCCGGACCGCATTGCTGGCTGGCTGGCGGACGCCCTGCGGCAGGACTAAACCTGACCCGAAGCGACCCAGGAAACGCGGCGGGGCAGAGAACGATGATCAACAAGATCGTCCACGACATGGCGGAAGCCATGGCAGGCATCAAGGACGGATCCACGGTGCTGATCGGCGGTTTCGGTGCCGTCGGCCAGCCCAACGCGTTGATCGATGGGCTGATCCACCAGGGCGCGAAGGACCTGACCGTTGCTGCGAACAATGCCGGTGTTGGCCATACGGGCCTTGCGCGGCTGATGGAACTGGGGCGGGTGCGCAGGATCATCTGCTCCTTCCCGCGGTCGTCCGATCCGGTGGTGTTCGAAACGCTGTATCGCGCCGGGAAGATCGAATTGGAGATCGTGCCACAGGGCACGCTCGCCGAACGCATGCGCGCGGCCGGCGCGGGTGTGCCGGCGTTCTTCACGGCAACGGGCGTGGGCACGAAAATGGCGGTCGGCAAGGAGCATCGCGAGATCGATGGCCGTACCTACATTTTGGAGAAATCGCTGCCCGGCGACGTGTCGCTGGTGGAAGCGTGGGAGGCGGATCGCTGGGGCAACCTGACATTCCGTGAGTCGGGCCGCAATTTCAATCCGGTGATGGCGATGGCGGCGACCTTGACCATCGTGCAGACTCAACACGTGCGGGAACTGGGCGAGATCAATCCGGATCACGTGGTGACGCCTGGGATCTTCGTGGATCGGGTGCTGCACGTACCGTATGGGGATCCGAGCGGGTTCTGAGTTTATGGTGGTGTTGCGAGGCATCCCCGTGTCGCCTCACCTCCCAGGGGAGTCGTGTCGCCTTACCCCCCGCTGAACCGCGGCAGCTTCTCGGCCAGCGCGCGGTATGCGTCATCATCCGTGCGATCGTAGCGTAGCGGCGTCACCACGATCTTGCCGGCCCGCATCGCGTCGTAGTCGCTCTCCGGCCCCTGCACGCGGTCGCCGCGGCGGAAATTCAGCCAGTGATAGGTCATGCCGCG
Source organism: Acetobacteraceae bacterium (assembly GCA_035523995.1). Taxonomy (GTDB): domain Bacteria; phylum Pseudomonadota; class Alphaproteobacteria; order Acetobacterales; family Acetobacteraceae; genus JASHVB01. Next base: position 58,411 of record DATKPQ010000093.1, on the reverse strand, counting down.
CGGATCGGTGCGCGTTTCCACATGCATGCCCGCGATCATTCCCACGCCCTGCCGGGCCAGCGTCAGCGGACCGGTCTCGCTCGCCGGCACGGGCGGGAAATTGACGTTCAGGCATGCATCCTTGCTCCAACCGATCGCGAGCAGATCCCGCACCACCTGCGCGCCCAGCGTGCGCGCGGTGTCCCACGGCACGTTGTTGCGGTCCTTGAACGCCTGGCTCAGCCCGATCGACGGAATGCCCAACATCATGCCGGTCATCGCGCCGCCGACAGTGCCGGAGAACACCGTTTCCATGCCCAGATTCAAACCGCGATTGACGCCGGACAGGATCAGGTCCGGCGGCGCACCCTTCATCATGTGGCAGACGCCCATCACGGCGCAGTCGCCCGGCGTACCGGTGATGCCGAAGCGCCGCGGCCCCTGATGGCTGACCCGCAACGGATGATGGAGGCTGATGGCGTGCGATACGCCGCTCTGGTCATGCTCTGGCGCGACCACCCAGACCTCGCGTGCCAGTTCCGCGGCGATTGTCTCCAGCACTGCGAGGCCCGGCGCGTCGATGCCGTCATCGTTCGTCAGCAGGATCCGGTCCAGCACTGGCAGCGCTCCGAAAATGGTTCGGCCCTGTTTGGCGGAGGGCGCCGCGTGCGTCCAGAGCAATGCGTCCAGACCAGTTGCGCGGAGGCGACCGGCCGTCCAGCATGACGGGCAAGCAAGCGGAGGAGAGAGCACTCATGCAGGTCATCGATGCGCAGGTGCATATCTGGGGCAGCGGCACGCCCAGCGCGCACCATCGCCAGACGTCGTCGTTCAGCGCCGAGGAATTGATCGCGGAGATGAACGAAGCGGGCGTTGACGGCGCGGTGCTGCATCCGCCGAGCTGGGATCCGGGATCGAACGAACTCGCCGTCGAAGCAGCACGGAAATACCCGGAGAAATTCTGCATCCTGGGGTGGTTCCCTCTCGACAAGCCGGAAAGCCGCGCACTGGTGGACACGTGGAAGCAGCGCCCGGGCATGCTGGGCCTGCGCTGGGCGTTGACGCGGCCGGAGCAACAGACCTGGCACGAGGACGGCACGATGGACTGGGTGTGGCCGGCGGCAGAGCGTGCGGGGACGCCGGTCGCAACCATGGCGTGGCGGTTCTTTCCGAAGTTCCGGCAGATCGCCGAGGCCCATCCGAAGCTGCGGCTGTTGATCGACCATCTTGGTTTGGTTCGTAGCGCGAAGGGCGAGGCGGCGTTCGCGAACCTGGATGAGCTGCTGTCGCTGGCGAAGCTGCCGAATGTCGCGGTCAAGGCGACCGGAGCGCCGGGGTATTCCGCGGCAGCCTATCCGTTCCACGATATCCATGACGGACTGCACCGCATTTTCGATGCATATGGGCCGCAGCGGTTTTTCTGGGGCACCGATATCACCCGCATGCCATGCAGCTACCGCCAGTGCGTGACCTTGTTCACCGAGGAACTGCCCTGGCTGAAGGGACGCGACCTGGACCTCGTGATGGGGCAGGGGGTGAAGGATTGGTTGGGCTGGAAAGCATAACCGGTTCGTATGCCATTGGGAGAGTGCTCTATATGTCATGACGAGGCGCGTAGCGACGGAGCAATCCAGTTATGCCATTGCGAGGAGCGCAGCGACAAAGCTATCCCGTTCGAGAAAGCGCACGGAGCCGGGCCGGTGGCGACTCGCGATGACCTGGCGATGCCGCGCTACAATAATCCTGCCTGCCGGAAGCTCAGCGAACGCGCGCCGGCGATAATGACGTGGTCGTGCAGCACGATGCGCAACGCATCCGCGGCGGTTTTGATCTCGCGGGTCATGGCAATATCCTCGCGTGACGGGGTTGGATCGCCGCTTGGGTGGTTGTGGGCCAATACAAGGCCCGTCGCATGCAGTTCCAGCGCGCGTTTGACCACTTCACGAGGGTAGACGGGCGTGTGGTTGACCGTGCCGCGGCCCTGCATTTCATCTGCCAGCAGACGATTCCGATTGTCCAGATACAGGACCCGGGCTTGTTCCACTTGTTCATGCGCGAGCAGGGCGGTCAGGTATTCGATCAGCTTCTCCCAGTTGCCGAGGATCGGCACGGTGGCAAGCTGCGAACGCACCAGGCGTATTGCGGCAGCCTGCACGGTTTTCAATGCGGCGGCGGCGGCTTCTCCGATGCCGTCGATCGATTGAAGTTCGGGCACGGGCGCGGCGATGACCCCGGCAAAACTGTGGAAGCGCTCGAGCAATGCCCAGGCGAGAGCCTTGGTGTCGCGGCGGGGCAGGGCGAGGAACAATACCATCTCCAGCATTTCGTGGTCCGCCAAGGAGTCGGGACCGGCTTTCAGCAGGCGGGCGCGCACACGGTCGCGGTGGCCTTCCGCGCCCGCCGTGGATGGCGGGGCGTCGGGCGAGAGGGGGGCAAGCAAGTCGGCGGTCTCGGAGAGGGCTGGGGCGGGGCGCCGCTTCATGCGGCGATGGTAGCGGGGAGAAGTTAAGCAAACCTCTCCGATGCGAGACCAGCGCGCCGGAGAGGTTATGGAGGAGCGGAAGCGGTTACGCGGGGGCGGCGCAGGGTTCCGTGCCCATGTCGGCGGGCAGCGATACTTCCAGCAATTCGAACGTGTCCGACGTGCCGGTCTCATTGTGCGGCGTGTCGCCCGGGATCAGGATCGAGTCACCAGCCTGGAGACGTACTTTGCGGTCGGCGAACTCCAGATCCACCCAGCCGCTCAGCATGTAAACGAACTGCACGTCGCACTTGTGCACGTGCCATCCCGTTGGCTGCGACATGCCTTGCTCGGCCGAGGTTACCTGCGCACGCATGCGCCGGTTGGTCGCGCCGATGACGCCAAGATCGCGATATTTGAAGAATGCACGCCGCCCGGCGATATAGTTCGGATTTTCCTTGCTGGCGACTGCAACCTGCATCGGTTCGATATCCATGGCGCGCTTCCTCCTGTTATCGGCGTCCCGTTGGTCCTGCGTTGCCTTGCCCGTGCCGCCGAGTTTCAACCTACCAGGTAAGGCGGCTTGTCGAGATGCGCCGGCGATAGTGTGAATATCTCCACGCCGGTCTCCGTCACGCCTACCATATGCTCGAACTGTGCCGACAGGCTGCGGTCGCGAGTCACGGCGGTCCAGCCGTCATCCAGCACTTTCACCTCCGGGCGGCCGGCGTTCACCATCGGCTCGATGGTGAAGAACATGCCCGGCTGCAACACCGGACCCTCGCCGGGGCGGCCGAAATGCAGGACGTTGGGCGGCTCGTGGAAGCGGCGGCCGATGCCGTGGCCGCAGAAATCGCGCACCACGGAAAACCGGTGGCCTTCGACGAATGTCTGGATGGCGTGGCCGACATCGCCCAATGTCACGCCGGGTCTCACCGTGCGAACGCCGCGGAGCATGGCTTCATAGGTCACGTCGATCAGGTTGCGCGCGCGCGTGGACGGCTGCCCGGCCGAGTACATGCGCGACGAATCGCCGTGCCAGCCGTTCAGGATCACCGTCACGTCGATATTCAGCACGTCGCCTGGTTCCAGCTTCCGCTCGCCGGGAATGCCGTGGCACACCACATGATTGATCGAGGTGCAGATCGACTTCGGATAGCCACGGTAGTTCAGCGGCGCGGGCACCGCGTTGTGCGCCGTAATGAACTCGTGGCAGAGCCGGTCCAGCGTGCCTGTGGTAACGCCGGGGCGGACATGGGCGGCGATCATGTCCAGTGTCTCGGCGGCGAGGCGCCCGGCCGCACGCATCCCGGGAAAATCATCCGGTGCGTGGATCGTGATCCGTCTCGTGTCTACCGCGCCGTCCATCAAACCTGCTCCTGTCCCCCGCATGATCTCTCCCAGGTTTCAGAAAGATGCGCAACCGAGGGTCGCGACGCAAGGCCAACCGGTCGCGGAAACGGCAGCCGCGCGGCTGACGCGGCCCAGGCTATTTCGGCACCAGGACGGCGTCGGCCTCGACCGTGGCGCTGACCGGCACGTTGGCGGCGACCGCGCTGGGGGGCACGGCCGCGGCTGTTGCCATCACCATCGCAGGGGCGAAACGCGGCAGCGGCGGCGGCGCGGACTGGCCGAGCGTCACCTGCTTGAACGAATCGAATCGCAGGTCGAGCAAGCCGGCGGCCTGGGCCACCTTGCCGCGCAGCGCTGATATGGCGGCGTGCAGTGCCTCGTCATGGGCTTTTCTTTCCGCTGCGCGCGACAGGCGCCAGTCCAGGGATTCGATGGCCAGGCCGCTGTGCTGCAGGACGCCGACCAGGGTGAGCAAGGTCGGGCCGTCGCGGCTGGTGAGGTTCAGCGTCTGGTTGGCCTGCCAGCGTTCCGTGCGGTCCTGCGGGGTGGGGTCGACGTGCCAGACAGAATAGGCGCCGGTGCTGATGGTGACGCCGGGGACCTTGCGGGCTTCCGCCAGGGCGTGGGCCATGGCGACGTTGACCCGTTGCTGCGCGTCGGCGGGGTTGGCGCTGGTGACCTCGACGCGCAGTGCCGCCGACAGTTCGTCGGGTGCGACGGTGACGGTTTCGGTGTCCGAGAGATGCAGCAGCGTCTCGGCCTGGGCGGCGGCCGCGCAGGCGAGGGGGGCGCAGATCAGGGCCACCGCGGCAATCAGACAGCGCATGGGGTAAGGCTCGTTCGGCGGTCAGTAGAGCGTCTTGCGCAGACGGTCCGGGTATTCCCGGTCGTATTGCTCGCCGCCGAGTTTGCCGGCGGTGATGTCGCCGATGATCGTGCCGGTGCTGGGGAGCGACTTGCGGGGGATGTGCTTGTCCGGGTTCCACAACTCGGAGCGCACCAGCGCCTTGGGGCATTGGAAATAGACGCTCTCCACCGCCACCACGATCACCGAGCGCGGCAGCGCACCGCGGAATTCGAAGCGGGCGAGAAGGTCGGGGGCGATCGAGATGCTGGCGCGGCCGTTCACGCGGAGCGTTTCGCCGACACCGGGGATAAGGAACAGGAGCGCGACGCGGGGATCGTTGATGATGTTGCGCAGGCTGTCGGTGCGGTTGTTGCCGCGGCGGTCCGGGATGAGCAGGGTGCGGTCGTTCTCGACATGCACGAAGCCGGCGGGGTCGCCGCGCGGCGAGGCATCCAGGCCGCCGGGACCGGAGGTTGCCAGCACCATGAAAGGCGAGGCCGCGATCATGGCAGCGTAGTGGGGATGGACGTAGTCCACTTCCTTGGCGATGGCGCCGGGGGAAGGCTCGCCATAGAGCGCGGCGAGCGTCGCCTCGTCGCGGATGATGTGGTCGTCCGGCAGGGTGTTCACCGGCATCGCGTCCATGTGCTGGCTCCTGCTAGAGGGGGACGCATGATCATGCGGCCGGTTTCGGTTGTCACAGGATTCCTTGGCAGCGGCAAGACCACGCTGATCGGGCGCGTGCTGCGCGATCCCGGGTTTGCGCGCACGGCGGTGATCGTGAACGAGTTCGGCGAGATCGGACTGGACCATGAGTTGATCGCGTCCAGCGACGAGACGCTGCTGGCGCTGACCACGGGGTGCCTGTGCTGCGCTGTGCGCAGCGATTTGGTGGCGACACTGCTCGAGCTGCGAGGACGGGCGGAGGCGGGGGAGATCGCCTTCGATCGGGCGCTGGTAGAAACCTCCGGGCTGGCGGACCCGGCGCCGATCCTGCACGCGCTGATGACGGATGCTGACGTGGCGGCGGGATACCGGCTGGACAGCGTGCTGACGGTGGTGGACGCGGTGCTGGGGGAAGCAACGCTGGACCGCCATCCGGAGGCGCGGCGCCAGGCGGCTTTGGCGGATAGGCTGGCGCTGAGCAAGACCGATCTGGCGGGGGCAGCGGAGAGTTTGCGGGCGCGTCTGGCGGGGCTGAATCCGGCCGCGCCTTTGGCGGCGACAGGCGATCTGGTGCCGGGGTGGCTGTTTGGGGGTGGCGATGCGGAGGCGCGAGCCGAACGGCTGGCCGGTCTGCCGTTCGAGGTGGGGCGTAGTCCGTTCCGGGTTGGCACGCGCGGGGCCGTCTCGCAGGCGGTGCACAGTGATGGCGTGACAACATTTGCCCTGCAGCGGCAACGGCCAGTGCCGGCGCTCGCACTGGCATTGATGCTGCAGGCGCTGGCCGAGCATTGCGGGGCTCGGCTGCTGCGGCTGAAGGGATTGGTGAATGTGGCCGAGATGCCGGGGCAGCCGGCGGTAATCCATGGCGTGCAGCACGTATTTGCGCCGCCGGATTTTCTCCCCCGCTGGCCGTCAGCGGATCGCTCCACGCGGCTGGTGTTCATCGCGCAGCGCGTGCCGCGGCATTTCCCGGCGCGGCTGTTGGACGCAATCGAGGCGGAGGTGGTGGAGGAGATGCGGGGGGACGGGGACCCGCTGCCTACGCAGGGGTAGGGACCTACAGCTCACAGGGTGCGGTTGTGCATCGCGGGCGTCTTGGCGGCCCTCGGCCGTCATGGGTGAAGTCAGGTCAACAGGCTACAAAATGCACCAGGTATTTGTGGATGCAGAATCCATGGTGGATCGGCACGGGTCGCCACGCCCGCTCTGATGACCGAAATCGGATTCGTGGCACCTCATTGGCGCCGATTATAGTCATCGCCGCACGTACGCACGGTAGCGGCTATAGTCATTGCCGAACTTTCGTTGGAGATATGCTTCTTCGCGAGCGACGACGCCGTAGTGGATGACCAAGGCAAAGGGCACCAGCGTGAGCAACGGCCACACACTGTTGAAAACCATGGCTTCGCCGGCAAGACCCAACATCATTCCCAGGTAGATAGGGTTACACGTGAACCGGTAGGGGCCGGTGTCGACGATGGTCGTCGTCGGAAGGTTGGTGGGCACATTTGAGCCCGCCCGGGTCATGGTGGCGAACGCCCACGCGCTCAGTGCCATCGCAAGGACAAACACGACCGCTCCCAGCCAGCCTGTGGGGACAGAGGTTGGGATGAACGGCCAGGGCATCAACCGGTCGTCTTGTTCCTGTGCACACGGAACTCGGCGCGTTCGATCATGGCCGAGGCCATTCTGGACAAGATCGGCCAAGGGCGGTTCCACGCCTTCTCTGAAAGCCCGACATTACTGATCCAAGTCCTCAAGGATAGGAAGAGCACCGTATCGCCCTCGCATGTAGCATCGCTGAAAGTCTTCCTCTTTGCGTGGGCTAAAGTCCGAAAGCGGATACAGCTTAGATGATCCGTCCGAACTCTTCTCAACAAACCATATCTGATCGCGCCGGAACATCTCCTTCGTCAATATCGAAGTATTGTGGGTGGTAAATACGAGTTGCGCATTCTGCCGATTGTAAGTCGGCGAATGGAACCTATCGATCAGAAACCTTACAAGTAGCGGATGAAGGCTAATATCAATCTCGTCAACTAATAAGACTTCGCCGTTCTTTAAGACGTTCAACCACGCCCCCCCGGTTCGGAACAGAACTTGCGTGCCGCCAGACTCTTCCATCATGTCCAGGTCTATGTGTAATTGCGACTTCTGCGCGGTATGCGAGAATGTTACCTTTGCCACCTTCGGTGGTGCATTTGGTGCATCTTGATAGATCAAAGGCAGCGGATCCTGGATCGCGGCAATTATCTGGGCATTGAGTGGTTGCGACGCTACCTGCACATCGGAGATGCCGAAGTCTGCTTCCCTGATAAACGGCAATAGCCGATGGCGTCAACCGCCTTCATGCGCGATCTGGCGGAACGGCTGACCAACCGGGTCCAGCTATCGTCCGATGCCCTCGCGGCCTACGTCGAGGCGACCGAGGAAGCCTTCGGCGCCGATGTCGATTACGGGCAGGCGGTAAAATTTTACGAAGCCGATCCAATCGGCCCTGGCCGTTACAGCCCGCCGCATGTCGTGCGCTCGGAGAAGAGCGTCATCGCCGGGCGTCCCGACAAGGACCATATTTCGACCAGCCTGATCGAGAGGCAGAACTTGACCATGCGTATGGCGATCCGTCGCCTGACGCGGTTGACCAACGCCTTCTCGAAGAAGCTGGAAAACCACAAGGCGGCGGTTGCGCTGCACTTCGCGCACTACAACTTCGTGCGTCTGCACTCGACCATCGAATGCTCGCCGGCCATGGAAGCTGGCGTGAGCCGGCATCTATGGTTGCTGGAAGAACTGGTGGACCGGGTGACCGCATGAGGTATAGGACAATGTTCCGGCTTCACGCAAAGTGCCGGTCAAATTAGGACACTACCCCCGGCGTGATCGAATTGCTCCAACGCTTCGGCCATGACACTTCCAAATTGTCCAGCAAGTCCTGGGAGCGGTTCTGCGGGCCCGATACGTCACAGATGGATTTCGTCATCGCTCTGTCGGACAGCGCTGAAGACAAAGCGCCTCCGGAGCTTGGGAACACAGCGCTCACCGCCCTGTGGCCGCTGCCCGATCCGAATACGTTCAACGGCAGCGAGAGGGATCGTGCTCTCTTGCTCAACGAACTCTATGGCAGTCTGGTACGCCGGATCAAAATCTTCATCAGCTTGCCCTTTGCCTCGCTCGACCGCATGGCGCTGAAAGCGCGGCTGGAAGAGCTTGGTGGGGGAACAGCAGGCACGGCGCAATAAAGTTCGCGCGGATCAGGTCATGCGGTGGCTTAGCGAGCGTCTGCCAGGCAGGACCTCGGCCTGGATGCAAAGCCCGGCACGAACCGGCGCTTTTGCGATGCGCACGCCCAATCCGGTGCCGTAGCCCGGGCACCTTCCCGCCGACGGGCGCAGCGGGGCTCGCGCGCCGAATCCTGGTTCACCCCTTGTCGCTATATCCATCCGCCTATACCGTTGCCGCAGGAGGGGTGATGCTGCGCCGCGCGTTCCTGGCCGTGCTCGTGCTGTGCTTGTCCGGCGCCGCGCGTGCCGCGGATATTGTCGATGCCACCGGCCGGCACGTGCAGGTGCCGGACCACATTGCGCGCGTCTTGCCCGCGGGGCCGCCCGCCGCGGTGTTGTTGGCGGCCTTGGCCCCCGACCTGATGCTGGGTTGGCCCATGCCGGTGTCGCCGGAAGCCCGGGCTGATCTTTCCCCCGCTGCCGCCGCGTTGCCCGAGGTGCCTCGCCTGACCGGTCGCGCCGATGTCAGCGCCGCGGTCGCGGCGTTGCATCCCGACCTGATTGTCGATTACGGCACGGTCTCGCCGCGTTATGCTGACCTGGCACGAGCGACCCAGCAGCGCACCGGCATCCCCACCATCTTGCTCGACGGTTCCCTGGCGCAGATCCCGCAGGCATTTCGCACGCTCGGCGGCATCCTGCATCGCCAGGCGCGCGCCGCGGTGCTGGCCGATTTCACCGCCGCGCTGCTGGCCCTGCCGCTGCCGGCGGGAGACCACCCGCGCGTGCTGTGTGCGCGTGGTCCCGACGGCCTGACCGTGGTCGCCCCTGGCACCGACGTCGCGGGCGTGTTCACGCGGCTCGGCTGGCAGGTGGTTGCGCCCGCCGGGCGAGGTCCATTCCGCACCGCCACGCTGGAAGATATCCGCGCGCTGAACCCCGACGTGTTAGTGTTCTCGGATCCGGCGATGCGCGTGACATTGGCGCAGTCCGCCCCGTGGCAGTCGCTGCGCGCCGTGCACGCTGGGCACGTGCTGGTCGCGCCGGCCTTGCCGTTCGGCTGGATCGAGGAGCCCCCGTCGATCAACCGCTTGCTCGGCGTGGCATGGCTGAGCGGGCGAGATCCGATGACCCTCGCGGCCACGTTCAATGCGGTGGTCTATGGCCGCGTGCTGACCGCAGCCCAGTTGCGCGCGGCCCTTGCCGGCGTTCGCACCGTGCCGCCGTGAGCGGTGCCGCCGAACCCGTTGTCCCAAACCCCGTCCAGTCCTCCCAGCGTCAGCGACGACAATCCGATATAACGATGGAGAAACGCTATGCCGGCCAACAGGAAACCCCATGCGCCGATGACGCAGCTACCCATGCCATCATGGTCCGGCCATGACGGCGAACTTGCACTCGTCATGCAGCGGAGGACCGCACTCACGGCGATGCTTGGCTCGGCGCTGGGTGTTGCCGCCTGGTTTGGCACTGTGCCCTCGGCCCTGGCTGCGGGAACGGTCAACGTGCTGTATGCCGGTTCGCTGGTGAACCTGATGGAGCATGGCATCGGCCCGGCCTTCAACAAGACAACCGGTAACACGTTCCAGGGCTTTGCCGGCGGCTCGATGTTGCTGGCCAACCAGGTGAAGGGCAAGTTGCGCCGCGGCGACGTGTTCATCAGCGCTGTTCCCAGCGTGAATGACGCCCTCATGGGGCCGAAGAACGGCGACTGGGTGAGCTGGTACGTCACCTTCGCGCAATCGCCGCTGGTGATCGGCTATAATGCGGGCAGCAAGTTCGCCGCGGATTTCAAGAGCAAGCCGTGGTACCAGGTGTTGCAGGAACCGGGGATCAAGCTTGGCCGCACCGATCCGAAGCTGGATCCGAAGGGCAAGCTCACGGTGCAACTGATGCAGAAAGCCGCCACCTACTACAAGGTTCCCGATCTGGAGCAAAAGGTGCTGGGGGCGCCGGAGAATTCAGCGCAGGTACTGCCGGAGGAAACTTTGGTGGGGCAGTTGCAGTCGGGCCAGCTCGATGCCGGGTTCTTCTATTCCACCGAGACGTCGGATGCGAAGATTCCGGCAGTGCAACTGCCGCCGGCCATGACGCCAATGGCCGTCTATACTATCACCATCCTGCGCGATGCGCCGAATGCCAAGGGAGCGGAGGATTTTGTCTCGTTCCTGCTTGGCCCGGTCGGGATGAGCATGATGAAGGAGCATGGGATGGAGCTGCGTAAGCCGACGCTGTCCGGTAGCGGGGCGCCTGCGATGGTCCGCTCGCTGGTCAAGTGACGCGTCGGCTTCCTGCGCCGCTGCCGTGGCTGGCCGGGCTCCTGTCGCTGTATCTGCTGGCTCCGCTGCTCGCCGGTGCGGAGCAAGTGGTGTTGGCCGATTGGAGCTCGGTCGATGCCGGCGCCTTGTTCAGCGCCTGCGCCGTGTCGATCGCGAGCGCCAGCGTCGCGACGCTGCTGATAGCGTTGGGTGGGGTGCCGCTCGGTTATCTGCTGGCGCGCGTGCCGGGGCGGGCCATGGCGGCGCTAGGTTTCGTCGTGCAGCTTCCGCTGGCGCTGCCGCCGCTGAGCAGCGGCGTGCTGTTGCTGTTTCTGGTGGGGTATGCGGCGCCACTGGGCCGGTTGTTGAACGGAGCGCTGACGGAATCGTTCTCCGGGGTCGTGGTAGCCGAGGTCTTCGTCGCGGCGCCGTTCCTGATCATCGCGGCACGGTCTGGGTTCGCGGCGGTCGATCCGATGCTGGAAGGTGTTGCCGCCACGCTGGGGCGCCGGCCGCTCGATGTTTTCTTCCGTGTCAGCGTGCCGATTGCGTGGCCGGCGATCCTGTCCGGGCTGTTGTTGACCTGGCTGCGCGCGTTCGGCGAGTTCGGTGCGACGGTCATGGTCGCGTATCATCCGTATTCGCTGCCGGTTTATACCTATGTGGCGTTCGGCTCGCAGGGTCTGCCCGCGATGCTGCCGGTTCTGCTGCCGACGCTGGTGCTGGCGTTGGCCATCATGGGGCTGAGTCAGTTGGCTGCGAAGCCTCACCGAACGCGGCGGGCCTGGCATGCGGAGTTACCTCGAACGCCTGAACCATATGCGGCGCGGACGGGCCCGGGGGTGATGGACCGGCGACGTGACGCGGCGGATATCAGCTTTCGGTTTGCGAAGCAGCTTGGTGCGTTTCGGCTGAATGTTGCCTGGTCGCCAGGCGCACGGCGGCTCGCGATCCTCGGTCCGTCCGGGTCGGGCAAGTCGATGACCCTGAAGCTCATCGCCGGCATCGAAACCTGCGGCAGCGGCAGCGTGATGGTGAATGGCCGCGAACTTTCGCATGTTGAGCCCGCGGCGCGGCGGATCGCGTACGTGCCGCAGAACTATGGATTGTTCCCGCACCTGACGGTGCAGCAGCAATTGCTTTTTGCCGCGGGCGCCGATCCCGCGATTGCGGCGGCATGGGTGGAACGTCTCGGACTGCGCGGCCTGGAGCAACGGCGCCCGGCTGAGCTATCGTTGGGGCAGCAACAGCGGGTGGCGTTGGCGCGCGCGCTGACGCATCGCACCGGGCTGTTGCTGCTGGACGAGCCGTTCTCGGCGCTGGACGCACCGCTGCGCGCGCGATTGCGCCGGGAGTTGCATGCCTTGCAGGCGGAACTGGGCGAGTCGACCATCCTGGTGACGCACGATCCGCTGGAAGCGGCACTGCTGGCGGACGAGGTATTGGTGCTGGCCGAGGGCCGCGTATTGCAATGCGGTGCGGTACCAGACGTGTTCCGCCGCCCGGCGAACGAAACGGTGGCGCGACTGGTGGGCGCCGACAATGTGGCCGAGGGCGTGGTCGCCGACCCTTGCCACATTGCGATCGGCGACGGCCTGCTGCTGGCGACGGCGGGGCCGGATTTGACGACGGGCACACATGTCGGCTGGAGTTTTTCCCCGTCGCGCGCGCGGATCACTGGGGATGGGCCGTACTGGGGCCGGGTGGAGAGCGCTGCCTCATTGGGCGTTGGACGGCAGGTCACCATCCGTGCGGGCGATGCGCGGGTGCGGATTTTCGATGGCCATACGGATGTGCCGCTGGGCGAAACATGCGGGTTCGACATCGATCCGCATTCGGTGCAGGTGTGGCCGCTCGAGGGCGCCATTGGCCTGGAGCAGGATGCGGTACGGGGGCCGATAGAGACAGCTTGCCAGGGTTAGACCCCGATCGCACTCCCAACATCATGCGCCGCTTCCCGCCGCTATGCCCGGGCACCGCTCTTGTTCCGCCCCTACCCCAACGCTACGTGCAGATCGAACCTACAGGGAGGTCCCGATCCATGCCGCAGCCGATTCGCCCGGTAATGCTGGTGATCCTGGATGGTTTCGGCTGGCGCGAGGCAACCGAGGACAATGCCGTCCGCCTCGCCAGGACTCCTATCTTCACCAGGCTGTGGCAAACCTGTCCCCATGCCTTTCTGCACACGTCAGGCCGCGATGTCGGGCTGCCGGACGGGCAGATGGGCAACTCCGAAGTCGGCCACATGAATATCGGCGCCGGCCGCGTGGTGGCGCAGGAACTGGTGCACATCGGCGACGCCATCGCCGACGGCAACATGGCCAAATCTGCTCCCTTGACCGACTTCATCGCGAAGTTGCGCCAGTCGAAGGGCACGTGTCACTTGCTCGGACTTCTTTCGCCCGGTGGCGTGCACTCGCACCAGGACCATGCCGCGGCCCTGGCGAAAATCCTGCACGGCGCCGGCATCCCCACGGTGGTCCATGCCTTCACCGATGGCCGCGACACACCGCCGCAATCCGCCATCGAATACCTGACCCGTTTGTCCGCCGACCTGCCCCGGGACGTACCCGTTGCCACCGTCTGCGGCCGCTACTTCGCCATGGACCGCGACAAGCGCTGGGACCGCGTCGCCAAGGCCTATGCCCTGCTCTCTGATGCCGACGCGCCGCGGTTCGATGACCCGGTGAAAGCCGTCCAGGCCGGCTACGACGCGAAACAATTCGACGAATTCATCCCGCCTGCCGTGATCGGCGACTACAAGGGCATGCAGGACGGCGACGGCATCCTGTGCTTCAACTTCCGCGCCGATCGGGTGCGCGAGATCCTTGCGGCATTGCTCGACCCCAAGTTCGACGGTTTCTCCCGCAAGCACACCATTCGCTTCGCCGCCGCACTCGGCATGGCGTTCTATTCCGACGCGTTGGCGCCGTTCCTGGACGTATTATTCCCGCCCCCCAAACTGGAACACATTCTGGGCGCCGTCGTAGCGCAGGCCGGAAAGGCTCAGCTCCGCATGGCGGAAACCGAAAAATACCCGCACGTCACGTATTTCCTGAACGGCGGCGAGGAAACCCCCTTCCCGCACGAGGACCGCATCCTGGTCCCGTCTCCCAAGGTCGCCACCTACGACCTGCAACCGGAAATGTCGGCCGCGGAACTTACCGACAAGGCGGTGGCCGCGATCGACCTGGGAACGTACGATCTGGTTGTGCTGAACTACGCCAATCCGGACATGGTGGGCCATACCGGCGTCCTGGCGGCGGCGATCAAGGCGGTAGAGGCGGTTGATACCGGGCTTGGCCGGCTGGTGGAGGCAGTGCGCAAACAGGGTGGTGCGCTGCTGGTGACCGCCGACCACGGCAACTGCGAGCTGATGAAGGATCCGGAAACCGGCGGCCCGCACACGGCGCACACGACGAATCCGGTGCCTGTGGTATTGGTCGATGGCCAGGCCGGCGCCATCCAGGACGGCATCCTGGCCGACGTCGCCCCAACCTTGCTGGACCTTATGGGCCTGAAACAGCCTCGCGAGATGACCGGCCATACCCTGATCCGCCATGATGCGGCGCGCGCCGCGGAGTAGCCTCTTCTTCGCCGCTGCCATCGCCATAGCGGCGGCTGGCCCGCACCAGCGCCATCCCACTCGCGCCACGTTGGAAGCGGCAGAGCATGCCCACGCGGCCGAAGTCGCAGCGCAGCAAAAGGCCGCCGCCCGCGCCGCCGCCGCAGGCGCTCAGGCGCAGCAGCTGGTGGAACAACGCATCGCTGCCACCGCCCGGCTGCAACGGACGGAAGCTGCGACCGAGGCCGCCGCCGACCGCATGGCGGCACTCCAGCAGCTTCGCCAGCAGGCCGAAGCCGAGCTCGCCGCGCGGGCCCGAGCCATGCAGCCGCTGCTGCCCGTGATCGAACGCCTCTCCCTCTATCCGGCTGAGACCTTGCTCGCTGTCCCGGCCCCGCCCCAGGACACGTTGCGCGGGCTGATCGTGCTGCAAGGACTGGCAAGGGAGCTGCAGCGGGAGGCCGCGGCGTTGCGTGCCGCTCGGGTATCGCTGGCTGCCGCCACCGCCGCGGTGGCCGCCGAGGCGCCGAAACTCGCTGCCGTCAAGGCGGTGCAGGAGCAAGAAGATCAGGCGCTGGATCAGCAGATTGCGGCAGCGCAGGCGGATCAGACCGCAGCGCAGGCCGAGGCTGATCAAGCCGCGGACGCGGCTGCGGCTGCGGCGGCACGGGCAGATACGCTGCGGTCGATGCTCGCAGCGCTCGATGTCCAGCGCCGCGCTGACGCGGCGCGTGAGCGCGAGGAGGCCGAACGCGCCGCGCGCGAAAGACATGATGCCGACGCAGAGGCCGCGCGCGACCGCGAGGCCGCGCTGACACCGGTTGCCGGCGGTACCTTGGCGGCCGCCGCGCAACCAAAGGGACAGTTGACCGCGCCGGTGGCGGGAACTGTGGTCCGTTCGTGGGGTGATCCCACCGATGCCGGGCCCGCGACCGGCATTTCCTACCATGCGGCGCCGGCGGCGCGGGTGGTGGCGCCATGCAGCGGAAGGGTGTCGTTCGCGGAGCAATTCCGCAGCTACGGGCTGCTGCTGATCGTCGATTGCGGCGGCGGCTACCACGCGGTCCTGGCAGGATTCCAGCGGCTGGACGTGAAGGCAGGTCAGGACCTGCGCGCGGGCGAGCCGGTGGGGGTGATGCCGGGGTGGGAACCGGGGGGCGGGAAGCGGCCTTCCCTCTACATCGAGTTGCGGCATGGCGAGCAACCGGTGAATCCGGCACCTTGGCTGAAGGCGACGAGCTGAGTTGCGAAAGCATTGCAGGCACAGCGACCGCGGTGACGGAGGTCGGCACCCACGCTTTTTTGCCCCGCACAACGACGGTCCTGAATCGAGGGACAAGGCAGCCCCTCCAGCAAGGAGCAATAAATTCTTCTCAGTGCCCGCTGCGTCTCTGGCTTGCTCAGCGATGAATTTGCCAGCAACGAGAGGCACCTGCAGAGCCAGGTGCCCACGCATCCGCACTGACATTGTCCGGGCCATGTTGCCGGCAGCACCAATTCGCCGGGTCAGTCCGGCTTATCGGAATCCCGGCGTTAATCCGCCAAACCCTTCTCGCCGCGCACCACGACAGGGCCAACAGCGGCGGGACAGTGCTCAATGGAACATCCGCCCGGAATCGATCACCACCGTCTGTCCGGTCATGGTTTCCGTCCGGCACATCGTTACCGTCATGTCGGCGCAGTCGTCCTTGTCGGCCGCCCTCTTCAACAACGACCCCGATGCGGATCGTTCCACTTGCTCGGGCCGCAGATTGGCGGTGGCGCGCGTCCCCTCCAGCAGGCCCGGCGCCACGCAGTTCACCAGCACCTCCGGCGCCAAGGCCACGGCCATGCAGCGGGTCAAGTGGATCAACCCCGCTTTCGATACCGCATAGGCAATGGACGACCCTGTCGGACCCAGCCCCGCCACCGAGGCGATGTTGACGATGCGTCCCGTGCCCTGCCGCTTCATGACGGGGGCCACCGCCTTGATCAGCCGCATCGGCCCGGTGAGGTTCACCGCCATGATCTTGTCCCACACCTCCTGCGTCAGCCCGTCGAGGTCCTGGAACGGAATCGCCTTGTTGTACGCGGCATCGTTCACCAGGATGTCGATCCGGCCGAGACGTGCCGCCACGTTGTCAACCAGCTTCGCCACCGCGGCAGCATCGGTGATATCACAGGCAAAAGCCGCGGCGTTGACCTGGTAGCTGGAGGTCAATGTCCGTACCACCTCCTCGGCCTGGTCGCGGCTTTGCGCATACATCACCGCGACATGCACGCCTTCCTTCGCCAGCGCGTGACAGATGCGCTGGCCCAGGCCGCCATTGCCACCGGTCACCAGCGCGACCGCCCCCCTCAGTTCCATGTCATTGCTCTCCCGCGCTGGACCTGATCGCTGTCGTGCAGTGTGCGGCCGGCGCGCCACGCCGGGCAAGAGCTACCGTCCGGCACAATTGCCCCCTAGAGTCGGACCGCACCGAAGCCGACAGGGCGGAAACAAATGAGCGACTGGAGCAAAGTGACGCGGCCGATCCCCGTGCCGAACGAATGGACGCAGCCGTTCTGGGATGCGGCAAAGCGCGGCGTGCTGGCGATGCAGCGCTGCCAGAGCTGCGGGCATTTCCAGCACCCGCCCCATCCGACCTGCGTGCAATGCGTCAGTACCGACCTGAAATTCGAACCCGTGCCGGGTGGCGGCGCAATCTACGCCTACACCATCATGTATCACACCGGCGATAAGCGTTTTTCCTCCGCCGTCCCCTATGCCAGCATCATCGTCGAACTCGACGCGGCACCGGGCGCGCTGCTGTGCGGCAACCTGCTGGACGTGCCCTATACCGCGGCGAAGGTGGGGCGCCGGGTCGAAGTGATCTTCGAAAAACTGAACGACGACATCACGCTGCCGCAGTTCCGGCTTGCCGGGTGATGGGTGCGGTGCGGCTTGCTCGCCGGCGGTTGATAGCAAAAGAAGGGACGAAGCATGTGGGAAAACCGCTGCAAGGTCGCGATCAGCGGCGTGGGATATTCGAAAGTGTCGCGCTCGGCCGACGTTCCGCTGGCAGCGCATGCGCTGACCGCGGTGAAGGAAGCCGTGGCTGATTCCGGCCTGCGAATCGAGGACATCGACGGCCTTGCCACCTATCCGGAACTGCCGGCCACCGGACATGCGGAGATCGACGGCATCTCCGTGGTGTCGGTCAATTGCATGATGGCGATGCTGAAACTGCCAAACCTGACCTGGCACATCCAGGTGGGCACCACGAATATCGGCGGTGCCGTGCAGCAGGCGGTGAACGCATTGCTGGCGGGCGTGTGCCGCTATGCCGTGGTGTGGCGGGCGATGCACAACCCGCGCGGCACGTATCAGAACCTGCCCGGCGCCCACGCGGCGGGCGCCACCCAGTTCACCGCCCCCTATGGCTTCGGCGGACCTGGCCAGGGCATGGCGGTTGCCTACACGCGCTGGCTGGAACGCCACGGACAGAACCGCGAGAAGATGGCAACGCTGGCGGTGACGCAGCGCCAGCATACACAGCACAATCCGCATGCGTATTTCTACGGCACGCCGCTGAGCCGCGAGGACTACTTCGCCTCCCGCATGGTTGCCTATCCGTTCTGTCTGTTCGATTGCGACATTCCGGTGCAGGGCGCCGTCGCGATCGTGCTGACCACCGCAGACCGCGCACGGGATCTGAAGCCGCAGCCTGCCTATCTGGCAGGCTATGGCCAGCGGCTGCATTTCGAGGTCGCCGGTCGCATCGGTAGCCTGTCCAGCTACATGGAGGGCGGCAGCAGCTCCGCCAGGTTGACCTGGGAACGCTCCGGGTTCAGTCCCAAGGACGTGGACGTGGCGCAGATCTATGACGGGTTCTCGGCATCGGTGGTCTATGGCCTGGAATCCTACGGGTTCTGTGGGGAAGGCGAGGCACTGGATTTCATCCAGGACGGCCGCATCGAACTGGACGGCGACCTGCCGCTGAACACGTTCGGCGGCAGTCTGGGCACCGGGCGCATCCACGGGCTGTGGCACATCATCGAGGGCGCCTTGCAGGCATCCGGCCGCGCCGGAGCGCGCCAAGTGAAAGACGTCAATGTCTCGTTCGTCGGCGCCAGCGCGCCGATCGTCACCGGAACCACGTTCATCTTCGTGCGGGAGCCATACTGAGCGCTGCCATTATCCCTGACCAGGCCGGGCGCTCTTTACAAAGTATACGCCGTCATCCCTGATCAAGCATGAACCGTGGTCGACTCGCCCAGGGTTCGACTCGCCCAGGGTTCGACTCGCCCAAGGTTCGACTTGCCGGGGCGGTGGTCGGCCGGCCGGTCACATTCGCCCCGGCCGTTCGACACCCATAATGACGCTGGCCTTCGCTCCTCTCCGGTCGGGGAACCCGTTACGCCGCAATCGCAACGAGGTTGCGTGACGTCAAAACGCGCGCAACACCGACAATGGCGAGCATCGTCAAAGTCAAGGTCCAGCCTGAGGGCTCCGGAACCGTCGTGACCACAAGCCTATCGGCACCATCCTGACTGGCAAGCGTCCAGGTACCGGGCGAGAATGTCGCATTATACGGCCGGTCGAATTGGCTCAGTTCGCCGGCGTAGGTGAAGATCGCAGTCCCGGTGTCGTCAAAAACGAGGTAATTCGTCCCCAGGAGAATTCCGAAACCGGTGCCCGCTATGCCGGATGTCAGCAGATTGGCGACGCCCGGCATATTTTTCGTCAGCGACGTAAAAAGCCAGTCTCCCTGACCGGCCGTCCAATGATTCTCGAGGGTCTGAATGGAGGCGGCGGATTGCCATTCAAGCCCGCTGCCCACGCCCGCGCCGGTTACCTGGAAGTCGAGAAGCGAAGCTCGGGCGCCGGTCGTGACGCCGATACCCGCAATCGTTGCCAGGACGACTGCTTTCAGCAAGCTCAAGACCATCATAAGCTGCCCGTTTCCCGAACGGGCGCCCGACCGCCACCCGATGGCGTTGGGCCGGTCGCCGGCGACATTCACCTGGCGTGGTTCGTTCATGGTTTCGCACTCCTTGCGGCTCGCCCCGATGCCGAAGTCTCGGTGCCTCTGTTGTCGTGTGCGGGAGCCAGAGCAGGATTGCCTTGATCTAAATCAGCGCTTCAAAAAATGTCGTTTTGGCGCGTGACACACATCGCACGACGGCGAAACCAGGTGAGATGCCACACCGGACTGATTGCTCGCATGGCGCGAATGCTCGTAAGCAACCCAAGCTGCTGTGGGCAGTGATTTTGCCGCACGGCAACCTGGGATGGCAGAATGGTTTACCGCCGCCGCTTCACGTCACGCGCCGCGGCGATCGCCTCGCGTGCCCAGCGCAGCAACTCGTCGGGCTGATCAAGCAATCCTTCCGGCACCTCGTAATACGCCGCGAGGCTTACCATCCGCCCCGCCCGACTATAACTGAACGGTGCACTGCCGGCCTGATCGTATTGCTCTCGCGTGGCATCGCTGACGCGCAGATAGAACGTGTCGCGCACCAGCAACCCGAACATCACGCCGTCCTGGAACAAACCCACGCCGCTGAACATGCGACGCGCCATCGGGCCCAGCGGTGACAGCAGATCGAGGATGAAATCCTGGTACTGGCGGGTGACGCTTGCCATTCGGCCCTCCTGCTGCGGGCGCCGCGCCTCGGGCCGCCCATGCCGCCAGCCGGCGGGCGCTGGTAGCCGGTTCCCTCCGTATGCTAGCCGATTCCTAAATCGCTCGCCGCCGAAGGACCGAACCCGTATGAATCGCCGCCATCTGCTGCTTTTGCTCGCTGCACTGCCCGCGATCGCGCGCGCACAGGAGGACAAGATCACCGCCCCGCAGCCCAAGCTGCCGACAGAGAAATTGACGATCGTAACCAAGGACGGAAAGCGCCACGATTTCACCGTGGAACTCGCAACCACGCCGCGAGAGCAGGAAGTGGGAGAAATGTTCCGCAAGGTCGTGCCGCCGGACCAGGGCATGCTGTTCGTATTCGATTTTCCGCGCGAATCGCCGTTCTGGATGAAGAATACGCTGGTGCCGCTGGACATGGTGTTCATCAACCCGGACGGGACGATCCGCGCCATTGCCGACAATACCGTGCCGGAGAGCCTCGCCCCGGTCTCCAGCCACGGTCCGGTGCTGGCGGTGCTGGAACTGGCCGGCGGCATCACGGCGAAGCTGAACATTGTGGTCGGTGACAAGGTGGTGGCGAAACAGTTCAACGACGTGGGTTGACAAGACGCCGGCCAGGAGGCGGCGCCAGCGGCCGGTCGTCGCACGCGCGCTATATTATGCGCCACCTTGCGCGGCAGGTTCGGCGCCCATAGGTTCCACCGCCCCGGCCTGCGCCGGGGATGCCGGTGGCGGTGGCTGGGCACAGCCGGACAGAGCATGCCGGAACAAGGCGGGGCGTGGCGCAGCCTGGTCAGCGCGCCTGTTTTGGGTACAGGAGGTCGTGGGTTCGAATCCCGCCGCCCCGACCAGATTTTTCGATACCTTGTGAACCGGTTCGGTCGTTGCGGTCGCGATCACTGTGCCGTAGCTGGCGCATGCGCAACCCGCTGTTGCGCTTTCACGTTTTTCATGGGACAGTTACCCATAATCCATCATTGGATGGGAGGAAATGAGAACAAGGGCCGAAAATTGGCCACTCATTGCTGCAGGTGCGTGCGGCTCTGTGTGTGGCGCTCTCTTAGTGCTTCGTGGCATCCCTGATGCCGCCTGGCTCCCCGAGGCCGATCCGGCACCAGTCGCCGCGCAATTGCTGGCAGGTACGCTGGCCGGGGCGGTTCTCGCATCAATCCTTTGTTACGCGGTGATGCTGTACCTTGGTCGCGGAAAAGCGGTGCCAGACCGCTTCCCGGCGAAGCTGCTGGCGCTCGATGCACGCAGCGGGGCGCGGCCATCTGCCGGGACCGTCTGGGCGAATGATGCCGATTTCCAGCGCTGGCGCGCATCATTCCGACTGATTGACGGCGGACAGGCTCCTCGGCGGCGTTGACGCGGACACGGGTTGGCGGCGCGTGCGCGCCGCGAGCGCGGATGGTGGCGCATGTCGATCCGTGCGGCCAGCTCGGCAGGCCGGCGGGGCAAGCGCCGTGGGTGCAGGCGCGCTGCCGGCAGATCCATGATTCCGTGACTCTGACGTATCGCGCCTGCCCCGCATGTCATTGCGAGGCCACCGGCCGGACCGGCTGACCCGCGATTGGATGAAGGTGCGGCGCGCCACACCTTTTTTTCGTCACACGTTCTTCGTCATGGCCGGGCTTGACCCGGCCATCGTGCATCATCGAAGCGAAGCAATCTTCGCCGACAGAACGTGCGAACTCCCCTTGGAAATTGCTTCGCTGCGCTCGCAATGACATGGCGGCGCGGCGTCCGTTGATTGATGGTTGATTCGGCCCAATGTCGCGGCAACGCCGTGGCGACGTTTCATGTTGGGGACCAGTAAGATTTCGCACATTCCGGTGCGGCGGCATTAAACCAGCGACACGACCGGCGCAGCGCCCCCGCAGCGACTTGCCGGATTGCGGCGTGGTCACCAACTCGCAGCGCCACGCTCTCTCACCACGGTTTTCGATAATGATTGGCCGTCGAAGATTCAGCAGTACGCCCGCGCCGCACGGCCATCGTACGCGATGGCGTCTGTCCTGTGTTCTAATTGCTGCCACGATGGCACTGTCGGGTTGTGCCGTCGGACCGCGCTATCGGCATCCGGTCTCGGAATTGCCGGCACATTGGCGCGAGACGGGCGATACCGCGGCGATCTGGCCAACGGCTTATTGGTGGCGCGGGTTCGACGATCCGCAATTGGATGCGCTCATCGCCCGCGCCGAGGCGCAGAATCTGAATATCGCCGCGGCCGTGGCGCGGGTGCGGGAGGCCAATGCCGAAACCCGCATCGCCGGCGCTGCCCTGTTGCCGTCGATCGGCGCCACCGCCGGCGGCACGCAGGCACGTACCGTGTCGCCGTTGTCAACGAGCGCATACGACTACCACGAATTCGATCTCGGCGTGAACGCGTCTTACGAAATCGACTTCTGGGGCGAGAACCACGACGCCTTGCAGGCCGCCAAGGCATCCGCTGTCGCCGCACGCTACGACCAGCAGGTGATCGCGCTCGCCACAGTCAGCAGCGTGGCGAGCACGTATTTCCAGGCGCTGGGGTTGCGCGACGAGATCGCGGTGGCGGAGAACAATCTCGCCGAGGCCGGGCAAATGCTCACCGCCATCCACGCCGAATTCAACGTCGGCACGGTGATGGAACTGAACATCGTGCAGCAGGAGACCGAGGTGAATTCGCTGCGCGCCGCCATCCCGCCGCTGCGGCAGCAACTGTCGGAGACGCTCGACGCGTTGGCGATTCTGGTGGGCGAGAACCCGGAAAATATCAAGCTGGGACCAGGGACGTTGCTGGACCTGGCGATGCCGGCGGTGGCGCCGGGACTGCCCGCCGCATTGCTGGAGCGTCGTCCCGACGTGGCCGAGGCGGAGGCAAACCTGATTGCTGCGAACGCCGATATCCGCATGGCACGCGCGGCGTTCTTCCCGTCAGTAACGCTCACCGGCCAGGGCGGCATGGAAGCCGTGGGCCTGGCGGCGTTTTCGCCACCCACTGCGGTGTCGGCTCTGGCGGCAGCCGTGGTCGCGCCGATCTTTGAAGGCGGCCGGCTGCGCGGCCAATTGGAATACAGCAAGGCGCGCTATACGGAATTGCTGGACGACTACCGCCAGTCGATCGTTTCCGCGCTGGGCAATGTCGAAGATGCGCTGGCGGGCGTGCACCAGACCGGCGAGCAACTGGCCGACGAGACCGCTACCGTCGCCACCGCGCGCCAGTCGTACCAAATCGCCGTCGCCCTGTTCCAGGGCGGCACCGGCGACATGCTCAACGTGCTGACGGCAGAATCTGCATTGTTCTCCGCCGAGGACATGCTGGTGCAGGTGCGGCTGGCGCATGCGCAGGCGCTGGTCAGTTTGTTCCAGGCGCTCGGTGGCGGCTGGAAGGGTGGTCCGGTGCAGGAAGCGGTCGCGAAGCCGGCAAGGATTGGTTGAGCAAACGGTTTGCCATCAGGCCTGACCGCACCTCGGTTGGTCAGTCCGATGCCCGCGTCGACCTGCCCGGGCGCTCGGGCCGCGCATTCGCTTCCAGCAGAGCATGCAATCCCGCCAGCATCCGCGCCGGGCTTGGTGGGCAGCCGCTGATCGTCAGGTCCACCGGCAGCGCGGCCCCGGTGCCGTCCAGCACGGCGTAGCTACCCTTGAACACGCCGCCATCGACCGCGCAATCGCCCACGGCGACAACCCATTTCGGTTCGGGCGCGGCGTCAAACGCGGCCTCCAGCGCTTCGCGCAGATTGCGGGTCAGCGGGCCGGTCACGAGCAATACGTCGGCATGCCGAGGACTTTCGACAAAGCGCAGGCCGTAGCGCTCCAGATCGTAGAACACGCCGCGCAACGCCCGCAGTTCCAGCTCGCAGCCATTGCAGCTTCCGGTGTTGACGTGGCGAATCGCCAGGCTGCGGCCAAGCCGTGTCTGTGCTGCCGCGTCCAGCCGGGCCGCGAGGGACGCGGCGGTCGCTTCGTCCACCGGACCGGCGGGACTCGCACCGCGCGACCGCAACCAGGCCCAACTCATAGGTCGAGCGCCGCGCACGGCAGGCCAAACGACAATCGGATCATTTGCTCCTCTGCCACGGATTCGCCAGCCATGGCCGTTTCCGCCAGCGGCCAGAGCGACCACGCGGGATCGCAGGGGAAGCACGCGGCGATCTGTCCGTGGTCGAGGCGGAGCCAATGCCAAACCGTGCCGCGTTGGGAGTCGCCACAGTCCAGTCCCTCTCCACTTGCGGCTGGCAGGGCGGCAGAAACCGGCCCATCTGGCAGCGCATCCAGCGCTGCGCGCAGCCGGTCCAGGCTGCGGCCGATCCCTGACAGCCGCGCCGCGCACCGCGCTGCCGCATCACCGCCCGCATCGCTCCCGCTCACGATCCTTCCCAACCCGTCCAACCGCCCAAGCAGAGGGTCCAGACGCTGCCGCAGTGACGGCAGCGCCTCGGCCAGCCCGTCTCCGACCTGACGCAGCGCCGTCGCGCCATCGGGGGCGATGTCAGCCGCAAGGCCGCCGGGCACCACGACGTCCATCATCAGCCGATGGCCGAATGCGCGTTCTGCGGCTCGCAGCAGGGTTTCGCGGTGTTCGCCCAGCGCGGCGTGCAGCGGCCCCATGCCAGCCGCGTCCGCCAGCCGCGCCAGATCGTCCAGGCGCCCGGCAATTTGCTCTTGCTCCAGCATCACCGTGCGCCAAGCGACGGCGCGTGGTGGGACGGGCGTCTCCAGGGCACTCTCCGCCGCCCGCGCGAACGCTACCGAGTGGGCCACCGTCGTCTCGGCTGCCAGCCGAGCAATGAAACGCGCCGCGGCGCGTGGCGACTTGCCGCGCATCAGCGCGAGGATGCCCCTGTGCGCATAACCCAGCCGGGCCTCGGCACGCAGCACGGTGTCGCCGCGCGTCACCAGCCGCAGATGGGCCGGCTCGTCGATCAACCCGTGGATCGGGCCCAACGGGACCTGCGTCGCGCCGGGATCTTCCACGCCAGGAAACTGCGGCGGTTCGACGGCACCACCCGGCAGGCCTGGGCGCGGCGAGAGCGGATGCGCCATCGGCCAGCGGCCATGGTCCAGCCAGGTGCGCTCGTCGCCGCCGACGGCGATATGGCCCCAAAGGTCTCGGATCATGCATTCGGGCCGCGATGCGACGGGCCGAACCGGGGACAGCGCCGGATAACGCCCACCCTCCACCGCGACCGAACCGATCAGGGCGCCCGTAGCGTCCCGGAACAAGGCATGGATCTGTTGGGAATCGGCCCAGAGGCCCAGCAGGACGGGTTCCGGGCTCTCGGCCAGTGCGGCGATCATGGCGGACCATGCCTCCGGAGGCAGCGAGAAGCGGCGCCAGGGGCGGCATTGCTCTGCGGTGCCAGAGCAAATCAGGTCCAGCGCGGTCATTGTGCCGCCAGCCTGAACCAGGCGAGCCACGATGCGGGCATCGCAAAGCCACACAGCAGCAGCAATGCCAGCGGCAGCCAGGCGGGCGACGCGCATAAGCGCCGCTCGGCGGGAATCTGGCGCAGCATGGTCCAGGCGATGGCGGCCAAGCCGATACCCAACGGGATCAGCAGCAGCGGAGCGGTGGATGCGGTGGCAGCCACGACCAGGCCAAGGCTGGCAAACACGCCGAAGGGCGGGACACCGCCGAGACCGGCGAGTGCGGCAAGCCGGTCCACTCCGTTGGGCTGCGACAACAGCAGCGCACATTGTGTCAGCGCCAGGAAGGTGAGCTGGAGCAATCCGGCAAAGGCCCCGCCCGACGAGCCCAGTCCAAACGCGAATACCGCAATGCCGGCCTGGGCGAGGCCGGCTATCGCCATGGCCGTGGGCGGGCCTGACCTGGCCATCCTGGCACGATCGATCGGGTCGAGAGACCGCAACCACGTTGGATCAGTCGGGGAAGATGCCCGGGCGATCCCCGGGTCAGGCCCGGGGACATGGCGCGGCCATGTCGAGAGGGCCGCGAGCGACAGTGCTGCCCCAAGTCCCAGCGCCGCCAAACCCGTTGCCAGCAACAGGACTGGCGGGGCAGGCAGCCGCACGACGACCGCAACCGCGGCGACTGTCAGCTCCGGCGCAAGCACCGCGAGACTGCCGTAGCCAAGCATCGAAGCCGCCATGGCGGCCAGCGGCGGTGCTGCGGCATGCAGTGCAATAGCGCCAAACCATGCCAGCGCGAGGCCGGTGCTGCCCAGCCGCAGCCGGCGCCAGGCCTCGGCCCGGGCAGGCAACGTCGAGACGACCACGCCGCACGTGGCGACCGCCATGCCGACCCAGGCCAACAACGGTGCGACTGCAACCACGGCCAGCACCGTGCCGGCAAGAATGGCGAGGCGGCTGCCCCAGATCGGACGCGCGTCGCGCTGTCTCCAGCTTCCGGCCGCGGCAAGCGCGCCGAGCAATAGCGCCATGTGGGCCGCTCGCGCATCCACCCGCCACCCGTCTCCCGCCAACCCCAGGTGCCACGGCAGGGTGGCCGCGCAGAGCAAGGCCAGGCAGGAGATAGCGACGTCGATCCAGGCCGCGACATGCGGCGCCAGCCAGGCAGCGACCCTTCTCCGGTTTGCTCCGAGCCAAAGGCCGGTCGCCCCGAGGCCGGGCAGCAGCGGCAAAACGGTCAATCCCAGGGCCAAACCAGTCGCCCGCACCGACAGGGCCGACAACAGCAAGCCGCTTTGGGCTGCGGCCAGTCCCAATACCTGATGCAGGGGCCGGCGCTCGGTTGCCGAAACAAGCAGGCCGAGCAAGACGACCGCGAATGCAATTCCGGCGTCCGGGACGGCCAGTGCCAGTGCCGTCAGAACGGCTCCGGCAACGAGGACGACCGCGACGGGCGGTTCGATCGTGGCGCCCCGGTTCGCGGTGATCACATGGACGGAGCGGCGCCGCCCACCATCCTGCAACCCCGGCAGCAACGCATCGCCCCACCAGGCAAAGGCCACGGCCTGCACGAGTTCCGCGGTGGCGACGAGCACATCACCCTGCACCAGTGCCGCCACCAGGGCGGCCAACATCTGCCCGGTGCAGATCGCGATCGACACGTTCATGCGGCGCGAGGCCAGCAGAGCGAAGCCCAGCGCCAGTGCCACCGCGGCGCCGCCTTGCACGACCGAGCCGGTTGCCACGCCACTCATGCCGCCACCGCGCTGGCCAGCACCAGCATTGCGGCGAGCACGCCCAGGATCGCCGCGATCCCGAGAGCCAACGGTCGGCGGGACGGCCGAATGCCGCCAAAGCTGGCGCGCAAGGCCGCGAGGCAGGCGGTCGCG
Source organism: Acetobacteraceae bacterium (assembly GCA_035523995.1). Classification (GTDB taxonomy): domain Bacteria; phylum Pseudomonadota; class Alphaproteobacteria; order Acetobacterales; family Acetobacteraceae; genus JASHVB01. Next base: position 31,202 of record DATKPQ010000093.1, on the reverse strand, counting down.
ACCAGCACTTTCGCGCCCCAGGCGATCAGTCCGACGATCCAGGCCAAGGCCCCGCCACCGGGCTCCGCCATACCGAGGGGGAACAATAATCCGGCGACCAGGCTCAGCCATGTCAGGTGGCGCAGGGCCTCCGCAAGCTGGACCAGCGCGAGATCGGCCCCGCTGACCTCGGTGGTCAGACCGGTTTCAGCGCACCCGGCCAACGCCATCAGCGCGAGCGCGGCGACAGCGAGGATCCCCGCCGCCACCGGCTGTAGCATCCCTTGAAGCTGCAGCCAGAAGAGCGAGGCCAGGTTGGTGGTGCCTCCCAGCGCGCCAAAAGCGAGGATGGCAAGGTAGAGCGTCGGCTCCGCCAGACATGCCAGCCTGGCCGCGCGCCCTGCCGCCAGGCCGGCCGGAGCGGTCCCGGCTTCCAGTGCCGCCAGCGCGACCACGATCCGGCTCGTGGCCAGCAGGCCTGCCACGACCAGCAGGTCGGAAAAACCATCGAATGCCATTCCGAGCGTAAAGGAAGGCACCAGGGCGGCGGCGACTACAGCGGTGGCAAAGCAGGCCACCGGCGCTGTTCGCGACAGCGGCGTGGCGGTCTCGGCCAGCGCGGGATGCTTGCGCGCCAGGCGGCGCAGGTCGCGCCAGGGTTGCCGCAAATCAGGACCTGTGCGGCCGGCGAGCCTGGCCGCGAATCCCTCTCGCAGCGCGGTTACAACGGGAGCGGCGGCCAGCATCAGGGCGCTGTGGATGATCTGCGCCAGGATGGCGGCCAGATCGGTCACGATACGCCCGCCCAGGAGCATAGAATCAACAGGCCGGCCAGCAACACGAGGATGATGGCTGGCGCGCTGCCTTGCGGAGGCAACCGGAGGTTTGCGATCCGCCTCGTCATGGCTGGGCCTGGCCCCGAAGGCGTCGGGGTGGGGCGCGGACAGAGAGAAGGCTTTTCTCCCCCCTTGTAGGCTTGGGCCGCGAAGCGGACCAAGGCCGGGGGGAGGGGGAGAATGCGCATCGCGGACGGGGCAAAATCGGTGCCGGCTGTTTGGGTGCCGGGATCGCCGAATGGCAGCCACGCAGGGGGCGCCGCGAACCCGTCCTCCCACGCAGGACCGCTGGTGGTGGCGCCTGGCATGCCCAGCCACCGCCGCAGCCACACCACCAGCCCGCCGGCAACGGCGACCAGGCAGGCAATCGGCAGCGCGGCGTAGCCCGGCGATTCCGGCCCGACGGCCAGGCCAAGCGGCGTCGCCAGTGGACCCAGCCCGGAGCCCGTCAGCACGCGCATCGGAGCCTCGGCGAACAACATCAACAGCGGCCCGACCAGCACCCCCCAGGCGGTTGCGAGGAAGGCAAGCGCCACCAGCACGATACGCCCGCTGCGCGACGGCTCGTCGGCAACGGCGGCCCTCGGGGTGCGAGGCCTGCCCAGACATGCCACGCCCACCATCCGCAGTGCGCCAGCGCTGCCCAATGCGCTGGCCAGCCCAAGCCCCGCCACCAGCGCGCACCGCAGAAGCTGCGCCGGCAGGCTACCGGCATGCGGCAGGCCCAGAAACGCGTGGAGCAGCAGCCACGCCGCAGCGAAGCCTGCGCTGGCCGGCACGGTCGCCAGCCCGGTCAGGCCGGCGAGCAAGCAGACGGTTGTCACGGGCATGCGGCGTACCACGCCTCCGAGCCGCTCCAGCCGGCGGCTACCGGCGCCGTCCCGAATCGCGCCGCACGCCAGCGCCAGCAGGGTTCCACCCATGGCCTGGAGTACGGCCAGAAGCAGGACGGCCGCAAGCGCCATCGTTGCGACCGCCGGCAAGTCCTCGCCACTGGCCGTCAGGGCAACACCGATGCCAAGCGTTGCCAGACCTGTCTGTCGCATGGTCCCGGCGGCAAGCGCCGTTTCAAGATCGGGGGCCCATACCGCATCCAGGCCCCCGATCACCGCGGCGGCGGCGCCGGCCAACGACAGCGGCAGGCCCCACCACGCCGGCGGCACCATCCCATGCGACGGGAGCAATACGCGGAGCATGACATAGAGGGCGGCCGGGACGGTGGCCCCGGACAGCAGTGCGGCGGCGTGGGTGGAGGCACAGTGCGCCGGCGCCGTCCAGCGGTGCAGCGGCATCAGCCCGGCCAGGGCGCCCGGGCCGATCAGCACCGCCCATATCCTGGCCTGGGGCGGTACTCCTGGTGCGGCGAAGATCGCAGCGGCGGCCAGGAGGCCCAGGCCGAGTTGGACGGCGCCGGACCGGTCGGATGGCCCAGACAGCCAGATCGCCGTGCCGGCGAATGCCAGCCCCAACCCCTGGGTGAATCCGTTCTGGCCCAGCACGGCAATGCCGAGCAAGCCGAGGCAGACAGGGATGGCGGTCGCGGCGGGGGCCTTCTCGGTAGCCGCGACAAAGGCGAGCGTGGCGGCACCCGCGGCAAACAGCAGAGCCGCGAACAAGGCGGCGAGTGGATCGATTGCCAAACGGAGAGGCTCGCCGGCCAACGCCAGCGGTAGTCCCGCAGTTGACCGGGGCTCCGCCAGCAGCACGTCCAGCATGGCGATCATCGCGGCGAAGCTGGCCACGATCGCCGCACCCCAAACGATCCGAACGCACTGCCGCGGCCAGACGGCGGCCAGCGTACCGAGGCCGAGCAATGCGGTGATGGCGGCGACCAGGAGGGCAAGGAGTTCGGCGCTCACAGCCGGGGAGGTTAGCAGACCGTGCCGGAGTCGCGGCGCCGGCTTTGACACGCAAGCTTCGGCGAGATTGCTTCCGCCGGACCTGGCAAGAAACTATCCCGTCATGGCCGCGCCATGTCCCCGGGCCATGTCCCCGGGCCATGTCCCCGGGCCATATCGCTGGGCCATGTCCCTGGGCCATGTCCCTGGGCCATATCGCTGGGCCATATCGCTGGGCCATGCCCCTGGGCCATGTCCCTGGGCCATGTTCCTGGGCCCGACCCGGGGATCACCCGGCCATCTTCCCCGATTGCGCGGGCGCCACGCGGCTATGCGACCCGCTCGATCATTGGCGGATGGCCGAGTCGAGCCCGGCCATGACGAGCCCGGCCATGACGCGAAGCATCCGGCACGCCGCACTTTCCTGGAGCCGCGGGTCGGCCGACGGCCGGCGGCAACTCGCAAGCAACAACGCGTCCCCTCTCCTGCAGGAGGAGGTGCGCGGAGGGGGAAACGAACTGTCTTGCCCCCTGGCCTTGGTCCGCTTCGCGGCGCAGGCTCGCAAATGGAGGGGGGAACTCCAGGATCAGAACAATCCCTCGAGCCAGCCCTTCTTCCGCGGCTGGATGATGGGTGTGTCGCCGGTTTCCGGGCTTTCGCCCAGCGCGGCATTCTCGCGCAGGCGCTGCGCCTCCTTCTGGGGATCGACCACGATCCCTTGCGGTGATAACCGCTGCCAGAACAGCAACCGATCGACGAAGCTGTTGTTGGCTTGCTCGATGCGGGCGTCGGCATCGATCTTTGCGCGAATGGCGTTGGTGACCGGCGGCCCGGCTTGCTGGAGCAGGGCCTCCTGGCCCGCGCTTTCCGCGCCCTGACCCGCACTGAGCGCCGTCTGCGGCAAAAGCGCCGTTTCGGCCTGCCGCGACTCGGATTGCTCCATCGGACGCGGCGCCCCTGGACGTGGCGGGCGCAGCGCGAAATCGGGTGGCATGGAAAGCGGTGCCCGCGTCGTCACGGTAAATTCGTCAGGAGTGTCGCGCGTGAAGCCGAAGGTGCGCGACAAGGAGTCGCCATCGCCGCATGCCGCCAGCAGAAGCGAGCAGCCGGTAAGCACGGATGCGGCGAGCAAACGCCCGCGAAAACGTGAAGTCGCCATGCCACTCTTCCTACATGTGACGGGGCGTGTGTCGCAAGAGGCTGCGTGGGCGGGCGGAGGTTAAGAGACGCTCACGGAACCGCTGCCAGCCGGTACAGCATCTGGCGGCGCACGGAAGTATGCGCTGGCACCAGCGGATGGTCGAAGTCCGACATGTACTGCATTCCAACCCGCTGCATGACGCGACGTGAGGCTTGGTTCACCTCCGGATCGGCGCCGCGAGCAACGGCAGGTCGCTGTCACGCCGGGATGCAGGATCAGCCGCCCGGCATGGATGTTTCGGGCGATGTCACCGCTGGCGGATTGCCTCCGCCATGCGGCCAACGATCTGCCGTAGGATCGGTGCCGGCGTAGCGAAGTTCAGCCGGGCGAAGTCGGCGTATTTCGCGCCGAAGGTTTCGCCGAAATTCAGGCCGACGCGGGCCTTCTCCAGAAAGAATTGTCCGGCGGGCTGGCCGAGTTCCAGCGCAGAACAATCGAGCCAGGCGAGATAGGTCGCCTCCGGCAGCCGCAGCGTGACGCCTGGAAGAGCGGTGGGCAGCGTCCGCACCAGCCAATCCCGGTTGGCCTGGAGTTGCGCCACGATCTCCTCGAGCCAGGGCTGGCCGTCGTCCCAGGCGGCGACCGTGGCATCCACGCCGGTGACGCCGGGGGAACCCAGCAAACGGGCGGGAATCTGCTTGAAGAAGCGCTGCTTCAGGTCCGATGTGCCGAAATACATAACGGCACAGCGCAGCGCGGGAATGTTGAAGCTCTTGGTGGCGGAGGTGATGGTGATGGTGCGCGCGGCCATGTCCGGCGAGAGCGACGCCAACGGGATGTGCGTGCTGCCGGGATAGAGGATGTCGGCGTGGATTTCGTCCGACACCACAATCAGGTCATGTCGGTTTGCGAAGGCCGCCACTTGCTCCAGTTCCGTGCGGGTATAGGCGCGGCCGGTGGGGTTCTGCGGGTGGCAGAAAATCAGTACGCGGGCGCGGGGATCGGGGGCGGCATCATACGATTCGAGATGGAGCACCCAGCGCGTGCCGTTGTCGCGCATGTGGTTGGCGAGCAAGCGGCGGCCGGTGTCGTTGATGGCGGCCATGAAGGGCGGATAGGAGGGCAGCTGCAGCACCACCGCATCGCCCGGCTCGCTGAACGCCATGACGGAGGAGAAACTGGCCTGCACCAGGTCGCCGACCGGCACGGCATTGGCGGGATCGGTTTGCCAGCCGAAGCGGCTTTTCATGCGCCGGGTGAAGGCGGCAGCGAGGACACCGTCGCGCGCGGCGTAACCGTATTCCTGGTTGCGCGCGAGCGTTTCCAGCGCAGCCGAGACCGAGGGGGCGACGCCGAAATCCATGTCGGCCACCCAGGCCGGAAGAACATCGTCGGGGAACTTGTGCCACTTGTTGGTGCGACGCGAGCGCAGGAAAGAAATGTCGAAATCGGTGGCATTGCCGGCCATGCGGTGGGGTCTCCGGAGGGATCTGTCTGCGGCGCCGGGCGGGCGCTGCGTGGCGGGAATAGCACTGGGGGGCGCAGGCGGCGAGGTGGGGAGACTTCGCATCCGCGAAGTGCGGCCTGGCAGGCTGCCGGACTCAACGGCACGCGCCGGCGGCACTGAAATCGCAACGTCGTTTCGCGCAACACCCGATGCCGTAAATGAGCAATTTCCGCTCGACCGGCCTGGAGGACCGATCTCCTGATGCTGCGGTCGATGAACGACCGGCTGCCGGAACGGCATGTGGCGCGGTTCATCGTTGAGGTGGTGGAGGGTCTGAACCTTCGGGGATGAGCGGCGGCTATTTGATTCCGCTGGTCGGTATTGGCGTGCACATCGAGCCCGAGGGTGGGCTGTGATCAGACATGCCGTAGCTGCCGCGCACGGCATCCAGCCCGGTGGTGCAAGCTTGTTCAGTGTCGGCGGCAAAAAAATGCCCACCAGCCGGTTAAAATGTTTGACAGGACGTTAGTTTCCATCTATAACAGCACAATGGCAGCAGCACTTCTCATTCCACGCCGTTCTACCCAGTCCCAAGGGGCTGGTTCGCGCCTTCTCCGCCGCCTCGGCGGCGCAGTGCGCAACGTCATCGCAGGCAGCCTTACTCTGGCCGGCGGCGAGCGGCGCCTGGCCGCATCGCGACCTCGCATCGGCCATGCCGCGGCCCGAAATGCCGGTGCGCGCCCCGCGCCCGAGCATGCCCCTCGCGCGCGCCGGCCGCGTAGTGCGCCGCCCGCCTCGCCACCCCGGCCTTCCCGCTTCGGGTGGCTGGCAGGATTGTTTCGCCGCCGCACCGCGCCGCTGAGCCTTGTGCATCTCCTCGACGCCCCCGACGCCCCTTTCACCCCGGAGGAATTTCCCGGCCTCGACCCCGAACTCTGTGAAATCCTCAACACCCCGCTCGAGGACTGCGATCCCGATACCCTGCGCCACTTGTTCGCCGCATTCGCCAGGACCATCGCCGATCTCATGCCCCCCGAGGCGGGCCGGACGGATGTCCAGGCGCTGATTTCCACGCTTTGGGACCGTTTCGTCATCCCGCTCGATGGAGCCTGGACGGATGTCCCGGCAGGCGCGGCGCAGGATGCACCGCCGTCCACCCCGATGCCGACAATCCCGCCCGCGCCGGTGGTCTCGCCGGACAGGCTGCCGCAGGCGTCGTCCGTCATGCCGGACGTCTCACCGGACCTGCTAACGGAAACGCCGCCACTCGCGCCCATCGAAGCGTTCCCGGGCGCACCCCTCGTATCGCCGCCACGTCTGCCCGCGCCACAAGCGGCAGACCCGCCGCGTCACCCTCACGGCACGATCGCCGCTACCAACCGAAGCGCCGCGCCAGAAGCCGCCATCTTCCCCGGCCCCATCCCGCCACGCGATTGCTCCGCACCGAACCGCCATTTATTTTTGTATCGAATCGGACGGGCATTACACCGCGCCCATCGGAACGTCGGCTGCCCGCACTCATGTCTCAGCCGTTTCCTGCTCGATAATCAGCCGCTACGGCACTGCTATTACGCCGCCCGCGCCAGTCCGGCCTGAGCCACCATCGGCTATAATGAAACGATATCCGAACAATGCCCGGGGCCGCCATGCGGCAGTCCCGCCATCCGGATTCGTGTCATCGCCGCAGCCGGCCGCGCGGCGCAAAACCTGCAGAGAATCTAATTCAAATGAACCCAACTGGGCCACAGCAATGCTTATGACGCCGACACGATGCCGAAGCCAGCTGATATGCACCGATCAATATGAGGGAGCCGCAATTGATCGGGTCGGCACGCAACATCAGCGTTCATCTGCGGCGAACCATTCTTGCGCCTCGAGGCCCGGTCGCCTCGAAGGCATCCGAACCATTCGTGCCGCCCGCACTGGCGAAAAGGCCCCACACAGATGCTTCGATGCTGTTGGCAGTTTCGAGGCCAACCCAACGTGCGGCAGCAAGCCCAGCGATGCGAACCCAGGCAAGTGCGGATGCGGAACCCGGCACAGTCACCGCCGCGCAGCGGCAGTGTTCCGGCTACCGCGATTCCAACCCTGCCAGGGAAAAGCGCCGGCCGGCCACGGGCGGCTGGACGCGTCAGGAAGCCAGGCCTGCCAACGCCGCGCGCAGGTCCGGAATCCCGTCACCCGTCTCGCTGCTGGTCGCCAGCACGTCGGCCAGAGCCGCAGCATGCGTGCGAGCCAACCGCTGCGCCTCCTCCACCTTGCGTGCCAGTGCCGGCGGCTTCATCGCATCGATTTTCGTCAACACGATCTGAAACGCGACCGCCGCCCGATCCAGCAATTCCATCACCGCGGTATCGGCCGGCTTGATTTCGATGCGCGCATCCAGAAGCAGCATCACGCGCCGCAGCGTGGGCCGGCCGCGCAGGTAATCGAACATCAGCCCCTGCCAGTCGGCCTTCACCTCCTGTGGGGCGCGCGCATAGCCATAGCCCGGCATGTCCACTAGCATCAGCCGGCCGTCGAGATCGAAGAAGTTGAGCTGCCGCGTGCGTCCCGGAGCGGCGGAGACCCGTGCCAGCGCGTGCCGTCCGGTCAGCGCATTCAGCAGCGACGATTTTCCCACGTTGGACCGGCCGGCGAAGGCCACCTCGGGTCCGGCCGGCGGGCGCAGATGGTCCAGTCCCTGCGCCGCATGAACGAAGCGGCACGGCGCCGCGAACAAGACACGGCCGGCTTCGAGTTCCTCTGGCGATGGTAAGGCCGCAGCGACCAGCGCTCCCGTCACGTCCTCGCCAATCCCGGCCGGGTAAGCTGCGTGCGGCGCATGATCAGCCATTGCTGGCCGACCGAGCACAGATTGTTCCAGGTCCAATAGATCACCAGCCCGGCCGGGAAATTCGCCAGCATGAACATGAAGATCAACGGCATGAACTGGAACAGTTTGGCCTGCATCGGATCGGGCGGCGGAGGGTTCAGCTTCTGCTGCAGGAACATCGTGCCGCCCATGATCAGCGGCCAGGCGCCCAGGTGGAACCAGGGCGAGAACTGCGCCGGATTGAACGGGATCAGACCGAACAGATTGAAGATGTTGGTGGGATCCGGCTGCGACAGGTCGTGGATCCAGCCGAAGAACGGTGCCTGCCGCATCTCGATCGTGGTGAAGATCACGACATAGAGCGAGATGAACACCGGAATCTGCACCAGCATCGGCAGGCAGCCGGAGGCCGGGTTTATCTTCTCCACCCGGTACATCGCCATCATTTCCTGCTGCAGCTTCTGCGGATCGTCCTTCAGCCGCTCGCGCAACGCCTGCATCTTCGGTCCGAGCAATCGCATCTTGCTCATCGACCGGTAGGAGTAATTCGCCAACGGGAAGAACAAAATCTTCACGCAGGTCGTGAAGGCGATGATCGCGAGGCCGAAATTGCCAAGCAGGTTGTTCAGCCAGTCCAGGCAATAGAAGATCGGCCGGGCAAGCAGGTAGAACCAGCCGAAATCCACCGCCTTGCCGAAATACGGAATATGGTACGCGGACTGGTAGTGGTCCAGCAGCGTCAGCACCTTGGCGCCGGCGAAGGTGTGCCAAGGCAGGCTCGCCGTGGCGCCGGCCGCGACGGTGGTCGGATCCTGGGCGATGAAACCCACCTGGTAATCGCCCTGGCCTTCGTCGATGTAGCGGAAGGTCAAATGCATCGGCACCGATTGCTCCGGCACCAGCGCAGTCAGCCAGTATTTGTCGGTGATGCCGGCCCATCCGCCGGCCGATGTCTCGTTATAAGCGACGCCCTCGTGGTTCTTGGCGTCCGACTTCACCGTCGCATACGTCATGCTGTGCAGCGTGCCCTTGGCGACGCCGGTCAGCCCCTCGCTGACCCCGCCATACAGCGTCGTGAAGCCCTCGTTCTTCGGCGTGTAGTCGCGGCGCACGCGCGCCCAGGGAAACAGCTGCACCGGCTGGCCGGAGGCGTTCTTCACCGCCTGGGTGACGCCGAACATGTAGTTGTCATCGACCATGAGCGAGAGCTCGAAGGTCAGCCCCTGGCCATTGTCCCACGACAGCGTCACCGGACGGCCGGGGCTCAGCGTATCGGCCGAGGCATGCCAGACCGTGTCGGCGTCCGGCACCTTGATGGGGCTGCCCGGTTCGGTGGCCCAGCCATACTGGATGTAATACGGCGTCGACGTGGACAGCGGGGCCAGCAGTTGCACATGCGGCGCATCCGGCGCCAGCGTCTCGCGGTAATCGTTCAGCGTCAGGTCGTCGATCCGCGCGCCAAGCAAGCTGATGGACCCTGTCAGGCTCGGCGCCGCGATCTTCACGCGGGGGACGTTCTTCGGAGCGGTCTCCGCCCCGGCCGGAGCAACCGCGGCGGTCTGCGCGGGAGCGGGAGTCGCGGTGCCCGGGTGCTGGTTAGTCACAACATGGGCCGGAGGCGGCGCGGGCGGGTGCGGCAAATGCGGCGCGATGAAGTACTCGAAGCCAAGCAGGATCGCGATCGACAACGCAATGGCAAGGATAAGACGCTGCTGGTCCATCAAACCCTCTTGCTGTCGCCTGCCGGTGTGGCAGGCGGTACCGGATCATAGCCGCCATCGCACCATGGATTGCAGCGCAGGATGCGCCAGCCCGCCAGCCCGCCGCCGCGCAGGGCGCCATGGGTGCGGAAGGCCTCGATCGCGTAGTCGCTGCAACTTGGCCAGAAGCGGCAGTTTGCGCCGATCACCGGCCGGATCGTCCACTGATAGGCGCGCACGGCGCCCACCGCGGCGCGGGCTGCTGGCGTCATCGCACGCCCGCCTTCGCCAGGGCCCTTTCGAAATCCGCTTGCAGGGCGGCGAAATCGCGTCCGCGTGTGGCGTCACGGCCGATCAGCACAAGGTCGAAGCCGCTGACCGGCTGTTCGCGCAGCATCAGACGGGCGGCTTCCTTCAGACGGCGGCGGGTGCGGTTACGGATCACGGCGTTGCCGACCTTCTTCGTCACAGTAAAGCCCAACCGGGCCGGGGCATTATCGCCCCGCGGCAACGCCTGCAGCACCACGCCCGGCGTCGCCGCCTTGCGGCCCTTCGCGGCGACAAGTAGGAACTCGGCGCGGCGCTGCAAATGGGTTGGACGAGCGCGGGTCGGCATCGAGGCCTCCTGTCGGTCCGGGGCCATGGTTGCCCGTGCCCACAAGAGGCTTTCAGGCGGACAGGCGCTTGCGGCCCTTCGCCCGGCGGCTGGCCAGCACCTTGCGCCCGCCGACAGTCGCCATGCGGGCGCGGAACCCGTGCCGGCGCTTCCGGACCAGCTTCGACGGTTGATAGGTGCGCTTCACGTACTGCTCTCTCTCAGGTCGGGGTCATGCAGGCGCCGCCGCTATGTGGCGGTGGTCCGTCGCAGGGGGCGGCTTATAGGGGTGGGGCCAGAAGGCGTCAATGCGCGCGCGAGTTTTCGCGCCGGGTCAGTCCTCCAGTGTGAACCCGGCTTTCAGCGTGACCTGGTAACGCTCGACTTTTCCACGCTCGACGCTGCCGCGGATCTGGCCGACTTCGAACCAACTGAGATGCCGCAGCGTGGTCGCGGCCCGGGCGATGGCGTTTTCGATCGCCTCGGAGAGGCTGGTTTCCGACGTGCCGACAAGTTCGACGACTTTGTACACCGGTTCGGTCATGGACGGGTCTCCGCGAGTTTGCGGCCTACACGAAACCCGGCGGAACGGCACGCCGGTTCATGCGAGCTTCCAGTCTGGCGAACGCTCAAGGCGATCTGTCGTTCCGGGCGTACCAGGCTGTTTCGCTCAGCATTGCGTGCTGGCGGACCAGCCCATATCTGCAAGGCGATATTCCGCCGCGGCGTTGCCAGGCTGCGCGCGACCAGCCTGATCAACTGGCCCTGGTCAACTGGCCCGGGCCGCGCAGTTCGGTTTGGCCGACACGCTCTTCACCTGCCTGCGCACCGTCTCGGTGCGGACCCCGCGGGCAGGCTGATGGGCGCCCAATGCAATATCCGGCGCGCTGATTTGGCAGCAAACATTTTCGGTGGAGAGCAACTTACGATCTTGCAATACACGACATAGAAAACACCGTGGCGGTTGATAAGCAATAAGATCGGAGACTGTGGCGCAACGGACGCCCGAAGCTGATCAAAAGCCGAATCGGCAGCTTGCCAGTTTGCCGGACACGACCCGGCGCTTGCCGCGGCGAGGGTCATGCCCCCGAGGTCCGGACTGGCTTATCGCCGTTTCGCTGTATCGGTGCCGTGATGAACACCCCGTATGGCGCACTGGAAGTCCTTCATTTTCCAGCGGCCTCCGGGTTACAATTGCGGCACCGCCGAAGGTTGCGAATCGCATGGCCGTCCACAGTTCCGTTGAAGCCCGCCGTTTCGTCTCTCCCGCCTTGCGTGCGCTAATGAGCCGTCGCACCGGGGAACTGGTCGCCCTGCTGCTTGGGCTCATCGGCCTGGCTTTGCTGGTGGCCCTTGCGAGCTACGACCCGCGCGACCCATCGTTCAACACGGCCACCAACCGGCCTGTCACCAACCTGGCCGGCAGCGTCGGGGCGAGCCTCGCCGATGTTTTGCTCCAAGGCTTCGGGGTTGCGGGCCTGCTCCCCGGGATCGCGCTGCTGGCCTGGGCGTGGCGGATCGGCTCGCACCAGGGTCTGGGCAGCGTGGCTGGACGGCTCGCGGCATTGCTCGCATCCCTGCCGCTACTGGCTGGAGTCCTGGCGGCATTTGCCCCCCACGCCGTTGCCTGGCCGACGGTCGCGGGACCTGGAGGCGCCATCGGGTCCCTACTGGCAACCGCGGCTCTGGGCGCCGGGCAAGCCTGGTTCGGGCCATTCGGGATGATGGCCGCCTGGCTGGCGGGACTCATCGCGGCGGTGGCGTTGGTGCCGCTCGCGCTGGGGCTTTCGGCCGGCGAGTGGCACGCGGGCTGGCGCTTCGCCGGGCGCTCGGCGCGGCTGTCCTTGGCGGGCGGGCGCGGCGCCACCAGGTTCATGGTCCGGGGTGTGGGCGGCGTGAGCAATGCCTCCGGCTGGATGAAGCAGGCGCTGGCGCGGACGCCCGGCCTGGATGAGCCGCCTGAGCCCACCACCGTCGTGCGGCGCGATCCCGTCTCGCCGTCTCGCACAGCGGCGCCGGCGCCAGATGCGATGGCCGCGGTTGCCTCGATCCACGCCGCCCGCGCCCCCACCCCGGCGATGCGCAAGCCGCAGCAGCAAAGCCTGCCGCTACAGGACGCCGCCTGGCAGTTCCCCTCGCTCGATCTGCTGAAGCAGCCGCCCGCCCGCGCCACGACCGGACCGTCAGAGGAGGCGCTGCAAGCCAACGCCCGCCTGCTGGAGACTGTGCTGTCGGATTACGGCGTGCAGGGCAGCATCGTGGAAATCCGCCCCGGCCCGGTGGTGACGCTGTACGAACTGGAACCTGCCCCGGGGATCCGCAGCGCCCGCGTGATCGGCCTGGCGGACGACGTGGCGCGGTCCTTGTCGGTCACGGCGGTGCGCATTGCTACCGTGCCGGGGCGCAACGTGATCGGCATTGAGGTGCCGAACGCGAAACGGGAGACCGTGTTCCTGCGCGAACTGCTGTCGTCCGAGGAGGTGCAGAAGAACGCTGGCCGGCTGACCCTGGCACTGGGCAAGGACATCAGCGGCGCGCCGGTCGTGGCGGACCTCTCGCGCATGCCGCACCTGATGATCGCGGGCACCACCGGGTCCGGCAAGTCGGTGGGTGTGAACGCGATGATTCTGTCCCTGCTGTATCGGCTGTCGCCCGACCAGTGCCGGCTGATCCTGATCGACCCGAAAATGTTGGAACTGTCCACGTATGAGGGCATCCCGCATTTGATGGCTCCCGTCGTGACCGAGCCCGCCAAGGCGGTGACCGCGCTGAAATGGACCGTGCGCGAGATGGAGCGGCGGTACCGCGCCATGAGCCAGCTCGGGGTGCGCAATCTGACCGGCTACAACGACCGCGTGGCCCAGGCGCGGTCCAAGGGTGAGGTGGTGACGCGCCGGGTGCAGACCGGGTTCGATCCGGATACTGGGCGGCCGACGTTCGAGGACGTGCCGCTGGCGTTGGAACTGCTGCCTTTGATCGTGGTGGTGGTGGATGAGATGGCGGACCTGATGATGGTCGCCGGCAAGGAAATCGAGGCCGCAGTGCAGCGCCTGGCGCAGATGGCTCGGGCGGCGGGGATCCACGTGATCATGGCGACGCAGCGGCCGTCGGTCGATGTGATCACCGGCACCATCAAGGCGAATTTCCCGACACGGATTTCGTTCCAGGTGATTTCGAAATTCGATTCGCGGACGATCCTGGGAGAGCAAGGGGCGGAACAATTGCTGGGCATGGGCGACATGCTGTTCATGCAAGGCGGTGGCCGGATTCAGCGCGTGCACGGGCCGTTTGTTTCGGATGAGGAAGTCGAATCGGTCGTGGCGTTCCTGCGCGAGCAAGGGGAGCCGGCCTATGTGGAAGATGTGACGGAACCGGCCGAGGGGGACGCCGCGTCTGGCGGCGCGTTGTCGGGTGGTGGGGATCTTTTTGGCGACACCGGCGGGGGGGAGCGGGGGCTGTACGACCAGGCAGTCGGGGTGGTGTCGCGGGAGGGGAAGGCCTCGACGTCGTTTATCCAGCGGCATTTGAATATCGGCTACAACCGGGCGGCCAAGCTGATCGAGCAGATGGAGAAGGAGGGGGTGGTCGGACCGGCGAATCACGTGGGGAAGCGGGAAGTCCTGGTGCGGCGAACAGGTGGGGATGAGGAGGATTGACGCTGCCTACCGGTAGCGCCGCGCGCTGACGGAGGGGTCAATCGCCTGAGAGTGGCTGTGAGGGGCCACTCGCCGCCGCCGGGCTTTGGGATCATCACCCACCGCCTGGCATCGATACGCCTTCGTTCGCAACTCCTCGCCAAGCCGGATCAGCCAGTCCTCCAGCCCCGCAGGTTCGATCTTCTCGAACGTCGTTCCATCCACACCCGGGGCGCCTTGGTTGGCACGGGCCAGGTCTCATACGCGTGGCGTAGGTTGAGCCGCGAAGCGGATCAACCGGTCCGCCTGACCTTGTCGTAGAGCAGGTAGAACCGGAAGTCCGGCTCGGCCTTCGCCTTGCCATAGAGTTTCCTCTGCAGAGTCCGGATTGCGTCAGGTGTTCGCAGGCTTGCCACCAATCACCCCACCTCGTCTGCTTCGAAAACGTACCAGAGGTCAGGATCCTTCCCTCAACCGGCGTTACCCGGCTTCAGCGGTACTATGACCCTGTCCGACTCCCGAATGGACCGGTACCTTGCAGCACCGTTGAGGCCGCTACCCTCACCTTTTGCGGATCTCCCCCAATTACCTGGCTGGCTGTCTCGACGTGCGATGTCCATTACCCCGGCGGACCGATCCAGGTGCATCTGTCGGCTGCTTCCCAAGACCGTGCTGCCTTACCCGTTCTCCGGGCGTGTCGGCGTCAACAACGTCCCTTTCGAGACCTGCTCAGACTTCACGCGCGTTACCGCCCATCGATTTGCTCGACCACCCGAAGAGGCCTTTGTCGCAGGGCTTCTATCCAGCCGGTTACCCGACCAAACCGCCTGCCAGCTACCGGGCCAACCGACTGTTACCCGGATGAGACTTGCACTCACTAGCCAGCCACGCTTTTGGGGCGCACCAGATTTCACAGATTACGCGGAGCAAGATCGGGGATCAGCTAAAGCTGTCCAGTGGACTGCGAGCGCCAGCCCTGACAGGGCCAATTTTCATTCGAGCCTTCTTCTGTGCAATTTAGTGCAATCTATGAAATCTTTGGTGAACTGGCTCAACTTTGCCGCATACGCGCACTAGCGCGGCACCGTTTGCCCCAATCGTTCGGCTGATCACCGTGACGATCAGAGGCATACGCGATTACCTTACGTTTTGCCCGGGAACAGGGGCGGGCGGCGGTGAACTTTCGCGGTGCAGGCTCGCCCTTGGCTGGGTGTCGTCAGGCGATCACCTTCGCCTCCCGCAACTCGCCAATTGTCTCCACGTCCAACCGGAGCAATCCGCGCAACACCTCGTCCGTGTGCTGCCCTGGCGCCGGCACCGGCCCGACGCGGCCCGGCGTGCGCGACATCTTCACCGTCACCCCCGGCACATACATCTCGCCCGCGGCCGCATCTTCCATCTTCACCAGCATCTCGCGTTCCCACACATGCGGGTCCTGCGCGACCTGTGGAATCGTCCGCACCGGCGCCACCGGCACGCCGGCATTCATCAGCACCTGGCAGATTTCTTCCACGCCGCGGTCTACGCACCACGCCTCTACTGCCCGCCGCGCATCGGTGCGGCCCTGGCCGCCGGTCAGCAATTCAGCCTCGCCCGCGGTCGCCCCTTCGGAGACCAGCGCCATCAACCGCGCCGCCATCTCCCGTCCCGCGGCCGATATCACCACCCAGCCATCCCTGGCGCGATACGGTGGACGCCCGCCCTCGCCCCCTTCCTCCCCGGTGGCGAGATAGTAAGACGTCGGAATCTCTACCATCGTCAAAGCCGAATCGAGCAAGCAGCAATCGACAAGCTGGCCCTCGCCGGTGCGATCGCGGTGACGAAGCGCGGCCAATGTGCCGATGGTAGCGTGCAGTGCGGTATAGCGATCCACCACGGAAGACGCGGTCCCCAGCGGCCGGCCCACCGGCTGACCGGTCAGCGTCATCAGCCCGCTCATCGCTTGCCCCAGCGGGTCGAACGCCGGCCGATCGCGATACGGGCCGTACTGACCGAACCCGGACACCGACACCAAGATAATGTCGGGCTTCAGTGCCCGCAGCGCATCGTACCCGAACCCCATCGCATCCATCGTGCCGGGCCGGAAATTTTCTAGCACCACGTCCGCCGTCTTCACCAGCGCGGCGAAGATGTCCTTGCCACGCGGATGCCGCAGGTCGAGGCAGATGCTGCGCTTGCCGCGGTTATAGACGCTGAAATACACGCTCTGCCCGCGCACCATGGGCGGATGGCGCCGCGTTTCTTCGCCGCCGATTCGCTCGATCTTGATCACGTCCGCCCCAAGATCGGACAGGATCATGCCGCCGCGCGGCCCGGCCTGGTAGCGCGCCAGTTCCAGCACCCGAACGCCTTCAAGACTTTGCGTCATGTTGTCCTCCCTTCACTGTGTCATTGCGAGGAGCGTAGCAACGAAGCAATCCCTGTCACGCATGCAAGGACGGTCCCGAACGTTGTGATGAACGAAGATGCTTCGTCGCTACGCTCCCCGCAATGACAAAAAATTCTAATACGATCGCGGCATCCCCAGCACGTGTTGCCCGACATAGCCCAGGATCAGGTTCGTCGAGATCGGCGCAATCTGATAGATCCGAGTCTCGCGCCACTTGCGCTCGATCTCGTACTCCCGGGCATATGAAAACCCGCCGAAAGTCTGCATCGCAGTTTCCGCCGCCTTCCAGCACGCCTCGCTCGCCAGCAGCTTGGCGATGTTGGCGTCCGCCCCGCACTCCCTGCCGTCATCGAACAATGCGGCAGCGCGCCGGCAGATCATATCGGCCGCCTCCAACTCCGCCCAGGCGCGAGCAATCGGGAACTGCACGCCCTGGTTCCGTCCGATCGGGGCCCCAAACACCACGCGATCCTTCGCGTATTGCGTCGCCTTTTGCACGAACCAGCGCCCGTCACCGACGGCCTCGCTCGCAACCAGGATGCGCTCGGCGTTCATGCCATCCAGGATATAGCGGAACCCCCGCCCCTCTTCGCCGATCAGGCTGTCGGCGGGAATCCGGAAATTATCGAAGAACACTTCCGTGGTATTGTGGTTGATCATCGCCTTGATCGGACGGATCTCCAGCCCCTTGCCCTGGTTCCTCGCACTCAGATCGACCAGGAAAACGGAAAGCCCATCGCTGCGCCGCTTCACCTGATCCACCGGCGTGGTGCGCGCCAGCAGCAACATCATGTCCGAATACAACGCCCGCGACGTCCAAACCTTTTGCCCGTTCACCACATACGAATCGCCATCGCGCACCGCGCGAGTCTTCAACTGCGTCGTATCCGACCCGGTGGTAGGCTCCGTCACGCCGAACGCCTGCAAGCGGATGCGCCCCGAGGCGATCTCCGGCAAATAACGCCGCTTCTGCGCCTCGCTGCCATGCCGCAGCAGGGTGCCCATGATGTACATCTGCGCATGGCCCTGGCTGGCGGTGCAGCCGCTGGCATTGATCGCTTCCAGAATCACTGCCGCCGCGCGCAGCGGCAGCCCCGACCCGCCGTACTCCTCCGGTATCAGTGCACCCAGAAAGCCCGCCTGCGTCAGCTCATTGATGAATTCAGTCGGATATGCCTCATTCTCCTCCAATCCGCGCCAGTAACTACCCGGATAACGCGCGCAGATGCGGCGCACGGACTCGCGCAGCTCAATAAAGTCCTCGCCCGCCGGCACCATCGTCAGATCCGACATCGCCTGCCCTCCCCATGGCATCCGGGCCACGCTGCCCAAGCACCCGGGCGGCGTCAATTCAGATGCTCGCGCAACGTCCACACGGCTGCTAATCCCCGCCGCAATGCGCATTCTGTTCATTACGTCGAACCGGCTCGGCGACGCCGTGCTCTCCACCGGCTTGCTCCACCATTTGATCGATGAGCGCCCGCAAGCGCATTTCACCATCGCCTGTGGTCCGGTGGCCCAGGGCGTGTTCGCACGCATGCCGAACCGCGAGCGCACCATCGTGCTGGACAAGCGTCCCTACCGCCTGCACTGGCCGGACCTTTGGTTCGAAACGGTCACCACCATCTGGGATCTCGTAGTGGACATCCGCGGCTCTGCCATCGCATGGATGATACCGGCGCGGCGCCGTGCGGTGATGCGGTCGCGCACCGGCCCGAAGATCGCGCAGCTCGCCGCGCTCCTGCGGTTGGATCCCCCGCCGCTACCCATGACGTGGACAGCGCCTGAGGACCAGACGCGCGCCGCCACGCTGCTGCCGGCGGATCGGCCCGTGATCGCGCTCGCCCCCACCGCCAACTGGCGACCGAAAGTCTGGCCGCCCGAACGTTTCGCGGCGCTTTTCCACGAACTCACCGCCGGCCCGTTACCAGGCGCCATTCCCGCGGTATTTGCCGGCCCCGGCCATCGGGAACGCGAAATGGCGTCGCCCTTGCTGGCGGCACTGCCGGAATCGATCGACCTGACCGGCCAGCTCAGTGTCCCCGAGGCCGCCGCCTGCCTCGCGCGAACAGCGTTGTTCGTCGGTAACGATTCCGGCCTGATGCATCTCGCCGCCGCCGCCGGCGCCCCGACGCTCGGCTTGTTCGGCCCGACCGATGCGGCGGAATACGCCCCCTCCGGCCGACGTACCGCCGCGGTCATCGCGCCAACGCTGCAGATGCAGGATCTGTCCGTGGTACAGGCCTTCACCGCCGCCGCAGATTTGCTTCGGCACTAATACCACCGCCCGGAAGGCCGGCTCGTTGCAAGACCGTGCGTGACGCCTGTGAGGCTTGCTCAGACTTCGCGCGCGTTATCGCCTATCGTGTTGGACGGCTCGCGTTTGCTCGAGCTGTTGCTGGCAGCCACCAAGCGGCGCAACACCGCGTATGTGCTTAAGGAGACGTTTGGCCACTGCGTGCCACGCTTCTTAGAGAACTGCAAGGCGAGTCTGAAATGGCAGCAGCTCAAGCCAATTGAGCAATTTGCCACGATGGTCGACCGGCATCGGGACGACATCGCTGCTTACTGTCTGCCGGAAAAGAAATCTCGCTGGGGTTCGTTGAGGTGCCATCCGCGTTCATCTGCAGTTACAATAATACTTATTCCGTATCCGTCATGGCGTAGCCGCGGACAAACCACATAATCGCTTTGCGTGGTTGCCGCAGAACCGTCACCATGCAACGTACGCAACACCCAACGACGAGGATGAGGTCGCGATGCGCTCCCGATCCCCAGTGGCGGTGCGAAGCCTGCCACGCCGCGCCCTTCTGGCCACCTCGGCTGCGACCCTTGTGGCCCCAGGCATCGCGCGTGGGCAGGCCAGCCGAGTCCTGAAATTCATCCCACAATCGGATCTTTCGGTGCTCGATCCCATCTGGTCGCAGGCCTATGTCGTGCGCAACCACGCCATGATGGTGTTCGACACGCTGTACGGCCTGGACGGCACCTATCGTCCGCAGCCGCAAATGGCAGCCGGGCATCGCGTCGAAGATGACGGCAAGACCTGGCTGATCTCGTTGCGCGACGGGCTGATCTGGCATGATGGCGAGAAGGTCCTGGCGCGGGACTGCGTGCCCAGCATCCGCCGCTGGGGCGCGCGCGACAGTTTCGGCCAGTCGCTGATGGCCGTCACCGATGCGTTGGATTCGCCTGATGACCGCACCATCCGCTTCCGCCTGAAGCGTCCGTTTCCGCTGCTTCCCGCGGCGCTTGGCAAGGCCGGTTCCAATGTCTGTGTGATGATGCCGGAGCGGCTGGCGAACACCGATCCGTTCAAGCAGGTGACAGAAATGATCGGTAGCGGTCCGTTTCGTTACATTGCGAAGGAGCGCGTACCCGGTTCGCTGAGTGTGTATGAACGCAACGCCGCTTATGTACCGCGACCGACTGGCACGCCGAGTTTTATCGCCGGGCCGAAGATCGTGCATGTCGACCGAGTCGAATGGCACGTGCTGCCCGATCCCACCACCGCGGTTGGCGCGATGCAGGCGGGCGAGCAGGATTGGTGGGAGGCGCCGACTTTCGATCTGCTGCCCCTGCTGCGGAAGTCGAAGAACCTGACCGTGCCGCCGCCGAATCCTCTGGGGTTCCTGGGCGGCTTGCGGTTCAACTGCCTGCAGCCACCGTTCGATAATCCCGCGCTGCGGCGCACATTGCTCGGTGCCGTGAACCAGCAGGATTACATGATTGCCGCGGCCACGACGGATCCGCGGAACTGGCGCATAGGTGTCGGGGTGTTCTGTCCGCAATCGCCGATGGCGAGTGATGCGGGAATGTCGGTGTTGACGGGCCCACGGGATATGGGTGCGGTGAAGCGGGCGGTCGCCGCTTCCGGCTATAAGGGCGAAAAGGCGGTGGTACCGGTGCCTTCCGATTTTCCCAATCTGCGCGCGCTGGCGGATGTCGGCATCGACATGCTGCAGAAGGCGGGTATCAATGCACAGCCGCGCTACACCGACTGGGGCAGCATGCTGCAGACTCTGGCGAAAATGGATCCGGTGGAGCAGGGCGGCTGGAGCGCGTTCTTTACCTACTGGTCCGGCCTCGATCAGTTCGATCCCGCGGTGCATGTTTGGATACGGGGCAACGGCAAGGCGGCGGCACGCGGCTGGCCGACCAGCCCGAAGCTGGAAGAACTGCGCAATGCCTGGCTGCAGGCGGACGACCCCGCGGTGCAGAAGCGGATCGCCGAGGACATCCAGCGGCAGGTATTCGTGGACGTGCCGTATATCCCGCTGGGGCAGATCCTGCCCACCTGGACCTATCAGCGCATCGTCGCGGACGTGTTGCAAGGCTACGCATTGTTCTGGAACGTGCGGAAGGCGTAGGCACAGCGCAGGTACTGCCGCCTACCGCACGCGGTAGAGCACGACCCGCTCGCGTTCCTCGGCCTGCAATCTTGTACGCACTCGCAACAGGTCCTTCCACGCCAGATAGCCTACGAGTGCCCGGTCTTCTCGCGACACCACCGGCATGTGCGCGACATTGGCGCGCGACATGCGTTCGATCACCGAATCCAGGTATTCGTCCGGATAGGCGACGACGGTATCGCTCGCGGCCAGCAACGTTCGCAACGTGGCGCTGCGGCTCTTCCCGGCGCGGCGCCAGTGCAGGACAGCCGGAGGGTCCACCACGCCAAGCACGCGACGTTGCGCATCGACCACGGGGAAGCTTGGATGATACGTATCGGGGTCGGTCAGGAAGGCAGCGAGTTCGTGCAGGGTCATGCTGTCGGGCACGGTCTGCACGTCGGTTGCCATGATCTCGCGCACGCGGGTCAGCACGAACGGATCGACGCGGTATTCCCGGGCCAAATGATGGCCGCGGCGCGCGACCTTCTCTGTCAGGATCGAGCGGCGCATCAGCAGCACGGTCACAAGATGCGCGGTGGCGCAGGCGGTGATCAGCGGCAGCAGGATGTGGGTATTGCCGGTCAGTTCCACGGCGAAGAACGTCGCGGTCAGGGGCGAGCGCATGGTGCCACCCATGGTCGCGCACATGGCGAGCAGCGCCCAGAATCCGGGGCTGGCCGGCGGCAGGATGTGCGCCATGGCGGCGCCGAGGCCGCCGCCGATGATCAGCAGCGGCGCCAGCACGCCGCCTGAGGTGCCGGAGCCCAACGCGACCGCCCAAATGGTGGTTTTCACCACCAGCAGCAGCATGGCGCCGGTGGCCACGACATGGCCCTGCAACATCTGCGCGATGTTGTAATAGCCGACGCCAAGTGCACGCGGGTCGATCAGGCCGCCGATGCCGACAACCAGTCCGCCCAGCATCGGCCACCACATCCAGTGGATCGGCAGTTTGAGGAAGCCGTCCTCGCAGGCGTAGACAAGCTGTGTGAGGCAGCCTGACAGCAGCCCGCTGCACAGCCCGACGAATACCCAGCAGCCGACCGCCAGCAAGGTGGTCGGCATGGTGCCGGCGAAGGGAAATAGCGGCGAGGGAAGGCCGATATAGGTGCGGGCCACTTCGGCGGTGATCGCGGCGACCGTCACCGGGATGAAGCTGCGCGGTGTCCATTCGAAAAGCAGCAGTTCCACGGCGAGCAGGATGGCGGCGATCGGGGTGCCGAACACCGTCGTCATGCCGGCGGCGGCGCCGGCGACGAGCAGCGTCTTGCGTTCCACATCACTGACTGGCAGTGCCTGCGCGATCAAGGAGCCGATGGCGCCGCCGGTCATGATGATCGGGCCCTCGGCACCGAATGGGCCGCCGGTGCCGATCGAAATCGCCGACGACAGCGGCTTCAGGATTGCCACGCGAAGGTCGAGTTGGCTGCGACCGAGCAGGATGGCCTCGATCGCTTCCGGGATGCCGTGGCCGCGGATCTTTTCGCTGCCGTAGCGGGCCATCAAACCGACAACCAGCGAGCCCGCTACCGGCACGGCGACCGACCAAAGCGGCAGCGGGGTGGCGCCGAGCTCGAGATTCGCGGTTGTGAAGCGGCCAAAATAGGCGATGTTAGTGAAGAGATAGATCAGGTGCAGCAAGATCACGCCGGCAACCGTGCCGCCGATCCCGACAATCAGGGCGACCGCAGAGATAACCAGCACGCGGGGGGTGGTGGTGAAATCACCGAGATGGCGGATGCCGGCCGCGGCGGCGTGCACAGGATCCGTGACGATGCTGCGGTTCGATGGGGGCATGAAATTCATGGCGTTAATGCGACATCAAAACGGGGACGGTCATGCTGTCCAGCAGCGAACGGCTGACGCCGCCGGCCAGAGCCTCGCGCCATGGGGCACGGTGATAGCCGCCGGCGACGATCAGGTCGGCCGCGCAATCCATTGCCGCAGAGAGCAAGACATCGGCAACGGCGGTGTCGCCGCGAACCATGTGGTCGGCGCGCGCGTCAACGTCATGGCGTGCCAGATGGCGCAATACACGGTTGATCGAGGCCCGGTCGTGCTGCGACACGCTGCCGCTGCTGCGAACCGTCACGATCGTCACGGTCAACGCGTCCTTGATGATCGGCAAGGCGTCGTGCAGTGCGCGCGATGCTTCGCGTGAGCAATCCCAGGCGATCAGCACGCGGCGGCCGACCTCGCTATAGCTGCCGACATAGGGGACCAACAGAACCGGACGGCCACAGGCGACAATGATGTCGTCGATGCGCCACCAGGGCGATCGCCACGCATGGGGGCTGATCTGCCCCATAACGACCAGGTCGGGGGTACGCGCCAGATGGATCAGGCGCGCGAGGTCGCCCTGCTCCACGTGGTCCCAGCCGCCGTGGGCGCCGAGCGCGCATTGAGACCGGCGAAAGCATTCCTCCTGGTCCGCGGCCAGCGTGACATCTCGTGACAACTCGATTGCGCGAGGCGACGGGGCCGCCAGTCCGGCCAGTAGCGTGGCAGCGTCGCGATGCTCTGAACCCGCACTGCCGTCGAGGAAAGCGGCGCTGAGTTCCGAGCCCTGCGCGCGCGCCAGGGCAACGGCCAGGTTCAGCCGGCCGGCGCTGGCTGGTCCAGCGTCGAGGCACACCAGAATGTCCTTGAGACTCATTCCCTTCTCCGTGCGCCGCCCGATCCGGACGACGCGATCAAATGACGGCCGGGGTTCCGCCGAAGTCGCGGCAGCCCAATACGGCCAGCATGATTGCCGGCGCCGGAAAGGCTCGCCACAAACTGGCACATTGATGCGGATTAATGCGGCGTGTCATATTGCGTGCTGCGCTTGCACAGAGACGCTCGGCAAGCGCCCGTCGTCACTGTTTCGATCTGATAGGATTTGTGCGAGGGCATGCATGGTTCGGGGGACCGCGCTGGCCGAGTCGCCGAAGGCGTCCGAGCCACCATTGCCATTGGCCGACAAGCTGACAGCCTACCTGACGCTCTCGGCCGAGGAATTCGACTATCTCGCCGCACTGCATGAACCGCGGCGGAAGCTGGCGCGGCATCGGGACATCATCGTTGCCGGCCGGCGCTACGACCAGCTTTTCATCCTCTGCAGCGGCGTGGTGTCGCGCTACAAAGTGCTTGCCGACGGCAAGCGGCAGATATTGAACCTTGGTCTGCCCGGAGACCTGATCGGTCTCCCCTCCAGTCTATTCGATGCCGCAGTGAATTCGGTGTCCGCGGTCACTGACGTGATCATCGCCCCGGTGCCATTTGCCAAGCTGTTCGCCCTGTTTTCACGATTCCCGCGGGTGGCGACCGCGTTGTTCTGGTCCTCGGCGAGCGAAGCGGCGATGTTCGGCGAGCACCTGGTGAATCTGGGGCGCCGCTCGGCCTATCAGCGGCTGGCGCATTTGGTTCTGGAGCTATTGGTGCGGCTACGGGCGGTCGGGCTGGGCGACGAACGTTCCTATAACCTGCCGCTGACACAGGAGCTGATGGCCGACGTGCTCGGACTGAGCGGGCCGCATATCAACCGCATGATCCGCTCGCTTCGCGACGAGGGGCTGGCGACGATCGAGGGCCAACGTGTGACAATTCATGATGTGGCGGCGCTGTCGGCATTGGCCGGGTTCGACGAACGCTATCTGGCGCGCCGGCCGATCCCGGGATTGTTGTAATTGGCGGCGCTGTTCGCGGTGTTCGCTGCGAGCAACAGTTCGGCGATATCGTCTGGAGTCAGCAGCAGGTTCGCCGATTGGCCGCAATCCGCACCGGCGCTGGTGCGGCCGCCGGCCCAATGCACGCGGTAGCCATGGATGCCGCCGAGGTTCGCGGCTTCGATCACCAGGCTGCCGCCGGACTGCTGCATCACCTTGGGATCAAGTATGCAAAAAGCAGAGCGCGATCGTCCTGCTCTTCGCGCAACAAGCGTTGCCTCGATCGATACGCCACCGCCAGTACTGGGCACGAAGGCTATGATGTCTCCGTTCTGCGGGCGCAGCGCATCGGCCAACCGCAGCGAAGCCGTGATGACCACGCTGATCGCAAGGGCGGCGGCAACCGTCTGGAACAGAATCGTATATAATTGGCCGGAGTTTCGACGGTCGGTCGATTGCATGGCGAGCGCTCCATGCCGCGGTTGTCCCCGCGGCGCGGTCTGGTGGAGCGGCTGCCGTACAACAGTGCCGGTAGGTGACGAGGAGGCCGAGTACGAGCGCCTTGCCCCTGGTTGTCTCGGCCGCGCAGTCGTCCGGCCGTCTGATCCGGTTTTGCCGCGGGTAGCCGCCGCGAGGCGCACTGTCGCAGAGTAAGGCGCGCCGGGCTTTCAATTGGATTATTGATGCAGATCAGTCGTCCGGCGCGCACGGATCGCTGGAACTGCCGCCCAAACCATCGCAACGCTGCGGGAGGGATCCGGCAGCGGCGACGTCGCAGGTACCGCCGATACGGCGGAGCCCTGTGCCGCGTTGGAGCAGGTCATGCGCGCATGAGGGCCAGCGTTGCCGTCCTTTGAGCCTTGCCTGCGTGGGCTTCTCCGACACGAGAAAGGGTTTGCACGGCGCTAATCAGGCAACACCTCGATCGCGTCGCCCACGGCGAAGCGGCCGCCCTCCACCACCTCGGCATGCACGCCGAGCTCGATATGGCCGTAGAGCGATCGCAGTTCCTCGACCGGGCTGGCGTCGCGCTCGGCCGTCGTGGGGTTCACCTCGGTCGCGGGGCAGCGGGTGGTTCCCTTGGTCACGCGCAGCACCGCCCCGCCAAGCTGCAGCGATCGGCCGACCCAATCCCGCTCGCTCCAGGCCGGCGCGCCGGAGAACCATACATTCGCCCGGAAGCGCCGCCGGTGGCGCCGCGCGCCCACCCGTGCCTCGAAGTCGCGCAGGCTGGCGACGTTGATCAGGCTTACCACCTTCTGCCGCTGGTCACAGAAGCTGTGGCCGGGGACGTGGTGGAACCGCGGGGCGCCGCGCGCCTCCTCGCCCAGGTACTCGGTCAGGAAGGCGCCGATCCGGTCCCGCCCGGAGCCGGTCAGGGCGTTCTCCACCACCGCCGATCCGTCCGGTGCGCGAATCGCCAGCATGCCGGTGCGAGGGTCGAAGAAAGAGAACAGGGATGCGATGCGGGCATTCTTCATCAGGCACATGAAATTGGCCTTCTGACGCCAGGCCGGCGCGGCGGGGTCGAAGCCCGAGTCGCCTTGGGCCAGCGCGAAAGCTCGGTCCCAGGGGATGCAGCCGCCCTCCTCCACCTCGGTCCATTCCAGCGCTTCGGCGGTGAGGCCCTTCACCGGGTAGCGATACAGGTATTCGATGCGCATGCCGCGATCCCCCTTGAGCGGCAGTCTGCTACGCCCCACCTCGATTGCCAAAGGCTCACGTTTCCGTTGCCTACTGGAAGGGGCGGAGGACTGGGGCAGTCGCCTACGTACAGGGACAGAGACATGGACATAGAGAAATTCACCGAGCGCGCCCGGGGGTTCCTGGAGGCCGCCCAGACCATCGCGATTCGCGAATTCCACCAGAGGCTCACGCCAGAGCACTTGCTGAAGGCGCTGCTGGATGATGAGGAGGGCGCCGCGGCGGGCTTGATCCGCACCGCCGGTGGCGACCCAAAGCAGGCCGTCGCCGGCGTCGAGGTCGAGCTGGCGCGCCTGCCGAAGGTCCAGGGATCAGGCGCTGGCCAGCCGCAGGTTACTCCGGAGCTAGTGCGCGTGCTGGACTCGGCCGAACAAGTCGCGACCAAGGCCGGTGACGAATATGTGGCACAGGACCGGCTGCTGGTGGCGATCGCCGCATCCTCGACGCCAGCCGCGCGGGCGCTGAAGGCCGCGGGAGTCACACCGCAGACGCTGGAGAAAGCGGTGAACGACATCCGCAAGGGGCGCCGCGTGGATTCGCCGAACGCCGAGGCGAGCTTTGACGCGCTGAAGAAATACGCCCGCGACATCACGGCGCTCGCCCGCGAGGGTAAGCTGGACCCGGTGATCGGTCGCGACGAGGAAATCCGCCGCACCATCCAGGTGCTGGCCCGACGCACCAAGAACAATCCGGTGCTGATCGGCGAGCCGGGCGTGGGCAAGACCGCCATCGTCGAAGGACTGGCGCTGCGCATGGTGAACGGCGACGTGCCGGAGGCACTGAAGAACAAGCGCCTGCTGTCGCTGGATCTGGGTGCGATGGTTGCGGGGTCGAAATTCCGCGGCGAGTTCGAGGAACGGCTGAAGGCGGTGCTGAAGGAAGTCGAGGGGGCCCAGGGCGAACTGGTGTTATTCATCGACGAACTGCACAACCTGGTCGGCGCCGGGCGTGCCGAGGGGTCGATGGACGCCTCCAACCTGATCAAGCCGGAGCTGGCACGCGGCACGCTGCACTGCATCGGCGCGACCACGCTGGACGAATACCGCAAGCATATCGAGAAGGATGCGGCGCTGGCACGGCGCTTCCAGCCGGTGTTCGTGGGCGAGCCTTCGGTTGAGGATACGATTTCGATCCTGCGCGGCATCAAGGAGAAGTACGAGACGCACCACGGCGTGCGCATCACCGACGGCGCTTTGGTGGCGGCGGCGACGCTGTCGAACCGCTACATCACCGACCGGTTCCTGCCGGACAAGGCGATCGACCTGATCGACGAGGCCGCGAGCCGGCTGCGCATGCAGGTCGATAGCAAGCCGGAGGAGCTGGATGAACTCGATCGGCGAGTGATCCAGTTGAAGATCGAGCGCGAGGCGCTGCGGAAGGAGAGCGATACGGCGTCACGCGAGCGGTTGCAGCGGCTGGAGAAGGAACTGGCGGATCTGGAGGACAAGTCCAACGCGATGGCCGCGGCGTGGCAGGCGGAGAAGGAGCAAGTCACGGATCGGCAGAAGCTGAAGGAGCGGCTGGATCAGGCGCGCAGCGAAGTGGAAGTGGCGCAGCGCCGCGGCGATCTGGCGAAGGCGTCGGAGCTGCTGTACGGCGTGATCCCCGATATCGAGAAGAAGCTGTCCGTGGCGTCCGACGGCAAGCTGGTGAACGAGGCGGTCACCGAGGAAGGGATCGCACACGTGGTGTCGCGCTGGACCGGCATCCCAGTGGACAAGATGCTAGAAGGCGAACGCGCGAAACTGCTGCGCATGGAAGAGGAGTTGCACAAGCGCGTGGTTGGGCAGGATGAGGCGCTGCGCGCGGTGGCGAATGCGGTGCGGCGCGCTCGGGCGGGGTTGCAGGATCCGAACAGGCCGATTGGCTCGTTCTTGTTCCTGGGGCCGACCGGCGTGGGCAAGACCGAGCTGACCAAAGCGCTTGCCGAATTCCTGTTCGACGACGAACGGGCGATGGTGCGCATCGACATGAGCGAGTTCATGGAGAAGCACAGCGTCGCGCGGCTGATCGGCGCGCCTCCGGGTTATGTGGGGTACGATGAAGGCGGCGTACTGACCGAAGCGATCCGCCGCCGTCCGTACCAGGTGATCCTGTTCGATGAAGTGGAGAAGGCGCATGAGGATGTGTTCAACATCCTGTTGCAGGTGCTGGACGACGGCCGTTTGACCGACGGCCAGGGCCGCACGGTGGACTTCAAGAACACGATCATCGTGCTGACGTCGAACCTGGGTTCGGAAATTTTGGCGGCGCAGCCGGAAGGCGAAGCCACCACGATGGTGCAAGGCCAGGTGATGCGTATCGTGCGCGCTCATTTCCGGCCCGAGTTCCTGAACCGGCTGGATGAGATCATTTTGTTCCGCCGTCTGCAACGCGCGGATATGGCGGCGATCGTGCAGATCCAGTTGGACCATCTGCGAAAGCTGCTGGCCGACCGCAAGATCGGACTGGAGCTGGACAAGAGCGCGCTGGAGTGGCTGGCGAGCGAAGGCTACGACAGCACCTATGGCGCTCGGCCACTGAAGCGGGTGATTCAGCGCGGGCTGCAGAACCCGCTGGCGCAGATGATCCTGGAAGGTTCGGTGAAGGACGGCGAGGCGGTGCACGTCTCCGCCGGCGCCGAAGGGCTGCGGATCAACGGGCAGTTGGCCGAGGCGGCGTAAGGGCTGAACAAGGGAGGGGCGATGACCCCTCCCAAACGCCAAACCAAATCGGGAAGATAAAGCGATGAAATTTGTCGTGTTGAAATTGATTCACCAATTCAGGTGACAATGCCATGGCGGAGCCAAATCGATTCCGTGGTCGATCTGGCAGACCCATTTTTCTGCCGCCCTTGCTGTAGAGCCGCCAGTGCCGCAACGGAAAATGGGGAGGAACGCGCCATGCTGGTGTCGGTCTGGCGTGAAATGGCGGCGACCGAAAGGCCTAACGTATCGCTCCGGTCTGCATTTTTCAGGATTCGCATTTGCTGCTGCTGAATTCGACGAGGTACTTCCGATAGTGCCTTGTGGCGCGTTTTATCCTGGTTTCGATCTTCGGGGCAGGCAGATTCAATTCCTTGCTTCGGCAACGCCACTTGACCCCTCGGCTTTGAGATTCCGGACGAATACGATGACTATATCGGCTGGACCAACGGCAAGACCCGCTACTGGATCACCTGCGCCGACGCGCAAGGCCGGCCGTACCGCAACGGCGATGTCGGCTTCCACCACTATGGCTTCCAATTGCGCAGCCGCAAGGAGACGGACGAACTCAATGCTTTCCTGCGGAACGAATTACATTCGGAGATCGTCGATCCCGCTGGCAAGTACTACGACGATTACTGCGCTGTGTTTTTCTTGGACCCGGACGGCATGAAACTGGAAGGCATGAAATACGATGAACGTCGCGCGAAAGCTGGGCGCGCGAAAGGCCGCAAGAAGCCGGCGTAGCACCGGGTACGTCCCGGGGCAGCGCCGTTCGTGCCCGCCAAGCCACGAGAACCTCGGGCCGCGGGAGATTGCTTCGTCGCTTCGCTCCTCGCAATGATATTTGTTACCTCGATTCTCGCAATGACCGTGGTGTCCACGATTCCGATCGTGGCGAAAACGCTCTACACTGCCACCCTTGGCCCGCCCCGGCGTGGCCACGACACACAGCCAGACAAGGATGGCGGCCATGCATCTCGATGCCAGCAACATCGCGGCCCAGGCGACCCCGCACGAAGTGCGTCTTGCGGATTACCAGCCGCCACCCTTCCTGGTAGACCAGGCGGACCTGCATTTCGAGCTCGACGAAGCCGCCACCCGCGTCAGATCGCGCCTGAAGCTGCGCCGCAATCCCGCTGCGCCGCAGGACGCGCCGCTGCGCCTGGATGGCGAGGCGCTGACACTGCTGCGCCTCGCCCGCGACGGCGAAACGCTGGGCGGCAACCAATATCATCTCGAAGACGGCGTGCTGGTCATTCCGGACATGCCGGATACCTGCGAACTCGCGGTCGACACGCAGATCGCGCCGAAGGACAATACCGAACTCAGCGGCCTTTACGTCTCCAACGGCAGCTTCTTCACCCAGTGCGAGGCTGAAGGCTTTCGCCGCATTACGTATTTTCCCGACCGGCCGGACGTGATGGCGCGCTACACCGTCACCATCACCGCCGACAAGCAACGCATCCCGGTGATGCTGTCGAACGGCAATCCCGGCTCGGTGGAAGATTTCGGCGACGGCCGCCACCGCATCATGTGGACCGATCCCCACCCGAAACCCTGTTATCTGTTCGCCCTGGTGGCCGGCGATCTGGTCGCGGTGAAGGACAGTTTCACCACACGGTCCGGCCGGCACGTGGAACTCGGGATCTGGGTGCGCAGCGGCGACGAGGACCGCTGCGGGCACGCCATGCGCTCGCTGAAAACCGCAATGAAATGGGATGAGGACGTGTTCGGCCTGGAATATGACCTCGACGTGTTCAACATCGCCGCCGTCTCCGATTTCAATATGGGCGCAATGGAGAATAAGGGCCTGAACGTCTTCAATACCAAATACATTCTGGCACAGGCCGGATCCGCCACCGACGACGATTTCCAGCGCATCGAATCAGTGATCGCACACGAGTATTTCCACAACTGGACCGGCAACCGCGTCACCTGCCGCGACTGGTTCCAACTTTCCTTGAAGGAAGGCCTAACCGTCTATCGCGACCAGGAATTCTCCGCCGACCAGGGCAGCCGCGCAGTGAAACGCATCGGCGACGTGCGTGCGCTGCGCGCCGGCCAGTTCCGCGAGGACGCCGGCCCTCTGGCGCATCCCGTCCAGCCGCAAAGCTATATGGCGATCGACAATTTCTACACCGCGACAGTGTACCAGAAGGGCGCGGAAGTGATCCGCATGATGGCCACCATCATCGGGCGCGCAGGTTTCCGCCGTGGCATGGACCTTTATTTCGCGCGCCATGACAACAACGCTGTGACGATCGACGATTTCGTCGCGGCGATGCAGGACGCGTCCGGCGTCGATCTCGGGCCGTTCAAACGGTGGTATCATCAGGCGGGGACACCGGCGGTTTCGGTCGATGACGCTTACGATGCGGCGGCGAAGCGCTACACG
>DATKPQ010000092.1:0-60916 GCA_035523995.1 Acetobacteraceae bacterium | reverse complement strand
GATGGAGAAGACGCAGCGCGAGTACTACCTGAACGAGCAATTGAAGGCCATCCAGAAGGAGCTTGGCGAAGGCGAGGACGGCAAGGACGAGAACGCCGAACTCGAAGCCAAGATCAAGAAGACCAAGCTGTCGAAGGAAGCGCGCGAAAAGGCCATGACGGAGCTGAAGAAGCTCAAGACCATGAGCCCGATGAGCGCGGAAGCGACGGTCGTGCGCAACTACCTGGATTGGATGCTGTCCATCCCCTGGAAGAAGCGCAGCAAGATCCGCAACGACGTGGTCGCCGCCGAGAAGGTGCTGGAAGCCGATCACTACGGCCTGGAGAAGGTGAAGGAACGGATTATCGAGTACCTGGCGGTACAGGCGCGCTCGCCCAAGGTGCGTGGGCCGATCCTGTGCCTGGTAGGGCCGCCCGGTGTGGGTAAGACGTCGCTGGGCAAGTCGATCGCCAAGGCGACGGGCCGCAACTTCGTTCGCATGTCACTGGGCGGCGTGCGGGACGAGGCGGAAGTGCGCGGTCACCGGCGTACCTATATCGGCTCGATGCCCGGCAAGGTCATCCAGGGCATGAAGAAGGCCAAGACGTCGAATCCCCTGTTCCTGCTCGACGAAGTCGACAAGCTGGGTGCTGACTGGCGCGGCGATCCGTCTTCCGCGTTGCTGGAGGTTTTGGATCCGGAGCAGAATTCAACCTTCAACGACCATTATCTGGAGGTGGACTACGACCTGTCGGACGTGATGTTCGTCACCACGGCCAACAGCCTGCGCATGCCGCAGCCGTTAATGGACCGCATGGAGATCATCCGCATCCCCGGCTACACCGAGGATGAGAAGGTGGAGATCGCCAAGCGCCACCTGATCGGCAAGCAATCCGAAGCGCACGGGTTGAAGGCGGATGAGTGGCACATCTCCGATGACGCGTTGCGCGACCTGATCCGCTACTACACGCGCGAAGCGGGCGTGCGGAACATGGAGCGGGAGATTGCCAACATCGCCCGCAAGGCGGTGAAGGAACTGGTCACTAACAAAACCACCAAGAAGATTACGATCACCCGCAAGAACCTGGAGAAGTTCGCGGGCGTTCGAAAGTTCCGCTTCGGCGAGACCGAGGCCGAGGACATGGTCGGCGTCGTCACCGGCCTGGCCTGGACCGAGGTCGGCGGCGAGATCCTCACCATCGAGTCGGTGCTGCTGCCCGGCAAGGGCAACGTCAAGCAGACCGGCAAGCTGGGCGACGTGATGCAGGAAAGCGTATCAGCGGCACTGAGCTACGTGCGCAGCCGCTCGATCCGGTTCGGTATCAAACCACCGCTGTTCGAGAAGCGCGACATTCACGTGCACGTGCCGGAGGGTGCCACGCCGAAGGACGGGCCTTCCGCAGGCATCGCGATGGCCACGTCGATCGTGTCGGTGCTTACCGGTATCCCGGTGCGGCGTGACGTCGCGATGACGGGTGAGATCACGCTGCGCGGACGCGTGCTACCGATCGGCGGGCTGAAGGAGAAGCTGCTGGCCGCGTTGCGGGCGGGCATTACAACAGTGTTCATCCCGAAGGAAAACGAGAAGGACCTGGCGGAAATCCCGGACAACGTGAAGAAGAACCTGAAGCTGATCCCGGTCGCGGACGTGGACGAGGTGATCGCCCAGGCCCTGGTTCGCAAGCCGGAGGCGATCGAATGGGAGGAGCCGGCGGAAGTGACCATACCGGCCGTGCCTCCTTCGGCGACGGAAGGAGTTCCGGCGTCCTTGCCGCACTGATCGCTTTCGTAGGATTGCCATCGGACCACTCCCCCTCCTCAGGAGGGGGAGTTTTTCGTCCAGCCACGTGGGGTGGCCGATGTCCCAAAGCCGCCAGGCGAGAGCCGGCATTCCGGGCGGTCGGCAACAAATTCACATTTGAAGCAGCCGGCGATCGAACCGGCGAGCCGTTCGTCGTCGCAGGCTGTTATGTCGGCGCTTCCAGCAGCGTCCAGGCCTCATCCGGACCAGCAAGAATTTCTACCAGGCGCACCCTGTCCGCCAAGGTGAAATTGCCGTCTGAGCCAACCGCCTTGATTGCCTCTGTCGCCTCACGGAGCAACTCGGCATACAGGGCAGCGCTGCCGATCTGTGTTGCCTCGTCGGCGAGTTCGCGCAATCCGCGTGCTGCCTCCTCCAACCGGTTGAGTAATCCGGCATCCGGCTGAATCGAGGGGTCTTTCAGGATCTGAAGGAAGTCGGTCTGCAGACCGAGCGTGAACCGCAGCCGGCAACTTCCGTCCAGCCGCTGGCGCAACCCGCTCAGCCGCCGTCGCCAGGCGCCGGTTGCGTCATCCGTTGTGGCCGAGGCCAAAAGCCGGGTCAGTCGATATACCTCTGCGCCGGATTCCCGAAGATGTGTTGCGAGAACCGCGGTCTCGATGCCGCTCGGCGCCACCAGCCGCTCCACGAGGTTCAACAAGGCAGCGTCCATCGCGGCACGAATCGCAACCGCAGCGGTGCCGCCGATTTCCAGGATCGCACGCCGCAATACGCCAGCCGCTTGCGGCAGCCGGGCCAGCAGCAACGCGATCACCATGGTCAGCCCCTCGGGACGCCGGCGGCAAACCTCCATCAACATGTTCTGCATCGCGCTGGTGCGCACCGCGGTGCCGGTTTCAGCCTCGGCGCGCCATGTCTGCAGTCTGAGGACCTGGGCGAACACCTCTGCCGTGTTGCCGGCAATTGTGGCAAACAATTCGACCGGAAGTCCCGAGCTTTCGGTCCAACGCAGGGGGGTGGCTGCCGTCGGCAGCGCTTGTGCAGCGGCCGACCAAAGAATCGGGCCGGCTTCGGCAATCACCCGGTGGTCGTGTGTGGTGCGGCCAGCGACCATCCGGTCGACCGTCGAGGCGTCCTTGCCCATTGCGTCACGGATCGCGTCGACCATGGGAACCAGCGTGCTGCGTGGGATCGTTGGCGCTTTCGCTTCCCATGCGGCCGAGGGCACGATCAGCGGGTTGAGCGGCAGAAACAAAAGTCTGGCCAATTGCAAGGGGCGGGCAGGCTGCAACTGTGCCATTCGCGCCCGGAACGGTGCGACTAATGCGTCGGTCGCGCCCCGGTGCTCGACTGCGTCGATAACTCTCAGTAATTTAGGGATTTTCGTGTCGTCCACGGCCGCCAGGGAAGCTTGCAGGGCAGCGAGTTCAGCCGTTGGCGACCAGTCCCGGGAGGTTTGCGTGTTGGGAAGCATTTGGCATCGCCTCGCGGGAGGGTTTCAGGCGGTCAGCGCGCGCAAATGTTCGTTACGCTCGACGAAGTCGACCACCGAAGCGGTCCGCCAGTCCTCATTTCTCTGGACCCTGCGGCGCCCCTGCGGTCGGCCGGGACTTTCGCCGCTGACGCGCCAGTCCTCTCGCACCAGGACAGTTTCACGGAAGGTGAACAGGCCCTGCACGCGGATGGTCGTATGGGCCCACTCACCGGTCTCCTTTGGCAGGACCGGCACGAGCGCGGCGATGTCATTCAGGGCCGCGGCGCGCTCGGCATCGGTCTCGGCTGTTTGCCAAATCTGGCAGATCGACTCCCAACCATCGAGCAACCACTCCGACCGCTGCGCCTGCGCGGCTAACGCGGAATGGTTTGCAGGCCATTGCTGCATCAAGGCAACGACGTCCTGGGTCGCGAGGCGGGCCTCCCGCGTGGTGATCAAGGCGCAAGCCAGCGTGGCGCCGGCAACCTCAGCGACCATGTTGCTGAGTTCGCCGCTGCCGGCCGGTTGAGCCTTGCTCCAGGTGGTCAACGTCGCGTGCATTTGTCGCACCATGTCGAGCAGGGTCAGAATTCGGGTAGGGTGGTCCGATCGGTAGGTTCCGACCTGTGCAAACGCTCTTCCGGCTCGCTCCAGGTGGAACGGCAAGGTTTCCGGCGCGAGCCCGAGCCGCGGCGCATGGGCGATCACGACCCGTTGCATCTTGTTCTGAACAATATTGTCTAACATATTGAATCTGATGTTTTTTGCATCGTCTGGTTGCGCCCGCTCGTAAAGCGCCAGCAGCAGCCGCCGGTTGGCTTGGTTCTGCGCCTGCTGGTCGAACATGCTCGCCGCGTTGGCGGCGCTCTGCGCTTCTCGGCCGGCCAGACCTTCCAGCGCGACCGTGCGCGCGACCTCTCGCAGCGACCGCGGTGTGATGCTCGCCAGGTTCTCCAGCCGCTGCAGCAGCCGCCGGTCGTGCACCGTGGCGCGGCAAAGCTGCCTGACGCCGTCGCACGGAAACACGTACATGCCCGCGCCGCCGGAGGGCTTCGGCACCAGGATCTCCGGCCCGCTCTCACAGAAGCGAGCGCGGGCACCGGCAAGCAATGGCGTCGTGAACGGGACCAGGACGCCACGGTCCGCAAACGTCGTGGGCAGGTAGGCTTTGAGCTGAGGTAGAGGAAAGTCCGACATGTCAGGGCCCTGAGCCCCGGCACGTTACCAATGGAAACTGAACAAATCCTTTCTGCCGCGGGCCACGGCGCCGAGTCGGCACTCGCACGTCCGTGATTGCTGGCGTAAGCGCGCATTCGGCGCACAGCGGAAGCAGGATTTCGTGCCCCCCGGCGTATTGACGCGCAAGAAACCGCGCCACTAGTGTCGCGGCCCGCCGGCCAGCCCGCGACCACGGGCCGGCCCCGAGTCTGTCGTGATCAAGGGAGGAGAGGGACTCAACAGTGAACAAAATGGATCTCATCGCCACTGTCGCAGACGAAACCGAGCTGTCCCGCGCCAAGGCCACTGAGGTGGTGGACGCGGTCCTCAACGCCATTGAAGGCGCGTTGAAAAAGCAGGACGAGGTCCGGCTGGTCGGCTTCGGCACCTTCGCCACGGCGCAGCGCAAGGCCGGTACCGGTCGCAACCCGCGCACCGGCGAGGAGATGCAGATCCCTGCCTCCACCACGGTGCGCTTCAAGCCCGGCAAGAGCCTGAAGGACGCCGTGCAATAGGCCGCCAGGCTAAGGTCCCGGGGGGGCCAGGGGGTGGTCCAGGGGGGCGTTGCGAGGAGCGTTGTGACGAAGAGCAATCTGGTCCGGCAGGTGGCCGCGGTTGTTCCGGCAAATGATCGAGATCGCTTCCTCGCTTCGCTTCTCGCAATGCCACGGGGTGAGGGGCGAAGGGCGGTTAGCTCAGCGGTAGAGCGTCTCGTTTACACCGAGAGGGCCGGCGGTTCGAACCCGTCACCGCCCACCATCGTCACCTGGTCCGTGCGGCAGGCGCGCACGACAAAGCCGTCGATGAATGCTTGGTCCGGTGCATCCCGCAAGGTTGCCATCCGTATTGCGGTTTCGACTGCGGTCAGCAGCCGCTCGATCCCGGCAGACTTTTTATGGTGAGGGCGCTCGCCGCGCTTGATGATCGATCCGGATCTCGGCAGCGTCGGCCAGGGACAGAGTTATCCGGCCGGTGCCCAGCAGTTCCAGCGCCTCGCGCCTGCCCCGCACCGGGCGGTGCCCTTTACGGCATCGCCGATGCAGCATCCGCCAAGGTGCGTTGGCCCATGATCAGCCGATGGAGTCCGTCGCCCGGTTTCGAACATCCACGCTTCCGTCGACACGCACCTCGATCAGGAGAGTCACCAGGCTGTCTTGTTGCTCCACCTCGCCGAGCGCCACGGCGAACAAGGTGCTGTTGCGTGACGTCAACGGGTGGGACAATGACGGATCAATCTTGGCGGGCGCTTTCTGATGTGCAAACGCCTCGGCGAACGGATCGGTGTTCGGATCCTTTGTGCCACATATTCCGGTATCAGAACAGTGTCCCGCTGCTTGCAATTCGCCGCCCTTGACGCTCTGCCCCCCCAGTCCTAAAGCCTGCGCCTCCCCGCTGCGGGTGTAGCTCAGTTGGTTAGAGCGTCGGCCTGTCACGCCGAAGGTCGCGGGTTCGAGCCCCGTCACTCGCGCCAGGGTGAAACTGGTATTACCGAACGTGGCCCTATAGCGGCCCGTGAACCAAGGGGGTAAGGTCCGCCGCCTGCTGCGCTGCGGGAAACTCCCTCCGCGGTGGGCTCGGCCTGCCGAGCGAGTCTGACATGCAACCTGTCCTTTTTGGTTACCTGCCGGTGCTGGTGTTCCTCGTCATCGCCGGTGCGATTGCCGTTGCCATGGTCGGCGGTTCGATCCTCGCGGCGCGACAGAAGCCTTACCCCGAAAAGTTGTCGGCCTATGAATGCGGCTTCGAGCCGTTCGACGACGCAAGGCGGAAATTCGATGTCCGATACTATCTAGTGGCAATTTTGTTCATTATTTTTGACCTCGAAGTTGCTTTCCTGTTCCCCTGGGCCGTGGCGCTCAAGGGCATCGGCGCCTTCGGTTTCTGGTCAATGATCGCCTTCCTTGCCGTGCTGACCGTCGGCTTCGTCTATGAGTGGTGCAAGGGCGCGCTGGAATGGGAGTGAGGCCGTGAGCAGTGACGTAACAGTCGCCTGGAACCGGGACGCGCTGCCTCCGGGGCCGGAGCAAGATGCGGTGGTGAAGGGGATCACCGGCGAGATCGCCGGCAAGGGCTTCATCGTTGCCAATATCGACAAGGTGGTGAACTGGGCACGCACCGGCAGCCTCTGGCCGATGACCTTCGGCCTGGCTTGCTGCGCGGTGGAGATGATCCACGCGTACATGCCACGCTACGACCTCGACCGGCTGGGGATTATTCCGCGCGCCTCACCGCGGCAGAGCGACGTGATGATCGTCGCCGGCACGCTGACCAACAAGATGGCCCCGGCGCTACGCAAGGTTTACGACCAGATGCCGGAGCCCCGCTGGGTGATCAGCATGGGAAGCTGCGCCAATGGCGGCGGCTACTACCATTACTCGTACTCGGTGGTGCGCGGCTGCGACCGAGTCGTTCCGGTTGACGTCTACGTTCCCGGCTGCCCGCCCACCGCCGAGGCGCTGGTCTACGGCATCATGCAATTGCAAAAAAAGATCCGCCGGACAGGGACGATTCTGCGTGGGTGAGACAGCAACAACGCATTGGTCTGACGCGCTGCGCTCGCTGCCTGGCGTTCGTGGTATGCGAATCGATAAAGGCGAGGTGGTCGTCGCTGCCGATCGGGCAATATTGCTCCAGTTGATGATGACACTGCGCGATGACCCGCGATTTGCCTTCGAGCAAGTCATGGACATCTGCGGTGTCGATTGGCCGGAGGAAGCGGAACGCTTCGAGGTCGTCTACAATCTGCTTTCGGTTTCGTGGAACCGCCGCCTCCGCGTGGTCGTAACGACCGATGAAACATCGCCCGTGCCTTCGGTCTACACCGTCTGGCCCGTCGCCACCTGGTGGGAACGCGAAACCTACGATCTGTTCGGAGTCGTATTTTCCGACCAGCCGGACCTGCGTCGCATCCTGACCGACTATGGCTTCGAAGGTCATCCGATGCGGAAGGACTTCCCACTCACCGGCTATGTCGAAGTGCGTTACGACGAGGACCGCAAGGCGGTGGTGTATGAGCCGGTGAAGCTGACGCAGGACTGGCGCAGTTTCGATTTCCTCTCGCCGTGGGAAGGCGTGACCATGCTGCCCGGCGACGAGAAGGTCCATGGCGAGCGGCTCGCCGAGAGAAAGAACACCCTGCCCACGCCGACCGATCCGCCGAAGGCCTGACCTGTCATGAGCGATCTATCTTCCGACGTCGCGCCTCGCCCCACCGCTCCCAAGGTGGTCGAGTTCGACGGCACCATGATCAATTTCGGGCCGCAGCATCCCGCCGCGCATGGCGTGCTGCGCCTGATCCTGGAAATGGACGGCGAGGTGGTGGAACGCGCTGATCCGCATATCGGCTTGCTCCATCGCGGCACGGAAAAGCTGATGGAATATCGCACGTATATGCAGAACGTGCCGTATTTCGATCGCCTGGATTACGTTTCCCCGATGTGCGAGGAGCACAGCTACGCGCTCGCCGTGGAAAAGCTGCTGGGTATCGAGGCGCCGGAACGCGCGCAATGGATCCGCGTGTTGTTCGCCGAGATCACCCGTGTGCTGAACCATCTGCTGAACCTCACGACCTACGCGTTGGACGTTGGTGCCATCACGCCCAGCCTCTGGGGCTTCGAGGAACGTGAGAAGCTGATGGAGTTCTATGAGGCGGCGTCCGGTGCGCGGCTGCACTCCAACTACTTCCGCCCCGGCGGCGTGTCGCGCGACCTGCCGGCGGACCTGGACGCGCGCATCGCTGCCTGGGCCGACACCTTTCCGAAATTCATCGATGATCTGGCAGAGCTGCTGACCGCCAACCGCATCTGGAAGCAGCGCACCGTCGATATCGGCGTGTTCAGCGCCGAGCAAGCGCTGGCCTGGGGCTTCAGTGGCCCGCCATTGCGCGCATCCGGCGTGCCCTGGGACCTGCGCCGCGCCCAGCCCTATGACAAATACGCCGAGGTCGATTTCATCGTCCCCGTCGGCCGCAATGGCGACTGCTACGACCGCTACCTGCTGCGCATGGTGGAAATGCGCGAATCGGTGAAGATCATCCAGCAGTGCCTCGCGAAGATGAAGCCGGGGCCGGTGAAGGTGCAGGACCGCAAGTTCAGTCCGCCGCATCGCACGGAGATGAAGCGCTCGATGGAAGCGCTGATCCACCACTTCAAGCTATATACCGAAGGCTATCACGTCCCGCCCGGCGCCACCTACACCGCGACGGAAAGCCCGAAAGGCGAGTTCGCCGTCTATCTTGTCGCGGACGGCACCAACCGCCCGTACCGCTGCAAGATCCGGCCAACCGGCTTCGCGTTTTTGCAGGCGATCAACGTGATGGCCAAACGACACATGTTGGCCGATGTCTGTGCGATCATCGGATCGCTCGACGTCGTGTTCGGCGAAATCGACAGGTAGGCCATGGCCGACAGCAACACCGCGCCATTCGAACAACCGGCGCAATTCGCCTTCGACGCCGAAAGCGAGGCGGAGATCGCCCGCCACGTCGCGAAATATCCGCCCGGCAAGCAGGCCAGCGCGGTGATCCCGGTGCTGTATATCGCGCAGAACCAGATGAAGCGGCACACCGGCAGCGCGTGGATTCCGCGCGTGGCGATGGACGCGACCGCGAAGCGGCTGGGCATGGCGCCGATCCGGGTCTATGAAGTGGCCACCTTCTATTTCATGTTCAACGTCAAGCCGATTGGCAAATATCACTTGCAGGTCTGCACCACCACGCCCTGCTGGCTGCGCGGCTCGGACGAAGTCACCGCCGCCTGCCGCGAAGCCACCGGCATCCGCAATTTCGGCGAGACCAGCGAAGACGGCATGTTCTCCATGACCGAAGTCGAATGCGTCGGCGCCTGCGTCAACGCGCCGATCCTGCAAGTGGACGACGATTTCTACGAGGACATGGATGCAGAGCGGGTGAAGCAGTTGCTGGACGCGCTGCGGCGCGGCGAACGCCCGAAGCCTGGATCGATGATCGGCCGCCAGACTTCCGCGCCGGAGGGCGGGCCGAACACGCTGACCACGCTGCAATACGCGACGCCACCGGGAGAGTGAACGATGCTGAAGGACCAGGACCGCATCTTCACCAATCTCTACGGCTTCTACGATCCGTTCCTGAACGGTGCGAGGGCGCGCGGCGATTGGGACGGGACGAAAGCGATCCTGGAGAAGGGCCGTGAAGCTATCGTGGAGGAGATCAAGGCCTCCGGCCTGCGCGGCCGCGGCGGCGCGGGATTTCCGACCGGGCTGAAATGGTCGTTCATGCCGAAGCAGTCCGACCGGCCTTGCTATTTGGTGATCAACGCCGACGAAAGCGAGCCAGGAACGTGCAAGGACCGCGACATCATTCGCCACGATCCGCACAAGCTGATTGAGGGCGCGCTGGTAGCTTCGTTCGCGATGGGCGCGCATGCGTCGTATATCTACATCCGCGGCGAGTTCTATAACGAAGCGAAGGTACTGGAGGCGGCGATCGACGAGGCGTACGCAGCCGGGCTGATCGGCAAGAACGCCTGCGGTTCCGGTTGGAATTTCGATCTTTATGTGCATCGCGGTGCCGGCGCCTATATCTGCGGCGAGGAAACCGGGCTGTTGGAAAGCCTGGAGGGCAAGAAGGGCCAGCCTCGCCTGAAGCCGCCATTCCCCGCGGCCGTCGGTCTGTATGGTTGCCCCTCCACCGTGAATAACGTGGAAAGCATTGCCGTTACCCCCACGATCATGCGGCGCGGGGCGGGGTGGTTCAATTCACTCGGCCGGCCGAAGAACTCCGGGGAAAAAGTGTTCTGCATCTCCGGCCACGTGAACAAGCCCTGCAACGTGGAGGAGGAACTCGGCATCCCGTTGCGCGAGCTGATCGAGCGCTATGCCGGCGGCGTGCGCGGCGGCTGGGACAACCTGCTGGCGGTGATCCCGGGCGGTGCCTCGGTGCCGGTGCTGCCGAAGAGCATCTGCGACGACGTGCTGATGGATTTCGACTCGCTGCGCGATGTGAAGAGCGGGTTGGGCACCGCCGCGGTCATTGTGATGGACAAGTCGACCGACATTATCAAGGCAATCGCCCGGCTGTCGAAATTCTACATGCACGAGAGCTGCGGCCAGTGCACACCCTGCCGCGAAGGCACCGGCTGGATGTGGCGTGTCATGACCCGCATGGTGGAAGGCCGCGCCGAGCCGGAAGAGATCGACACGCTGGACCAGGTCACCCGGCAGGTGGAAGGCCACACGATCTGCGCCCTGGGCGATGCGGCGGCGTGGCCGATCCAGGGCCTGATCCGGCACTTCAAGCCGGAGATGCAGGCGCGGATCAAGGCGTACAAAGCGCGTGCCGGCGCGGCGCCGGTGCGCATGGCGGCGGAGTAAGAGGTTTGACCGGTGCCCGAACTCAAGATCGAGCAGCTTCTGCTGATCACCGGGTTTGTGTTGCCTGGTGCGATCTCGATGTACGTGTATGGTCTGAAAGTTCCCCAGAAGGAATTCGAACTGAAGGATCGCATCGCGGAAGCGATGTGCTTCAGCTTGGTGAACTTTCTCATTGTATGGCTACCGGTCGAGCGTGTGCTTTCGTCGGGAGCGGTTCGGAATTATCCGATCGTCACTTGGGTGGTGCTGATCATTGGTTTCGTCATTGCGCCCGTGTTCTGGCCTTTTTGCCTGGTATGGCTTCTCGAAGCGGCGGAGACGCGCGGGTGGATCGCGGTACGAGCGAAAACGGCATGCGACGACTTCTTTGGGCGTCAACGAACAGAATGTTGGCTGCAAGTCGAACTGACGGATGGGCGGGTGGTTGGAGGCCGCTTCGGCCACAACTCCTTTGCAAGTTCATGGCCCGACCCTGGCCATTTATTTATGGAAGAAGTATGGC
Organism: Acetobacteraceae bacterium; assembly: GCA_035523995.1. Classification (GTDB taxonomy): domain Bacteria; phylum Pseudomonadota; class Alphaproteobacteria; order Acetobacterales; family Acetobacteraceae; genus JASHVB01. Next base: position 49,633 of record DATKPQ010000092.1, on the reverse strand, counting down.
AGGTGACCGAGGAAGGATATTTCGCAGAACCATTGCTAGGAAGCGCCGGCATGTTACTGCGGCCATCGGACTACAAGCTGATCCGAGTATACGAGGGAGGTTCGCCGGATGAGCAAGGACAAGGGTAGCATTCCTCCGGATGGACGGCTGATCATCGAGAAGGGTGGATATCGTCCTGACGTTGGCGGCCGTACAATGCCACCGGCGCGCAGGTCCGTAATGGCCGAAGACGGGGGGTATAGACCGACCCAAGGCGGCAAGACCATGCCGCCTGGCAAGGCGACTCAGGCGTCCGCCCCGGCCCCATCCCAGACGAAGAAGTAAGCAGGATGGCCAAGCTCACCATCGACGGCATCGAAGTCGAAGTCCCCAACGGCTCCTCCGTCATCCAGGCCTGCGAGGCGGCCGGTATCGAGATCCCCCGCTTCTGCTACCACGAGCGCCTCTCCATTGCCGGCAACTGCCGCATGTGCATGGTGGAAATCGAGAAGGCGCCGCCCAAGCCGATCTCCTCCTGCACCTATCCCGTTGCCGACGGCATGGTGGTGCACACCGACTCCCCCATGGTCCGCAATGCGCGCCGCGGCGTGATGGAATTTCTGCTGATCAACCACCCGCTGGATTGCCCGATCTGCGACCAGGGCGGCGAGTGCGACTTGCAGGACCAGGCCATGGGCTACGGCATGGACCACTCGCGCTATGCCGAGAACAAGCGCGCGGTGAAGGACAAGAACCTTGGCCCGCTGGTGAAGACCGTGATGACGCGCTGCATCCACTGCACGCGCTGCATCCGCTTCATCACCGAGGTCGCCGGCGTCCCCGATCTCGGTGCCACCAGCCGCGGCGAGCACATGGAAGTGGGCACCTATGTGGAAAAGGCGCTCAGCTCGGAATTGTCCGCCAATATCATCGACCTCTGCCCGGTCGGTGCGCTGACCTCCAAGCCTTACGCCTTCGTCGCCCGCTCGTGGGAGCTGAACAAAGTCGACAGCGTCGACGTGCTGGACGCGGTCGGCTGCAACATCCGCATCGACGCGCGCGGCCCCGAAGTGCTGCGCATCCTGCCGAGGCTGAATGAAGACGTGAATGAGGAGTGGCTGGGCGACAAGTCGCGCTTCGCCGTCGATGGCCTGAAGCGGCGCCGTCTCGATCGCCCCTGGGTGCGCCGCGACGGCCAGCTCCAGCCCGCCACCTGGGCCGAAGCCTTCGCCGCCATCGCCGACAAGCTGCACGGCGTCCCCGGCGAGCGCATCGGCGCCATCGCCGGCGACCAGTGCGATGCCGAAAGCATGCTGGCGCTGAAGGAACTGATGGTCGCGCTGGGGTCGCAGAACCTGGATTGCCGCCAGGACGGCGCCCGCCTCGATATTTCGCGCCGCGACTTCTACTGCTTCAACACCTCCATCGCCGGCATCGAGGAAGCCGACGCGCTGCTGATCGTCGGCAGCAACCCGCGCAAGGAAGCGCCGGTGCTGAACGCGCGCATCCGCAAGCGCTGGCTTGCCAGCGAAATGCCGATCGGCCTGATCGGCAGCGACACCGATCTGACCTACGCCGTCCGGCACCTCGGCGCCGCACCATCGGTGCTGAACGCATTGCACGACGGTTCCCTCGATTTCGCCAGGCTGCTGCGTGATGCCAAGCACCCGATGATCATCGTCGGCCAGGCAGCGCTGGCGCGTCCCGACGGGGCAGCGGTGCTCGCGGCCTGCTGGCGGCTGGCAGCGGAAGTCGGCGTGCTTGCCCCCGACTGGCACGGCTTCAACGTGCTGCACACCGCCGCGGCGCGTGTCGGCGCACTGGACCTGGGCTTCGTCCCCGGCCCGAATGGCAGGAGCCTCGGCCAGATGCTGGGCGGCGGCGTCGAGGTGTTGTGGTTGCTCGGCGCCGATGAATTCGACACTGCGCAGATCGGTCCCAGGACCTTTGTGATTTACCAAGGCCATCACGGCGACGCTGGCGCGCACCGTGCCGACGTTATCCTGCCTGGTGCCGCCTACACGGAAAAGCCCGGCACGTACGTCAATACCGAAGGCCGCGTGCAGCGCGGGTTCCGTTCTGTCTATCCCCCAGGCGAGGCGCGCGAGGATTGGGCGATCCTGCGCGCGTTCAGTGCGGCGATCGGCCATCGTCTCCCCTACGACACGATCGGAGCCGTTCGCGCACGCCTGGAGCAAGTGAATCCGGTGTTTGGTAAAGTGGGGTTTCTGCCGCGGTTCGGTGCAGCAGATCAGTCCGGTCCCGCCGGCGATCCCGCTGCGCTTGGCGACGCGCCGTTCACCCCTGCCATCACCGACTACTACCAGACCGATCCGATCAGCCGCGCCAGCCCCACCATGGCGGCCTGCACGGCCAGCGCCGCGGCGCCCCCCACACTCGCGGCGGCGGAGTAGCGGCCGATGCACCACTTCTTCTTTGAAACGGATATCGGCCTGGTGATCCTCACGTTTGGTGAGGCGCTGGCGCTACTGGTGCCTCTGCTGATCGGCGTCGCCTACCTGACCTATGCCGAGCGCAAGGTCCTGGCGGCGATGCAGCTCCGTAAGGGGCCCAATGTCGTCGGGCCGTTCGGCCTGTGGCAGCCCTTTGCCGACGCGCTGAAAATGCTGATGAAGGAGACGGTGATCCCCTCGGGCGCCAACCGTTTTCTTTTCTTGATCGCGCCGATACTCACCTTCACCCTGGCAATGCTGGCCTGGGCGGTGATCCCGGTGAACGACGGATGGGCGATCGCCAATATCAATGTCGGCATCCTCTATCTTTTCGCGATCAGCTCGCTCGGGGTCTATGGCATCATCATTGCCGGCTGGGCGTCCAATTCGAAATACGCGTTCCTCGGCGCACTGCGGTCCGCGGCGCAGATGGTCAGCTACGAAGTGTCCATGGGCTTCGTGCTGGTCACCGTGCTGCTGTGTGCCGGCAGCCTGAACCTGACGCAAATCGTGCAATCGCAAGGCCACTACTGGTTCGGTTTCATCCCGGCCTGGTACTGCTTCCCGCTGCTGCCGATGTTCGTGGTGTTCTTCATCTCGACGCTGGCGGAAACCAACCGCGCGCCGTTCGATCTGCCGGAAGGCGAAAGCGAGATCGTCGCTGGCTTCTTCGTCGAATACAGCGCCATGAGCTTCGCACTGTTCTTCCTCGGCGAATACGCCAACATGTTCCTGATGAGCGGCATGACCACCATCTTGTTCCTGGGTGGCTGGCTGCCGCCCTTCCCGGTGGCGCCGTTCACCTGGGTCCCGGGCGTGATCTGGTTCGTGCTGAAGATCTGCGTCGTTCTTTTCTTCTTCCTGTGGGTGCGCGCGACCTTCCCCCGCTACCGGTACGACCAGCTCATGCGCCTGGGGTGGAAGGTGTTCCTGCCGCTGTCGCTGCTGTGGCTGGTGATCACCGCCGCCGCTCTGATGGCCTTCGGATGGTGGCCGTCCTATGCGTAGCGCGAACCTCATCGGTGGCGAGGGAGCAATACGCCGTGTCGCGGGACCCGCTCTGCATGTCATTGCGAGAAGCGTAGCGACGAAGCAATCCCCGTCGGCGGGACGCACTGTGCGTCCATCTGCAGGGAATTGCTTTGTCGCTACGCTTCTCGCAATGACGGGTGGCGCCGGCCCCATAATGACAGGCCCCATAATGACAGGTGTCGCCGACCTCGCAGTGACATATGGCGCTGGCGCCCGCCGCAAAGTCGCAAAGGAGCATACCTGATGCCCCTGCTCGATCGCACTGCACGCAGCTTCCTGCTGGGCGAACTCCTCGCCGGCATGGGGTTGACCCTGCGCTATTTCTTCCGGCCCAAGGCCACCTTGAACTACCCCTACGAAAAGGGCCCGCTCAGCCCCCGCTTCAAAGGCGAGCATGCCCTGCGCCGCTATCCCAACGGCGAGGAACGCTGCATCGCCTGCAAGCTGTGCGAGGCGATCTGCCCCGCCCAGGCGATCACCATCGAGGCCGAACCGCGCGACGATGGCTCCCGCCGCACCACGCGCTATGACATCGACATGACCAAGTGCATCTACTGCGGCCTGTGCGAGGAAGCCTGCCCCGTCGATGCCATCGTCGAAGGCCCGAACTTCGAGTTTGCCACCGAGACCCGCGAAGAGCTGATGTACGACAAGCAAAAACTGCTGAGCAATGGCGACCGGTGGGAACCCGAGATTGCCCACCGGCTGGAGCTGGACGCGCCCTACCGATGATCATCCTCCACATCGCCTTTTATGTGTTCGCGGTGCTGTTGCTGGCCTCCGCCGCAACGGTGATCAGCGTGCGCAATCCGGTGCACTCGGTATTGTTCTTGATCCTCGCGTTCTTCAACGCCGCCGGTTTGTTCCTGGTCGCCGGCGCCGAATTCCTCGCGCTGATCCTGGTCATCGTCTATGTCGGCGCCGTTGCCGTCTTGTTCTTGTTCGTCGTGATGATGCTGGACATCGATTTCGCCGAGCTGCGCAGCGGGTTCCAGAAATACCTGCCGATCGGCGCCGCGATCGGCGCGCTATTGTTCCTGGAACTGCTGTTTGCGTACCACGTCTGGCAGATCGCACCCGAGGCGCCGGCGATGCGCTATGCCCCGATCCCAACGGGCATGAGCAATACCGAGGCGCTCGGGCGGCTGATCTACACGGACTACATTTTCCTGTTCCAGGCCGCCGGCCTGATCCTGCTGGTCGCCATGATCGGCGCCATCGTGCTGACCCTGCGCGACCGCAAGACCTCCCGCCACCAGGATGTCGGCGTGCAGCATGACCGCGTGGTGCGCGAGACGATGGAGCTGGTGCATGTCGCGATCGGTGCCGGCGTTCGCGACACCGGTATCTACCGTCCGAAGGTGGAAGAGCAGGAAGAATCGGAAGCAGCGGAAGCCGGAGGCCACCATGGGCATTAAGGTGTCAAAAACCTCTCCCATGAGATGGGAGAGGTCGAGGCGCAAAGCGCCGAAGGTGAGGGTGATCGGGTCGGTGGAACGCCCTCTGCGTACCGGCCCGATCGCCCTCACCTTCGACGCTGACACGCCGCGACCTCTCCCATTGCGTGGGAGAGGCTAAATATGAGCCTCGGCCCCTACCTCGTGGTCAGCGGGTTGCTGCTGGTGCTGGGCACCTTCGGCATCTTCCTGAACCGCAAGAACGTCATCATCATCCTGATGTCGATCGAGCTCATCCTCCTCGCGGTCAATCTCAACCTCGTCGCGTTTTCTGCCGCACTGGGCGATCTCGTCGGCCAGGTCTTCGCCATGTTCGTCCTCACGGTCGCCGCCGCCGAGGCCGCCATCGGCCTTGCCATCGTCGTGGTCTATTTCCGCAACCGCGGCTCGATCCAGGTTGAGGACGTCAACCTGATGAAAGGCTGACATGCTTTACGTCATCGCCGTCTTCGCCCCGCTGTGCGGCGCCATCATCGCGGGCTTGTTCGGCCGCTGGACCGGCGACCGCGCCGCGCAGGGCGCCTCCATCATTGGCATGGTCGTCGCAGCGATCTGCGGGCCGATGGCGTTCTTCCAGCTCCACAACGGCGACATCTCACCGGGCGTGGTGCCGATCGCCACCTGGATCGACGCCGGCCGCTTCCATGTCGAATGGGCGCTGCGTATCGACACCCTCTCCGCTGTCATGCTGGCGATGGTGACGTTCGTCTCGATGCTGATCCACGTCTATTCGATCGGCTACATGGCGCACGACGCCTATCCGCGGTACCGTTTCTTCGCCTACCTCTCGTTGTTCACCTTCGCCATGCTGATGCTGGTGACCGCCGACAACCTGACCCAGCTCTTCTTCGGCTGGGAAGGCGTCGGCCTTTGCTCGTACCTGCTGATCGGCTACTGGTACGACCGCCCCTCCGCCTGCGCTGCCGCCATCAAGGCGTTCATCGTCAACCGCATCGCAGACCTGCCGTTCGCCGTCGGTCTGGCGCTGATCTTCTTCAAGTTCGGCTCGGTGCAGTTCGCCGACATCTTCCCCGCCGTCGCCCAGCACCAGGCCGACACCTATACGTTGTTCGGCACCACGTTCCCGGCTCTCGAGGTGATCGGCTTCCTGTTGTTCATCGGCGCAATGGGCAAATCCGCACAGCTTGGCCTGCACGTGTGGTTGCCGGACGCCATGGAAGGCCCGACGCCGGTCTCCGCCTTGATCCACGCCGCCACCATGGTCACCGCCGGCGTGTTCCTGATGGCGCGCATGTCGCCGCTGATGGAATACGCGCCGGTCGCGCTGGGCTTCGTCACCTTCATCGGCGCGTCCACGGCATTCTTCGCCGCCACCGTCGGCTGCGCGCAGAACGATATCAAGCGCGTGATCGCCTACTCCACATGCTCCCAGCTTGGCTACATGTTCACCGCGGTCGGGGTCGGCGTCTACCAGGCCGCGATCTTCCATCTCATCACCCACGCCTTCTTCAAGTCGCTCCTGTTCTTGTCGGCAGGCTCCGTCATCCACGCGATGTCGGACGAGCAAGACATGCGGAAGATGGGAGGGTTGGCGCGGATGATCCCGGTGACCTGCGCGGTGATGTGGATCGGCAATCTCGCCTTGGCCGGCATCCCGCCGTTCGCCGGCGCCTATTCCAAGGATGCCATCATCGATGCCGCTTACGCCGCACATACTGGCATCGGGATGTACGGCTTCATCTGCACGGTGCTCGCCGCGTTCCTGACCGCGTTCTACTCCTGGCGCCTCTTGTTCATGACCTTCCATGGCCAGTCGCGCGCCGATAAGCACGTGCTGGAGCATGTCCATGAGAGTCCCCCGGTGATGCTCGTGCCGCTGATCGTCCTGGCGATCGGCGCGACGGTCAGCGGCTTTTTGCTGCATGGCTGGTTCATCGGCGGGGACTGGCAGGCGTTCTGGCAGGGCAGCATCGTCAACGGCGCATCGAACCACGTGATCGCGCAGATCGAAGCCGTTCCGGCCTGGGTCGAATGGGCGCCGCTGGTGCTCGCCGCTTTCGGCATCGGGCTGGCCTATGTGATGTACATGCTCTACCCGCTGCTGCCGATGCAGCTCGCCCAATCCTTCCGGCCGATCTATCTGTTTCTGCTGAACAAATGGTACTTCGACGAAGTCTACGATGCGATCTTCGTACAGCCGGCAATCCGCCTGGCACGCATGTTCTGGCAGACCGGCGACGTCACGATGATCGACGGTGTGCCCAACGGCCTGGCGTCGCTGACCGTGGAAGGATCGCGCGAGGCGGTGAAGATCCAGACCGGCTCGGTGGCTGTCTACGCCTTTACGATGCTGATCGGCATTGTCGTGCTGGTCGGCATCTACATGTTGTTCGGGTGAGAGCGATGAATACCTGCCCCTCAAGCCCGGCGGCATGGCTCGGCCGTCATGGATCGCGTCGGAGCATCGCCCCATGAACGCCGCCGGCTTCCCTGTCCTGTCGCTCATCACCTGGCTGCCGCTGGTCGGCGCCGCGGTGATCATGTCGGTGCGCGGCGACCAGGCCACCATCGACTCCAACGCGCGCTGGACCGCGCTGTGGACCAGCCTGATCGTGCTCGCCCTGTCCCTGGTGCTGTGGGTCGAATTCGATCCGAGCGATGCCGGCTTCCAGTTCGTCGAGAACGTGCCCTGGCTCGCCGAATACGGCGTCGGCTACAAGCTGGGCGTGGACGGCATCTCGGTGCTCTTCGTCCTGCTGTCAACCTTCCTCACCCCCATCTGCATCCTGTCGAGCTGGGAAGTCATCACCAAGAACGTCCGCGAATTCATGGTCACCTTCCTCATCATGGAGACCATGCTGGTGGGCTTGTTCTGCGCCCTCGACTTTGTCGTCTTCTACATGTTCTTTGAGGGCGTGCTGATCCCGATGTATCTCATCATCGGGGTCTGGGGCGGCCCGCGCCGCGTTTACTCCGCCGTGAAATTCTTCCTCTACACGCTCACCGGCTCGGTGCTGATGCTGCTGGCGTTGCTGGCGATGTGGTTCTACGCCGGCACCACCGACATCGCCACGCTGATGCACACGCACTTCCCGGTGGCGATGCAGCGTTGGTTGTTCTTTGCCTTCTTCGCATCGTTCGCGGTCAAGGTGCCGATGTGGCCAGTGCACACCTGGTTGCCGGATGCGCATGTCGAAGCGCCCACCGCCGGATCGGTCATCCTGGCCGGCGTGCTGCTGAAATTGGGCGCCTACGGCTTCCTGCGCTTCTCTGTCCCCATGCTGCCGCAAGCCTGCGCCGAATACGCGCCGCTGATCTACACCCTGTCTGTCGTGGCGGTGATCTACACCTCGCTGGTGGCACTGGCGCAGGAGGATATGAAGAAGTTGATCGCCTACTCCTCCGTCGCGCATATGGGCGTGGTGACGATCGGCATCTTCACCTTCAACGTGCAAGGCATCCAGGGCGCGCTGTATCAGATGCTGTCGCACGGCTTCGTCTCCGCTGCATTGTTCCTTGTCGTGGGCGTCGTCTACGATCGCCTCCATACCCATGAGATCGCCCGCTTTAATGGCCTGGCCGACCGCATGCCCGGCTACGCCTTGGTCTTCATGGTGTTCATGTTGGCCGCGATGGGCTTGCCCGGCACCTCCGGCTTCGTCGGCGAGTTCCTGGTGATCATCGGCTCCTTCCAGATCAGCTTCTGGCTGGCGCTGCTGGGCGGCATGGGCATGATCCTGGGTACTGCCTACATGCTGTATCTGTATCGCCGCATGATCTTCGGCCGCCTGACCAAGCAGGACCTGCGCAACATCCTGGATCTGAGCCCGCGCGAATGGGCGGTGTTCGCGCCGCTGCTCGTGCTGACGCTATGGATGGGCGTTTACCCAAGCAGTTTCAGCAGCTTCTGGGATGCCAGCGTGGCAGCGATGGTGAAGCAGCACACGGCGGCGCTGGCAGCGCCCGCACCGGTCGCTGCGAGCAATGCGTCCGCCCGCGGCCAAGGCCTGCCCCGATACGCCCACGTCATGGCCGGGCTCGCCCCGGCCATCCACCCGCGCTGGGTCGAAACGCGCGATGCGGCACGCGCTACCGGCGGTGCGCCGATGGCCGGGTCAAGCCAGGCGATGACGGGCGCGGATGCCATGATAAGGGCAGGTGCGGCTGCTCTCGCCACGCGTTCGGGAGAGCCACGGCTGTGAACTGGATCATCGCCCTCCCGGAAATCGTGCTGGCCTGCATCGGCATGGCCATCCTGATCTTTGGTGTGCTGCGCAAGCAGGACTCCACCTTGCTCTGCACCATGTTCACGCTCGGCGGCTTCCTGGTTGCCGCGATCCTGGTGATGACCCGTGTCTATGGCGTCGGCTACCATGGCCAGGTCGTCGCCGACGCGTTCAGCGCGTTCAATCAGGAACTGATCCTCGCCGGCGCGGCGCTCGCTGCGATCCTCGCGCTCGATTACAACCGCAAACAGAATATCGCGCGTTTCGAATTTCCGGTGCTGCTGCTGTTTTCTACCGTCGGCATGATGGTGATGGCGTCGGCCGACAATATGATGACGCTGTATCTCGGCCTGGAGCTGCAATCGCTCGCGCTGTACGTGCTCGCCGCGTTTGCACGTGATGACGTGCGGTCGTCGGAAGCCGGCCTGAAATACTTCGTCCTGTCCGCCCTCGCGTCCGGCCTGCTGCTTTACGGTATTTCCCTGGTCTACGGCTTCTCCGGCACCATGGATTTCGACCAGTTGCGAACCTTGCTCATGCAGCCGTCCCACGCCTCGTTCGGGCTGATCGTCGGCGTGGTGTTCGTATTCGTCGGCCTGGCGTTCAAGGTCTCGGTGGTGCCGTTCCACATGTGGACGCCCGACGTCTATGAAGGCGCGCCGACCCCGGTGACCGTGTTCTTCGCCACCGCGCCGAAAGTCGCCGCCATGTCCCTGCTGCTGCGGGTGATGGCGGTGCCGTTCGGCCACCTGCTCGGTGCCTGGCAGTTGATCATCATCCTGGTGTCGATCGCCTCGATGGTCCTCGGTTCGTTTGCGGCGATCGGGCAACGCAGCATCAAACGCCTGATGGCCTACTCCTCGATCGCCCATATGGGATACGCGCTGATCGGACTCGCCGCCGGCACACCGGAGGGCATCCGCGGCACGCTGGTCTACATGGTGATCTACGTCTTCATGACCGCCGGCACTTTCGCCTGCATCATCGCCATGCGGCGCAACGGCCGCGCAGTGGAGCAAATCAGCGACCTGTCCGGGCTCTCCACCACCGATCCGACGCTGGCACTCGCGTTGGCCGTCTTCATGTTCAGCCTGGCCGGCATCCCGCTGATGTCCGGATTCTTCGCCAAGCTCTACATCTTCCTCTCCGCAGTGCAGGTCGGGCTGTGGACGCTGGCGGTGATCGGCGTGCTGACCAGCGTCGTGGGCTCCTTCTATTATATCCGGGTGATCAAGGTGATGTATTTCGACGCGCCTGTCGCTGCATTCGATCCGCGTCCGCCCTCCTTGTCTTTCGTCGCGGCAATCACCGGGTTGTTCACCACCTTCTTCTTTATCTTCCCGGGGCCGATCGTTCTGGCGGCCCAGGCGGCGGCGAAGGCGTTGTTCAGGTGATCGAGCCCCGCGTCCCACGCTCGACCCGGCGATTTGCGCACGATCGCGGCACAGTTGGCCGGGTCAAGACCGGCCATGACGGCAGCCTGCCATGCTCCTCGTCGTAGACGCCGGCAACACCAACATCGTCTTCGCCGTGCGCGACGCCAACCAGTGGCGCGGCACCTGGCGCACCCGCACCGCCTCTGATCGCACCTCCGATGAATATGCCGTCTGGCTGCTGAGCTTGCTCCAGCACGCCGGCCTGAAACCAGCCGATATCTCCGCCGCCGTCATCGGCACCGTCGTGCCTGCGGCGCTGTATCACCTGCGACGGCTCTGCCGCGACTGGTTCCACGTCGAGCCGCTGGTCGCCCGTTCCACCCTCGACTGGGGCTTCGAGATCCGCGTCGATCGACCCGCCGAAGTCGGCGCCGACCGCTTGCTGAATGCGCTCGCTGGCCATAAGCGCTTCGGCGGGCCACTGATCGTCATCGACTTCGGCACCGCCACCACGTTCGACGTGGTGGACAAGGACGGCGCCTATGTCGGTGGCGTGATCTGCCCCGGCATCAATCTCTCGATCGAGTCGCTCCACCAGGCGGCGGCGCAGCTTCCGCGCATCGGCATCGCGCGGCCCCAGGCGGTGATCGGCCGCTCCACGGTGCCGGCCATGCAATCCGGCGTCTATTGGGGCTATGTCGGCATGATCGAAGGCCTGGTGGCCCGCATCAAGGCCGAATTCGGTGCCCCCATGCGCGTGATCGCGACCGGCGGCCTCGCGCCGCTGTTTTCCGAAGGCACCTTGATCATCGAGCAAATCGAACCGGACCTGACGCTCGAGGGACTGCGTCTCTTGGCGGAACGCAATCCGGCGCCCACATTGCCGCGTGAAAGGACTCGTTTGATCGAAAACGATTAGAGGCACAAATTGTCGACACGAACCAAGGCACCGCAAGCTTCCCGGCAGGCAATATCAGTGGCATTATGTGCCGATGCGCCGGCATGGCCGGCGACGCCTCAATCAGGTCCGGAGGTTCCTTGGCCGATGGCAACCGCCAGACGCATGCGGCGTAATACCGAGGATGCAGCGCCGAAAGTCACGAAGGGTAAACTCGGTCCCCACGCCTCGGCGGGAAACCAAGTGGTGCGTGCCTTCGCCGGTACTGTCCTGCGCGAGCTGCACCGCAAGCAGGCGGCAGGCCTGCCATATTCCACCTTGAACGATCGCGGTGAAATCGTGTTCGTTCACCCGGACGGCACCGTCCGCACCGGCCGGTCCAGTGACTCGCCGGCGGCGTTCTGATTGCTCCCTGGTTCTGGATCGTCGCGGGACCCAACGGGTCGGGCAAGACCACGCTGGTGCGTTCCGGCGCTCTGACCCCGTTCACCGGTCCACTGCCGGAACTCCTGCTTAATCCCGACGATTTCGCCCGCATGCTGCGCGACGAAATGCCGGAAGCCACCGAGCTGGAATTGGTGCGCCGCGCCCAGGCAGAATCCGACAGCCGGGTCGATCGAGCGATCCTGGCGCACCGCTCATTCCTGGTCGAAACCGTCTTGTCCAGCGACAAGTTCCAGCACCGCGTGGTCAACGCCCTCGCCGCAGGCTTCCGCTTTGGCTTGGTGTTCGTCACCCTCCGCGCCGCTGCGCTGCATGTTGCGCGGGTCGCTGACCGCGTGCTGGAGGGCGGGCACGACGTGCCAAGCGACCGTATTCTGGCGCGCCGCACCCGCGCCCACGCCGCTTTCGGCTGGTTCGCCGCGCATGCTCACCGCGGCCTGCTGATCGACAACACGGGTGGGCTGGGGCGGGAATCCGGCCCGATCCTGGTGGCAGAAAAGCGGGACGGCCAGCCTGCATGGCAGGTCTACCGCTCCGATCTCTACCCCGGCCTGACGGCGTCCTTGTGACCGCAGGTCGCCATATCGCGTTCACCTGCCTCGTTTCCCCGGCCTTCCGATCCTATATCGCCACCAATCGCTCGCCCAAGGCGAGATGCAACGACCACGATCCCAGCCAGTGAGGTAGCAACAAACCCGTATGGACACAGAAACAGGCGACCTGGCCTTCCTGCCGCTCGGTGGGACGGGTGAGATCGGCATGAATCTCAACCTCTATCGCTGCGACGGGCGGTGGCTGGCGGTCGATTGCGGCATCGGCTTCGGCGGATCGCAGTACCCCGAGGTCGAGATCATGACTCCCGATCCCGGCTTCATCGCCGACCGGCGCGACAACTTGCTCGGCCTCGTGATCACGCACGCGCACGAGGACCATATCGGTGCCGTCGCCCATTTATGGCCGCTGTTGCGCTGCCCGGTCTATGCCACGCCGTTCGCCGCCTCGGTGCTGCGCCGCAAGCTGCAGGAAGTGCAACTCCTGCCGCAGGTCAAAGTGCATATCGTGGCTCCCGGCGGTAGCATCCACTTGCCGCCCTTCAACCTGCGCCTCATCCGCATGGCGCATTCAATTCCGGAATCGCAGGCGCTGGCCATTGAAACCCCGTACGGCCTGGTGCTGCACACCGGCGACTGGAAGATGGACCCGCGGCCGCTGGTCGGCCCGCCCACCGATGAAGCAGCGCTATCGGAACTCGGCCAGCGCGGCGTCCTGGCCATGGTCTGCGATTCCACCAACGCGATGGTGGAAGGCCATTCCGGCAGCGAACACGAGGTCCGCCAAAGCCTGTGCGCATTACTCCGTAACCTGCGCGGTCGTGTCGCGGTGACCTGTTTCGCCAGCAACGTCGCCCGCGTCGAGACCGTCGCCCACGCGGCCCGCGAGTGCGGCCGCAGCGTCGCGATCGTCGGCCGCAGCCTGCGCAACCTCGACGCCGCCGCCCGCGAATGTGGTTACCTGCAAGGCATCCCCCCCTTCCTCGGCGAGGACGACATCGCCGACGTGCCCGACGACAACATCCTGATCCTGATCACCGGTAGCCAGGGCGAGCCGCGCAGTGCGTTGGCTCGCGTGGCAATGGATACGCACCCGCGCGTCGCCCTTGGCGAAGGCGACACCGTGGTGTTTTCCTCCCGCGTCATCCCCGGCAACGAACGCGCCATCGGTACGGTGCAAGACAACCTGGTGCGCCGCGGCGTGCACCTGATGACGGACGCGGACCACCTGGTACACGTCTCCGGTCACCCCGCGCGCGACGAACTGCGGCGGCTGTACCGCCTGGTGAAACCCCGCTACAGCGTGCCGGTACACGGCGAATGGCGGCACCTGTCGGCCCATGCCGGCCTCGCCCGCGAAGCCGGCGCCACCCCCGTGCTGATGGAGGATGGGGATATCCTGAACCTTGCGCCCGGCCGCGTGGAGGTGGTGGACAGTGCTCCGGTTGGTCGCCTGGTTCCGGATGGCGGCCGCCTCGTGCCGCTGACCGGCACCCTGATGTCGGCGCGCCGCCGCATGTTGTTCAACGGCGTGGTCTTGGCCAGCCTGGCAGTGGATGAAGCCGGCCGCCTGCGCGGCCATCCGCGCGTCAGTGCCCCGGGTTTGCTGGACCAGGACGACGCGGAACTCGACCGCGCATCCGACGAATTTTCCGAGGCGCTGGCCGATCTGCCGGCCGCGATTCGCCGCGACGACGACGCCCTGACCGATGCCGCTCGCGCCGCCCTGCGCCGCGTGGTCGGCCGCCGGCTACAGAAGCGCCCCCTGGTCGATGTCCATCTGCTGCGGGTTTGAAAATCCCCTCTCCCGCGTCCCGGGAGAGGGTTAGGATGAGGGTGCAACATGTCCTGCGCTGCGCCCTCTTCTTGTCCGTCACGCAATCCGACAACCCCGTGGCGCGCCGTGGTCAGTGCCACGCTACGCTCCAGCCTCTCCGACCGCGTTGCGCTTGCCGCCGCCGGGTGCGGCTTCTTCGCCACGCTCTCCCTGTTCCCCGCGATGAGCGTCCTGATCTCGGTCTACGGCCTCGTCTTCAACCTCCGCGGCGTGGAGTTCCAGGTACGTTGGCTGCACGACCTGTTGCCGTCAGACGCCTATTGGCTGATCGCCGACCGGCTGCACCATCTGGTAATCCAGCCGCCGACGCGTCTCGGCGTCGGCCTTGGCGTCAGCGTACTGCTGACCTTCTGGACTGCAGGCGTCGGCATGCGGTCGATGCTGGCCGCGCTTACCATCGCCTACGGCGGCCAGGAACGCCGTAGCTTTCTGCGTTTTCAAATTGTGTCCCTGGTGATGACGTTGGTCGCGATCGTCGGCGCGGTGCTGGCGATCGCCATTCTGGTCGGCATGCCGGCCTTGTTCCGCTTCGTCACCCCATGGGGCCTGCGGATGCGCGTCGTGCATCTGGCAAGTTTGCTCCTGTTGCTCGGCTGTGCCGCGATGTCCTTGGCGCTGTTGTACCGTTTCGGTCCCGCACGCCCACCCCCGCCACGCCACTGGCTATCGCCCGGCAGCGCCCTCGCCCTTGCCCTGTGGTTGCTCGCCTCCGTGCTGCTGTCTTTCTACATCGAGCACATTGCCGCGTTCGGCGCGACCTATGGCCCGCTCGGCGCGGTGGCCGCTGTGATGCTGTGGTTCTTTCTCTCTGCCTATGCGGTCTTGCTCGGCGCCGAATTGAATGCGCAGCTCGAACGTTTGTCCGCCTCCGGCATCCAGGAGCAAACGACATCAATGCCGCAAGTGGTGTGAGGACGATGGGCTGGTTCACTGGCTGTGTGGTATATCTGCTGATCTGGTGGACTGTATTGTTCGCAGTTCTGCCCATCGGCACGCGGCCGGCTCAGAACACCGACCCCCGGGCAGGGTGGCGTGGCGCGCCAGAGCATCCGCGCATGCTGATGAAGGTTCTGGTCACGTCGCTGGTGGCAGCGGTGATCTGGTTCGGTGCCGATCTTCTGATCTCCAGCGATTATATGAGTTTCCGTCACGGCATGTTTGCCGTTCCGCAGGATTGAAAATACGACTGTCATTGCGAGCAGCGCGGCGACGAAGCAATCGCGTTCGGCGAGTCCTCCGGACCATCCGTACGTCCACACATCCAAGATCGCCTGGTTGCTTCGCTCCCTCGCAATGACATTCAGTCCGTCGCTGCGCCGATTCTGCGCCTCTTACCAGCAGAGCTGCATCGCACAATTGGAACTTCAATCATCAAAGTGTTGAAATTTCTCCATCTCGTCGGGTCGCGGCACTCGGTCTATCATCCTACCGACTCCGAGGAGATCCACGAACATGCAGCAAACGCCCGGTGTGCGGCTCACCAGTTATTGGCCGATCCTCGCCGCGGCGATGGCCGGCTGGGCACTCGACGCCTTCGATTTCACGCTGCTTCTGTTCTTGATCCCGCATCTGCGCGGCGTGTTCCATGTCGGACTGCCGGCAATGGCTCTCGTCGTAACCGCGACCGGCCTGGCCAAAGTCGTCGGCTCGGTCGGCTGGGGCATGGCCGCCGACCGGCTCGGCCGCAAACTGCCATTCATGTTGTCAATTCTCTGGTTCTCAGCCTTTTGTGGCCTGTCCGGACTGGCCTGGAGCTACGCCTCGCTGCTGGTGTTCCGCATCCTGTTCGGCCTCGGTTTCGGTGGCGAATGGAGCACGTCGGCAACGCTGCTGATGGAAACCGTCCCAGAGCAATTGAAAGGCGTCGCCGCCGGAATCATGATGCTGGGCTACGAAGTCGGCTTCCTGATTGCGGCGCTGGCCTTCCGGATCGTGTTCCCGGTTCTCGGCTGGCGGTGGATGTTGGTACTGGGCGTCGTACCGGCCCTTCTGGTGCTGCTGATTCAAAGCCGCATCACCGAATCCCCGGTCTGGCAGGCAAACAGCCAACGTCCGTCACACCATGCACCGCTTCGCCTCACGCCTGCGGTGATCCAGGCCTGGGTCCTGATGGCATTTCTGAACTTCATGAGCTGGGCGATTTTCGCGCTCTATCCCACATTCCTGATCACCGTCCGCCACCTGTCGCCGGCAGGCGTGTTTCCCTTCATCGCCACCTATTCTGTCGCCTCGATCATCGGCAAGCCGCTGGCAGGCCGCATCGCCAGCCGCGTCGGCGAGCGCCCGATGCTGATCTGCTATCTGGTTCTGACCATCCCCTCGGTATTGCTCTACACATTGAACGCGAGCACCGCAGCGATGGCTATCGGCGCCCTGCTGATGGGGTTCATTCCAAACAGTATTTTCGGTATAGTACCGATGTATCTGGCACGGCGGTTCGAACCGGAAACGCGCGGGCTTGGCATTGGCATCGGCTGGGCGATGACCAGCGTCAGCGTCGTTGCTCCCTATGTCATTGCGCTGGTAACGCCGGTGCTGGGACTGGGCATGGCGATGGCGGCGTTCATCGTCATCGGCGCCTTGGCCTCGATCGCCACGGCGGCGTTCAACACGGAGCACTACATCCCGGTGCCGCAGGCCGCGTGACCCGGCGCCACCCGGCCGCTGGTGCTTTGGTCCGGACCGATCGCGCCCGCAGGTCAGTGCGAGTTGACCGCCGGTCCGCGACCGGATGAAACCGCAACGGACTGCACCGAGAGGGCACGAGCACCCGCCGGGGATTGCTCGTTTCGCTCGCAATGAGATGTGGAGCCGCTATCGTCTGCGCCACGTGTGGAGCAATCATCGTCTGTCCGGGTCACAACTCTAGTGCAGAATCTCATAATGGATTGTGAACCGCAGTGAAATGTTGGGATCGTGAACGTTGCCCGGCAACGGCGGCAGGTTGGCGTTCCGGAACACGGACAACGCCCCCATGTCTAGCCACGGCGATCCGGACCCCTGCTCCAGATCCACGGCCTGTACATGCCCGTTCTGCCCCACTCTCAGCTGCAAGACCACATTGCCTTCCTGGTTCAGCCGCGCCGCTTCCTCGGGATAGAACCGGTGGCGGATCCACCAGGCCGAGACCTCGTTCAGCCAGTCGGCCCCAACGTCCTCGCCTTTGCCATTCGGATGCAGTTGGGTGATGTCGCCGCCGCCAACGTTGGCGGCGTACGATAGGTCCATGACGCCAGCGAACGGCTTCGGGCGCGGCGGCGCGGCCGATGATTCAGTCGTCGGCGAACCCAGCGACAGGTTCATCGGTGCCGGGAAGGCGAAGCTCGGACGCATCGGGGCCGGCCTTGCCGCTGCCCGCGCGCGGGGTGGCGCGGTCTGCGGGGCTGCTTCGGGTGCAGCAGGCGCCGGTGGTGGTGGCGGCAACGGCACGACTTCCGGCGGCGGTGCCAGTTGGGTCGGCGCGCTGACGACGGGAACGTTCTCCGACGGAACAGGACGCGGCGGTGGCCCGGCTTGTGGCGGCGGTGATGGCGCCGGCTTGGGTTGTGGCGGGGCCTGGACGGGCGGCGCGGGAGACGGCGCCTGTTTCTGCGGCGGCGCCCGCTGGGCCTGCGGTATCGGCGGCGCGATCGGGGTCGTCTTTGGCGGTGTGACTTCCGCGGTCGCCGGCTTCGGTGGCGGCGGCTCGACCGGTGGCGTCTTTTCTGGTTGCTGGTGTGGCTGAGGCTGCTTTTGCGGTTGCGGCGGCTTGTGCGGCTGAGGCTGTGGCACCGGCTGCGTCCGCGGCATGGGCGGCACCGGCGGATGCGCCGCAGCAGCGTGCGGCGTCGCAGGTTGCGGCCTCGGAGATGCGGGCTTGTTCGGCGATACCGGCGCCGGGTTGGCGATCGACGGCGGCGTCTTCGCGCCGCCTCCCTCGAACACCATGGCCACCGGCGCCGGCGGCACAGGTTCCGGCAATCTGTGCCGCTGTCGCGCGGCCAGGATCGCCACGACCACCAGCCCCAGGTGCAGCAGCACCGAGACAATAACCGACCACCGCAGGCGTGATGGCGGCGCTTCCGGCGGCAGGCGAAGAGCAGGCGACGCGGCCAAGGCCGTCATGGTGGTTCAGGCTGACTCGCGGCAACCGCACATGCGCCAAGACTAGGCGCTCTGATCGTAACGCAAAAGCTTGGGAATATTGCAGCGCGGTAACTCATCGCCCACATGGGCCAGGTGAGGAAATATCCTCAACCTGCCCGTGTGACTGGCGTTTTCCTCCCCAAACTTGCCCCGCTTCAGTCACGGGTGGGGCGGCCGGAGTGTTACTACCAGGCAAGACTCGAGTCACGGTATTTTGTGGGGATTTTCCCACCACACGGAAGGTTTATTTCGCCGTCACGCTTGTGCTCCGCACAAAAATTCCATGCGAGTCGCCGCCGGCCCGGCATCTGGCGGTAGCCGGCCGCCGCGGCTAGGGTCGGGCCGGCACAACCTCTCGTATGGATGGTTCCCCCCGATGCGCCTGTCTCGCGGCTTCATTCCCACGCTGAAGGAGACGCCCGCCGAGGCGCAGATCGCCTCGCATCGCCTGATGCTGCGGGCTGGCTTGGTGCGGCAGACCTCGGCCGGCATCTACGCCTGGCTGCCGCTCGGCTTCCGCGTGCTGAAGAACATCGAGCGTATCGTGCGCGAGGAGCAGGATGCGTGCGGTGCACAGGAACTGCTGATGCCGACGATCCAGTCGGCGGAGCTGTGGCGCGAGAGCGGCCGTTATGAGGATTACGGCAAGGAGATGTTGCGCATCACCGACCGCCACGATCGCGACATGCTGTATGGGCCAACGAACGAGGAGGTGATCACCGATCTGTTCCGCCAGTCGGTACAGAGCTATCGCGAGATGCCGCAGATTCTCTATCATATCCAATGGAAGTTCCGCGACGAGGTGCGGCCGCGGTTCGGCGTGATGCGCGGGCGTGAGTTCCTGATGAAGGACGCGTATTCGTTCGACATGGACTATGCCGGTGCCGTGGTCAGTTATCGCAAGATGATGCTGGCCTATATGCGCACGTTCCAGCGCCTGGGGTTGAAGGCGATCCCGATGGCGGCGGACAGCGGCCCGATCGGCGGCGACCTGAGCCACGAGTTCATCATCCTGGCGCCGACCGGCGAGAGCCAGGTATATTACGACGCGGCGTTCGAGGAGATCGACTACCTGTCCCGTGGTGCCGGCGGCTTCAGCCACGACAATGCCGCCGATCTGCACCGCTTCTTCGACCTGATGACCACGAACTATGCCGCGACGGACGAGAAGCATGATCCGGCCGCATGGGAGAAGGTGGCGCCCGAGCGCCGGCGCGAGGGCAGGGGCATCGAAGTCGGCCACATCTTCCACTTCGGTACCAAATATTCGCGCTCGATGAACTGCACGGTGGCGGCGCCGGACGGGTCGAAAGTGCATCCGGAAATGGGCAGCTATGGCGTTGGTGTCTCGCGTCTGGTGGCCGCAGTGATCGAGGCCAGCCACGACGAAGCGGGCATCATCTGGCCGGACAGCATTGCGCCGTTCAAGGCGGCGATCCTGAATCTGCGGAAGGGCGATGCGGCGTGCGACGGGATGTGCGAATCGTTGTACGCGAAGCTGGGCTCGGCAGGGCTGTACGACGATCGTGAGGAACGCGCCGGCGCAAAATTCGCTGACGCGGACTTGATGGGCCATCCCTGGCAAATCATCGTCGGCCCGCGCGGCGCCGCTGCCGGGAAGGTGGAGTTGAAGCGGCGCGCCACGGGGGAACGCGGCGAGGCAAGTCCCGAAGCAGCGTTGCAAAAGATTCTGGTTTGAAATTGTATGAGACGTACCCGGTGTTAATCCGCGCGATCGTCGTGGCCTGCGCTGATTCCACGTCTGGCTGCGATGCGCACTCTTGCGGGTCGGTGGGGTTTGGCTGCGGCCGCCGGCCACGCCGCGAATTGCGCCGATGCTCGACCGGCAATTGATGGAAGAACGCGGGCATGACCGACTTCTTCAAATCATATTTTTGCCTCTCCTGAATGTTCGGCCCCTTTGAACGCACCGTCGCCGGCCGCTACCTGCGTGCGCGCAAGGGCGAGCGCTTCGTCTCCATCATCGCCGTCTTCTCCTTGATCGGCATTGCGCTCGGCGTCGCTACCCTGATCGTGGTGACCAGCGTGATGAGCGGCTTCCAGCAGGAATTGGTCTCCCGCATTCTCGGCATCAACGGCGACATCACGGTCGACGCCTACGCCGGACAGCAGATCGACGGCTACCAGGCTCTCGACACCCGTATCCGAGCAATTCCGCACGTCGTCTCCGTCACGCCGCTGATCAACGGCCAGGTCTTGCTCACCTCCAGCAACGGCGGTGCGCAGGGCGGCCTGGTGCGCGGCATGACGCAGGCAGATCTGCTGGCGCTGCATCCGGTCAGCAACCACGTGATCGCCGGCAGCCTGAAGGACTTTACTGGCGACAACGCGATCGCCATCGGCATCAGCCTGGCGCAATCCTATCAGCTTCGCGTCGGAGATTCATTGACAGTGATCTCGCCGCAAGGCGCCGCGACCGCCTTCGGCACCATCCCGCGCATTCGCGCCTACAAGGTTGTCGCGATCTTCGATGCCGGGCTGAACGACTACAATACCTCGGTTGTCTTCATGCCCTTGCCGGCAGCACAGGCGTTCTTCCAGAAGCCGGACGGCGTCACCGGCATTGAAATCCGACTGACCAACCCGGAACTCGCCCCCGGACTGATGCCCGACCTGGCGCAGGCGCTGCAAGGCCAGCGTGTGTTGGCGCGCGACTGGCTGCATGCCAACGATACCATCGTCAGCGTGTTGCAGGTGCAGAAGGACACGATGTTCATCGTGCTGGGCATGATCGTGCTGGTGGCCGCATTCAACGTCGTATCGTCGCTGATCATGCTGGTGAAGGACAAGCGCGGCGACATCGCCGTGTTGCGCACGCTCGGCGCCAGCGCCGGCGCGGTGCTGCGCATCTTCGTGATGTGCGGCGCCTTTGTCGGCGTGGTCGGCACGCTGATCGGCACCGTGATCGGCATCGTCTTCTGCCACAATATCGTCGCCATCCAGCATGCGGTCCAGGACATCACTGGCGGGCAGGTGTTCGATTCACAGGTGTTCCAACTGACCCAGTTGCCAAGCACGATCGATTGGAGCGACGTTGCGCGCGTGGTGGCGCTGGGGCTGGCGCTGTCCTTGCTCGCGACGGTGTATCCGAGCTGGCGTGCCGCCCGCACCGATCCGGTGGAAGCGCTGCGGCATGAGTGAGCGCGCCGTGCCGCTGATGCTGCGCGATCTGCGCCGCACCTATCGTACCGAAGCGGGCGAATTGCCGGTGCTGCGCGGCGTGGACCTGGCGTTGCAGGCGGGGGAGATCGTTGCGCTGGTAGCGCCGTCCGGTGCCGGCAAATCGACCTTGCTGCATCTGGCGGGGCTACTGGAACGTCCGGATGGCGGCTCGGTCTTCGTCGAGGGGCGGGACGCGGGTGCGTTGCCGGATGCCGCACGCACCGCCATTCGCCGCGACACCATCGGCTTCGTGTATCAGTTCCATCATCTGCTCGCGGAATTCACCGCGTTGGAGAACGCGGTGTTGCCGCAGATGATCGCCGGCCGCTCTCGGCGCCAGGCGTCGGAGCGTGCGATGGCGCTGCTGTCGGCATTTGGATTGGCGGCGCGTGCAGGACATCTGCCAGGCAAGTTGTCAGGCGGCGAACAACAGCGCGTTGCGATCGCGCGGGCATTGGCCAATGCGCCGCGCGTGCTGCTGGCCGACGAGCCGACGGGAAACCTCGATGTGCACACTGCGGATGTGGTGTTCGGGGAACTGCTGACGATGGTGCGGCGCGAAGGCTTGGCCGCACTGATCGCTACGCACAATCCCGATCTCGCCGCCCGCATGGATCGCACGGTCACGCTGCAAGAGGGCAGGGCGGTTGCATCGTCCTGATATCCACCATCAACAGATCACGAGGCATGGACATCTCCCATGTCATAGCGAGGGGCGCAGCGACGAAGCAATCTCGTTTCGTTAGTACTTCGAATAGTCGATGTGCCCACACGACCGGGGTTGTCTCGTCGCTACGCTTCTTGCAATGACATGGGGGCACCGGTGCTACGCCGCCAGCTCTCGCATCACTGTATATAGATCGGATTTTCCTTCGAACCCGATGCCCGGCAGTTCGGGCAGCGTGACGATAGAGTTTTCCACCCGCGTACCGTCGGGGAATCCGCCATAGGGTTGGAACACGTCCGGATAGCTTTCATTGCCGCCCAGGCCCAATCCGGCGGCAATAGCCAGAGACATCTGGTGCCCGCCATGCGGGATGCAGCGCTTCCAGCTCCAGCCCGCCTCTTTCAGCATCTGCAGGGTCCGCTGGTACTCGCACAACCCGTATGATAAAGCGCAATCGAATTGCAGCCAGTCCCGATCCGGGCGCATGCCGCCATAACGTATCAGGTTCCGCGCGTCCTGATGCGAGAACAGATTCTCGCCCGTTGCCATCGGACCTTGGTAGAATTCTGCGAGAGCAGCTTGCAATTGATAATCGAGGGGATCGCCGGCTTCCTCGTACCAGAACAGATGGTAATCGCATAACATTTTGGCGTAGGCGATGGCGGTTTCGAGATCGAAGCGGCCATTCGCGTCCACCGCCAGTTGTGCGTTGCCGTTCAGCTCCTTCAACACTGCCTCGATGCGGCGCTGGTCTTCGTCTACTGATTCGCCGCCGATCTTCATCTTCACCACCGTGTAGCCGCGATCGAGGTAGGATCGCATCTCGGCGCACAATGCGGCGTTGTTCTTGCCCGGATAGTAGTAACCGCCGGCGGCGTAGACGAACACGTGCGGATCGGCGTGCCGCCCATGCCGTTCCGCCAGCAAACGGAACAACGGCTTGTCCGCGATCTTGGCCACTGCGTCCCATACCGCCATGTCGATCGTACCGACCGCGACCGAACGGTCGCCATGTCCGCCCGGCTTTTCGTTACGCATCATACACGCCCAGATGCGGTCCGGATCCAGGTTTTCTCCCGTCGGGTCCAGCAGCGAGGTTGGATCCGCCTCCATGATGCGCGGTGCGAAACGTTCACGGATCAGCCCGCCCTGGCCGTACCGGCCGTTGGAATTGAACCCGTAGCCCACCACGCGCTTCCCGTGACGCTCCACATTGGTCACCACCGCGACCAGGCTGGAGGTCATCTTCGAAAAATCGATATAGGCATTGCGGATCGGCGAGCTGATCGGCTGCGTGATTTCCCGCACGTCGGTGATGCGCAGGGGCATGAAGGTATCCTTTCGCCATGAACGAGTGTTCCATGCGGGCCGCGGGGTCACGATGCAACCCCCAGCGGGAACGAGCCCGCGACGTGGTCGATGGGAGCGAGGCCGGCGCCGGCCAGGTTTCCATTGCAATCGGCACTCTGGCCGCTGCATTCTGAAACCACGAGATTCAGCGACCGGAAAGGAAGCACCCAATGCCGCAGCAGGTCGTTACGGGCGCGATGATGATGTGCACGTTCGGGGTGGCGCCGGCGTCGCTGATCGCGACCAGCGCGCCGACCACGACGGTGAGCGCCATGCCAGCCGCCACGATCATGGATTTTGCGCCGATGGCCAATATCCCGACCTTTGGCATGTGCTCGAGCATTGCCAATCCGGAGGTCGCCTCGGCGACGGCGGCGGCGCTCGGGGTGCTGACGCCCATGCCATGCATTCCGGCCACGTCTTCCCCTTGGACGCCTGGCGCGCCGACGGTCACGATTGGCGGCCTTCAGGCGCTCGACAACACCTCCAAGTGCATGTGCAATTGGGCCGGCGTGATCAGCATCACCATGCCAGGTCAGTTCACCACCGAGATCCCGTAGGCAATCGACCTCTCCCGCGTTGCGTGCGGGACAGCCTGGTGGACACCCGTTCTGCTAACGCCCTTGCATCGACTGGGGCCCGCACTTTCTGGTCGTTATCGAAATACACGAACACGTCGCGCCGTTGCCGCCGCGCCTTCGGACCCAAGCGGTCGGCGTTTGCCGGTTCCTCGCCACCTGCCCACGCGGCGACACGTTGTGCCCAGATGTCCAACGCCTTGTCGTCATAGCCGCTGGCGTAAAGCTCCTCGGACCCGTGCAGGCGGCAATAGACGATGTCCGACGTGACATCCATCAGCAGCGGCCAATCCACCGTGTCGGCGCAGACCAGCGCGACATCATAGTGGCGCAGCAGATCGATGAAGGCGCGGTCGCGGAAGCTGTCGTGCCGGATCTCGAACGCATGCCGCATTCGTTGCTCTTGTTCCACCTTCAGCCAGGCGGGCGCTTTCAGGCGGTTGTCGTGCTTGTGGCCAAGGCGAGCGGCGCTGCCGGTGTCGTGCGGCAGCAGCTTCAGAAACGCTTCGATCCGCTCTGCATCGAAGCGGAAGCTCGGCGGGAACTGCCATAGCACCGGTCCCAATTTAGAACCAAGCCGCAGCAACCCGGACGCGATGAAGTTCGCCAACGGCGGTTCCGCCTGGTTCAGCCGCTTCATATGCGTGATGAATCGCGGCGCCTTCACGGCGAAAAGGAAATCGTCCGGCACCTGCGCCGCCCAGCCCGCGAATGTGTCCGGCTTCCGCATGCCGTAGAACGTGCTGTTGATCTCGATCGAACGGAACTGCTGCGCGGCGTATTCCAGCTCGCTCTTCTGCGGTAGTCCTTTCGGATAGAACACGCCCCGCCAGGGTGGGTAGGTCCAACCGGAAATGCCAATGCGAACGTCGCCGGCGCGTATCATGGCGCTCGCGCTTTGGAATTGCGAGGAACGGTGTGACGACGCAAGCCTGCTCGCAAAGCCGCTGGGGGATTTGGATCCAGACTTGAACGAGGTTGCTTCGTCGCGACGCTCCTCGCAATGGCATCGGACGCGTTACGCCGCGAAGATTGGCAGCTTCACGGCTTCCCATCCCGTTATTTGCTCCACTGCTCTTCCGATGCGGAACACCATCGCCTCGTCGAATGGCCGGCCGACGATCTGCACCGACAGCGGCAACCCATTCGGCGCCAGCCCCACCGGCACGCTCATCGCCGGATGACCGGTGACGTTGAACGGAATGGTCTGCATCGGAGACGTAGAAGACAGCGAATCCACCGGCGCGTCGAAGCGCGGCGCGGTCGCCAGCGCCGAGGCCGTCAGCAGCGCGTCGTACCGGCCCAGCGCGGCGTTCACCGCTTCGGTCAGTTCCCGCCGGGCGCGGAGCGCGTTTATGTAGTCCACCGCGGTGACCGCCGCGCCAAGCACGAACCTGTTGGCGGTGATTTCGCCATAATCCATCAGCCGGGTCTGCATGTCGGCTTCGTGGATCGCGAAGGATTCCGGCGCCATGATCACGCGTCCGGCGGCCGCGAACAACGCGTAGTCGGGAAGCTGCACGTCCTCCACGCCGGCGCCGGCGTCACGCAGCAAGGCGATAGTGCGGTCGATGGCCTCCAGCACTTCTGGCGTCGCCGCCGATGCCGTGGCGAAGAACGCCCGCGGCACGCCGATGCGCAGCCTGCCGACACCGCGTTCCAGCCCGGCGCGAAAGTCCGGCACCGGAACATCGGCACTGGCCGCATCCTGCGGATCGTGGCCCGCCAGCACCTGCAAACTGATCGCGGCATCCTCCACGCTGCGGGTCAGCGGCCCGCAATGGTCCAGTGTCCAGGACAGCGGGAACACACCGCGGCGCGACACGCGGCCATAGGTCGGTTTGATGCCCACCAGCCCGCACCATGCGGCGGGGCCTCGGATCGAGCCGCCCGTATCGGACCCCATCGCCATCCGCACCATGCGCGCCGCCACCGCGGTGCCGGAACCCGACGAGGAGCCGCCAGTGACATGCTCTGTGTTCCACGGATTGCGGGCAGGCGGGAACGGCAGGTCGAAGCTCGGACCACCAATGGCGAACTCATGCGTTGCCAGCTTGCCGAGCAATACACCGCCTGCCTCGCGCAGCTTCGCCGCCACCACGCTGTCTTGGTCCGGCACGTGATCGATGCGCAGCTTGGAATGACAGGTCGTGCGAATGCGGGCGGTATCGTAGATGTCCTTCAATGCGTACGGGATGCCGTGCATCGGCCCGCGGTCCCGTCCCGCACGCAGTTCCTGATCGGCGTGCCGCGCGTCGTCCAGAGCCCGCGTTTCCGTCACCAGCACGAACGCGTGCAGTGCCGGATCGCGCGCCGCGACGCGGGCCAGCGCATCGCGCGCCAATTGCTCTGCCGTAACGTCGTGGGAGCGTAGCGCGGCACCCATCGCCGCGATCGAGAGATCCTGCGCGTCCATCACGTAGCACCCCCCTGGCTCTCCGTCGGCGACAGGCGGAACACGTTGGAAGGCTCGGCGGCGGCGCCGTAGCGGCCGTGCAGCAGCGCGATCTGTTGGCGCAGATCGGCGTAGGCCGCCATCACCGCGTCGCGGCGCATGTCCGGCACCTTGATGCCGTTGCGCGCGAGCAGGATTTCCAGTTCGGCGGTAAGTGTTTCGGGGGAGGGGGCGGCGGGCATTTCGGCGACCTCGGCGTTGCTGCGCTGCATTATGCACTGCTCTCGCCGGACGGCTACAGTCGGGCAACAGCGGAGGAATACGACAGGATGCGGACCCAGATCGGAATCGTCGGCGCCGGACCGGCTGGCCTGCTGCTGTCGCACCTGCTGCACCTGAATGGCATCGACTCCGTCGTGCTGGAGGCACGGTCGCGCGAATACGTGGAGAACCGTATTCGCGCCGGCGTGCTGGAATATCCCGTGCAGCACTTGCTGATCGACTCCAATGTCGGCGCACGGATGCAGGCGGAAGGGTTGCCGCACAACGGCATCAAACTTCGCGTCGAAGGGCAGGATCACCGCATCGATTTCAAGGCGCTGACCGGCAAGCACGTGATGGTCTACAGCCAGCACAACGTGGTGCAGGACCTGATCGCGGCACGGCTCGCCGCCGAGGGCCACATCGTGTTCGAGGCCGCGAATGTCAGCGTGCATGGCTTCCAGTCCGACGCGCCGTATATCCTGTATGAACATGACGGGTGTCAGCACCGCCTGGATTGCGCCATCATCGCCGGATGCGACGGCTATCACGGCGTCTGCCGCGATTCGATTCCGGCCGGCGTTTTGCGGGTGTTCGAACGGGACTATCCGTTCGGCTGGCTGGGCATCCTGGCCGACACACCGCCGGCGTCGGAAGAACTGATCTATTCCAGCCATTCACGCGGGTTTGCCCTGTTGTCGATGCGTTCGCCGACCGTCAGCCGGCTGTATTTGCAGTGCGCCCCGGATGAGGACATCGAAACCTGGTCCGACGACCGCATCTGGGCCGAACTGCAAACGCGCCTGTCGCGCGAGGGCTTCGCGCTGACCGAGGGCGCCATCACGCAGAAAGGCGTCACGCAGATGCGCAGCTTCGTCGTGGAGCCGATGCAATGCGGCCGCTTGTTCCTGCTTGGCGACGCGGCGCATATCGTGCCGCCGACCGGCGCGAAGGGGCTGAACCTGGCGGCGGCGGACGTTGCGGTGCTGACGCGGGCGCTGGTGGCGTGGCTGCGGCACGGCAATACCGACGGGCTCAACGCGTATTCAGAGACCGTTCTGCGGCGGGTGTGGAAGGCGCAGCGCTTCTCCTGGTGGATGACATCGCTGCTGCACCGTTTCGCTTCGCATACGCCGTTCGAGCACCGGGTGCAGCGGGCAGAACTGGATTTTCTGTTCTCGTCGTCGTCGGCGTCGACGGCGCTGGCAGAGAATTATGTGGGGTTGCCGCTGGTGGTCTAGTACCCGAAGTCAGAGAAGCGCACCTCAACCCTCTTGCGGGGAAGCCCCCGGACCGTCAGTACGCCCACACGACCGAGGTTGCTTCTTCGCTACACTAACCAGGAACAGCCCGTCATGGCCGGGCTGGAACCGGCCGCAATGACATTGGGCGCATGACTGACACTCCACTGACAGCAGGTACTGGTAGCTGCTTGCTTGCTGCGCGAATTTCTGCCTAGGCTTTCAGTTGCAAGTACGGAGGCGGCTGCATGCCGCGGCCCGGTCGCCGCGCGGCAGCGACGTAAGCGAAAGGATTTTAACCTGAGACGTAACGATAAACCGTGCCTTAAGGGAGGCCAACGCCATGCTCGAAATACTCGACCGCCAGAAAAAGCTGACGGCAAACCAATGGAAGGTCATCGCCGCCGCGACGGTTGGCGACATGGTCGATTTCTTCGACTTTTTCCTCATCGGGTTTGTGCTCGCGTTTATCGTCAAGGGTTGGCACCTGACCTACGGCCAGGCCGGCATCATCCTTCTGGCGTCCGGCATCAGCGCCCCCTTCGGCTCATTGTTCTGGGGTTGGCTGGCCGACAAGATCGGCCGCCGAACTGTCATGATGCTCACGGTGCTGAACTTCTCGCTCGCCACCGGCGCCATGGCGGTCACGCCGGAGGGCGCCTGGATCTATCTGGCAGTTTGCCGCCTGATCGTCGGCCTCGGCGTCACCGGGATGTACTCGGTCGACATCACGATGGTGCAGGAGTTCGTGCCCTCGTACAAGCGCGGTTGGCTCACCGGCCTGACCACGACAATGCTGCCGGCGGGCGTATTGCTGGGCGCGTTCCTGGGCGCCTATACAACGCCCTATATCGGCTGGCGCGGCATGTTCGCCATCGGCCTGCTGCCTGCGGGCCTCAGCCTCTACATCCGCAGCGTCATTCCCGAATCGCCGTACTGGCTGCTGCGCATGGGCCGCGCGGAGGAGGCACGCAAATCCCTGGCCTGGGCGCTGAACGTCAATGCAGCGACCATCCCGCTGCCCGCCGCCCTGCCGCCGTTGGAACCTACGCGCTGGACCGAGGTCTTCAAATATCCGCGCAGCCTCATCGCCGGCTGCATGGTCGGCCTGACGCAAACCGGCGGCGTCGCGCTGACACTTTGGATGGTCACTCTGTTCGTCATGTTGCTGCACATCACGCCCGCCGAGGCATCGGGCATCGCCATCTGGGTCAGCATCTCGGCAATCGCCGGGCGATTCCTGTGCGCCTGGATGTCGGACGCGTTGGGCCGGCGCGTGGCGGGAACGTTGACTTGTCTGCTGGCCGCGATCTTCATGTCCGCCGCCGGTTACCTGCACGAAGCCTTCATCGGCGGCATGTCACTGTTCGTCGCGATGATCATCCTGCAAAGCGCGTTCGGCAGCGGCAATTATGCGATCGTCGGGCCTTACATGGGTGAGATGTGGCCGTCACGCCTGCGCGGCAGCGGCATGGGCGTGGTGTACGGCGTCGGCAATCTGGGAAAATTCATCGGGCCGGCCGGCCTGGCGATGATTGCCGGATCATCGAACTACGTGAAGCCCGCAGCGACGTTGGCTGCCATCGTCCCGGCGTTCAATTACTTCGCGTTCTGGTACGCGCTTGGCGCCGTGGCGTTCTGGTTCATCGGCATGGAAACGCGCGGCCGCACCATGCAGGAAATCGATGCGGAGCTGTCGCCAGTCGCCGTGCGAGTGACGCAGCCTGGGCAGATTGTCTAATGTCATTGCGCGAGGAGCGCAGCGACGAAGCAACCTCGGTCATCAGTACCCACAAAGGACCGCGGTCGCTTCGTCGCTCTCCTCCTCGCGATGCCGTCGGTCGCAATCAAATAACCTTCCGCTCGCGCAATCCGCTGATCTCCGCCGTGCTATAGCCCAGCTCCGCCAGCACTTCATCATTGTACTCGCCCAGCCGCGGCGCCACACCGATCTGTGCGGGAGTTTCCGAAAACTGCCAGGGCGTGCCGTGAACTTTCAGACGCTTTCCGTAGCCGGGATAGTCCATCTCCGCCACATAGCCGTTCGCCACCACATCCGGATCGTTGCTTGCCTCCAACAACGTATTGATCGGCGCAGCGACGATGTCGGCCGCACGCAGACGCGCTACCCAATCATCGCGTTGGCCGGTCGCGAACATCTCATCCAGCAGACGCAGCAGCGCGGCGCGTTTTTCGTCCGACGGAACGATCACGCCCAGGTCGCCGAACCCGGCGCGTTCCAACGTTTCGTAAAAGCCCAGTGCGGTCATCGCAGTGCGCCAGGGACGGTTGCCGTTCAATTGGAACACCAGCGGCTTGCCGTCGCGGTCGTTGAAGCTGGCGCTGATGCCGGGGCGGTCGGGCGTGCCGGTGACGCGCGCCTGGCCGGTGACCGGATCCTTCCCGCGCCACATCGTGGTGGTCAGAGTCCAGCCCATCAGCCTGATCTGCCCGCCGAGCAACGAACAATCGACCTTCTGGCCAATGCCGGTGGCGCGCGCATGAGTCAGCGCCGCGAGCGCACCGCCGAAAGCCAGAATGGCGCAGGTTTCATCAGCCACGGATACGATACCGGTACGCAACGGCTGGCCGGGGGTGGAATACGCTTCCGCGATGCCGCCCAGAGCCTGCGCCATGGAATCGGTGCCGGGCAGCGCGGCGTTCGGCCCGTTGGGGCCGTAACCGGAGATCGAGATGTACACCAGCTTCGGGTTGATTCGCCGCAGATCCTCATAGCCGAAGCCGTTCTTTTCCGCCGCGCCCGGACGGAAATTCTGGCCGAAGATCTCCGCGCGGGCGACAAGCTTGTAGAGGATTTCCCGTCCCTCCCGCGCCTTCAGATTCAGCGTGAAGCTCCTCACGCCGCGGTTGTTGGTTTCGAAATAGGTACTGGGGAAGCCGGGCATCACCGTGGAGCCGCGGGAATTGTCGCCGCCTTCGGGGACCTCGATCTTGATCACCTCGGCGCCGAGATCGGCCATCAGCATATAGGGCACGGTCCCCGCCTGCGCTGTAGAGCAAGCGACGACCTTCACGCCTTGGAGCGGACCATGGGGCTGTGACATGCGGAGCGGCCTTTCAGGTTTGCGGGCGGGGCAGCGAATAAGGTTACGCCACTGAAGAGGCTGATACGTCAACGGCAGGGCAGGGGGGGTATGCGATAGCGCACGGCAGGTTGGTTCGCGCACCGCTGTACTCGTCCGTTAATTCGGGGCTGCTGGCATGTCTCTTGCTTGCCTACTCCACCACGGCAGTGGCAACGTTCCCACCGTTACGGCTACTTGCGATCCGTGGGAAACGTTGATCGAAACGACAGGGAGCACAGCAACGATGATCTTATCCGAGCGCCGCTACCAAATGCTGGGTGCCGCCTGGTTGGCATGGATGGTCAACTATATAGACCGTACCAAGACTGCTGTCCTGCTGCCGCTGATCGTTGCGTCCCTCGGGCTAAGCACGCATCAAACAGGCTGGGTATTGTTCTCTTTCTTCATCTGCTATGCGGCCACTCAGCCCTTCGCAGGCTTTGTCACGGACTTGCTCGGGGCAAAAAAAGCGCTGGCACTCTCGGTCGGCGGGTTCTCCGTATTCACCTGGATGATGGGCATGGTGAACACGCCGGACCAACTCCTGATCCTCAACGGCTTGTTCGGAATTTTCGCGGGATTCGAGGTGACATCCGCCTCCCGCCTGGTGGCGACGTGGTTCCCGATGCGAACCCGAGGCCGCGCCTTCGCCTTCCATCAGACCGCCTACACCATCGGACCCGTCATCGTCCCCTTTATCGCCGTGCCGATCGCCCACGCATTGGGATCGTGGCGCTGGACCTTCCTGATCATGGCCTTCTTCGGGCTGCCGGTATTGGCGTTGATCGACCGATACATCGTCGACCGGCCCGAACGCGATCCGCGCATCAGCGATGCCGAATTGGACTATATCTTCGGCAAGGAAGAGATCGCCAGGAAGCAGGGCGGCGCGTTGGATCCGGCGAGAGCCCGCTCGGCGAACGAACTCCCCCCTGGAGAAAGACTCACCCCGTACCGTGAGATCTTCTTCAATCGCAGCATCGCCCTGATGTTTGCGTCCGGATTCTTCTGCCTGCTGGCCGGCTGGGGGCTGACCACGTGGCTGCCGACCTATGGCTACCGCGAACTCAAGCTGCCGTTGCTTATCTCCGGCACTCTGGCGTCGATCGTCTGGGCCGGCCAGTTTTGCGGCGTGGTCGTCGGCGGCATTCTGTCCGACAAGGTGTTTGGCATGAAGCGCACCCCGATCTGGATTCTGGGTGGCGTCGTGATGGCAATGGCGCTTGTCTGGGCGGCGACCTTCAAGCCCGGCGTGGGACTTCCGGTGGTCTATCTCGCATTCTTCATTGCCGGTTTCGCCGGCTCTTGCACGCCGGCCGGTCAGCTTTTCGCCCCCTACCTGGCCGAACTCTTGACGCCGGGTGCAGTCGGGAGGTCGCTTGGCGTCGTCGTCCTGGGCGCGATGATCGGCAGCGCCGTCGCGCAGCCCTTGACCGCTTACATGGTCATCCAGACGCCGGCAGGCCCGCAATTCTGGCCGGCCTTCCTGCTGTTTGCCGCGTGTGGCGTGCTGGGCTCGGCCTGCGTTTGCGGCATGGTCGAGCCGCAGGTTCGCCGGACCTATCTCGGCTACTTGCTGTCAGGGGGGAAGGAGGGACAATGGAAACCGCAATCGCAGCCGCTCTAGGTCTTCTGGGCGGCCCGGACCCAAAGTCGCTTGCCAGCGCGGATTTCGGCAGCAACTGGGGCCTCGTCATCGCCTTGGACGTGATCAACACGGTCGTCGTGGTGTTTTATGTCTGGCGCATTTGGAGGCAGAAGCTGCCGCCGGTTCGTCAAAGAACCCAGTGAAAAGGAAGCACCTGACGCCGGAAGCTGGCAAGGCCGTACCTCCCGGACCGCCGGCCGAGGCCCCGAGCCTCGCGGGTCATCCGCGCGTGCGGGGGGCCTCTCGGTACTCATTTTCATGAATACGGTGACGTCGTTTGCCATTCGCAGTTGCGAGGTGTGCGCGCGAAGCAGAAATTGAAAACACAGATGATGGAACGCCGATTGGGCGCATGGTACGCGCGGTGTGGGAGCGTAGGGCGCTGCGGCAGCGTGGCGTATGTGCCGATAACGGCAAGACGATCCTGGTGCCGACGCGGAGGGTCGAACTCCGGACCTACTGATTACGAATCAGTTGCTCTACCACTGAGCTACGTCGGCGGCCAAAACGGGGATCGCATATAACCGCCCCAACCCGCTCCCGCAACCACGCCCCCTCACAGCACGCCCCCGCACAGAGCACCCGCCGCCCTCGCCAATCGCGCAGCCAGGCGAGCCAGCCGACGAGTGCCCGCCAAACCGGCGGCTCAGTATCGGAGCGTGCCCCAGGGACGTCGGACCAGGCACAGACGCAAAGCCGGACGCGACGGCCAGACCGTCGCCGGTAGTTTCGTCCTGCTAGGGCTCACCGCACCATTCGCCCCAAATCGCAGGGGTAGGACGCTCCTGGCCTTCAGGAAGATCGCCTCGCCTCACTGGCGTGCGAAGCGGCGCAGCTTGTCTCGATCGATCGTCACGCCGATCCCCGGTCCTGGTGGCAGATGAACATGGAAGTCGGCGAAGTGCAGCGGCTCGGTCGCCAGGTCGTCGGTCAGGATCTGCGGCCCGAAATGTTCGCAGCCCCAGGCGAGTTCACGCAGTCCGGCGAAGGCGTGCAGGTGCGCCGCCGCACCGATCGAGCTTTCCAGCAGGCAGCCGCCATACAGGCCAATGCCCGCCGCTTCGGCTACCGCGGCGACCTTATGCAGCCCGAGCAATCCGCCGTGCTTGACCAGCTTGAGCGACACAACATCCGCCGCAGCCGCCTGAGCAACGGCTGCCATGTCCTGCACGCTGAAGGCGCACTCGTCTGCCATCAGGGGCACTGTCGTGCGCGACCGTACGCGCGCCATGCCGGCGAGGTTCCAGGCCGGCAGCGGTTGCTCCACCAGCCGGACGTCGAGCTCGGTGACGCCAGGCAGGTAGCGCAACGCCGTCGTCTCGTCCCAGGCCTGGTTGGCGTCAACGATCAGCCGCGCGCGCCCCTCCAGCGCTTTGGCAAGCCGGTGCAGGCGAGCCAGATCCTCCTGCGGCGCCAGCGCCCCAATCTTGACCTTGAACGTGTCGTGCAGCCGCGCGGCGAGCTTGCACTCTGCCTCCTCGATCTCCTGGCCGGCATCACCGGAGGCGAGCGTCCACAGCACCGGCACACGCTCACGCACGACGCCGCCCAGCAGAAGGGCGGCCGGCACGCCAAGCGTCTTGCCGACAACATCGAACAACGCGGTTTCCAACGCTGCCTTGGCCGCCGTGTTGCGTTTCGCCGCAGCGTCCATGCGCGCGCCGGCAAGTGCGAAACGGTCTGCGGTAAGACCCTGCAAGGCAGGAGCCAGATAGCAATCGATATTGGCTTTGATGGCCTCGACGCTTTCCTCGCTCCAACGCGGGCCGCCGAGGGTGGCCGCCTCGCCGATGCCGGTCACGCCGTTGGCGAGGCAGACTTCGACAATAACGTAGCTCTGCGCCGTCACCGATGTCTGCGACAGTTTGTGGCGCCGCACCGTCGGCACGTCCACAATCGTGCTGCGCACCGCAGCGATCGCCAGATCATGGCGCAGGTCGGCGGGAATGGCGATCGCGCCATCGGGCATTTCGATATCTCCTTGCGGGAAGAGGAGCGGGAATGGCGTCAGGCCATTCCCGCCGTCGCATCAGGCGGCCGGCGCATGCTCTCGCTCGACCACGGTCTTCGGCGCCGTACTGGTCTCGGCATGCAGCACGAAGTCGAAGCCAATTTCGGCATACGGCGCGTTCAGCCCGCGCGCACGGATTGCCGCTGCATCCGATACGCGTTTCACCTCCGGGATGAGTCCGTCGCGCGTCGCAAACGCGAAATCGTCGTGCAGGTACTCATCGCCATCGATGTTGATCTGAGTCGTCAGCTTCCGAAAGCCGGGCGCCGAGATGAAGAAGTGAATGTGCGCCGGCCGGTGGCCGTGACGGCCGAGCCGGTCGAGCAATTGCTGCGTCGGTCCCTGCGGCGGACAGGCGTAGCCGGATGGAAGGAGCGAGCGGAACCGGTAGCAGCCTTCGGCATCGGTCTCGATGCGTCGGCGCAGGTTGTACTTCGGCTGCGACGGGTCGAAGAACGAATACCCACCGCGCGTGTTGGCGTGCCACACATCGACGACGGCGCGCGCGATCGGCTTGCCGTCAACAGTCCGAACCCGGCCTTCAACGAACACCACCTCGCCGGCCTCGCTGCCGTCATCAAGCCGTGCCTCGTGCTTCGACAGCGGTGCCCCCGCCACGTACAGCGGACCTTCAATGGTACGCGGCGTGCCGCCGGTGATGCCGGCCTTCTGCTCCGCCGCGTCCATCCGCATGTCGAGGAAGGTCTCGAGACCAAGGCCCGGCACCAGCAACCCGACCTCATTGGCTTGTCCAAGCCGCGTGAGGTAGCTCACCGCGGTCCAGAATTCGTCAGGCTGGATGTCGAATTCCTCGATGATTCGAAACAGATCGGCGACCACACGATGAACGATGCGCTTGATGCGCACGTTGCCGCCGTCATCGCCCAGTCCGCTGACCTTCATCAGCAGGTCCCGCACGTCCTTGCTGTCTGCCAGGCTTTCGCTCATGCCACATTCCTCCGGTTTCATACGTTGCTGCCGGAAGCGGTCCGGCCGCCGTCGTCTTTGCCTTCGTCAGCCGGGATCGCCACCCGCGACCGGCAGCGTGACGCCGGTGATGTACGAAGCCTCTTCCGACGCCAGGAACAGAATTGCTGCCGCTTGTTCGTCGGCCGTGCCGTAGCGTTTCATCAGGCTTGATGAGATCGTCTGGTCTTCGACCTGATGCATCCATTGTTCTTCTTCCGCACTGCGTGGAGCGGTACTGCGCGGAATCCGCCGCGGCGGCGCTTGCGTCCCGCCGGGTGCGACACCGCACACACGGATTCCTTCGCCCGCATATTCCATGGCCAGGCAGGCGGTGATCGCATTCACCCCACCTTTTGCCGCGGCGTAAGGCAAGCGGTTGATACCCCGTGTGGCGACCGATGACACATTGACGATCACGCCGCCACCCTGTGCCTGCATCACTGGCAGCACCGCACGGCAGCACCACAAAGTTGGGAACAGGGAGCGGCGCACCTCCGCTTCGATCTGGGCTTCCTCGTACCGCGCGAATGGTTTGGCCCAAATCGTGCCACCGACATTATTGACCAGGATGTCAATCCGCCCGTACTGCTCTTTGGTGCGTGTTACCGCCTCCATCGCGCCGGCAAAGCTTTCCAGATCCGCGATGATTGCGAGGTGATTGCTGCCGGCGTCCTGCCGAACGTCCGCCACGAGATTTGAACGATCCACCATCGCCACGCGCGCGCCCTCGCGCGCCAATCGCAACGCCACCACTTGCCCAATGCCTTGCGCGGCGCCCGTCACGATGGCGACTTTGCCGGTGAAGCGGCCGGGAAATGTGGCCATCGTTGCCTCACGCCGCCTGTCGGTGATCTTCGCCGACGGTCGTCACCGCGCCGGCGGGGGAGAATTTTTCATAGTAGAAATTCGCAGGCGTGACGCCCTGCGCTGCGAGCCAGCCGCGTACCGCATCGACCATCGGCGGCGGACCGCACAGATATATATCGACATCGCCGTCGTTCAGGTCGGCCAGCGCAATATGGGCGGTGACGTAGCCCTTTCGTGCATGATCGCTGGCCTCTGCGGCAACACAGGTGGTGAAGGCGAATTCCGGAATGCGTGTCGCGAACGATTCGAGCTGGTCGAGCCCAACCAGATCCGCATCATTCGTCACGCCATAAATCAGGCGCACCGGATGAGCGTTACTGCCGGCATCGGCGATCCTGCCAAGCATCGAAAGGAATGGTGCCAACCCTGTCCCGCCGGCAAGCAGCAATACCGGGCGCCGGATTTCGCGCAGGTAGAAGCTGCCGGAAGGCCCGACGAAGTCCATCGTCATGCCAGGCTGCGCCTTCTCCCGCAGAAAGGTGCTCATCAGGCCGGGCTTGATGTCACGCACGAGGAAGGACTGTGTCGCGGCGCCCGACGGTGAGCTGAACGAGTAGGAACGCCGCTGATCCGTGCCCGGAACAAGCACATTGACATACTGCCCCGGGAGGAACGTCAGGGCACCCGCGCCTTCGAGCGTGAAGGCGATCGTCGTTTCCGACAGATGGCCCACCGAACGCAGCTTCGCCTGGAATGCCTGTCCCCGCGTCCTGCACATGTCAGAGGAGGCGAAGATATCCACGACGACATCGCTCTTCGGCCGCATCTGGCAGGCCAGCGCCAGGCCGGTTGCCGCCTCGACCTCGGTCAGTGCGTCTTCGATGTAGTCACCCCGGTCATACTCACCCGATTGCACGCGGCACTTGCAGGTGCCGCACGCGCCGTCGCGGCAGTCGAGTGGAATGTTGATGCCGGCGCGGTATGCGGCATCGGCGACCGTCTCGCCGGCCCCGCATGGCACGAAGCGGGTGAACCCATCCTCGAAATTCAGCGCGATACTGTGTGTCATCGTCGCCTCCCCTGCCGGCTGGTCAGACGTGGTAGATGTCAACGACGTGATGGATATAGTCGTTCTTCAGCACCACTTTCTTGCGCCGGATCAACGGCTGTGCGCCGCTGATATCGAGTGTGTAGAATGAGGTCCCGACATAGGTGTCGAGGATCTTGTAGCGGTAGCTCAAGTTCACCCAGTTGAACCGCAGGCGGCACTCCCCATCCGACTGCTCCAGGATTTCGACATTGTTGATGGTGTGCGTGACACGCGGCACCGGCAGGCTGGTCGCGCTGGACCGCTCGGTCCTGATCCGGAATACCCGGTCCTCGAGCCCCGCCCTGGACGGGTAATAGATCAGCGACACCTCGGTCTGCGGGTCGCATGTCAGTTCGCCGAAGTCGTCCCAGCACGGCATCCAGAACTCCGCATCCGGGGCATAAAGCGCAAGCCACGCATCCCAGTCGCGGTCGTCCAGGTAGCGCGCCTCGCGATACAAGAACGTGCGTGCGTCTTCGGTGGTGAAGACAGTGCTCCGTACCGGGCGTTCGATTACGTCGGACATGACGGTCCTCCTCAACCCTGTTGTGCGGCGTCGGCCGCGAGTGCGCGCTGCATCGCCTGCTGCCAGTATTGGTGCTGCACGACGAACAAACCTTCGTCCTCGGCACGCTTGCCGCTCAGCAGCGGATTCAGGCCGATCTCGCGCGCGCCTTCGTCAGGACCCTGGATCCAGTGCGTGACCCCACGCGAAAGGTCGTTCCAGCGGAACGTCTTCGCCATGTAGGAATGCTGGCAGGCGCGGAATTCCTCCAGATCGTCGGGCGTTCCCATGCCGCTGACGTTGAAGAAATCTTCGTATTGCCGCAGCCGCGCTGCCCTTGCCTTCGCAGGCTCCCCCTTGTGGCCGAAGCAGTAAACGGTGACCTCGGTCTTATCGACCGCGATCGGGCGGTAGGTGCGGATCTGGGTGCTGAACTGATCCATCAGATAGACGTTTGGATACAGGCACAGGTTGCGCGAGTTCTGCATGATCCAGTTGGCGCGCGTCTCGCCAAGCCGTTCGATGTATTCAGGCCAACGATCGGCGTTCGGCTTGAACTCAGGATTGGCGAACCTGGTCCAAAGCAACAGGTGGCCATGGTCGAAGGAATAGAACCCGCCGCCCTGCTTCGCCCAGGAACCGGTGTCGGCCACCTCTACCGTCTCGGCGTCTTTCTTGCGACGGGCCGTCGTGGCGACGTAGCTCCAGTGCACGGCACTGACGTGGTAGCCGTCGGCGCCATTCTCGGTCTGCAGCTTCCAGTTGCCGTCATAGGTGTATGTCGATGAGCCGTTCAGTACCTCGATGCCCTCCGGCGCCTGATCCACCATCATGTCGATGATCCTGGCGGCCTCGCCAAGATGCTCCTGCAGCGGCAGAACGTCGGGATTGAGGCTGCCGAACAGGAAACCGCGGTAGGATTCGAAGCGCGGCACCTTTTTCAGATCGTAGGCCCCGTCCTTATTGAAATCATCCGGGTAACCGGCACCATCGGGGTCCTTCACCTTCAGCAGTTTGCCGCTGTTGTTGAACGTCCAGCCGTGGAACGGGCAGGTGTAGGTCGCCTTGTTGGCGCGCTTGTAGCGGCACAGCATGGCGCCGCGATGGCTGCACGCATTGATGAAAGCATTCAGCTCGCCATTGCGGGACCGGGCGATGAAGATGGGCTGGCGGCCGATCGCCGTGGTGAAGTAGTCGTTCTTGTTCGGGATCTGGCTTTCGTGCGCGAGATAGACCCAGTTGCCCTCGAATATGTGCTTCATTTCGAGTTCAAAGATCGCCGGGTCCGTGAAAATGTCCCGGGCGACGTGATACACGCCGCGCGCTGCATTTTCCTCCACAGCCGTATCGATCGTTATCTGCACACTGTTTGGCACGCCGGCCTCCTCCTGCTGTGAACATCCCTTCTTGCGCTGGCGCCGGGCGCTGCCCGGTGCGCTCGCGGCTGACGGGAGGTATGGCGATGGACTGTACCGCCGGTCCAAGACTAAATTGGTCATAACAATACCCTGGAGGTATGGTCTGGAATCGCGCCAGCTCCGCTACTTCGTCACTGTTGCGCGCGAGCGGAACTTCACCCGCGCGGCAGAGAAGCTGCGCATTGCGCAACCTCCGCTGAGCCGGCAGATCCAACAGCTCGAAGATGAGCTCGGCGTGGCCTTGTTCGACCGCGCGACCCGCCCGCTCGCGCTGACCGATGCGGGCCATCTGTTGTTCGAGCAAGCGGTGCAAGTGCTCGACCGGATGGGCGAAATACGGGAGATGATCCGCCGGCTGCTGGAAGGGGACAAAACGCGGTTTGCGATCGGATTCGTCCCTTCCACACTGTACGGCTATTTGCCCGAAGTGATCCGGCGTTATCGCGCGGCACGACCCGGTGTAGAGCTCGCACTGCACGAGCTGACAACGCTGGAGCAATTCGCGGCCTTGAAGGATGGCCGGATCGATGTCGGCTTCGGCCGCATACCTTACAATGATCCGGCAATCCACCGCACGCTGCTGCGCAATGAGAAGTTATGCGTCGCGCTGTCTGCGAACCTGCCGCTGGCCGCGCGCAAGGGATCGCTGCGCCTTGAGGAACTGGCGGGCCACCCGATGGTTGTCTATCCCAAGGCACCGCGCCCGAGCTACGCAGATCAGGTGCTCGCGCTGTTGCGCGACCACGGCGTGAAGCCGCCGGCGATCCATGAAGTGCGAGAACTGCAAACCGCGCTTGGCCTGGTCGCCGCAGAAGCCGGTGTGTGTCTGGTTCCTGCCCAGGTCGAACGTCTGCGGCGCGGCAACGTTGTCTATCGTCCGCTCGACGAGCCGAACGCCGTTTCGCCGGTTATCATGAGCATCCGCAAGGGAGACCGCTCACCGGAGGTGGCTCTTGTCTTGCGCCTCATCAAGGAGATTTATCGGAAGGAAGGCATTGCGTTTGGCACCTGAGCGGACCATCCGGAACAAATGGTCCGAAGACCGGAGCCGTTTGCACGACAGGCTGGTTTCTGTCCTTGCCGCTGTTTCCGGGAATGGCTTGCGTGTTCAGTTCGGCCTTTTGCGTTGGAGTGGGTGAAAGCCCGTTGCGCTGGAGTGGGTGAAAGCCCGGAACAGGCAAGCGGGAATTCGAGCGCCGCGACATTCAAATCTGGCTGCATGGCCCGCTCCGGACGCCAAGGTGCAACGCAGCATGCGAGGCAGCCGTGTCGACGGGCAAGCCTGTGTAAGCGGTGCCGTTAGCGTCGCGTCAGCTTGCTCACTGCGCGGTCGAACTGTGCCAGGTAGATGTTCTCCTCGGCGTCCAGCCAAATGCCGTGCACGTTGAACGCGCCCTGGTGCGGATCATCCGGTCCGAACTGCGCCAGCTTCTCCCGCTCCGGAGTCCAGATCGACAGCCCGTCGCCACCGGCGACATAGATCGCTTCCCGCCCGAATGCCAGATCGCTGGGCATGTGAAAACCGGTCCAGTCCGCCAGGTGGTCGGCGGTCGGAGAGAACAATTGGATGCGGTGGTTCTCCCGGTCGCAGATATACAGCGTGTCCTCGGCATCGGCGCCGATGAAATGTACCAGCGCGAACTGGCCGGGGCCGGAGCCTGGTTCGCCCCAGGACTGCTTCAGCTCGCCCATCGGCGAGAAGCGGTGCACCCGGCGATTGCCGTAGCCATCGGAGACAAACAGGTCGCCGTCGGCAGTGAACGCGGTGCCGGTCGGCATGTTGAACGGCCGGCCATAGAACGTGGGCGCGGCGCCGTTCCGCGTGCCCAGCGTCTGGAGCAAAGTGCCGTCCGGCTGGTGGCAGGTAACTGTGTGCAGGCCGGAATCGGCGATCCACACCCGGCCGGCGCGGTCGATCGTCATGCCGTGCACAAAGGCCGAGAACTGACCTTCGCCCCATGACGTGATGAAGCGGCCCTCGGCGTCGAACACCAGCACCGGGTGGGCGGCACGGCACAGCACATAGATATCGCCGTTTGCCGCCGTGGCACCCTGCACGCTGGTACGCGGCGGGCCGGGATGGCCGGTCTCGCCCAGATTCCACCCGCGGGGCAGCTTCGCCCAGTCGCGCTGGAAGTCATACCGGTGTTTCCCGGAGCCGATGGTCGGCATGCGGATCCTCCGTTGGTTGGATCAAACATATGCACGGCAGCGGCCGCGCGCTACATAGCGGGCGACTGTGGGCTGGTAATTCGCGGGATCTTTCCGCCGCAAGGAAGCCAATCATGCCGGAACATGATCTTGTTGCCTTATGGGAAGCACATACCCGTACCGAGTTCGAGACACGCGACGTCGATGACACGATGGCGACCATGGTCGCGGAGCCATATGTCAACCATATTCCCACGATGACGGGCGGCGTCGGTCATGATCAGCTCAAGCGCTTTTATAAATATCACTTTATCGGTGCGAACCCCCCTGATACCGCCATGCAGCTGATCAGCCGGACCGTCGGCGAGAACAGCCTGGTCGATGAGGTACTGTTCTCGTTCACGCATACGTCCGAGATCGACTGGATGTTGCCCGGCATTCCGCCAACCGGTCGTAGGGTCGAGATTCCTCTGGTAGCTATCGTGCAGTTCAGTGGCGGCAAGCTGGTACACGAACACATCTACTGGGATCAGGCCTCTGTTCTTGTCCAGATCGGCCTGCTGGATCCGAAGGGCCTCCCCGTTGCCGGCGCGGAAACGGCGCGTAAGGCGATGGACAGAACGTTACCAAGCAACGGGCTGATGGCAAACTGGCCTCGCAGCGCCGGCAGGCCAATCTGATGCCGATGCATCAGGTCAGTTTGCTTGGCAACTCGCCAGCGCAGTCATTTCCCCTCTGATTCTGAGATCAAAACGTACCCAGGAACACGCGACCACTGAAAACCGCGGACACGGCGGCAGGGCGTGGTGCCCTCGGGTCAGGTAGGCTTCATCGCCACGCCGGTGCTGCGGCCGATGAAGGTGATTGACCTTGCGACGCATACCGTCGGGCTTGTTCAGCGAGGCGGGCTATTCCGGGATCGGCTTCTCGCTTGCCTGTGGCGTGACCATCGACGTGTCGAAGATGCGCCTGCCGGGCACGCAAGGCGAGTATTTTTGGGGCGGCGCCGCGTCCACCGCGTTCCGGATCGATCCAAAGGAAGAACTCGCGGTGGTATTCATGACGCAGGTAATGGGCAGCGACGTACGGCTGACACTGCGGCGTGACCTGCGAACGCTGGTTTATTCTGCGATGACGGACTCGTCTGCGTAACGGCGCTTCGCGGCGAGGGGCGTGCCTCCGCTCGAAAGCATCCCGAGTTCGGCCAACGCCGGCTGATGGCGGTGCGGCAGGCTCTGATGAACCGTGATGAGCGACCATCTTGACAGATCGGCCACGCGTATGATAACTATCAAAAACAGCACTTCGAGAAAATAAGATCATTGGCGCGATATTCGTTAAGAAAAATAATTGGAGGAGGAACAAAATGGCCCAGCCCCCGGAACCACGCGGCGAACGCGAACCACGCGCCGAAGGCGAGGCAGAGTTCGTAAGGCAAATCGTCAGCGATCCCAGGAATGTGCCGGATGTGATGCGCCTCTACGGCTATGCCGGGGCATCGTCCGAGGAGCATCACGATCGCCTCTATCTGAACCCGGACCTTTCCCAATTCGTCGAAGTGCCAAGGAATGCGATCCTGCACCGGATGAAGGTGCCGAACGAGCAGGATCCGAACGGCGCGGTTGTATTATGGGTTCGGCGCGACGCCGCGCTGATCTACAAGTCGGCGCCGGCCGCGCAGGCGCTGGCGAGTTACTTTGCCGGCGCCATCGCGGGCGCCGCCGCCGCCGCGCCGGCACCCCACCCTCGGGTCGCGCCAAACCTCGCCGGCGGCATCGGCGGCATCGGCGGCACGTTATACCCGCACCTGTGTACCCCGCAGTGCAATACACAATACCCGTATTGCGGTACGGTGACACCGGCCTGTACGAACCCCGTCTCGGTGTGCGGCTGCCGTTTCCCCGGTGGGGAAGCAGCGATGGCGCCCGCCGCTATCGCTGCGGTCAGCCCTCTCACGCTTTGCGCAGCCGGTGGCGTGCTTTGCACGGCGGACTGCCCGACTTACCCGCAGCGCTGCGGGGCTACACCGATCTGCCACGTGACCGAGGTCTGCCAGCCCACACGGATGACACCCTGCCTCGCCACGCAGGATTGTGGTGGCGGCGGTGGAGGCGGCGGGGGTGGTGGCGGCGGTGGCGGCGGTGGCTGGATCACTTTTGCCGATTGCGATCCATTTGTCGTTGCGCTGGCGAGAGCGAACCCGCAAGCTGCGGCGTACGGCTACCGGACGACAAACTGGCTGTGCTTTCCCACGCCCGCGTGCCACGGCGCGGCGGCCGCGGTGCAACCCTTCGGACCCGCGATCTCGGCTGCCTGCCACTCGGCGCCTGTCCTTTGCACGCCTGCCTGCCCCTCCGAGCTATGCACGCGGGTTCATGCTTGTGTGCAGACACCGCCGCCGCATTGTACTGTCCATTATTGCCAGGTATAAATGCAAGGGGGTTGTTTGACCGTTCGCTCCTCAGCCTGAGCGAAACGGCGACACGTCGAGCAAGGCATCTTCTCGCCAGGCGCGATTGGAGCAAGCATGCACCTCAACGTCGCCAACGTCGCGCATTTTCTGCTCTGCCGCGGCCTGGTGAGCCCCGATGCGGTCGTTGCGGGAGATTTCGCCGTTCTCGACGCCAGCCGGCGCAACCGCAACTTCAAGATCATCGGCAACGCCGCCCCGGGTCTCTTTATCAAGCAGATGCGCGAGGGGCTGCCGGATGCAATGATCACGCTGCGCCGCGAAGCGGCCTGCTACGAACATGCCCGCGACGACCCGGCGCTGAGCCGGCTGATGCCACGATTGCTCTGCTACGATCCGGCGCGACATCTGCTGATCGTCGAACTGTTGCCCGATGCGGAGAGCCTCGCCGATCGCCATGCGCGAGAGCGGACGTTCCCGGTCGAGATAGGACGGATACTCGGTGAGGCACTCGGCATCTATCACGCACAGGCGGCGCGGATCGCCGGCAACGAAACCATGCGCA
The DNA here is from genome assembly GCA_035523995.1 of Acetobacteraceae bacterium. GTDB lineage: Bacteria > Pseudomonadota > Alphaproteobacteria > Acetobacterales > Acetobacteraceae > JASHVB01. Next base: position 4,959 of record DATKPQ010000092.1, on the reverse strand, counting down.
CCTTGCTCGCGCGACAGGTTCCGATCGTGCTGAATTGGCGCGGCGCCGGCCACGCTGCGCTCGGGCAGTACGGCGGCGTCGGCCCGGCATTATCGGCGATTGTGCAGCAGTTTCCCGAATTTCAGACTCTGCTCGATGCGATCGGCGCCGAATGGCGTTTCGACAGCCTGATCCACGGCGATATGAAATGGGATAATGTGCTGGCCTTCCATGCTGCCGGCGGCGAGCTCGATTTTCGCATCGTCGATTGGGAAATGGCCGACCTCGGCGATGCGGATTGGGATGTTGGCGCGATCCTGCAAAGCTTTCTGACGGTGTGGATCCTGTCGATGCCGATCGCGAGCGGCCTCCCGCCCGAGCGCTATGTCGCGATGGCGGCACAGCCGATCGAGTTGATGCGTCCAGTGCTGCAAGCCTTCTGGACGGCCTATGCGACAACACGCGGCTTTGCCGGTGGCGAACGGCGCCGCGCCCTCGAACGCAGCATGCGGTTCGGGGCGGCGCGGCTGGTCTGGGCGGTGTTCGAACAGCGGCGCTTTGCACCGCAACTCGATCCGGCGGCGTTGGCGCTATTGCAGGTCAGCCTCAATATCCTGAAAAACCCAGCCAAGGCGGTCGTGGATTTGCTCGATGCCTGATGCATTGATCGGAATGCCGGCCGGACTCGAAGCCGAGCTTACCGCCGCGCTCGGCGCATTCGATATCCTGACCCCATTCAGCTTTTCGTTCACCGGCGAACCGCCGATCGATGCTCGCTCGGTGTCGGCCGCAGCCGGCTGGACCGCGGCACCAACCAAAGCAGGGGCGGAATCACTGCTTGCGAGGGCGATCCAGTCATGCCTCTACGACCGCTGCTACGCCCGTCGCCTGGGCGAGGCGGCGCCACCGGACTGGCAGCCCTCGGGCGAAGACGCCGATTTCGCCCGTCGCCTCGCTGCGGCCAATGCCAGTCACGAACGCTGGGACCCTGGCTGGGTAATTTACCAAATCGGCGTGGGTGGGCAGGTCTTCGTGCGCAAGGGGGAACGTGACCGAGTAGCGATGCCCGGCACTTTTATCAGCGATGCCGTCTCGGGGCACGGATTGCAGATCGGCGCCAGCGTCAGGTTGCGGGCCCCGCGCGAGGCCGCCGGCCTCCAGCCCGGCTACTACTTCGCCTTTGGCGAAACGCTGGACGAGGCTGCGGAGCAACTCAGCGTGATCCGATTCTATTTCCACTGCCCCGCCATCTCTGCCGCGCCGCTGTTCGCAGCGCTGAGCGCAGCGCTCAACCGCTTTCAGGTTCCGTTCCATCTCAAGGGGCCGGTTAGCCCGAGGCTTTACGACCGCACCGACGCCGTCGTCCTCTATGTCGCAGCCCGTTTTTTCAACATCACCGCCCGGATCGTGTCGTCCCTCGAACGGCAGGAATGGTTCGCTGCCTCGACACCTCTCTTCACCAAACCGCTGTGGCCGGGGATCGGGGTCGCGGTTGACCCTGGCACCGATGAGAGTTTCGGCTCGCATCGTTGCCGCCTTTGCGCCGAGGGCATCGTCGACGCCTGGCGCGAAGGCAAACAGGACGTGCGCACACGGCTCGCTGCCGTCGCGGCGCGGTTTGCCGCGGCCGGTCTCGACATCAATCGGCCCTACCTCGGCGCGGGCTGGTTCGATTTGTTTTCGCTGCCAGCCTCGCCACGGTTGCCATGAGCCGGGATCGCGACCGCTTCCTCGCAGCCGCTGATCGGATCGGCTGCCGTCTCTGCCGGGACGCGATCTGGTCGGATGACGGCCGGTGCAACTGGCTCGGTTGGGCGATGGAGCTTCGCGCCGGCCAATGGGGCACGACATTCCGCGCGGCGAGCGCCAATCTCTATGATGGCACCTCGGGTATCGGCCTCTTCCTGGCCCGGCTGGCGTGCCTTACTGGTGATCCGATCACCCGCGCCACCGCCGAGGCGGCATTGGCGCAAGCGCTCGCCGCGGTGGATTCGCTCACCGGGCGCGGTGAATATGGGTTCTTTTCTGGTCTCTCCGGCATCGCCTGGGCTTGCCGCGAGGCCAGCCGGGCACTGCGGCATGAAGCGCTCGCCGCCCGTGGCGAGTCAGCGCTCCTTACCGCTGCGCGCATCGCGCCGAACCGGGAACGCACCGATGTGATCAACGGCAGCGCCGGTCTCATTCCGATCCTGATCGAAGCCGCGGCCGGAGCCCGCCATGACGAGTTCATTGCGGCCGCGGTGCGGCACGGCGAGCAATTGCTCGAACTTGCCGACCGGGGCGATAAGGGTTGGTCCTGGGACACTCAGAACATGCCGAACGAGCCGCACCTGCTGGGTTTCGCACACGGTGTCTCCGGTATTGCCTGTGCATTGGCAGCGCTCGCCCGGGCCGCCGGCCGTCCCGACTTCCTGAACGGCGCCCGGGAGGCGTTGCGCTACGAGCGTGCCCATTTCCGGGCAGCTGAAGGCAATTGGCCGGATCTGCGAAACTTCTCGAAGCCGCTGGCGGGGAGTGAGCCGCCTTGCATGGTCGCTTGGTGCCATGGCGCCCCCGGCATTGGTATGGCACGCCTCTATCTGCATCGCCTGTTGCCAGAAGAGCCGGGAATTCTCGCCGAGGCGGAAACGGCGATCCGCACGACCGCGGGAACGCTCGATGCGGCGTCGATGCAAAGGCTCGCGAATGTCTCGCTCTGCCACGGCGAGGGCGGCAATGCCGACCTGCTGATTATTGCCGCCGACCTTTTGAATCGGCCGGAGTTGCGTAGCCTGGCCGAGGCGGTCGGGATGCGCGGTGTTGACCAATTCGAGGACCTTGCATTGCCGTGGCCCTGCGGGGTCCCGGGAGCGGGTGAAACCCCCAACCTGATGCTCGGGTTGTCTGGCATCGGATATTTTCTCCTGAGGCTCTATGACTCTGAAAACATTTCCTCGGTACTGCTCCCCCCGCCGGGCGTTGCCTGTTTGCCTGCCAGCAGGCCTTCGGCTGGGCCACGGTGAGGATTGAACCGGGAGGCAGTCGCGGATTTAGGCAGGTATCATCGCAAATCGCGGCAGCTTGCTTGGAGCAGTCCATTTTCAATCGTCATTGAGGAAGCGGTGAAGTGGCGGGTGCTGGACCAGATGGTGGCCGAAGCCCGAAGCAAGTTCGCCGGCCTTCCTCCCGAGAAGAGGAAGCGGCTATCGAGGAAGCCGTCGCCGCGGCGTGCACAGGCAACACCCGCAAAACCGGATGATCCGTGCGGTTGGTCATCGACGCCAACGTCCTGGTCAGCGCCTTGGTGGCCGGCGCTTCGTTGCCGGCGCTCGGGGCTGTCGAGATCGGGCATGTGCGGTAAGCTTCCCGCTCCCCCACCCCCGGGCAGCTTCCCACTCCCCCACACCCAATGAAACTCGCGATCCCCGACCTGATCTCCAACTCCTACTTCCCCGCACTCGCCGCCGCCGAGCTCGGCTTCTTCGAACGCGAGGGTCTGTCGGTCTCCGCCGAGCTGATCTTCCCGGTCGATCGCGCCTACGCCGCCTTGCGCGACGGCACGGTCGATTTCGTCGCAGGCGCCGCCCATGGCGCATTGGCCGCCTTCCCCGCCTGGCGCGGGGTGCGTCTGCTCGGTGCTCTGGCGCAGGGCATGTACTGGTTCCTGGTGATGCGCGCCGACCTCGCGATCCCCCGCGGCGACCTGACCAAACTGACGGGGAAAAGGGTCGGCGCCGCCCCCTGGGTCGAGATGGGCCTGCGCCGCTTGCTCCTGGCGGCCGGCCTGGACCCGGTGCGCGACCGGATCGAGATCGCTCCGGTGCCCGGCGCGACCGGCACCAGCGTCAATTTCGGCCTTACCGCCGCCGAAGCGCTGGCCGCCGGCCGCATCGACGGCTTCTGGGCCAACGGCATGGCAACCGAGATCGCGGTGACCTCCGGCGTCGGCACCATCGTGCTGGATGTGCGTCGCGGCGACGGGCCGGCGGGCTGCTTCGACTACACCATGCCGGTGCTGGCCACGACCGCAGCGCAGGTGGAAGGCGCTCCGGACACCGCGGCGGCGGCCGTGCGCGCGCTGGTTGCCACGCAGCGCGCGCTGCAACAGGACCCCGGGCTCGCCACCGAGGCCGCCCGCAAGCGCTTCCCCCCGCGCGAGGTGTCCCTGATCGCCAACATCGTCGGCCGCGATCTGCCATTCTACGACGCGGCAATCGCCCCCGCATCGGTCGCAGCCATCAACGCCTTCGCCCGCGATGTCGGCGTATTGGCCGGCGACGTGCCGTACGAGCAAGTCGTTGCGAGCGAATTCCAACATTTGTGGCGATAGCCGGTTGGTTCCCGCTGCCTGCCACTGTCCGCTGCGCGGCAGTTGCAACAATGTCCCCGAACGGTGCACCGACATGCGCCGTTGCCGGCGGCCCGCAAGGATCGCCGCCGCAAATGAAAACAACAGCCGGTAGCCGCACCCAGGTCGCGGATACAAAGGTAAAATCGACCCGGTTCTCGAAAGCCTGAGGGGGCCGCATTGGATGCCGCGAGAAGTGTGCCGCCCCGAGCTCGACGACGCCATTCATGAATTGCACCTCGCACTGCGCGATCCTGACCAGCTTCGCAACATCAACGCGGTTGAACGCCTGCGCGTGGTTGCCCGCAGTGAGCGGGAGTTTCGCGCGTCGGTAGCTTTGGCGATGCACCGCGCCGCGAACCTACATGCTTACGCGTGAAACTCACACCAGTCGTCTAAGCCCCGAGGAGATTGCGCGGCGACGAGAGGCCGATAGGCGGGCCAAGGACTGCAACAGACTTGAAGGCATGAACGACGATCCGATTTTCGAGCCCATCTTTGAGGCGTGGATATTGGGAGAGATCGAAATCGAGGAAGCACTCGAACGTATCAAGTCACTGATCGCGTCGCTCCAAAGCAACGCGACAGCTCAGTCATAAAGGCAGCAGACCCGGCCCGTTGCTAGGGACGCTGCCCCTGCCGCGCCGGTTTCG
>DATKPQ010000091.1:0-52348 GCA_035523995.1 Acetobacteraceae bacterium | reverse complement strand
CCGCGTTCACCGCATTTTGCCAGCGGCCGGTGCCGCAGGCGCACCGAATTCGCCTACATAGCGGCACCTGTCTGGGTTGAACGAGGAGTCTGATGCGAATTCATCCGCTTCTGAGTGCCGCGGCGATGGCAGCGTGCCTTGCCGTGCCGGCGCGCGCCGATGTCACGGTCTATTACCACGCCGGCGGCTGGGACGCGTTCGACGGCCAGGACGATCACGGCCAGGCGTTCTGCGGCATCGGCAGCCGCAATCCGGTGGACGGCCGCACGTTTTCCGTGCGTTTCCTGATCGGCGGCAATGGCGTGAACTTCATTGCCAGCAAGCCTGGCTGGAACATCCCGGACCATACGGACATCCCGGTGGTCGTGCAGGTCGGCCTGGAACGGCCGTGGACGGAACAAGCCTCCGGCGGGGGGCAGAGCGTTCAGTGGACGCTGGACCGTGGGCCTTTCCAAAGTTTCGATGCGCAGTTCCGGCACGCGTCGTCGATGACGCTGACTTTTCCCTCGGGGAATGAGCCGGCGTGGATCATCTCGCTGTCCGGCTCGACGGCGATCAGCAACGCGATGGGACGCTGCGTTACCAGCATGACACAGCGCGCCGGCGCTCCGCCTCCCGGGCCGGCGGCGGCAGGGCCGCAAAGCGCGACACAGCCGTTCGGGGCGCAGGCGGGTCCGCAGCCGAGCGCTGCTCCGGCGCCGGTGCAGACCGAGCCTACGCAACCGAACCAGGCAACGCAGCCCAATCCGCCGGCGCAGCGTGGTCAGCCAGAGCAATCCGGTCAGCCAACGCAGCCGAATGCGCCCGCCAATCCGCCGCGCTGACCTGCCGCTTGAGGGCAATCGGGTGAACCAGTGCGAGGTTGGAGACCGCACCGTGCCGGCCGGCGTTCATACCCACCCGTAACGGCATCGGCGATTGCAGCACCGATCGGGCAGCAATGGTGGCCGGTGTAACGCACCCTTGCTCCACCCGATTGCCCTGCCTGCCGCTTGAGGAAGGGGAGCGTCCGTGCGGTAATCGGTGGACGAACGCGGGGAGGCGAAGCGATGAGCGATGTTGCGGAACGTCCGGCGGCGCGGCGCGGACTGGCGTGGCTCGCGCTGCAGCAGGAGATCGCGGATTTCCTGTATGACGAAGCCGATCTGCTGGATCAGCGGCGGTTCAAGGATTGGCTGGAGCTGCTGGCGGAAGATCTTGTGTACTTCATGCCGATCCGCCGCAACGTGAAGTTCGGGCAGCATGCGGAGCAGGAGAATACACGCCAGGGGGAAGGCATCAGCTGGTTCGATGAGGACAAGTGGACGCTGACGAAGCGGGTGGAGCAAATCCTGACCGGCGTGCACTACGCGGAGGAGCCGCTGTCGCGGGTCACGCATATGGTGAGCAATGTGCGGGTGCTGGAGGTCTCGCCATCGGTGGAGGATGCGCGGGACGTGACGGTGGGGTGCCGGTTTCTGGTGTATCAGAATCGGGTGGAGTACGAGACGACGATGTTTGTCGGGCGGCGGACCGATACGCTGCGGCGGGCGGGAGAGTCGTGGCAGATCGCGCGCCGGGAATTGTTACTTGACCAGAATGTGTTGCTGGCGAAGAATTTGAGCGTGTTCTTCTGAGGGGCGGGCGATGATTGAGCTGATCGGGATCGAGCCGGGGACTAAATTGCGTGTGGTGGGTGGGATCACGGCGGAGGTGGTGGAGGCGGTGAATGACGAGTGGGTGCGGGTGCGGCTGATTGACGTGCCGGAGGGGCGCGGGGACGCCGGCGCCGAGGAACTGTGCCATGCGACGGATGTGGTTGAGGTTTTATGAACGTTTCCGCGCGCTTCGCGCGGGGGGAGCGGCCAAGCGGATCAACGCGGTTGGGTCGCGAAGCGGAGCAACTGATGCATTACTGTGAATTCGGGAAGTAAGGCGACACTGCCTACGGCCGTCATGGCGGGCGCAGGGCCGCCATCCACGACTACGCTGCTGGCAACAAGAAAAGTCGTGGATGGCCGGCCTGCGCCGGCCATGACGCGTATAGCAACTGTCGCCTACTTGCCGACTGCTGAGTGATACCAACCGCCGGAAAGATTGACTCATCCGCCGCGTTCATCGTCACGGCGGGCGAAGGCCCGCCATTCACGACCTGCCTTGCCACAAGCTGCAAAGCCGTGGATGCCGACCTTCGTCGGCATGACACGACGAGCCCGATCGTACGTCAATCTATTCGCCGGTTGGTATAACACCGAATCGAGCCGCACCGGCCCCGCACAGATATCGCAGCGAAGCACGCGTTACCGCCCCTTCGCCTCACCTTGCCTACCGCACCTTCGCCACGACCTCGTCGCGGAAACGGCGCATGTTGTCGATCGTCGCGGCCAGCGTGGGGCCGAACAATCCGAAGTCGAACGCGGTGACGCCAGCGTCCGACAATGCCCGGATGTCGCCCGCCCAGTCCGCCGCGCCGCCGGTGAACAGTTTGCGCTCACCGTTGATGGTGCCTTTTGGCTGGGCTTCGGGGTTGGAGGAAACGCGATAGGCAAGTCCCACGTCGGATGCCTTGCGCCCCGCCTTCTCGGTCATCCCGCGTAGCTTCGCCACGCCGGCCTTGTAGCGGGTCAGCGTGTCCATTGGGAATTGCGGGTTGGTGCCGATCGGGTACCACGCATCGCCATAGGAAGCGGTGCGGCGCAGCGCGGGGCCGCTCTCGCCGCCGATCCAGATCGGAATCGGGTTCTGCACCGGCTTCGGCGGAAACAACACATCGGCGAACTTCACGTATTTGCCGTCGAATTTCGGCGCGTCGCTGGTCCACAGCTCCTTGCACACCGCCATCCATTCGTCGGTGACGTGGCCGCGGTCCTCGAATGGCGGCGTGCCGATCGCCTCAAACTCCTCCTTGCACCAGCCGGCGCCGATTCCGAGGGTCAGCCGCCCTTTCGACAGATAATCGAGCGTCGCCAGTATCTTCGCCGTCAGCACCGCCGGGCGGTGTGGCACCACCATGACCGACGTCACGATCCGCAGCTTCGACGTTGACGCCGCAACGAAAGTCGCCGCCGTGAGTTGCTCGAGCCGGGGCGCCGCCGCGCCGGAGGGAAATTCGCCGCTGTCCGAATACGGGTAGCGCGACGCAATGCTGGTGGGGATCATCACGTGGTCGCTGACCGTCACGTAATCGAAGCCCAGCATCTCGGCTTCGGTCGCGATCCGCACCAGGCTGTCCGGTGCGATCAGTGGGCCGCTGGTGGGTGCGCTGCATCCGATCTGCATCGAGCGATCTCCTCCCGCTTGAATTGCCTTGCCGCCCCCGATAGCACACGATGCGCCGGCCGGAGGCAACCGTGCTTCGGCCAGGGGAGAGCCCCAGGGGACATTGATGGATTTCGGCATCCATATCGGCACGCGCGGCTGTATGACCACGCGCGAGGCGATCATGGCCCTGGCGCAGCGGGCTGAGGCGCTCGGCTACGCGTGTCTTGGCGTCGCCGACCATCTGATCGTGCCGGTGCAGCCCGATACGCCGTATCCCTACACCAAGGACGGCATCTGGCCCGGCCAGCCCACCGGCGAATGCTTCGATGCGATCGCCACACTGGCGTTTCTCGCCGGGTGCACGCAGCGCCTCAAGCTGCTGACGTCGGTCATCGTGGTGCCGCACCGCCCCGCGGTGCTCACGGCAAAGCTGCTGCTGACGGCGGACGTGCTATCGGGTGGCCGTGTGGTGGCCGGCATCGGCGCCGGATGGATGCGGGAAGAGTTCGAAGCACTCGGTGCGCCGCCGTTCGAGGAACGCGGCGCCGTCACCGACGAATATCTCGAAGCCTGGAAACGCTTGTGGACGCAGGAAAGTCCGGAGCTGTCCGGCAAATACACGGACTTTCGCAACGTCGTTTTCATGCCGAAGCCGGTGTCGCAGCCGCATCCGCCAATTTGGGTCGGCGGCGAAAGTCCCGCCGCCCTGCGCCGCACGGTGCGGTATGGCGACGGCTGGTATCCGGTTTCGAACAATCAGAAGATTCCATTGAATACGCCGGAACGGCTTCGCGCCGGTATCGCGTCGCTGCATCGCACGGCAGAAAAGGCCGGCCGCGACCCCGCAACGATCGACATTGGCTATGTCTGGTTCATGCCGCCAAGCTGGACGCCGCGCCCCGGTCCCGATGGCGGCCGGCAACTGCTCTCGGGCAGTGCCGATGATATGCTGGAAGACGTCGCCGCACTGCGCGAAGCCGGCGTGCGGCACGTGATCGTATATCTGCAGCGGCCGACGCTGGAACAAACGCTTGATGTGACGCAGCGCTTTGCCGAAGACGTTGTGCGGAAGGTGACATGACAGATCAAGACATGATGGGCTGGATCGAAACCGCACCGTTGGCGGAACTGATGGACGCAGCTTCGGCCAAACGCGATGCCGCGTTCGGCCGGCTGGTGTCGTACTCGCGCAAAGTGTTCATTCCGCTGACGAAGCTGTGTCGCGACGTGTGCCATTACTGCACCTTCGCGGAGCGCCCGCGCGCCGACCGCCCCGCCTATCTGTCGGCGGACGATGTTCTGGCCATCGCCCGCGCCGGCGCCGCTGCGGGTTGCACTGAGGCTTTGTTCACGCTCGGCGACAAGCCGGAGTTGCGGTACAACGCCGCTCGCGAGTGGCTGGCCGCGCATGGCCACACCACCACCATCGGCTATTTGCGCGAGACGTGCGCGCTGGTGCTGAAGGAAACGTCGCTGCTGCCGCATCTGAACCCGGGCGTGATGACGCACGACGAGATCGCGTCACTGCGCGAAGTGTCCGCCAGCATGGGAATCATGCTGGAATCGTCCAGCGAGCGGCTGTGCGAGCCAGGGCAGGTGCATTACGGCTCGCCGGACAAGCACCCGGCGGCGCGGCTGGAAACCATTGCGCTGGCCGGGGAACTGTGCGTTCCGTTCACCACCGGCATCCTGATCGGCATCGGCGAAACGCGCGCGGAACGCCTGGAATCGCTGATCGCGATCCGCGACCTGCACGCACGCTATGGCCATATCGGCGAAGTCATCGTGCAGAATTTCCGCGCCAAGCCGAACACCAAGCGCGCGAATGCTCCGGATCCCGACCTGGAAGATCTGCTGTGGAGCATCGCCGCAGCGCGTCTGATCCTGCAGGACGATGTGCACGTGCAGGCGCCGCCGAATTTGTCACCGGGTGTCTACGAGCAATTGATCCGCGCCGGCATCGATGACTGGGGCGGCGTGTCGCCGGTGACGCCGGACCACGTTAATCCCGAAGCGCCGTGGCCGCATCTGGAAGAACTCGCACGCAACACCGCGGCGATGGGGAAGATCCTGGTGCCGCGGCTGCCGGCGTATCCGCCGGCCGTTGCGCAACCTGATCGCTGGTTCGCCTCGAAGATTGCCACGCGCATCCGCCAGTTGGCGGACAGTGAGGGTTGGGCACGCGACGATGACTGGGCGCCGGGCATTCCGACCGTGCCACAGCCGAAACCCGCGCTGCTGGGCAGCATCGATCCAGCGATCGAGGCCGCTATCGCCAAGGCCTCCGCCGGCCGCCGCCTGGGTGAAGCGGACATCGTGCGGCTGTTTGGCGCCCGCGATGCCGATTACTACCGTGTCTGCACCGCCGCTGACGAACTGCGCCAGGCGGTCAGTGGCGACGTGGTGCGGTACGTGGTGAACCGCAACATAAACTATACCAACATCTGCTATTATCGTTGCAAGTTCTGCGCGTTCTCCAAGGGCAAGACACATGAGGCGCTGCGCGGCACGCCCTATGATCTCGACATGGCGGAGATCGTGCGCCGCGCGCAGGAAGCCTGGGACCGCGGCGCCACCGAAGTGTGCCTGCAGGGCGGCATCCATCCAGACTATACCGGCGCCACCTATGTGACTATCTGCAAGGCGATCAAGGCGGCGGTGCCGGCCATGCATGTACATGCGTTCTCGCCGCTGGAAGTGACGCAGGGGGCGGCGACGCTGGGGCGCTCGCTGGGGGATTTTCTGGCGGAGTTGAAACAAGCAGGATTGGGAACGTTGCCGGGCACGGCTGCGGAAATACTGGACGACGAGATCCGTGCGATCATCTGCCCGGACAAGATCAACACCGAACAATGGGTCGCCGTGGCGCGGGCGGCGCATGCGCTGGGACTGCGTACCACCTCCACCATCATGTATGGCCATGTCGAGGGGCCGTTGAACTGGGCGCGGCATCTGCTGGTCCTGCGCGACCTGCAAGCGGAGACCGGCGGATTTACCGAGTTCGTCCCCCTGCCTTTCGTGCACATGGAAGCGCCGATGTATCTGCGCGGCATGGCGCGCAAAGGCCCGACCTTGCGCGAGGCCGTGCTGATGCATGCCGTCGCGCGCCTGGTGCTGCATCCGCTGATAACCAACGTCCAGACATCGTGGGTGAAGATGGGACCGGAAGGCGCGGCGTTGTGCCTGAATGCCGGCGCCAACGATATGGGCGGCACGCTGATGAACGAAAGCATTTCGCGGGCTGCCGGAACGCAGCACGGGCAGGAATTCCCGCCCGAGGCGATGGAGGGGTTGATTAGCGGTCTCGGCCGCGTGCCGGTGCAGCGCGATACGCTGTACCGTGCGGTGTCCAACGACCGCCGTGCGTCATCGTTCGGCGCGCCGGAACTGGCGCCTGTCGTGCAGACGCCGCCGCGCAAGGTGCTGACCGCGCAATAGCCTGCCGCGATCCGTACAGCCCCGTACGCGCTGATCCGAATTTTCCTGCGAAGGCGAACGTGGTTGCCTGACGACTGAGGCGGCAGGTCGATCGCCCGCACGCCGGCGACAGGAGACGAGCCATGATGAGAACAGATCCGGGCAATGGCATCGCTACACACATGCGTCGGCAAGCGATTGCGGCTGCCGCGCAGCGGCTTCTACGCAATCGGCCCCGCGCCAGGATGCGCTCGGCACGTTCGCAGCCCACCAACAACATGCTCGCCAGCTTCGGGATGGTGGTGGGCCTGCTGATGGTGTGGGCGATGGCCGTCAGCATGTGAGTTGGAAGGAAGCGTGACATGGACATGATGACGCTTGCCCGTACCGCAGAATTCCTTCCCGGCGCCGATCACCTGGCACGCCGCCGACACCGTCACTTGACCATCAGCGAGTTCCTGCAACTGGGATTGTTCCGCGTCGCTTATTTGACCGCCGTTCGGGACGACGACAGCACCGGCACCGTCGTTGTCAACGGTGCCGATGGTATGGCGATCGCGGCGGTGGATACGGTGGACTGCGCAAGGGAACTGGCCAATGAGCTTGGGCTGGTCCTGGTCGCAGTGCACTGAGGCGCTGAGTCTGCGGTCATTGCGAAGGGCGGTGCGCGCAATTGCCAGAGACGAAGTTGCGACGCGATTCAGGATGAGCGAAACACGAATCGTCCCGGGGTTGGTGCGAACGAGGTTGCTTCGTCGCTTTGCTCTCGCAATGACAGGCGTCGGCAGCAATGACACGCGCATGCGACATGTTCACATAATATGTATCTGCAATCGTGGGTCTTCAGATTCCATAGGCGTGCGCATCGGGCGCGGAGAGATGGAAGCGCAGCCGGCGCAGATATTCCAGAGGGTCTTTGCGCGTCACCAGCGCACCCGGCGGCGTATGGAGCCAATCGTATAACCGCGTAAGCAGAAAGCGCAGGGCCGAGCCCTGGCACAGCACCGGCAGCGCGGCTTGCTCGGCAGCCGACAGTGGGCGCGTCGCCCCATAGGCCGACAGCATCGCCCGCGCCTTGGTCACGTTGAACGAAAAGTCGGCCTCGAAACACCAGGCGTTCAGGCACACCGCGATGTCGTACGCCAGGATGTCGGTGGCGGCGAAATAGAAGTCGATCAGGCCCGATAGTCGCCCTTCCAGGAAAAACACGTTGTCGGGGAACAGATCGGCGTGGATGTGGCCGGTGGGCAGTCCCGTCGGCCAGGCCGCGAGTACGTGCGCCAAAGCCGCGTCGAGCTCCGCCGTCAGTCCCGGCTGCACGCTGTCAGCGCGCGCGCGCGAACGCGCCAGCAACGGGGGCCACCCGCCGGGTCCGAGCGCATTGCGACGGCGCGGCGCGTAGCCGGCTCCGGCCACGTGGAGAGCAGCGAGCGCGGCACCAACGGGGCCGCAATGCTCCAGGCGCACATGGCGCGGCCATACGCCGGGCAGGAACGTGGTGATCGCCGCCGGACGGCCGCATAGATGGCGCAGCGCCGCGCCGTCCCGGCCGGGTACCGGCAGGGGACACACGATGCCGCGCTGCGCCAGGTGGTCCATCAGCCCCAGGAACCAGGGGAGCTCCGCCGGGTCCACGCGCCGTTCGTACAAGGTGAGGATGTAATCGCCGTCAGTGGTACGCAGCGAGAAGTTGGAGTTTTCCACACCTTCGGCGATGCCGCGGAATGCGACCAGCGTGCCCAGACCGTATTCCGCCAGGAACGCTGCCAGCGCGTCGTCGGAAACCTCGGTGTAGACTGCCATCTCAGGCCGGCGCCGTGCCGAGCCGAAGCCGGCCTGCCGTGGCCGGCTGCCTTGGGATCGACGCCACCCTTTCACCTCCGCGCAACACCTGTGCGTCGCAGCGTGGCGACAGCGCGCGGTGCTGTCGAGTCCGTGATGCGACACGACGCCGGGTTGTTGCGCGGGCCTGATGCTGGCTCTATGCGGATGGGCGGCTGCCGCCTTGGCAAGCGTTCCGGAGTCGTTGATGTCCGTCTCACCCCGCCGTGTGCTCTTTGCCGCCGCGCTTGCCACCCCAGTGGTCTTGTCCGCTTGTGCACCTGACCCCAACCAATTCCCTCCTGCCTGCCCTGGCACAGCATTGCTGGGACCAACGGCGGATGTGGCGATCTACCGGCCGGGGACCAACGGCCAGGATTTGACCGCGCTGATGCTGGCGGGGCGAATGGAGAGCATCGAGGGCAAGTGCCAGCCGGGTGACAAGACTGGCACCGTGGCCGCGACGGTCGTCGCCGGTGCAATGCTGACACGAGGCCCGGCCATGCCAGGAAACGTGGCGACCGTGCCGGTGTTCGTTGCGGTCACCGAAGGCGACCGCATCCTGGACAAGCGCGTTTACCGGGTGCAAGCGGTGTTCCCGTCCAACGTCGATCGAGTCACGGTCAGCACACCCCCCGTCAACATGGTTCTGCCGGTGAGCCAGACCAAATCGGCGGCCGCCTACGTGATCATGGCTGGGTTCCAGCTCACGCGAGATCAGCTGGCGGCGAACCGAGCCCAGGGCGACCAGTAAAGCCCCCCGCCGGAACGGCTGGTGGCGTTTCAGCGCCGGCCTGGGGGGTGTGCCTCGTTTTCCCAGACATGGGATGTTGCGGCGGCGTGACGTTCATGGGTTGGCGTGCCCTTGGGCCGCGCGTCATCGCTCCGCTTGTGCGGCGCCGGCCGGCCATGCGCATGCGACCCGCGGGGCCCGATCATGCCGGAATTAGCGGGCGGATCGCTGGCCGGAAAGCTGTCCGCCACCGCTTCGTCGTGCCGTCGGTCCTGTTGGGTACGATCCTGCGCAGCCATGGCAGTGTCTCCCGTCGAATTCGCTGTGTTGGCGCCGCGAAACGCAAATAGCTGTGTGTCGGGCTAGAGAATTTCATGCAGGCTCCGGCGATGCGGAGCCCGCACATCGCTAGAAGATTTTGATATCGGTGGCTCCGGCAGCGCGCAGAATGCGTTCCGCCTCCGAACGCTTGGCTTCGTTGGGCACCCGCACCGACAACATCAGTTTTCCCAATGCCGCCCTGGTATCAAGTTCTGCTTGCTCCTGGTCGTTCGCGGCGCTGCTGACCGCGTAGGTGGCACCACCCACCGCGGCGCCTGCGGCGACCGCGACGGCAGCGGCAGCGGCGGCGGCACCGCCCGTCGCAACTGTTACGCCGGCGCCGGCCAGCGCGGCAATCGAAGCCGCGGTGCTGGTGTGCATGGTGCGGGCCTGGCGCGCGTCATCATCGGTGTCGGCAGGAAGCGCACCGGATTCGGGGGTCGATCGCTCTGCGGGCGCGGCTGATTCGGGCACCGCGAGATCGGCGCGGTCGAAGCCTGAAACGGAAAGGCGTTGAATTGCTGTCTGCATGTGCTCGGTGCTGGAGAAGACCCCTCGCACCTCGTGCACGCCGCCGATCGCCGGACCGGGACCAGCAGTCTGTGCGTTGTCAACCATGAAAATGCACTCCGCAATTGTTCCGTTGAATGTGTAGATACTGCCGAGGGCGAACCCGACGCCCGGTCACGCAGGATCGATCGCTGTGTCCATTACGGTGGCGGCATGGGTGGCCGAGGCGGGTCGCGGTTCTCGTCGCCCTGCGGGTCCGGCGGGAGTTCCCGTAGCGTTCCAGGCGGCAAACCGTCTCGCTGGTTGGGCACGTCGCCCAACGGATTGCGCAGCCGCTCCGCTGTTTTGCCTGCCGATGCCGGTTCCTCCTTGCTGCGTCGCTGCGTCACGGTGCCTCGTGGGAGCTGCTGGTGTGGCTGTGAAGACCACCTTTGCGGCCTGCCGCAGCGGCGCGCTCGCGATCCTGTGCGAAATTGCCGGGATTGTTGGGTGCACCGCCGCCGCCGTGGCTGCGTTCGCCGCCCTTGCGGCCGGCCTCCACGGCGCGCGCACGGTCGTGAGCGAAATTGCCCGAGCTTTTCTGCCCGCCGACCCGGCCGGCGCGCGCTGCCTTCTCGCGGTCCAAGGCAAAGTTGCCGCGGTTGGTGATGGGTCTCGTCTCCGACATGGCGTTTGCTTCCTTGCTTGAGCGCTTGACGAAAAAACGAGCTAGCGCCCGAGCGGTTGCCTTTGCCGCTTGCCAACCGGCGCGGGTCCGCTGCGTTGCAAGGGCGGTGACATGAAGGGCAGGCCATCATGGGACACCGGCGGAATGCGACACGCGGCGATTTCCACGCTGCAATTCGGGGAATGGAATCGAGCGTGTTTCGCGCCGAGTGCCGCGGCGAGTTGAACCCGGATAATCCGGACGAGCGGGAATTCCCCGATTACCACCCGAACGGAGGTGCTGTTATCAATAGGTGATCGCTTCCACATTTCTTGATCGATGTTGCGTCGTCCCGCTACGCTTCGCTCGCGGTCCTCGCCATGACATGACCTCGGGGCCATGACGTTCGCCGCGAACCGCGCTAGCTTGCGCCGCGAACCGTTGTCGTGACCGGGAGGGAACAATGCGCGGTGTGGTGTTTACCGGCGGCCGTGAACTGGAGCTGATGGACTTTTCCGATCCCACTCCGGGCCCGCATGAGGTCGTGGTGGAGATGAAGGCGTCCGGCATGTGCGGCAGCGACCTGCACCAGTACCGCCGGCCGAAGACCAGCGGCGGCGCCAATGCGACGGGCCTGCCGGCCAATCCGAATCCGGTGATCGCGGGCCATGAACCGTGCGGCATCATTGCCGCCGTGGGGAGCGCCGTTTCAGAGAAGGAAGCGCGCGTTGGCGAGCGCGTGATGGTGCACCACTACCAAGGTTGCACGCAGTGCAATCACTGCCGTTCCGGTTGGCAGCAGCTTTGCCAGGAAGTGCCTGTGAAAGTGTACGGCAGCAATTCGCATGGCGGGCACGCGAAATATCTCTGCGTGCCGGCCAATACGATGGTGCCACTGCCGGATGAACTGTCCTTCTCCGCCGGCGCGGCGATCGCCTGTGGTTCGGGAACGGCGTACAGCGCGCTGCGGCGAATGAACCTGTCCGGCAACGATACCATCGCGATCTATGGCCAGGGTCCGGTTGGGTTGGCGGGCACGCAGTTCGCCAGCGCAATGGGCGCACGGGTGATCGCGCTGGATGTCAATCCGCAGCGGCTGGCTCGGGCGAAGGAGTTCGGTGCCGATGAAGTGGTGGATCCGGGGTCGAATGATCCGGTTGCCGCGATCAAGGACCTGACCCACGGGCGCTATGCCGACCTATCGCTGGATACGTCGAGCAATCCGGAGGCCCGGGCGAATGCGATCCGCAGTACCAGAGTGTGGGGTACCATGTGCTTCGTCGGCGAAGGCGGTGACGTGCGGATCGATGTCAGCCCGATGCTGCTGCGGCGGCAGATGACTCTGATCGCGTCGTGGACGTTCTCCAATATCATCCAGGCCGAGTGCGCGCGTTTCTGCGTCGAACGCAAGATCGACGTGGACCAACTGTTCACGCATCGCTGGAAGTTGGAGCAGGCGGAGACGGCGTACCAGTTGTTCGATAAGCAGAGCGATGGGAAGGGCGTGTTCCTGATGTGACTCTGGCATTGCTGCCCCTGCATCGACCGGATGCGGTAGCGTTCCCTGGCGTGGCGGCGGCAGTCTGTCGGGTGTAGACGCAGAGAGTGCGCTGGGAGCAACGCGGTTCGAATGGCAGGCAGCCATGTCTCACGCGCTTTTTCGCGTTGCTCATTCCGATTTCGGATGTTATTGTTTGCATGGCAGGCTCTCGGCAGGAACGTGATACGACAGTGTCCGGCGTTGAACAATTGGCTCGCTTCGTGCGCAAGCCGTTTCCGGAGAAATGGGCGGCGCTCAAGGCCACTTTCTTCCAACCCAACGCCGCCGAGGAACGGCGCCTGCACGCCCTTCTTACCGGCAAATACGCCGCTCCGAGCGTTTTGCAGTCCGCCGAACGAATGTACATCGCGTACCGCCCGGACAGCGAATTTCATTTTGAAAGTCACCCTGAAATTGCAACACTGTCCCAGCAATGGGTGAGGTTCAACACAAAGAACAATGCGGGCGATCTTCCGCGACTTTATGCATTGATTTTTAACATCAAGCAAATTATGGAGGAAAACATCCCGGGCGAAATGGCGGAATTGGGTGTCTATAAAGGGAATTCAGCCGCAATGCTTGCTCACTTTGCCAAGCAATTCAATCGCAGACTGATCCTGTTTGACACTTTTTCAGGATTTGACCAACGTGATTTGGTCGGCACCGACCAGAAAAAAGATATAGAATTCATAGACACATCGCTCGATCAGGTCCGCGCACTTGTTGGCGATAAAGCAGCCACGTTTGTACAGGGTAGGTTTCCGGAGTCTATCCCGCCGAGTTTGTTCGATGCCAGCTTTGCAGTCGTGCATGTAGACTGTGACCTCTACGAACCTGCAAAGACGGCCTTGGAATTCTTCTATCCTCGGCTATCGCCCGGCGGACTCCTGATAATTCATGACTATGCCAACCCTTATTGGCCGGGCATAAAATCCGCTGTGGACGAGTATTGTCGGCTGATCCCTGAGAGGCCATTGGTATTCAACGACAAATCGGGAACAGCCATGATCAGGAAGGCATCAATTTAGAGCCGGATATTGCTGTTGCCGGAAACCAGGCCAGCCGCAATATCACCGCCCACCGACTGGGACCCACTGCGCCATTCGCACTGCCCCAGGAACCTGGCACAAGCGCCGTCACCCTCCGCTCTGGCCTCCTCACGCCGGTTTGCCCTAGAACCACGCGATCATGCTCGCGTTCGTCCTCTCCCGCATCCTGCAGGCGATCCCGGTCCTGCTGGTCGTCGGTTTTATTTCCTTTGCGATGTTCGCCTATGTCGGCGACCCCGTCGCCATCATGTTGGGCCAGGACTACACCGAGGCGCAGCGTGTCGCCCTGGCGCACCAGCTTGGCCTGGACCAGCCGTTTTTCGTGCAATACGCGCATTTCCTGTGGGCCGCGATCCACGGCAATTTTGGCATCAGCTTCCGCCTGGCCGAGCCTGTCGGGCCGCTGATCGCCAGCCGCCTGCCTGCAACTCTGGAACTGGCTGTCGCTTCGACGCTGCTCGCGGTGGTGGTTGGCGTGCCGCTTGGCGTGTGGGCGGCCATCTACCGCTATACCTGGTTGTCGCGCATGTTCATGGTCGGCAGTTTGATCGGTGTTTCGCTCCCCACCTTCTTGCTCGGGATTCTGCTGATCCTGGTGTTTGCCGTGGCGCTGGGCTGGCTGCCCAGCTTCGGGCGCGGTCCCGTCGTGCACATCGGCAACTGGTGGACCACCGGCCTGACCTCGTGGGATGGCATCAAGGCGCTGATCCTGCCCGCGGTGACGCTGGGCATGTTCCAACTCACGCTGATCATGCGGCTGGTGCGGGCCGAGATGTTGGAAGTCCTGCGCACCGACTACATCAAGTTCGCCCGCGCCCGAGGCCTGACCAACCGGGCTATCAATTTCGGCCATGCGTTGAAGAACACGCTGGTGCCGGTGATCACCATTATCGGGCTGCAGTTCGGCGGCATCGTGGCCTACTCGCTGGTGACCGAGACGGTGTTCCAGTGGCCCGGCGTCGGCCTGCTGCTGGCCCAATCGATCGCGGTGGCGGATATCCCTGTCATGTCGGCCTATTTGCTGTTGGTGTCACTGGTGCTGGTGACGATCAACCTTGTGGTGGACCTGCTGTATTACGCGATCGATCCGAGACTGCGCGTGGACCGCGGGCCGGCGCGGGGGCATTGAAGAAGCATGGAACCGCAGATGAACGCAGAAGAACGCCGTTGGTCCCTGGGGTCACGTCATGGCACGGCTCGGGTCCTGGACCGGTGGCGTTGGCACCAAGGGTCCTGCTTCGTTGCAGGCCCTGTCTCGGTTCATCTGCATTCATCTCCGGTTCCATTGTCTGCCTGCTGCCTCCCTGAAAGCTGGCCCGCATGAGCGCCACGGCCGGCCGTCTCGCCCGGGCGTGGGACAGCGACATTCTGTACAGCTTCCGGCGTTCCCCCGTGGCGATGCTGTCCGCATTCATCGCACTGGTGCTGATTCTGTCGGCCTCGCTCGCCCCGTGGATCGCGCCGCACGATCCCATGAACCTGGCCAGCCTGTCCTTGCTCGATAGCTTCAAACCGCCCGTGCCGATGGCCGGATCCGACTGGTCCAACCTGCTCGGCACCGATAATCAGGGACGCGACGTGCTGTCCGCCATCATGTATGGCATGCGCATCAGCCTGCTGGTCGGCTTCGCTTCCATCATCTTCGCCGTGGTGTTGGGAATCGGCATCGGGCTGCTGGCGGGTTACGCCGGCGGCATGCTGGGCGCACTGCTGATGCGGATCGCCGACGTGCAATTGACGTTCCCCGCGATCCTCACCGCTCTTCTGGTCGATGGGGTGATCGGCGCCGCCGTACCCCGCACGTTGCACGACCGATTACAGCTCTATGTCATCGTCTTCGCCATCGGCATCAGCCTGTGGCCCAGCATCGCGCGTACGGTGCGCGGCTCCACGATGGTGGAACGCAACAAGGACTACGTGATGGCGGCACGGGTCATCGGCGTGCCGTCGTGGAAGATCATGCTGAGCCACGTGCTACCCAATGTGATCGGCCCGGTACTCGTGCTTGGCACACTGGGGCTGGGGCTGGCGGTGGTGGCGGAAGCGACGCTGTCGTTCCTGGGGGTGGGGCTGCCACCCACGCAGCCATCGCTCGGCACGCTTATACGATTCGGCAACGACTTCCTATTCTCGGGCCAGTGGTGGGTGACGATCTATCCCGGCATCGCGCTGGTGCTGCTGGTGCTGTCCATCAACTTGCTAGGCGACTGGTTGCGCGACGTGCTGAACCCGAGGCTGCGGTGACGTCGTCCGTACCCGGCATGGCTTGGCTTGACCCGGCGATCTGCGCACGATGGCCAGTGCGTAGACGGCCGGGTCAAACCCGGCCATGACGAAGGGGGTACGGCGCCCGGCCATGCCTCTCCTCACCGTTTCCAATTTGACCGTCGAGTTCCCTACCCGTCGCGGGACACTGCGTGCGCTCGATGGAATCTCCTTCTCTATCGAGGCGGGCGAAATCCTTGGCGTGGTGGGTGAATCCGGGGCCGGCAAGTCGCTTACCGGTGCCGCCATTATCGGCTTGCTCGAACCGCCCGGCCGCATCGCCGGGGGCGACATCAGCCTGGACGGACAACGCATCGACAACCTGCCGGCCGAACGTTTGCGCCGCATCCGCGGCAAACAGATCGGCATGATCTTCCAGGATCCGCTCACCACGCTGAACCCGCTGTACACCATCGGGCGCCAACTCATTGAAACGATGCAGACGCATCTGCGGCTCTCGGAGTCCGAAGCCCGCAAGCGCGCCATCGGGTGGCTGGAGCAGGTCGGGATTCCCGCTGCATCGCGCCGCATCGATTCCTATCCGCACGAATTCTCCGGCGGCATGCGCCAGCGCGTCGTGGTGGCGTTGGCGCTGTGCGCCGAACCGCGCCTTGTTATCGCCGACGAACCCACCACGGCTCTGGATGTCTCCGTGCAGGCGCAGATCATCACGCTGCTGAAGCGCCTGACGCGCGATCACGGCACCGCGGTAATGCTGGTCACGCACGATATGGGGGTGATCGCGGAGACCGCCGACCGCGTTGCCGTCATGTATGCCGGCCGCATTGCCGAAATCGGCCCGGTGCTGAGTGTCATCAAGCATCCGGCGCACCCCTACACCGAGGGCCTGATGGGCAGCATTCCGCCGATCGAACATCGCGTCGATCGGCTGCGCCAGATCGATGGCGCGATGCCACGGCTGAATGCCATCCCGCCCGGCTGCGCCTTCAACCCGCGCTGCACCAAAGCGTTTGCACGCTGCGTCGTGGACCGTCCGGACTTGCTGGAGGCCGGGGCCACACAGGCCGCCTGCTGGCTGCATTCCGTGCGCGACAAACCAGTCGTGCACGCGACGAAGGTCGCCGATGCCTGAAGCACCGCCACCTGCCGCGATCATCGCGACGGCACCGATGCTGGAGGCAATCGACGTCTCCCATCGGTTCGATGTCTCCCCGCCGTTCGTCCAGCGCATGCTTTCCCGTGGTGGGAAAAAGCAGTCGCTGCGCGCGGTGGACGATGTCTCGTTTGCCATCGCACGAGGCACCACGCTTTCGTTGGTGGGAGAGTCCGGCTGCGGCAAATCCACCGTCGCCCGGCTCGCGGTCGGTCTTTACACGCCGAGTGCCGGTGAAATCCGCTTCGAAGGACAGCCGCTCACCGCCGCACGCGCGCAAACCGATCTGCGGCGGCGGATGAATATGATCTTTCAGGATCCGTACGCCTCGCTGAACCCCCGGTGGCGCGTGCGCGACATCATCGCCGAGCCACTGCGCACTTTTCACATCGTCCGGTCCGCCGTCGAACTGCGCGACCGCGTTACCGCGTTGCTGGCGCAAGTCGGGCTGGCGGCGGCGGACGGTGACAAATATCCGCACGAATTTTCCGGCGGCCAGCGCCAGCGCATCTCCATCGCCCGAGCACTATCCAGCGAGCCGGAGTTCCTGGTCTGCGACGAACCGACTTCGGCGTTGGATGTCTCGGTGCAGGCGCAGATCTTGAACTTGATGCGCGACCTGCAGCTTCGCCTCGGACTCACCTATCTGTTCATCAGCCATAATTTGGCGGTGGTGCGGCATATGTCGGACCGGCTGGGGGTGATGTATCTGGGCCGCATCGTTGAGCTGGGGCGGGCCGCGGCGATCTTCGACACCCCTCGACACCCCTATACGCGGCTGTTGCTGGAAGCGATTCCGGACCTGGAAAATCCCGGGCGCAGCCGAACGCCGGTGGGCGGAGAAGTGCCAAGCCCGATTGATCCACCCCCGGGATGTCCGTTCCACCCGCGGTGCCCGCTTGCCAAGGCACGGTGCCGGACAGAAAAGCCTGGCTATACGAGGGTAGACGACCAAATGGTGGCGTGCCACGCCGTGGAAGAGGGCCGCACCGCGCCATGAACTCGCCGTCCGACGAAAACGACCCGGAGCAACCGCCGCGCCATCGTGCGCTGATCGGGCTGCTGCTGCTGGCGTGCCTGCTGGCGGCCGTGTTGTTCGTGGTGCACGAGTTGCAGGAGTCGTCGCGGATGCAGGACTGCCTGGCGTCGGGGCGCACGAACTGCGCACCGATCGAGGTGAATGGGCGATAGTTGGACGTGTGCACGCCCGATCATCCTCGCCCTCGGCGCTGACGCGCCTCGACCTCTCCGGCGAAGCGCGGAAGAGGGTAGGTATGGCGGGAGAGGTTAGATTGGGTTTTTGTGGATTGGGTCTATCCAGTAGACGGCTTCGGGTTTCTCTACCGGCTCGATGTCCAGGTTCACGACCACCGCCTCGTTGTCGCTGCGCACGAGCACGCATTCCAGAGTCTCGTCGGTGCTGGCGTTGATCTCCTGGTGGGGGACATACGGCGGGACAAAGATGAAATCGCCGGCTTCCGCCTCGGCGACGAATTCCAGCTTCTCGCCCCAGCGCATGCGCGCCTTGCCGCGCACCACGTAGATCACGCTCTCCAACGCGCCGTGATGGTGCGCACCGGTCTTGGCATTGGCGTGGATGTGCACCGTGCCAGCCCAGATCTTCTGCGCGCCAACCCGGGCAGCGTTGATCGCCGCGGCGCGGTTCATGCCGGGCGTTTGCGGCGTGTTGGTGTCGAGCTGATTGGCTTTGATCACCCGTACGCCATTGTGCCGCCAATCCACGGTGCCGGGCGCCGGCACTGCATGGTCATGGCCGTGACTCATGGGGATCGTCCTTCACGGTTGGTCGTTGACCGCCCTTATGTGGCGCAACGTGCTGCCCGGGCAAAGCCCTTGGCGGCCCGAAGACCACGACGCGCCTGCAATCCGGCTCTGCGGATGGCCGACCGTGCACTCGGTCCACAACGAACTGCCGCCGCCGATGGCGACCACGAGGTTCGATTGGCGCACGCTGTACGTGCACCGGTGGGCCGCCGTGGCGGCAGCCTGGATCGGGCCACCGAGGATTTCAGGACTGCCACGAATGCCGGTTCCGCGGGCGGATAAAGCCTGGCCCTGTGCACGTTCGCTCTTCGCGGGCGTCGGTCGGACCTGGCGGACCGCCCGGCACGCCGCGGCGACAAATGACGCACCTGTGATCTGCATCACAGCGCCCGCATCCCGGCCCCGTTAGGGTCCCGGCAAGCGTTGGGGGCGGAGATGGGCACATCCCTTGCGGGACAGGGCGAGCGGCTGAGCTATGTCCGGGATCCGTCGACAAGCGCGGCATTCGATCCCTGCCGCATTCTCGAAGACCTTCATGAGGATGGCGCTGCGCTCGCCATGCTGCCTTGGCAGAGCGGACTGCGCATGGCGGCAAGCGATCATCTGATCCTCGCCAACGCAAGCGACAGCGGCCGTTGTCTTGGCGCGCTTGCCGCGAGCGACCGGGGCACAGAGCATGAACCGTTCCTCTTCCTTGATGGCGCCTACCTGGCGCCGGCTGCGCCCGCCCTGTTGACGCTGCATCGCATGCTGGCCTTCGCGATGCTGCGCATCGCCGGCAGTGAGTCCGTTCCCAGTATCATTGCGGCGTGCGTCCAGGGGCCCTGTTATGTCGGCATGCTGCGCAGGTTCGGCCAGCAGTTCAGCGCCGCCGCGCTGTTTCCCGCGCTGCCGGAGGACGTGGTGACCGATCTCGGCATGGCGTCGCTCGCGCGCAGGATCGTGCGGGTCGTGCGGCCGGGGTCGCGTTGCGACGTAGTCAACGGCAGGTTCCACGCCGCATCCCTCGCTTATGCCACCGGTGGCCATTCCAGCACGGAGACGCTGGTAGTGCTGGACCTGAGCAGGGCGAACGATGCGGCGATCCTCGAAGATGCGCGGCTGCTATATCGCGCGCGGCTACCGCGCGGGACACGGCACAACACGGTGACGGACCTCGGCGAACCACCGTTGCAGAAGCAGGTTCTGCGCGACGCGACGGCGATGTGAGCTGACATCAAGCATCAGGCGTGCGGGCACGGACATTGTTCAGTCAGGCGCCGTGCGTACCGCGTCACGCACGATCTGGTGCGCCGAGCAGCTTCTCGTGGATGATCTCATACGGGACGAAGCCTGCACGCGCTTAGCTGCGTCGCGCCACGTCACTTGTTGCCAGGACGCTGATGCGCAGGCGCTGCGCGCCAGCGCGCTGCCGATATTGCTCGATCGCGGCGAGCCAGCGCGCGGCAAGACGGCCGCCGCGAAACTCCGGCATCACGCAAACATCGGAGATGAGACCGAAGCGGATTTAGTCCGGGGTCTCTGCGATGCTGGCCTGAGTCTCGATCCGGCCGGCAACGAATCCGGCGAACGCTGAACCGATCTGTGCGACCAGAATGACTGCCTCCGTCTGCGCGCGTTGCCCATCCCGTCGAGATAGTCGTCCGCCACTCGGTCCCCCGGAAGCGCGTGTCGTGCCGCTGGTGCTCGTGCCCTTGCAGTTCGACGATCGCAAGGCGCACCGAGGCGCGATCAGCTGTCGTCGGAGGAGCAATGCTCTGCTCGTCCCCCATGATCCCCCACATATATATAAGTGTATGCGCACCCCACGCATGCGGACCGCTGCGCTTGCCGTTGTCCCGTGCCGACCCTACGAAGCGCTGGGCATCGATGCCGGCCGCCGCACTGGAGGAAACGCATGATCCTGCACGACGTGAGGGTGCATCCCTCGAAGGACAACCTGACACGAGAAGACCAGCTTGCCTGGAAGATCGCCGCCGTCGCCGCCGACAAAGTGCCTGTCGAGAAGGACGTGGCTGACATGATCGTCAACCGCGTGATCGACAACGCGGCAGTGGCCGTTGCGTCGGTGAATCGCCATGCGCCAATGTCGGCACGCGACATGTCGCTGGGCCATCCGCGTCCGCGCGGCGCCGCCGGTGCGACCGTGTTCGGCGTGGCGTCCAGCAAGACTGTCAGTCCGGAGTACGCAGCGTGGGCAAACGGCACGGCCGTGCGCGAGCTCGACATGCACGACACATTTCTGGCGCAGGATTACTCGCATCCCGGCGACAACATCCCGCCAATCCTTGCGGTGGCGCAGACAATGGGAAAGTCCGGCCGCGACCTGCTTCGCGGTATCGCCACCGGCTACGAGATCCACATCGACCTCGTGCGCGCCATCTCGCTGCACAAGCATCGCATCGACCACATCACCCATCTCTGTCCGGGACAGGCGGCGGGAATCGGCACGCTGCTGAACCTAAAGCCGGAGGTGATCTATCAGGCGGTGCAGCAGGCGGTGCATGTCAGCGTCACCACGCGGCAGTCGCGCAAGGGTGAGATCAGCTCGTGGAAAGCGTATGCACCCGCGCATGCCGGCAAGCTGGCTGTGGAAGCGGTAGATCGCGTGATGCGCGGCGAAGGTGCGCCGAGCCCGATCTATGAAGGCGAGGACAGCGTGATTGCCTGGGTACTGGACGGGCCACAGGCGCACTACCAGGTGCCGCTGCCGGCGCAAGGTGAGCCGAAGCGCGCGATCCTGGACAGCTTCACCAAGGAGCATAGCGCTGAGTACCAGTCACAGGCGCTGATCGATCTGGCGTTCCGCATGCGCGAGCGAATTCGTGATCCGGAGGAGGTGGAGCGGATCGTGATCCACACCAGCCACCACACGCACGCGGTAATCGGGACCGGCGCCAACGATCCGCAAAAGATGGACCCTCATGCCAGCCGGGAAACGCTGGACCACTCGATCATGTATATCTTCGCCGTCGCGCTGCAGGACGGGCGCTGGCACCACGTGGACAGCTACGCGCCGAAGCGTGCGTCGCGGCCGGAGACAGTGCGGCTGTGGCACAAGATCGAGACGCGCGAAGATCCGGAGTGGGAGCGGCGCTATCTCTCGACCGATCCGAACGAGCTTGCGTTCGGTGGGCGTGTCGAGGTGTTCATGCGCGACGGCTCGACGCTGGTGGATGAGATGGCGGTGGCCAACGCGCATCCGCGCGGTGCCAGGCCGTTCGTGCGCGAGGACTACATCCGCAAGTTCCGCGAAATGACCGATGGCATCATCACGCCGCGCGAGGCGAATCGTTTCCTGGAGGTTGCGCAGAACCTGCCGCGATTGAAGGCGGAGGAGTTGAGCGGACTGAATGTCGTGCTGCCGGCGGGTGCGCTGGCGGTTGGCAAGCCGGGGATATTTTGACTGAGGCAACCTCTCCCGTTTGCAGGAGAGGTCGAGGTGCGAAGCACCGAGGGTGAGGGTGATCGGGAGGTCAGGAAAAAGAGAACAAAGAGCACCGACCCGATCACCCTCACCATCGACGCTTCGCGTCTCGACCTCTCCCGCCGTAGGCGGGAGAGGTGACGTTGACAGAGGAGACCCACATGAGCGCATCCACCACACTCCCCAACCGCGCCAAGCGCGGCGTAGGCCTGTCCGGTGTCGTCGCGGGAAATACCGCGCTGTGCACCGTCGGGCGCACGGGCAACGACCTGCACTACCGCGGCTACGACATCCTCGACGTCGCAGAGCAATGCGAGTTCGAGGAGATCGCATTCCTCCTTGTCCACGGCAAGCTGCCCAACCGCGCCGAACTGGTGGCGTACAAGGAGAAACTCCGCGCGCTGCGCGGCCTGCCTGCCTCGGTGAAGCAGACGCTGGAGTCGCTGCCTGCCGCGTCGCATCCCATGGACGTGATGCGCACCGCCGTCTCCGCGCTCGGCTGCGTGCTGCCGGAGAAGGACAATCAGAACCAACCCGGCGCTCGCGACATCATCGATCATCTGATGGCGTGTCTCGGCTCGGCCCTGCTCTACTGGTTCCACTTCGCCCATAACGGCAAGCGCATCGACGTGGAGACCGACGACGACTCGATCGGCGGCCATTTCCTCCACCTGCTGCACGGCAAGCCGCCCAGCGATGTGTTCGTCCGCGCGATGCACACGTCGCTGATCCTTTACGCCGAGCATGAGTTCAACGCCTCCACCTTCACCTGCCGTGTGGTGGCGGGCACCGGTGCAGACATGTACTCGGCCATCACGGCCGGCATCGGCGCGCTGCGCGGCCCGAAGCATGGCGGCGCCAACGAGGTGTCGTTCGAGATACAGAGCCGTTACGACTCGCCGGATGAGGCGGAAGCTGACATCCGCAAGCGCGTCGCCAACCGCGAGGTGGTCATCGGATTCGGCCACGCCGTCTATACGATCGCCGATCCGCGCAACAAGGTGATCAAGGAGGTCGCACGCCGCCTTTCGCAGGCTGCCGGCGACATGAAGCTGTTCCACATCGCCGACCGAATCGAGGCGACGATGGCCGACGCCAAGCAGATGTTCGCCAACCTCGATTGGTTCAGCGCCATCTCCTACCACATGCTCGGCGTGCCGACGGCGATGTTCACGCCACTGTTCGTGATCGCCCGCACGTCAGGCTGGGGCGCGCATGTCATCGAGCAACGCATCGACAACAAGCTGATCCGCCCGACGGCGAATTACGTGGGGCCGGAGAACGTGCCGTTCGTGCCGATGGAGAAGCGCTGACGAAGAGAACCTCTCCCGCTTCGCGGGAGAGGTCGAGCAGCATCAGCACCGAGGGAGCGGGTGCAGCGGTCAGTAAAGTCACTCTCTTCCTTCCTGCACGCGGCACCCTCACCCTCGATGCTTCGCATCTCGACCTCTCCCGCTAGAGCGGGAGAGGTTTGTTTATGTGTGGCATGAATGCATCGCATTGACGGCGGCACGAAATTTTTTGCGCCATCGATGCGCCCGGACGTTGCTTTTTGTTGACATGCGTATGTCAGCGGATGTTTAGCGGAATCGGCATGTGTGTTGTCGATTCGCGTACTTGACTCGATCGGTTCGCACTGCCGCCAACGGAAGGGACGGTCCATGGGCCGCAGCCTCGTCCAGAGTCAGCGCAGGCGATCGAACGCCGACATGTCGGGCACGATCGCGCAGGCAGTGGCGAACACCGTGGTGCGCAAACGCTGCACCGGTTCGGTTCGCCGCTTCACTGGACGTTCGCGGCCATCGCATGTGCGGGAACTGGCGCGATTGCGCGCCAGAGTCCTCGGAGCGTCGCCATGCTCCATCGCTGCGTTTGCGCTGGCATGGCACGACAAGATTGCTCCGATCGCCGTTCTGACGTTGCCGGTCTGTCCGCGTGCGAGCGATGCAACGGCAGACAAAGTGCGGGACCGGCTGCACGGCCTGCCGTGAGTCACACCGCGTCAACCAACGAACAGGACCAGAAGGAGCTTTAGCAAGTGGACAACGAAGAGACGACGGAGAAGCCGAAGGCCCAGGCCATGGCGATCCGCGCTGCGAAGAAGGCTGGCGCCAAGAAGAAGAAGGCTGGTGCCAAGAAGAAGAAAGCCGTCGGCAAGAAAGGTGCACGCAAGGTTGCTGCGAAGGGCGCGCGCAAGGTCGCCGGCCGCAAGGCTGTGGGCAAGAAGAAGGCCGCCGGCAAGAAGAAGGCGGCTGGCAAGAAGAAAGCCGCTGGCAAGAAGGCTGCTGCCAAGAAGGCGCGCAAGGCCGGTGGGCGCAAGCGGAAGGCTGCCGCCCCGACGATGCCGGAAATGGACGAAGGCAGCGCCGACGAGTCGATGGCCTGAACGGTGTCAGCCTCTCCCGTGGCTAGCGGGAGAGGTTCCGATTGGTTAGCACCGAGGGTGGTGCCTGCCCCGTAGCAGGCCGGGGGTGGTTGGGCCGGTACGGAAGTGCTCGGCGTGTCGGTACGGTGATGACTGCCGCCGCCTCCGCCTTCGCATCAGCCTCACCCTCGTCGCTTTGCGTCTTGACCTCTCCCGCTTCGCGGGAGAGGTTTTTTTTATAGTAGGTCGTCCACCTGGGGCCGCGTCAGCAGTCGCGGGGTCTCGTGCCGAAGCATCAGGAACAGTTTTGCGGCTTCTTCCAGTTCTTCTGCGGCATACACCGCGTCAGTCAGCGTGGCGCCTGACACCACCGGTCCATGGTTCGCCAGCAGCACAGCCCGCGCATCCTGTGCTGCATGATGGATGGCCGGCTCCATCGCCGGATCGCCAGGCCGATAATAACTGACGATCGGCATCCGCCGTCCGATTCGCATGACGAAATACGGCGTCAGAGGCGGGATCGGGTTGTCATGATCCACGTCGGGCAAGCACGCCACCGCTGTCGCCTGGGTGGAATGCAGATGCACCACCGCGCCGGCTTCCGCCCGCGCGCGATACATCGCTCGGTGCATGAAGACTTCCTTGGATGGCTTGTCGCCGCCAATATGACGGAACTCCGTATCCAGGCGCGATAGCCGCGCAGGATCCAACCGGCCGAGGCTCGAATTGGTCGGCGTGATCAGATAGCCGTCGTCCAGTTTCACGCTGATATTGCCCGCGCTGCCCACCGAGAAACCGCGCGCAAACAGGCTGGCGGCGAGGTCGGCCAGAAGCCGGCGAGTGTCTTGCTCGTTCATTTCACGCCTCCAGCAGTGCGAACGCCTTGGTGAAGAAATCAGGCGCGCCGAAATTACCCGACTTCAGGGCAAGCAATAGCGGTTCGCCGCTGCCTTCAGCATAGGTCCAAGGCACGCCGGGATCGATCTCCGCACCAATGCGCAGACTGCTCACGCCGAGTCGCTGCACGACGGCGCCCGCCGTTTCGCCGCCCGCTACGACGAGACGTCGTACGCCTGCATCGACAAGGCCGGCGGCAATTCCTGCCAGTGCGGATTCGATCAGCGCTCCGGCGGCATCGCGTCCCAGCTTCTGCTGGACTGCGGCCACTGTCTCGGGCGGAGCCGACGCGGCGATGATGATCGGCGTATCGCCTGGTTTGCCACGCGCCCAATCCAATGCCGCCGCGGCGAGCTTGTTTGCGTCTGGTGTCGCGAGGACATCGATCTGCCACACCGGCAAATGTTCGCGCGCACGGCCTAACTGACCGAGCGTCGCCCGTGAGCACGAACCGGCCAGCACGGCAGCGGCGCCGTTGACGCGCGGCAATGCGCTGGCGTCGGACTCGCTTGGCAGCAGGCCGGCACGACGGAAATTTGCGGGCAGCCCCATGGCGACGCCGGAGCCGCCGGTGATCAGCGCATGCTGCGCGGCTGCCTCACCGATCGCGATCAGGTGCGCGTCGTTCACGGCATCGATGATCGCATAGCGGCGACCTTGTTCTTTCAGCGCGGTCATGGCGTCGCGGATGGCGCTGGCGCCGCGTTCTGCCGTGTTGTAGGGCACGAGACCGACAGTGCCGTCGGTCTGCCGGCCGAGCACGCGCACCAAATTGGCATCGGTCATCGGCGTGAGCGGATGGTGCTTCATGCCGCTTTCGTTCAGCAGCGTGCTGCCGACGAACAAGTGGCCTTGGTAAACGGTGCGCGCGTTGGTGGGGAAGGCAGGACAGGCAAGCGCAAAGCCACAGCCCAGTTCACGGATCAGTGCATCGGCGACGGGCCCAATATTGCCCTGGTCGGTGCTGTCGAAAGTGGAACAATATTTGAAAAAGAACTGGCGGCAGCCGGCGCTGCGCAACCAGGCGAGCGTGGCGAGGCTTTGCTGTACCGCGTCTCGCACTGACGCGGTGCGGGATTTCAGCGCGATGACGACAGCATCGGCATCCGGTGGAGAGGTGGTGCCGGACGGAACGCCGATCAGTTGCACGGTGCGCATACCGCCACGCACGAGCATCGAGCAGAGGTCGGTGGCGCCGGTGAAGTCGTCCGCAATTGCGCCGAGAAGCATGGGGTTCTCCTTTAGCTTCACCTCTGCCGCGTAGCGCTATTCGCGCAACGCGGCAGAGGTCGAGGTGCGAAGCACCGAGGATGAGGGTCATCGGGTCGGTGCGCGGCACTCTTATATAACGGACCAGCCCGACCATCAGCAGGTACCGACCCGATCACCCTCACGCCGGTCGCCTACGGCGCCTCGCGTCGATCCGCTTCGCGGGCGAGGTTTTTTGCCTGCGTCTTCCAATCTGGCAGCTTCTGACCGATCTGCCATGCCCCTTCGCCCATGACTGTGCGCAGGTCGCGACTGAAGATCAGACGGCGTAGGGCCTTTGAGAGTTGCACGCGGTCGCCGGGCTCGCACACCACGCCCGCCTCGGGTTCGACCAGCGCAGCCGCGGCGCCGCCCGAACACACAGCGACCGGCAGCCCGCGCTTCAGCGCTTCTGCCACGGCCATGCCGTAGCCTTCGAACCATGTCGCCAGGGCGAACAGATCCGTGCGCTGCCACTGCACTTCGAGTGCGTCGCCGGTTACCTCACCAGCAAAGCGCACGCGGGGTGCGACATCCAGTTCCTGCGCCAGTGCCTCAAGCGCCGCGGCATGCGCTGGATCGCGGCGCGGCGATCCGACGATGGTCAGGCGCCAATCGAGATCGAACAACCGTGCCAGTGCACGCAGCAGCACATCGTGGCCTTTGCGCGGCACCAGCGTGCCGATCGACAGAATCGCACATCCTGGGCCACCCGATCCCAACGACCGCGGCGCATCGTCCGTGCCGGGCACGACAACCGCGATCCGGGCGCGATTGACGCCGAAGTCGAACGCCAGCCGCTCCGCCGTCGCATCGCTGGTCACGATCAAGCGGTACAGTCGGCCATATAGCCGCCGCTCGATGCGGCGCAGCGAGTCGCGGTCGGCCTCGGAAAAGCCGGTCTCCAACGCGGTGGGATGATGGATCAGGCCGATGGCACCGCGCGCCGCCAATGCGTCTTCCATGCCCGCAAAGGCCGGCAGTGCCAGGCCGTCGATGACGGGGCGCGAGGTGTCGTTGAGCGAATCCCAGGCCTTGCAGGCGGCTTCATGCGCCGTGTCGTCAGCCAGTGGGAAACGTCCATCAAGTTCAACGACGTCGACGCCGGTGCCGGCCGCCCGCAGTTCCGCGACCATGCGGCGATCATAGCTGTATCCACCGGACACTTGCTCGAACGGCGCCGGCACAATGAGCGAGAGGTGCATCCAGGACTTGCCGCTGCTTCAACGAAACTGCGACATCATAGCGGCCGATGACCTCCCCCGCGCAATGCCGGGACGGAGCCCGTCACGTTCTCGCGTTGGCTTCCTGCAACAGGCTGGGCGTTAACCAAATACGCGTGACCTGCCAGCGCGCGTCCTTCAGGGTCATTTCCAGCCGGACCGGGCCTTGTTGTCCCGGAACGTGCAGGGTGACGACGAAGTCGGTGGGGTCGTCGAAGAATGCCCACGTAACGTCGGCCGTTACGCTTTGGACGCGGCCATCGTGACGCGTGAAGTCGGCCAGCGCCTCCGGCGTCACCGCGCGGTCGACGGCATTCGCGGCGATGCCCTGCACGAAGGATGCGCCGAACGGCGGCAGTTGGCCGTGATCCATCGCCTGAGCCGAATCGTCCGCGAGCCCGTCGCAGATGTCTTCCTTGATCCCCTCGCGCACCGCCGGCCAATCCACCAGCCTCTGCAAGGTCGCCGAATCTCCGGTGCGCATCGCGTGATCGAGCCGATAGAGCGTTACATAGGGCGAGGCGGCATAACCCACGCCGACGGCGAATACGGCCGCGAGGATGGGCTTGGCGGCGAACATGAGCATACTCCGTGCCACTGCCTGTTGCCGACAGTAACGCACCGTGACCACGGCGATTTCCCGGCAATGTCCAGTCTGCTACGCCACAAGTGGTTGAGGAAGCCCTAATCGGATCAGAAATCGCCGACCACGCGGGGTAACATGCCAGTATGGGCGGCGCTTGCCGGCGGCCTTCGGCCTGAGCCGGCATCAGTCGGTCAGCGCCTGGTAGACGAGCGCGTTGAGCAATGGGCGGAAGGGACGGCGTTGCTCGCCGGGGACCTGTGTCATGAACACCACTGTCAGGTCTTCAGCCGGGTCGGCCCACCACAAAGTGCCGTAGGCGCCGTTCCAGAAGAACTCTCCCGGACCGCCCATCAAGGCGTTGGGTCCCTGGCGCACAGCCACTGTCAGGCCGAACCCATAGCCGGCGGATGCCGGGTCGAGGCCGGCGATGCGGTTGTCGATCTCTGCCGTCAGGTGGTCGGTGCACATCGCTTCCACGGTCTTGCGGCCCAGGATGCGCGTGCCGCCCAGCACGCCGCCGCCCAGCAGCATCTGGGCGAATCGCAAATAGTCGAGCGCGGTGGATGCCAGCCCGCCGCCGCCGCATTCGAAGCGCAGGGCCAGGGCGCGGTCCGGCACCGATTGCGGCGCACGGGTGACGGGATCGCGGGGCAGCGGGCGCGCCAGGCGTGAAACCTTATCCGGCGGCACCTGGAAGCTGGTGTCCACCATGCCCAGGGGACGGAACAACCGCTGCTCCAGGAAGGCGCCGAGGGCCTGGCTGGAGATCGCCTGCACCACCAGGCCGATCACGTCGATGGAGAGGCCGTACTCCCACACCGTGCCCGGCTGGTGCAGCAGTGGCGCGGCGGCGAGTTGGGCCAGGAAGGCGGTGGCATCGAGCGTGGCGCCGGCAACGTTCGACGAGGTCGGGTAGAGCGTGTGCACCGCGGTCATCCCCTGTCCGCCATAGGGAATGCCGGAGGTGTGGCGCATCAGGTCCAGGATGGCGATCGAGCGCTGGGCGGGGACGGTTGCAATTGGGGTTTGGCCGGCGCGGCCGCTCTCGGCCTGCACCGCCACGCGGCGGTTGCCGAGCTGGGGCAGGAAGCGCTCGACCGGGTCGGCAAGGCTGAGGCGGCCTTCCTCCCACAATAGCAACGCGGCGACCCCGGTGACGGGCTTGGTCATGGAGGCGATGGCGAACAAGGCATCGCGCGGCATCGGGGTGGAGTCGTCGGGGCGGAGACGGCCGACGGCTTCGTGCAAGATCAGGCGGCCGTGGCGGGCAATGGCGATGACTGCGCCGGGGAGCTGGCCGGCCTCGATCTCGGCATTCAGCGCGGGACGGATGCGGGCGAGACGGGCGGAGGAGACGCCAACCGATTCGGGCTCGGCGGGCGGGAGGGCGGCGAAGGGGTGTGGGGTCATGGTGGTGGTCATGGAGTCTCGTGCCGTGCGGTGCCGGAAAAGGTCAACGGGTTCGCCTGCCGCCACCGGTTTGACGCAGATCAATGCCCAGCCGCCGATCGCACCTTGTGGAATTTACACCGGCGTCGCCAAGGCGATGCCGGCACTTACCTTCCCCCCAGCCTGGCGGCGCTGTCTTCTCTTGCCCCCGACGGCGCAGCTCTTTTGCTTCGGCGCCGGCAAAACGCGCGCGGGCAGGATCGATCGGACTTACCTGGACTTGCAAACTGCTGTCGCTGATCAGCAGCGGCGCGAGCAGGGAGCGCGGGAAAGGGACAGACATGCGCCAAAACTGTGCGTTTACGATAATATCACGTTCAGCAACCAGATTGTAACCAGGTTGCTGCCAAAACGGTCGCCGCACGCCGAAATGGTGCGATGTTTCCTCCCGAAACCTACTTGGCGGCGCGTCTTCCCCGGACGCGCCGCATCTTTTGACCGGCTCGTCGCCTGCGACAATCGCCGGAACGTCTTGAACAAGTCGCCGCGCGCCGGATGCAGTCTCTTACAATTCCCGGATTTCTATTCGGGTTAGTATGCCTCCGAGGACGCTACCGCAGGGGTGGAGCCCCTCCTCAGGATCCACTTCAGTCTATCGCCGCGAAAGGAATTGGCCACCTTGCACCAAAGTGCTAATGGCGCGCGGTCACGATCAGGCGGGCCGGTGGCAGCCTGCCTGATATTCGATACGTGCGGCAATTTGCCTGGCTGCTCGACCAACAAGGAGGGGAGATGCAATGGTAGCTAAACCATCGTGGTTTAAGGGCATCCTGATCGAGACGGACTGGCAGCTTGCACCCGAGGATGGGGGAAAGCGTGCTCGCTTTTTCAATCGAACTCAGCGGGATCTTATTAAGATATCGCAGTTGCCAACCGGCGCCGACCTGCTGAATCTCATCGCAAGACGCTATGAGGGGGTGGGCACGAAAGGGTCCGGGAAGGATCGGTCGGTGACCATCCGGATCGGCAAGGAAGGCGAGGCAGGCCAAGGGCCGAGCACCAACGCGTGGTACATGGACAGGAAATACCACGTCGACAAGATGATCGGTACCCGGACGATGAAGTTCGCCGGGGAGGGAAGCAAGACTATCATCTATATCCAAAATGATGATGACAGCGAGGAGATTTACACCCGGCTGGCCGGTGTGAGGACACCTACCTATATCGCGCTGGGCCATGAACTGATCCACGCGCTGCATCACCTCAGCGGCACCACGTACAGCGAAGTGATCGACGGTTCGGACGGCGAGATCAGACGGGAGGAGATGTTCACCACTGGCCTTGGCCCCTACGCCAAGACCCGGATCAGCGAGAATGCGCTGCGTGCCGAAGCACATCTGCCGCGCCGGACGCACTATTATTTTCCCGGCGATGAAGCGGAAGTGAAGGCTTTGGCACCGACGCTCCACCGGAAGTACGTGAAATTCTGGATGTGTTCATGCCTCCGGGAGCTGATGGTCGCCTAGAGGCGTTCAGATTTGCGGATTGATGGAATTTCCTGGATCTGCGCGACGTTCGGCCCGGCAGTAAACAAGGACTGCCGGCCGTCGCCGTTCCAGGCTTTGAACGATGCAACCCCTCCCGTAGCAAGGTTGGTCATGCCCTTCGTGAACCTGGCCACGCAATGACCCATTGGATCGAAACTCACCGCGGTGCCGTGCCCCCCTGGCAATGTGACGTCACGGAGCATTTCACCATCGCCTACTATTTCGATCGCCTGGAGGAAGCCGAAGCCAATCTCGGCGACGCCCTCGGCGTTCCCCACCGCAGCGACATCCCGCGCCGCATCATCGGGCGTTTCGCGCGTGAACTCCGCGAAGGGGCCAGCTTCCATGTCGAAAGCGCGCCAATCGGCCTCGAGGCGGGACTGCGCCTGGGCCATCGTTTTGTCGACTCTGCCAACGGCGAGGTCGTCACCTGGATCGAGGAACATCGTGATCTCTCCGCTGCCCCGCTTACGTCGGAGCAACACCATGCCATCGCCGCTCGCTGTGCGACCTGGAATGGGCCGGAGACAGAACACCGTCCCGACCCGCTGACCACCGATCGCTTCATCCCCACCGCTCGAGGCCGCGTCAAACACACCGATATCGATGCCGCAGGGAATTTCGCGCTCGGCGCGATGGTGCACCGCTTCTCCAATTCGTCCGCGCAGCTTGGCGCCGCGATCGGCATGGACGCCATCTTCATGCAGCAGAACCGCCGCGGGTTCTCCACCTTCGAGTTGATCCTGCGTGTTTCCGCCGCGCTGGTGCTCGATGCGCCGTATCTGGTGACGACCGGCATCGGGTATCTGGGCAATTCCTCGCTGCGCATGATCCATCGCATGGCCGATCCGCGGAGCGGCACCGAGATCGCGCAGCTTAGCCAATACGGCGTGATCCTGGATCTCGACGCTCGACGGCCGGCGCGCTGGCCGGACGACATCCGCAGCCGGGCGGAGAAACTCGTCGTCCCCGTTGGTTGACGCCTAGGCCGCGGCGAGTTCGTAGCGTTCCGGCTGCGGGACGGTTGGGCCGTCGCCGCGGACCGTGGTGCGCTGCATCAGGCGCTTGTGATGCAACGTATCGTACGCGGTGGCCCGATGGAGCACCGCGCGATTGTCCCAGATGACCAGGTCGCCCTGTTGCCACGCGTGGGAGAAACGGAACTGCGGCTGGGTCGCAAATTCGTTGAGCCATGCAATGAACGCGCGGCCTTGCTCGCGGGGCCAACCGATGACGTGCGAGGCATGCGCACCCGCATAGACCGCCTTGCGGCCGTTCGCCGGATTGACGCGCTCCATGGGCTGCCATGCGCCCGGCAGTTCGGCTTTCATGTCAGGCGTCAGCGCCTCGTCCGACACCGTGCTGCGCGACCAGACCAGGCTATGCTCTACGACGAGGCCTTCCAGCGTTTGCTTCACAGCGTCTTGCAGCGCGACGTAAGCCGCGCGCATGCAGGCAAACTCGGTGTTGCCGCCGGCGGCGGGAACGAGCCGGGCGGACAGCAAAGAACATAGCGATCCCGCTGCGTTGAACGAACTGTCCGAATGCCAGAGATAGTTGCCCTTCTGGTAGATCATCCGCCGGTCTTCGGCCGGAATCACCGCGCCGGTCTCGATGTCGAGATTCGATTGCCGAGCGAAATAGCTACCTGTCGCGGGATTGGCCCTGCCCGACTTCTGCAGCGGCCCAAAGCGGAGACTGAACACGACCTGGCGCTCATCGTCGAGAGTCTGGTCGTGGAAGATCAGGACCGAATATTCGTCCAATGCTGAGCGGATCTGGGCAAAAGTTGCGTCGTCCATCGATGCGCCGGTATCGACGCCGGCGATCTCCGCACAGAACAATGGATGCAATGGCCGGATTGTGATCGTCATGACAACCGTTCCTCCCGTTTCAGTTGTGGCCTGGTATGCCATCTGCCCAGGCGCTCTCCTTGCACTGATGCTTCCACCCGATAGGCCAAGCGCCCTTCGTCGCCTGACCTTTCGTGAATCCGTGCGGGGAGTACCGTGGCGCGTCAAGGGCGGCGTGACATATGCGGGGCAGCCTGTCCCTCTGGGTTGCTCTTCGAGGTCGCAGCGCGGAGGATGGCGCAGGCCTGTGCCGTGAGCGGGGAGAAAACGCACCATGGAAACCAATGGAAGGATCGCGGTGATCACAGGTGCCGGCAGCGGGATCGGGCGGGCGACAGCGCTGGCTTTGTACGCCGATGGATTTTCGGTGGTGCTGGCCGGGCGCCGCCGTAACATGCTGGAGGAAACCGCCGCACTCGCCAAAGCGATGGCGCCGCGCATGCTCTGTGTGCCAACCGACGTGATGAATCCGGCTTCGATCGCGTCCTTGTTCGAGACCGTGCGCGCAACGTTTGGCCGCATCGATCTGCTGTTCAACAATGCCGGCACCAGCACGCGCAATATTCCGATCGAGGATTTGACCTATGAGCAATGGTCGACCGTCGTCGCGACCAACCTGACGGGTGCGTTCCTCTGCGCCCAGCACGCGTTCCGCATGATGAAGGACCAGACGCCGCGGGGCGGGCGTATTATCAACAACGGCTCGGTCTCGGCGCATGTGCCGCGGCGAAATTCGACCCCGTACGCTGCCACCAAGCATGCGCTGACAGGGCTGACGCGGTCGCTGTCGCTGGATGGGCGTGAGTTCGATATCGCAAGCGGCCAGATCGATATCGGCAACGCCGCGACAACACGCAACGAAGACACCGCGCGCGGGCGCTTGCAGGCCAGCGGCAAAGTTGAGCCGGAGGCGCGCATCGACGTGGAGGTGGTGGCGCGGGGTGTTTCCTACATGGCCAGCCTGCCTCTGGAGGCGAACGTGCAGTTCATGACTGTCATGGCCACCAAGATGCCGTATATCGGGCGCGGCTAGTACCCTCTGCCGGAGACGTGCGGCGCGTTGGATTGCATCTCATTGCGCGGAGCGAGGCGACGAAGCAATCCCCGTCCTGTGCGCGCGGGAACGGTTCGTACGCTCATCCGAGCGACATTGCTTCGTCGCTTCGCTCCTCGCAATGACATGTGTGGGGCCACTACCAAGGATCGCGCAATGAACACACGAATGTCACTGCTGCGCAGCCTGCTGTTCGCACCAGGCAATCATGCACGGCGCGTGGAAAAGGCGCTGTCGTTGGATGCCGACGCGGTGATCCTCGACCTGGAAGATGCCGTCGCAATCGCCGAGAAACCTACGACACGCGCGGCGATCGCGGCTGCACTGCAACGGCCGCGGCAGGCATTGCTCTATGTCCGGGTCAATGCTGTCGATACCGAATTCTGCTACGGCGACATGGTGGCCGTGGTACAGCGTGGTCTGGACGGCATCATCCTGCCGAAAACCGAAAGCGCCGCTTGTGTTGCTACCGTCGATTGGCTGCTGGCGCAACTTGAGCGTGACCGTGGGCTGCCGACCGGCGACATCGACCTGATCCCGATCATCGAAACGGCCCGCGGGCTGCGACAGATCGATGCAATCCTGGCGGCTGGAACGCGCGTGCGGCGCGTTGCCTTCGGCGCCGGCGATTTCACGCTGGACATCAACATGACGTGGAGCCGCAACGAAACCGAGCTGGCCCACGTCCGCACGGCGATCGTCTCGGCGTCACGTGCGGCCGGAATCGACGCGCCGCTCGATACCGTCTGGGTGGATCTGGCAGACCCGGAGGGTCTTGAAGCGTCGGCCCGCACAGCTTTGGGATACGGCTTTCAGGGTAAGATGTGCATTCATCCGGACCAGATAGCGGTGGTGAACCGCATGTTCATGCCGAGCGATGCGGAAGTTGCGTTCGCAGATCGCGTGTGCGCCGCGTTCGCCCGGGCTGAGGCCGAGGGCAGCGCGGCCATCCAACTCGACGGAAAGTTCATCGATTATCCAATCGTGTATCGCGCCCAGCGGGTCTTGCAGAAGATCGCCGCCATTCGCGCGCGGGAGGCCACATGATGACGGACAAACCGGCTGGACCGCTTGACGCGATCAAGGTGCTGGATCTGTGCAGCTATCTCGCGGGACCGTATGGCTGCACGCTGCTGGCCGATCTTGGCGCGGACGTGATCAAGATCGAGTCGCCACAAGGCGACATGCTGCGTCAGTTTCCATCCAGCCTGGAAGGTGAGAGCAGGTTCTTTCTTGGTACCAACCGGGGGAAGCGGGCACTGGCGCTGGATTTGAAGCAGCCGGAC
Organism: Acetobacteraceae bacterium; assembly: GCA_035523995.1. Taxonomy (GTDB): domain Bacteria; phylum Pseudomonadota; class Alphaproteobacteria; order Acetobacterales; family Acetobacteraceae; genus JASHVB01. The sequence goes on along the minus strand of DATKPQ010000091.1, from coordinate 17,032 downwards.
GGACTGGCCGTGCTGGATCGCATGGTGGCGAGCGCCGATGTGTTGGTGGAGAATTTCCGCCCGTCGGTGCCGGCGCGGCTGGGAATCGACTATCCGCGGCTGCGTGCGATCAATCGGCGCCTGATCTATGCTGGGTTGACCGGTTACGGCGATGACGGGCCGCTCAGTGATAAGGGCGGCTTCGACCAGGTGTTGCAATGCCTGAGCGGCATGGCCGTATTCCAGGGCGGCGGGACCGATCGGGCGCAATTGGTGCTGGGTTCCGTGCTCGATTATTTCACCTCGGCCCTGCTCGCCTATGGCGTAGCCGCCGCGTTGTTCCAGCGCGAGCGCAGTGGACGCGGGCAGTATCTGAGCCTGTCGCTGTTGCGCAGCGCTTTGACCATTCAGGCTGGTCGGTTCGTGTGGGCCGAGAATGAAGGCCGTGACGTGACGCGCGATTCCGGCACCGGCGGGTTGACCGGCATCCATCCTACCAGGTCGGGGGCGTTGTACGTTTCGCTGCACTCGAACCATTTCTTCGCGGCGTTCTGCGAGTTGATCGGCCGGCCGGAAATGGCTCGCGACCCGCGCTGCGCGACGATGCGCAGCCGCGCGGAGCATGCGGCGGATTTGCTGCCCGAATTGCATGCTGCACTGACTGAACACACCGCATTGGAATGGGAGACGATTTTCGGGGAACGCGTGCCCTGCGCCGCGGTGCGGTCGATCGAGGACATGTTCGACCATCCGCAGGTTGTTGCTGAAGGGCTCGTGACGACGCTCGATCACCCAGTGGTCGGGCGTTATCGGACGATGACGAGGCCGATCAAGTTTCCCGAGACGCCCGGGCCGGTGGCAACTGCGGCGCCGACGTATGGGCAGCATAGCGATGAGGTTCTTACGGCGTATGGGTTCTCTGCTGAGGACATCGCTGCGTTGCGCGCAAATGGAACCGTGGCATAGCTGAGCTACGTTGTGTTGCCGCGACGAGCCAATCTCGGTCAATCGATCGTATCTTGACTCTGCCCGACCGAGATTGCTTCGTCCCGCCAGGCTTCGCTCGCGGTCCTGGCAAGAAAGTTCCCGTTATGGCCGGGCTTGACCCGGCCATCGCCCCCAACTGATCGGGCGCGCACAGAACGCGTCCTGATCGACGATGCGTCGATGGCCGGGGCAAGCCCGGCCATGACGGAAAACGTGTGGCGCGCCGCGCTTTCATCGAGCCGCGGGTCGGCCCGTCCGGCCGATGGTCACCTCGCATGACATAGGGGGACCTTACCCCGAGAGGGGCCCTTGCCCTCGTGCAACAAGGAACTGCTTGTTGACGCAATTCTCCAGCCGCCCATCGCGCAGGAAACGTGCGGCCGTGCGCGAGGAGAAGGCGCGATTGTCGCGCATGCTCTCCGGTGTGTAGAAGGCCGAGTGAGGGGTCAGCACCAGGCGGTGACGGATCCAGTCCTCGTTGCGCTGCCACGCGGCAATCAGGCGAGACTGCGGATTGGCCGGTTCCTCCGGCAGCACGTCAAGCCCGGCGGCCAGCACGATGCCATCCTTCATCGCGTCGTACAGCGCGTCGATATCGACGATCGGACCGCGCGCCGTGTTGATCAGGATCATGCCACGCTTCGCGGCAGCGAACGCCTTCGCGCCGATCATGCTGCGCGTTTCCGCGGTCAGCGGCGTGTGGATGCTGACGAAATCGCATTGCCCCATCAACTCGGCCAACGAATCAGCGCGGCGGACGCCGAGGGCAAGCTCGTAGCCGTTCGGTTGGTACGGGTCGTAGAACACGACATCCATGTCGAAGGCCTTGGCGCGCCGGGCCGCGGCCGTGCCGATGCGGCCCATCCCGACGACGCCGAATGTGCAGACCGACAGCCGGCGTCCGAATGGGTTGTGCGCCGGGCGCCAGTTGGTGCGTAGGTCGGTACGCAATTCGGAATCGTGATATGCGATGCTCTTGGCCAGCGTCATCATCAAGGCCATCGCGTGGTCGGCGACTTCGCGCGTGCCGTAATCCGGCGTGTTACAGACGGCGATGCCCAGTTTGCCGAAGCGTTCCAGGTCGATCTCGTCGTAGCCGACGCCCAGCTTTACAAAGATCCGGCACTTGCGCAGCTTGTCGATATACTGGGGCGGACAGGCACCCACCACGGCATCGGCGTTGGCCCATTGCGCGTCTGATACCTCCTCAAAACGCGAGCAAATGTCGGTTTCGAAGCCGGGACCGACCGCATCGCGGACGACAGGCTCGAATTCGGGGGGAAGATTGGGCCAGAGAATGTGCATCGCCATCTTGGTTCCTCGTCGATTGGTGCTCGGCCGGATAGTGCCACCGTGTCATGCATCCGGCTATGTCGCGCGGCAGGGATGGACACGATGTGCGCTCCCGCGGCACGCTGGGTCATCAAGAATAGGGACTGTCCCATGGCCGACCAGACCGGCAACGATCGCATCCACCTGACAATCAATGATGCGCGTGTACTGGGCGAAGCGGCGATGCGCGGTGCCGGGTTCGACGCCGACGATGCGCACATCCTGACCGATCATGTGCTGGACGCGGCGCTGTGCGGCTATGAATATTCCGGCTTGCCGAAATTGCTCAATGTCGTCGATTACCCGAAATTTCGGCTGCCGCGGCGGCCGCTCAACGTTGTACGAGAGACTGGCGCGACGCTATTGCTCGATGGCGGCAACACGACGGGCATGGTCGCCGCGTATCGCGCCTCCGAGGCGACGATCCGGTGCGCACAGACCCATGGGCTTGCCATCGTTTGCCTCGGCAACACCTGGATGACGGGGCGCAGCGCTTACTATTGTGAAATGATTGCCCGCGCCGGGCTGGTGGTGATCCACACGGTTGCGGCGCCGGCGGCGGTGGCTCCATTCGGAGGCACACGGCCGGCGCTTGGTACCAATCCGATCGCGTTTGGTTTCCCCACCGACAGCGATCCGTTGGTTATCGATATGGGAACGTCGGCTTTCATGGGCACCGACCTGCAATTTCGCGCGCGCCTTGGTACGCCGCTCCCGGAAGGTGTCGCGCTGGGACCGGACGGACAGCCGACCACCGACGCTGTTGCCGCGCATCACGGCGCGTTGCTGCCGTTCGGCGGCAAAGAGGGTGGCTACAAGGGGTTTGGTCTGGCGGTGGCTATGGACGCGCTCGGTGCGCTGGCCGCCGGCATCCGGCCGGCGAACGACGTCAGCGGCTACATGTTCATGGCATTCAAGCCGGATTTGTTCCTGCCGCTCGACGCATATCGACACGAAGTCAGCCGTCGGATCGAGACCATCAAGGTTACGCCGCGGCAGACGGGGGTGACGGAAATTCGCATTCCGGGCGAGCGCAGCTACGTGACGCGCGCGCGGCTGGTACATGAAGGAATTGCAATCGATCGGAAGATCCATATGGCGCTGGCCAGGCTTGCCGAAGGGAGGCCCGATCACGGCGGTTGAAGGCGCCGCGTAACGAGTTGTCAAACACAAAGAGGAGACGCCGAGATGATGATCGTTGACGCACAGATCCACCTCTGGGCCAAAGGCAAGCCGTCCGCCCATCACCGCCAGACGCCGTTTCTGAAAGACGAAGCGCTGGCAGCGATGGATGCAGCCAGCGTCGATCGCGCGGTGGTTCATCCGGTGATGTGGGATCCCGATTCCAACGAGTTGGCGGTGGAAGCAGCACGCGCTCATCCCGATCGCTTCGCCATTATGGGCTGGATCTATCTGGACCAGCCGGAGCAACGCGCCTTGCTGGAGACATGGAAGGGCAGACCGGGCATGAAGGGACTGCGGTTCTATTTCAGCGATCCGAAGTCACAGTCCTGGCCTGATGACGGCACTCTGGCCTGGCTGTTTCCGGTGGCGGAGCGCCTGGGGATTCCCGTCTCGCTGCAGGCCTCGGCGTTCCTGCCGCGCGTCGGGGAGATTGCCGAGCGTCATCCTGCGCTGCAGATCAGTATCGATCACATGGGGGTACCTCGTGCGACCGAAGGCGCAGAGGCGGCATATCGCAACCTGCCGCAGTTGTTGGCTTTGGCCAGGCACCCGAACGTTGCGGTGAAGGCAACCGGGCAGGCGGGCTATGCACTTGATGCGTACCCGTTCCCAAGCATCCACGACGCGCTGCACCGCGTGTTCGACGCGTTCGGACCGCGGCGCATGTTCTGGGGGACGGATATTACACGCATGCATTGTACTTGGCCGCAATGCATTACCTTGTTCACCGAGGAACTGCCGTGGCTGAAGGGGGCTGACCTGGAGCTGGTGATGGGCCAGGCGTGGTGTGACTGGATCGGGTGGCAGGTTTAGTGCGCGCCGTCAGGATTGTAAAAGCCAGTTAGATTAGTTAGATCCGATAGAAAGCGTGAGCCACCGCCCCCTATTGCTCTTCGCGGCCAAACCCCCTGCCCCGCCCGATCGCCGCGGTGCCGTAGCGCTCCCGCAGCGTATCGATTGCCGCCTGCGCCGCGGCCAGCCGCGGGGTCATCGGGTCTGCCAGATCGCCGCGGTCGGCCTCGGCGATCGGAACCAGCCCGCTGGCGCCGATGCCAATCAGACGGAACGGGGTGCCGTTTGCTTCGCGTAACAGCAAGTCGCGCGCAGCCGAGAACAATCGGTCCGGTAACACGGTTGGACTGGGCAGGCGGGCGGCGCGGGTGCGAATGGCGAACTGCGCCGTCTTCAACTTCAGCACCACACCGGCTGCGGCAAGTTCGTTCTCCTTCAGCCGCCGCGCCAGCTTCTCTGACAATCGCCACAATGGCCGCTCGAGATCGGCAACCGACGAAAGGTCTGTGTCGAACGTGGTTTCGGCACTGATCGACTTGGTGTCACGGCTGGGATCGACCCGGTGCACATCCTCCCCACGCGCGCGGCGGATCAGAGCGGGCCCATCGGCCCCTAGCCGGCGCATCGCATCTCGGTCCGAGAGCGCCTGCAACTGCCCCAGCCGCGTGATGCCCATCGCTTCCAGCTTGCGTGCGAGCACAGGTCCGATGCCGGGCAGCAGCCGCACCGGCTCCGGGGCGAGCAAGACGGCGGCCTCGGACGCGCCGATCACCGCGAAGCCACGCGGCTTGTCACGGCCAGCGGCGATTTTCGCCAATAACCGGTTCGGCGCCATTCCGATCGACACCGTGATCCCGATCTCTTGCTCTATCTTGCAGGCGAAACGCGCCAGTGCGGCGGCTGGCGACGCGCCATGCAGCGCCTCGGTGCCGGCGAGATCCATGACCGCCTCGTCGATCGACAGCGGCTGCAACAGCGGCGTCAGCGCCGACATCAGTGCGCGCACCTGGCGGGAGACGGCAACGTATTTGGGAAAGTCCGGACGGATCACTACCGCATCAGGGCAGGCTTTTAGCGCCTTGAACATCGGCATGGCACTGCGCACGCCATACAGCCGCGCGACATAGCAGGCGGCGGTGACCACGCCTCGCGCGCCGCCCCCCACGATCACCGGTTTGGCGGCGAGTTCCGGGTGGTCGCGCTTTTCCACACTGGCATAGAAGGCGTCGCAATCGACATGGGCCAGGGTCAACGACAGAAGTTCCGGGTGGGAGACGATGCGTGTGCCACCGCAGGTGGGACATGCGCGCGTTGTCGGGAAAATGGCACTGCAGTCGCGACACAGGCTGTCTGTAACCTCTCCCGCGAGAGCGGTTGAGGTTATCATCCTTAATCCCACAGCCACGCCGCGCCGCGCACACCGGACGAATCACCGTGCTTGTTCTTCAGGATCGGCGTCGCGATCACGTCGCTGAACACATGCCGCGGCAGCAGCCGGGGCAGCTCCATGTACAGGTGCTCCAGGTTCGACAGCCCGCCGCCCAGCACGATCGCATCCGGGTCGAGCAAGTTGATGACCTGCGCCAACCCCCGCGCCAGCCGATCCACATGGCGGGCCAAGGCGTCCCCGGCGCGCACGTCGCCGGCTGCGGCACGCTCCGGCAGACCGCTGGCGTCATGCGCGTCCGGACCGTCAGCGTCGCGCGCCAACGCGGGACCGGCGACGAAGGTCTCCAGGCAGCCACGCTGACCGCACCAGCAATCGGGGCCGGGGAATTCGTCCGGCCTCGGCCAGGGCAGCGGGTTGTGGCCCCACTCACCGGCAATGCCATGCGCACCACGATGCACGCGCCCACCCACCGAGATGCCGCCGCCCACGCCGGTGCCCAGAATGATGCCGAACACCAAGCGATAGCCAGCGCCAGCCCCATCGGTCGCTTCCGACAGGGTGAAGCAGTTGGCGTCGTTCTCCACCCGCACTTCACGGCCGAGCTTCTGGGCGATATCGACGTCGAAGGTATGGCCGTTCAGCGTGGTGGAGTTGGCGTTCTTCACCCGTCGCGTCGCAGGGCTGATCACCCCGGGAATGCCGATACCCACGGTCGCGGTCGCGTCAAGCTGGCTCTCCACATCCCGCACCAGCGCGGCAATGGCATCCAGCGTGGCGTAATAGCCGCCATGCGGGGTAGGAATGCGGTGGCGCAGAACCTCGCTGCCGTCGGGGCCGAGGGCAGCGATTTCGATTTTTGTGCCGCCGAGATCGATGCCGATGCGATGATGGGTCATAGCGGCCCCAGCTTACGCCCTCGCCCGGTGCGAGGACAAACAGACTTCAGTCTGGTAATGCGACCCATTTGCACCATTCCGCCACGCGCTTGACCCGCGCCGGACAGGGGCCACATTGCGCGCCATGCGCAATTTCTCCGAGCTGAGCGAAAAAGAGGTCCTCGCCCTGGCCATTGCCAATGAGGAGGAGGACAACCGCATCTATACCGACATCGCGGAAGGCCTGCGGCAGGACTATCCCGGCAGCGCCCACATGTTCTCCGAAATGGCGGAGGAGGAAGCAACCCATCGCCGCCGTTTGCTGGAAATGTACCGCGAGAAGTTCGGCGAGCATATTCCGCTGGTCCGCCGCCACGACGTGCGCGGCTTCCTTGAGCGCAAGCCGGTGTGGCAGGTTCTGCCGCTGAATCTCGACGAGGTGCGGAACCTCGCCGAGACGATGGAAATTGAAACGCAGCAATTCTACCGCCGCGCGGCCGCCCGCAGCCAGGACGTTTCCATCCGCAAGCTGCTGGGCGACCTGGCCGAGGCCGAGGTGGAGCATGAGCATCGCGCGGAGCAACTGAGCGACCAGAACCTGCCGGAGAATGTGCGGCGCGAGGAGGACGTGCATGCCCGCCGCAACTTTGTGCTGCGGGTGATCCAGCCGGGGCTTGCCGGTCTGATGGATGGCTCGGTCTCGACCCTGGCCCCGGTGTTCGCCGCGGCCCTCGCCACGCACAATCCGTGGCAGGCGTTCGTCGTCGGCCTCGCGGCCTCGATCGGGGCCGGCATTTCGATGGCATTCGCCGAGGCACTGTCCGACAACGGCAGCCTGACCGGCCGCGGCGCGCCGTATCTGCGCGGCGGGATCACTGGCATCATGACCACCGCGGGCGGCATCGGCCACACGTTGCCGTTCCTGATTCCGTATTTCTGGACGGCGATGGCGGTGGCGATCGTTGTGGTGATTGTAGAACTGGCACTGATCAGTTGGGTGCGGTGGAAGTACATGGACACGCCACCGGTTTCCGCGGCCATGCAGGTCGCGTTCGGTGGCGCCCTGGTGTTCGCCTGCGGCATTTTGATCGGAAGCAGCTGAGAGACAGGCGCCCCTGTATCGTTGCGAGGCTTGGCGGCCGACCCGCGAGCGGGTGGACGAGCGGCTCACTCGATCTTTCTCGTCGCGGCCGGGCTTCACCTGGCTTGGCCCGGCCATCTGCGCATCAGCGGGCCGCACCGCCGCATGGCACCCCGATCATCGGGGGAAGATGGCCGGGTCAAGCCCGGCCATGACGAACAGGGCCGGTTGCGAACCTTATCCGCGTCCATGCGGGTTGTTGTGCGGCGCCCATGTTGTTTGATCCACAAAATCACCCCGGGTCAGCGATGTGACACCAGCAAAGGTGATCTTTGTATGGTCCGATAGCGTAATGGTCACCGAGCCGTCCACCACCTTCTGCGTCTTCAACGCGTCGGCAACAGCGTGCGGGCCATAGCCGATCAGATCGATCTTGTCGCCATCGAGGAAATTCTGCACCAGGTCGGTGCCGCCGGCCTCACCTTTTATAAAAGCAAAGATGTCCTTGCCGAATCCGCCGACCATCGTGGCGGAACCTGTGCCGGCCTGCAGCGTGTCGTTGCCGAGCCCAGCAACCAGCGAGTCGTGGCCCGAACCGGCCTGCAACGTGTCATCGCCGCTGGCGAATCCCGCGAACAGCGTTTCGTTGCCGCCCGCGGCACGCAGCAACTGCGCCTGGCTGCCTGCGGCGAACAATGTGTCGCCGCCGCCGCCGCCAACCAGCGTCGCCTTTCCGACGTCGGCGATCAGCAGATTGTTGCCGTCGGATCCTCCCGAGGCGAACATGGTGCCGGTGCCATAGGTACTGCCAAACACGGTCACGCTGCCGCGGCCGCCCAGTACCGTTGACGGCCCGGCGCCGCCGACGAACAGCAGCGAGCCGGAGCCTCCGTAAATCAGGTCGTCGTTGTTGCCGATCGCGACGACCGTGGCGGCGCCGCTGCCGGCGAGCACGGAGTCATCGCCCGACGACTGCACCAGCGCGTGGCCGCCACCCAGCACAATCCGGTTGTCGCCTGAACCCGCCTCGATCGTATCGTTGCCGTTGCCCTGCGCATCGATGAAATCGTTGCCGTTGCCGCTCGTAATCAGCCAGTTGCCGTTGTCTGAAACTGGAATGATGAAGCTGTTGTTGCCGCCCCCGGCAGCGATGCTGCCGGAGCCACCCGTGGCAAAGAAGGTCAAATTGCCAGTTGAGGACAGGATCCTTTCATCGGCACCGCCGGAGCCGAAAATGACGGCATCCGGCGCGGTCACCACGACGTTGTCGTAGCCATGCGGCAGGAACGCCGCGCCGCTGACAGTCTGGATGTACTCGCCGGTCTTGCCTGGCGGCAACGCAGGCGGATCGTTCACATAGGGGATGATCGTTCCGGAATTGACGCCGGCAGTGATGGCCGCAGCAAGCTGCTGGGCAAGACCGACGTTGGCACTCGACGTGTAGTTGAGGCTGATCGCTTTTCCACCCGCACCGGCGACGGTCACCGACGTCATGGTTGCTTCCCCTGTTTATTGCCCGCAGCCACTGTGGCCGCGGCTGAGCAATAAAACGGGAATGCTGCGGCGCAGCGCCCGCGATTAATTCGGGAATATTCCGGTGCACGGATGGCCGAGGTTAGATGTACCAGAATTGTATATTATTGTCGCAAGGTGATTCCATAATCCGATTATTATTCCTGCGCTAATGCCCATGCCGCGCCGTGATAAAAGCGTTGTTGCGCCGCATCATCGCTTGGACAAAACGACGCAGCGTTGGATTATCGTGACTACGACCGTGATTCTGCAGTTGTCGCCAAGGGGAGCGCATAACGATGACAAAACCGAGTCCTGTCGTCATCTATCACAATCCGAAATGCAGTACGTCGCGCAAGGTACTCGGCATGTTGCACGAAGCCGGGGTGCAGCCGCGGGTGATCGAGTACCTGAAGACCCCGCCCACGCGCGCCGAACTCGTCGATCTGCTCCGGCGGATGGACATGAAGCCGCGGGCGCTGCTGCGCCGGCGCGGCACGCCGTATGATGCACTCGGCCTGGACGATCCTACGAAGACCGACGCGGCGCTGATCGACGCCATGGTGGCCGAGCCGGTTCTGATGGAACGGCCGATTGTCGTCGGCCCGCGCGGCGTGCGCCTGTGCCGGCCCGTTGAGCGGGTATTCGAGGTGCTGCCACCGCGCTGACAAGCTGCGCCGCCCGGGTTGTGCCGCCTGGGCTGGCGCTGTGCCGTGCACGGCGCGATGATCCGGGATCGCCTGGAGGAAACCGCCATGCCCACAGGACTTCTGCTCGTCGGCTTCGACTTCACCAACGCGCATGACGATGAATTCCATGATTGGTACGACCTGGAACACGTCCCGGAACGCGAGCGCGTGCCTGGCTTCAACGCCTGCAACCGCTGGATCAGCGTCGCCAATCCGAAACAGGCCGTCGCCACTTATGAACTTGACAGTCTCGACGTACTGCAAAGCCCGGCTTATCGGGCGATCGGCGGGGAAAACCTGTCGGTGTGGTCGAAGCGAGTGACAGCGATGTGCGCGCGGCTTATTCGTTTCGAAGGAGAGCAGATCCTGCCCGGGTCACAGGCTGCGCCCGAGGGAGCAGGCGGACTGCTGGTCAACGCGATGAACGTGGATCCGGAGCACGAGGCGGAATTCAACGAGTGGTACGACCACGAGCACATCCCTGCCCTGTCCGCCGTGCCCGGCACGCTGTGCGCGCGGAGGTTCCGCGATAGCAAGGGAACGCACCGCTATCTTGCGCTGTATCACCTTGCGTCGCCGGATGTGCCGACCACGCCGGCATGGCAGAAAGCAGCGAACTCGCCCTGGACGGATCGGCTGCGGCCGCATTTCCGCAATCATCTGCGGATCGTGTCGCGCTGCTACGTGCGGGGCGGATAGGTCAGGTCAACAAACAACAGCGGAGGGATCGTCGTGGCAAGGCTTCCCCATATCACCAGCAAGGACCAGGTGGCGCCGAAAGACCAGGGGGCGTTCGAATCGATTGTGGCGAGCCGTGGCGCGGTGCACGGACCGTTCACCATGTTCCTGCATTCGCCCGAACTGGCGGGGCGTGTGGCTCATGTTGGGGCCTATGTACGCTTCGAGGGCTCGCTCGACATGCGTGTGCGCGTGCTGGCGGCGATGACCATCGCGCGCGAATATGAGGCGCTGTATGTGTGGGGCGCGCAGACCGGCGGCGCACGCCGGCTTGGCGTTCCCGAAACGACGATCACCGCGATCCGCGAGAACCGGGAAGACGGCATGCCGGCCGAGGATGCGCAGATCGTCGCGTTCACCCGCACGCTGCTGCGCCGGCACCGGGTGGACAACGCGACAGCCCAGGCGATGCTGGCGCGGTTCGGCAACGACGAATTCATCCAGTTGACGGGAGCGATCGGGTACTACGCGCTGCTGTGCATGACGGTGAACGCGTGCGAGCTCGAGGCGGGGCCCGGCGCTGAGGTGTTGCAGAGCTGAGAAAACCTCTCCCGCGCGCGCTGTTCGCGCGCGGGAGAGGTCGAGACGCGAAGCGTCGAGGGTGGGGGGATCGGGAGGGCACAAAGCCTTCTACGTACCGACCCGATCACCCTCACCCTCGACGCCTGCGGCGTCTTGACCTCTCCCGCGCGCGAACAGCACGCGCGGGAGAGGTTGTTATAGTGCGACGCCAAATCGCTCGGCGAACCCTGCCTGCCCTGCCTCGGTGATCGCCACCGCCCGCGTGTCGCGCTGGCGCTGCAGCCAGCCGAGCGCAAAACAACGCGCCATGATCGATGCGCCTAGCCGGCCTGCTATGTGCGGCCGGCGCTCGCTCCAATCCAGGCATGGGCGGCAGAACACGCGCTTCCCTTGCTCCGGCGCCGCGCCAAATTCGCCCAGGAACCGGTGACCCGCTTCGGTGACCTCGCCACCATCTGCCGTCAGCGCGACCAGTTCCCGATCGCAGAGCGCATCGGCGATCCCCACGCCCAGCCGCCCGGCCAGATGGTCATAACAGGTTCGGGCCGTGCGCAGCGCCTCACCGCCGCGCCAAGTGCTGCGCCGTTCCGGTTGCTCTGTGCCAGTGGCGGCTGACAGGGCCATGATGCCCTCCAGCATATGGCCCACCAATGGCGAGGCCAGCCGGTAATAGCGATGCCGGCCCTGCTTATGTGGGGTCAGCAACCCCGCATCGGTCAGCTTGCCGAGATGGCCGCTGGTGGTCTGGGGCGAGACACGTGCCGCGAAGGCAAGCTCCTTGGCGGTCAGCGCGCGTCCATCCATCAGCGCGGTCAGGATGTTGGCGCGCGCCGGGTCGCCGAGCAGTGCCGCGGTGGCGGCAATACGGGTGGTGTCGCTCATGGCCGAACCCTGTACTGCATGCAGTCAACATAGGCCGCCACCGCGGCAGCCGCATCCGGCCATGGTTCGGCGCACGCCGAAGGGTCGTCTCCGCCCCGTCAATTGCAGCTTGGCTGCTGATCGCAGCGATCGGACTTGCCCGGGGCCGCGCCGCGGTCAGCCAGGCGTTGGCGCAGCGTGACCATCGCAGCAGCCACGGTGCTGCAATGCCGCTCGGGTGGGATGCGCGAAACCAGGGTTTGCACCGTCCCTTCCACCAGGACGCCGAGCATCACGTACGGGTCAGTTTCCCCCTGCAATGCTATTTTGATCGCGCGGGACAGATCCGCGAGCGGGTCCGGCGCCTGAGCGGCTGCCTGCTCGGCCTGGCTGGACAGCTTTCTTACGGCACAGGACGTACGGTTTTTGCGTGTCGGGTTCATGAAACGGGTCCAATGGTGGGCGCCGCGGGCGTTGCTCAGGATCGATCAACCAGGAAGACGAATTCGCACCAGCATGCGGTGGATTGTGTCACAGCACGCACCATAATCGCAATTCGGGGCGGTCAGAGCGAACAAAGTGTTTCATCGTCTGCCTGATTGGGGACACAACGGTCTCTATGCGGGGCACGAGGTTGACGGAATGATGCTTCGCTTGCACCAGAGATCGATATCAAAATAACGACGTCTCGTCAACTTTTTATGCTTATTTAACGGTGATATAACACATATTTTCCACGACCTCGCTAAAATGGCATCGTTCGATGGGGGATACGTGCAAAATCGCTTATACCCTCCTGCTGCCGATCAGGAGGCACGTCGCGCCGTGGCTGGCCGGCTCCGCCAGGCCGTTCGGGCCGCCGGTGGCAACCGCGTGGTCTCCGAACGCTCGGGGGTGCCGCTGGGAACCATCAACAACTACGTCGGTGCCCGGACCGGCATGAAGATCACCACGCTGGCGAAGCTGGCCGCGGCCTGCGACGTCTCACTGGAATGGCTGATAAGCGGGGACACATCGGCCCCGGTTCACGAACACTCTGCCGATTTCGCACCACCTGCGGCGGCGCCGGGGTTCAGCGAGCCACCGGCAGGTCTGGCGCTTCCCGGCTCGGCCAATGAGATCGACACAGCGACGCTGGCCAAGGCGGTCGAAATCGTCGCCGCGATCGACGGCGGAGCCGGATTGCAGGATGACCCCGGCGTGGTGGCGCGACGCATTGCCGCTACCTATGCGATTCTGACGAAGCCGTCGGCACTGCCTGGGTAGCCGAAGACAGCCGGCCCCGGGTTGTGGACACGATCTTGCGCCACGGCATCACGCGTGCAGCGGCGCCGCCACAACCCGATATCAGGTTCGTGCAGGATATCATGCCGAATCAGGCGGCCGCCTCGTCAGCCTCGCCTTTGATCGGCAGCGTGAACCGGAACACGGTCCCGTTGCCTGGATTGGGTTCGCACCACAATCGCCCGCCATGTGCCTCGACGATTGCGCGGCATACCGAAAGTCCGATGCCCATGCCCTCGCTCTTGGTTGTGACAAAGGGCTGGAACAACTGCGCCTCGATCGAAGGCGGAATGCCGCTGCCGGTATCGGTCACGCTCACCGCAGCCATGCAGTCCCACAGGGCGGTGCCCAGCGTCAACTCGCGCACGGCACTGGTCTCCATGGCCTCCACCGCGTTGCGGATCAGGTTCAGCAAGACCTGCTGCACCTGCACGCGGTCGGCGATCACCGGGGGTAGATCCGTGTCCAGCGCGAACCTGATGCTTACGCCGCGGTCACCGAGCCCGACCAGAGCCAGCGCCACCGCTTCCTGCACCAGCACATCCAGCGGCTCGGGCCGCCGCGCGGTGTCGCTGCGCGCAACATAGGAGCGCAAGCGGCGGATGATCTCGCCACTGCGCAGCGTCTGATCCGAGGCCAGCCGCAATGCCTTCCGCAGATTGTCGACGTCGAGCGCCGGCGCATCCAGCAAACGGAGCGCCGCAGCAACATAGTTGCCGGTCGCGGTGAGCGGCTGATTCAGCTCGTGCGCCAGCGCGGCGGCCATCTGCCCCATCGACCGCAGCCGCGCGACGTGCAGCAGTTCGTCCTGCAACTCCTGCAGGCGGGCGCGTGTCTGCTGCCGTTCGGTCAGGTCGCGCACGAAGCCGGTGAACAGGTGCTGGTCAGCGGCATGGGCCTCGCCGACCGAAAGTTCCATTGGAAACGTGCTGCCATTCCGGCGCTGGCCCACGACCACGCGGCCGATGCCGATAATCCGGCGTTCACCGGTTGCCAGATAGCGGCGCAGATATTCGTCATGCTGCTCGCGAAAGGGCGAGGGCATCAGCATGCTGACATTCTTTCCCTGGACTTCCTCGGCGCGCCAGCCAAACAGACGTTCGGCGGCCTTGCTGAACTGCCGTATGGTGCCCTGCTGGTCGATCACCACCATGGCATCCGGGACGGTTTCCAGAATCGACCGCAGAATGGTGGACTCGCCAGAGGCCGATTCTTCGCCGTTCCCTTGCGTCTGGCTCATGCCGGCACTTTCGCGCGCGCCGCGCGCGTGGTAAAGGGCAGATCGGAGGATGGCTGTTCCAATATTGACCGGAGTTCGTCGCGCCGGTTCACCTTACGGCGCCACATCCTCGACGAAAGCGAACAACGCATGCTCCACCAGCGGCTTTTCCAGCACGGTGACAGCACCGAGCGCCAATGCCTGCTGCGTGAGCTGAGGGGACGGAGAACCGGTCATCAGCGCCACCGGCAAGCGGCGGCCATGCAGATTCAGACGGCGCAGCAGCTCCAGCCCCGTCACCTGCGGCATGTGTTGGTCAAGCAGCAGGCAGTCCAGTGCGCCGATATCGGCCGAGCCAAGGAACTCGTGGGCCGAGTGGAAGGCGACCACGCCATGGCCAGCGGCTTCGAGCAGAAATCGCAGCGAATCGCAGACTGCCACGTCGTCGTCGACCACCCCCACCTGCCGGTGGTCCCGGTCCTGCATGCTGCGCTCCATGCCGCCCGGCCGGGGGATTCCGGCGACAGGTCAGAGATCGCATCATGAACGAGGCAGAGGACGGCGCCTTGACCTAGGTCAAGAAGCCGGCGGTTTCGGTTCGTCCTTCTGAGTCGCCAGCACCATGCGCACCAGTTCGGCCAGGCTGCGTGCGCCCATCTTCTCCATCACCCGCGCCCGCTGCACCTCGACGGTGCGCGGGCTTGTACCGAGGTCGTAAGCGATCGTCTTGTTGGGCTTGCCGGCCACCAGATGTTCCAGCACCTCGCGTTCACGCGGCGTCAGGCTGGCGAGCCGTGCCGCGATCGTCGCGGCGGCGTCCTGGGCTTGCTGCGCGCGCTGGCTGGCGTCCAGCGCTTCACGGACCACGACCAGCAGGCGGTCATCATCGAACGGCTTTTCCAGGAAGTCGCGCGCGCCGGCCTTCAGCGCCGCCACAGCGATTGGCACGTCACCGTGGCCGGTCATCACCACCACCGCGAGGTTGCTGCCGAGCGCGCCGATCCGCCGTTGCAGGGCAAGCCCATCGATTTCCGGCATGCGCACGTCGGTCAGGACGCAGCCAGCTTGCAGACCAGGGGCCACCGCCAGGAAGGCGGCCGCCGAGTCGTAGGTGCGTACTGCCAGGCCGGCGGTCTGCAGCAGGAACGCCAGCGAGTCGCGCACGCCCGGGTCGTCGTCCACCACATGGACCTGGGCAGGTTCGGTCATGCCGCGGGTCCTCCCGCGCGGTACGTACGCTCCCGTACGTCCGATTCCGAATTTCGGCAGCGATGCGCGGCCTTTAGACGGTGATGCATCAAATCCGCCTTGGGGCGAGGGAGACTAAGATGCACGCCAGCCTGACCCTGCAACCGACCCGCGCCATTCCCACCGTCGCGCCACACCAGCCCGCCACGCCCGACGCACTCGACCTGCTCGAGCAATTCGGCACAACGGTGGCGGTGCAGCGCGATCATGAGATCCACGGCCAGGGCGACACAACGGAGTATTGCTGGCGAATCCTCTCCGGTTGCGTGCGCACGGTCAAGTTAATGGAAGACGGCCGCCGCCAGGTCGCCGAATTTCTGTTCCCCGGCGACCTGCTGGGCCTGGATGACCTGGGCACCCACGACTTCGCCGCCGAGGCGGTCACCGACGTGACCTTGCGCCGCTACCCCCGCCGGATGGTGGAGTCGCTGGCCGACAGCCATACCGCACTGGCGCGCCGGCTGCGTGCCATGGCGCTGAGCAATCTGCGCAATGCCCATGACCGGATGGTGATGCTTGGGCGCAAGACCGCGGTGGAGAAGGTCGCCTCCTTCGTCCTGGAAATGCAGCGGCGCGCCGCAACGCCGGGCCGCGGCGTGGTTGACGTGCCGATGAGCCGCACGGACGTGGCGGATCATCTGGGCCTGACGGTGGAGACGGTGTGCCGCATCCTGGCGCATCTGAAGCGCGAGGGCACGGTGAAGCTGCACCGCACCGGCGTCGAGGTGATGGATCCGGCAGCGTTGCGCGCGGCGGCCTGCGACGCGCGGCACTGAGATTCGGCCGGGCGGCCCCGTTTGCTGTTGCCGCACGACGCGAGGCGGCAAGTCCCGAGAACAGACCGGGGCTGTTACGAGGTTTTTGTGGCAGCATCGCCCATTTCGATATTACGGAACGGCATCGTGTTGGCACGAAATCGTCGTGGCGTTGACCTGGTCTTGATGAAGAATTGAACCCAGGCGACTCGAACGTTCCGGTATCGGACGCCATTGTAGTGGTCGCTGGGGGTACGCGCGGGTCATCGCGGCCGCGCGAGGACTAGGGACGACGAGGATGGACGGCGACGATTATCGAGTCGCAGCGATGCAGACGTGGCGTAAGGCGGAACAGAAAGCCGACCCTGACCTGGCCCGCGACTATCGCAGGCTGGCCGGTGCCTATTTGGCGCTGGCGCGGTTCCGGGACCGGATCGAGCAGCATTGGGCCGAGACCCAGGAGGCCTGGAAGCGGAAGACCAGCCAGGAGCGCTGACAGTGCCGGTCGTTGCCTCGCCACACGTTCGTTGCCCCATCGGATGTCAGTGCGAGGAGCGCAGCAACGAAGCAACCTCGTTCGGGG
>DATKPQ010000090.1:0-36502 GCA_035523995.1 Acetobacteraceae bacterium | reverse complement strand
CGATTCCGTTGTGAAAGTTCCGCCGACCGAACTATAGTCCTCCCCGTCCTGGCCCGGGTGGCCCCCTCAGCCAGGCGGATGTTGCCGATATGGGGCCGAATGCCACCAGAGGGAATGGGACGCGCGACGGACGGTTCGGATTGGGGACACGCTGATCCCCCAGGCACGAGTAAAATCGGCGCCACCCACAGGAGAACCGTGCCGAAAAAAATGCGGCGAAGTGACGCCGCCATTATTGTTCAGCAGGGGAGGCAATACTTATCTGATGTACTCCATCGGTGATCTTGGGCTGTAGGTTACACTTCTGGGGAAGAACTACGGTCCGGGAACGCTGCCGCACGCAGGGAACCGATGGTCACACGAGGTCAATCCGGTCAGTGCGCCGGGCGTGAACAGGGAATTTTCGAAGGGTCATGCCTGAAGTAATGTTTGCCGGCCCGGACGGCCGGTTGGAGGGACGTTACCACCACTCCAAGGAAACGGGCGCCCCCGTGGTGCTCATCCTGCACCCCCATCCGCTGCATGGCGGCACCATGAACAACCGCATCGCTTACACGATGTACCAGTGCTTCCAGAAACTGGGCTTCTCGGTCATGCGCTTCAACTTCCGTGGCGTCGGCCGCAGCCAGGGCCGCTACGACGGCGGCATCGGCGAGATCGGCGACGCGGCGGCGGCGCTCGACTGGATGCAGGCGGTAAATCCGAACTCCGGCGGGTTGTGGATCGCCGGCTACTCGTTCGGCGCCTTCATCGGCATGCAGTTGCTGATGCGCCGGCCGGAGATCTCCGGCTGGGTCAGCGTCGCGCCGCCCGCGAGCCATTACGATTTCGGATTCCTGGCACCCTGCCCCTGTGGCGGCCTGATGATCCATGGCGACGCCGACGAGCTGGTGCCGGAACCTTCGGTGCGGAAACTGGTCGACAAGCTGAACACGCAGAAGGGCGTACACGTGGATTACCGCGTGTTCCCCGGCGCCGATCATGTGTTCGCCAACCATGCCGATGCGGTCGCTGAGGCCGTGGAAGACTATTGCGGCAAGGCCATCACCCGCCGCCAGATGGCGCTCGCGGCGGATTAGCTTCGTTCGCACGTCAGGTTCCGCCATGACGGGCGATATGGCCCGTGTCGGGTGCTGGGCCTGTCGGGTGCTGGGCCTGTCGGGTGCTGGGCCTCGGACAAGGCCGGGCGCGCTTGGACCAATCTGCCGAATCCTGGCCGCCGGCCCTTGGCATCAGAATGCGCCGCCTCGGCCCGGCCAGGCGGGCGATTCGCACTGGTTCTGTTTGGCCGTCCGACGTAGTTCCACAAATCGTCTCTCCAGTGCCGGGGTAGCGTGAACCGTTGCCCGCCGGCACGCAACGTGAGCAGCGCAGCGACCAACCCCAGTATGTTGTTGCATCACGCGGCAGTACCTCCTATATCTAGCGACATCGCTCGCGGGCAGGGACATCGCCGCCATGGATGGAGACTTCGCCCGGTTCACCGGAATCGGTCCGCGCATGCCACCCGGCGATGCCTTCGGCGAGGTACCGCTGCCCGCCCGCCCCCTCGATCCGGGCATGGGCATGGCGGTGGCGCGGCGCACCGTGTTCCGCCCGGACGACCACGAAGATTTCGGCCGGGTCGCCGACCGCGTGGCCGCGGGCAACATCGCTTTGCTTGGCGCGCCCGACGATACGGCCCGGCGCGAGCATGCGCGGCTACGCAATGCCATTGCGACAGGGGCGCTGCTGACCTCCGGCCGACATCTCCAGCACGGCGATCTGGAGCAATCCTCGCGCAACATGGAGGTGTTCACTAACTGCGCCACCGCCGCCGCGTCGTTTGCCAAGTTCTACCTGTTGCTGAATGGCGCCGGTGTGGGGCGCAGCTATGATGACGCGCTGATGGCGGTGGACTGGGCGCAGGCACCAACGCTGCTGCTGTATCTGTCGGCTGATCATCCGGACCATCCCGCTCGGGCCCTGGCGCGGTTCGCGGCAGAGTTGGAATTGCCCGCTGATCCGGCTGCGGTGAGCGACTTCATGGAGCGCGAGATGTTGGCCGACCCGGCCGGCGCCCCGCCCGACGCCGAGATCTGTCGGATCGACGACAGCCGCGAAGGCTGGGCGAAGGCCGTTGAGCGTTTGGAGGCCATGGCGTTCCGCGGCGAACGGAACCGGACCCTGGTTCTGGACTTCTCCGCGATCCGTCCTGCCGGTGCGCCGATTCGCGGCATGCAGGGGCGGCCGGCGTCGGGTCCTGTGTCATTGCTGCGCGCCTTCCTGAACATCCGCCGGCATGTGATTGCCGCCGCCCGCGCCAATCCCACCGAGCGCTGGGAGCAGACGCTGTGGCTGGACCACTATCTGTCGATGGAAGTGCAGGTGGGCGGGGCGCGGCGGGCGGCGCGCATGGCTACCAAATCCTGGCGCGATCCAGGTGTGCTGCGGTTCATCCGTGCCAAGGAAGCCGGCGGGCTGTGGACGGCCAACAATTCGGTGATGGTCGATGCCGCATTCTGGCAGCGCGTTCGGGATGGCGATCCGGCCGATGATCTGACAAGCCACGCACGCGCCGTCTTCCAGGAAGCGACGCGGTGCGCCTGGGTAAACGGCGAGCCTGGCTTCATCAACGGCGACCGGCTGGAAGACTACCGCACTGGTGTCGCGCGCGAACGTCGGGTGGACCGCGACGGGAGCGGTTTCCGCAGTGCACGCTACCAGGTCGATGTCGCCGCGCCGCTGCTGGCGGAACTGACCCGACGTGCCGCCGATTCGGACTTTCCCGCCACCACCAATCCCTGCGGCGAGATCACCCTGCACGTCACCGGCGGTTACTGCGTGATCGCCGATTTCGCCCCGCTGCTTGCATGTCCGGTGCCGCTGGAGGACGTCGTGCCGGGCGCGCCATCGCCGGACACCGCGGCGCTGTGGGACGCGCGCGTGGAGGATTCCGTGCGGCTCGGGGTGCGCTTCCTGATGCGCGCCAACCGCATGGATTCGCTTTATGCCGAGGAAGTGGCGCGCACCAATCGCATGGGCATCGGCCCGACCGGCCTGCACGAATATGCCTGGCTGCGCTTTGGGTTGAGCTTCACGGATTTGCTTCACGAGGGGCGATCGGCGCCGTTCTGGGAGATGCTGGCGCATCTCTCTGACGTGGCGAAGCAGGAAGGCACGGCCTACGCGCAGGAGTTGGGACTGCGGCGGCCCGTCACCGTCACGACGGTGAAGCCCTCCGGCACGATCAGCAAGTTGTTCGGCCTGACCGAGGGCGCGCATTTGCCGGCGCGGGCGCAATACCTGCGCTGGGTGCAGTTCAAGGGCACGCGTGACGCAGATGGCGGCTGGGCGCCGGGATCCGACCCGCTGTTGGCCGAGTACGACACGCGCGGCTACCCGCTGAGGGAATTGCGCAGCTTTCCAGGCATGACGATCGTCGGCTTCCCGACGGTGCCTCTGATCATGCGGCTGGGCATGGCGGACCGATTGGTGACGGCGCCGGAAGCCACCCCAGCGCAGCAATATCGTTGGCTGCGTTTGCTCGAGCGGCACTGGATCGGCGAAAGCCAGGGCAATCAGGTCAGCTATACGCTCAAGCTGTATACCGATCGGCACGACCTGGACAGTTTCCGCGAGATCGTGCTGCGCGAGCAATCGGAAGTGCGCTGCTGCGCCGTCTTGCCGACCCGGCCGGATCACGCACTGGGATACGAATACCTGCCCGAGGAGGAAGTGTCGGTGGAGCGGTTTGTAACTCTCATCGCTGCGATCGACAAGAAGAGTACCCGGGAGGCTGTTGACCTTGCGCACCTGCAATGTGCGAACGGTGTGTGCCCCTTGTGAAGCATTCGCGCTGATATTCTGAACCAGGCTGCGCGGCGCCGTTTCTCCGGATGAGGCTCAGTGGGAAGGCTTCGCCAGGCCGATCTTGATAATGGCATTGCCGGCGACAGGACTTGTTCCCGAAGCCGAGAACGTCGGGAAATGCCGAAGCTGCTTCGGTGTGAAGGCGACGACTTCCATGTCCTGTCCAAGCAGGACCATGGCATCCACGGGAACCGCGATGGGCCGGCTGCCAAAACCAAGGAAGCCGCCAAAATCGATTACGACGTCGATCTGGCCATCCGCTTCGCGTACGACGCTGCGGACGTGGCCCAGAATGTCCTGGCTTTCGACCGGGCGCAGAACGTCGCGGCCCAGGAGATCGCCGACGCGCACAGGCTGCGGAAAACGCATTGCGGCGGACTCGGCGAGGCTCATGCCCGGCGGAGGCGGCATGCCGCCCGGCGTTTTGCTTTGTGCATCGGCCACGCCGGCGGCTGCCATCAGCATGCCGCACGCGATCAAGCTGCGAATTGGGACCGACGCACTCATAGTCCGGCAAACCACGGAAAGCCTCTGGATTCCCAATATCCGCCCGGGTATTTGTTTGTCACCTCGATCGCCGTGACCCATTTGGGATTTTTGTATCCCAGCTTGACTGCCGTGCGCAGGCGGACGGGGTAGCCGAACGGATCGGCCATTGTCTGGCCGCCATATTCGGTCGCGAGCAATGTCTGGGGATGCAGCGCGCTCGCCATGTCGATGCTGCTGGGATAGTTGTCCGCGGTCTTGAACGCCACGTACTTCGCGTGCAGATCGGCACCGACATGCTCAAGAAAGGTGCGCAACTGCACGCCGGTCCAGCCGCCGATATAGCTCCAGCCTTCGACGCAGATGTGCTTGATCACGATCGAGGTTTGCGGCATCGCCTGAAGCTCTTGCAGTGTCCATGGGCGCTTGTCCGCAATCAGGCCCGACAGTTCCAGGCGCCAGGTGGCTCCGTTCACCGGTTTGACGTCTATCACGTCATAATAGGCGTTGAACTTTGGCGGCCTTAGGATCATCGACGCCGGATAGGTCGGCGCAAGCTTGTCCGGATTGAACAGAAGCGCCTGCATGTCGTCATTGAACCGCGAGATTGCCAGCAAAGCGGCCTCGACCGATGCCGGCCGTTTGACGTCGCATCCGGTGAGCATGACGAGTATGCCGAGGGACAGGCCGCCGCGAATCAACCCACGCCGTTCGAGCGAACGGATAAGCGGCCGGTGGTCGTCGAGAACCCAGGCGTCCACAACGTCATCCGGCCGGAACTGCGACTTCATCCTGGATGGTTCCCATCTGGTGCGGTATGCGGTGTCAGGCGGGGGCCTCCGGCGACCATTGCCCACAAGGTTCGCGGCACGAGCAATGCAAGCGCCACGTGAACGATCAGGAAGCCGACGATGACCGTCATGCCCACGAAATGAAGGACCCGCGCTGTCTGGAATCCCCCAAGCAAGGAGACCAGGCCGGAGAACTGGACAGGTTTCCAAATGGCAAGGCCGGTGACGACCTGCCCAATGCCGGCGAGGATGACAACGATATAAAGCGATTTCTGGACGGCGTTATAGACGGTGATGTCGTCATGGGCAATTTTGAAGTGCAGCGTGTCCACGACCGTCTGTACCAGGTCGGCCGGGCGTATCGGCAGCAACTTATCCCGAAAGCGCCCGGTTGCGAATCCGTAGATGAGGTAGATCAGTCCGTTGATGGCCAAAAACCACATGCCGGCGAAGTGCCAATTGAGGCTCCAGGCCGCCCAGTCGCCCAGTCGCCAAAACTGGCCGAAATGGAATCCGCGGATGATGACGTCGTCATCATAGATACCCCATCCCGATGTGATCATCACCAACATCACGACGGCATTGACCCAGTGCATGATTCTGACCGGCACAGGATGCAGGCGGCGCCCGGCGCGAATGGGCCGCCGGGACACGATGGGAATGCCGCCTGTCAATTGAGTCATCCGTCTGCACCCGCTCGGTTTTTGGGGGATGAGGTGTGGGGATTCAAAAGATTTTGCCGCAAAGGCAAGATGCAATGGGTTGCGTACGCCATGCTATGATCAACCTCTACGTTGGATTGAATGATTCGATGCCAATTGGTCCGCAATCCGGGAAATGATGTCCGTACCGCAATCGGAACCCCGTGCCAACCCCGAGCATGGTTCAGCGCATTTCAATCCGGCTCCAGCACGCCGATACGGGTCAGGTCTGCGGTGACGCGCCCTGTGGCGTCCAAAGAAACCGCGTCAGCGTAGTGCATGCCGAAACGGATGTGGGCGGCGGGATAGTCCTTGATGCCCTGCACCCCAGCCGCCAGCGCCTGGTCGCGCGCGTCGATCGTCACGAACACCCGGGCCCATGTAGCGGCCAGCGTCTCCGAAGTATGGCCGAATAACGGACTACCCTCATCAATGACGTGCAGCAGTGTCCAGGGCATCGCAAAGATCGGCAGATACGATTGCTCTATCCGCAGATCGTGAACGCGACGCAGAAACCTTCCCTCACCTGTGCGCTCTTCCAGCAAGGCGAACAACCTGGCAGTGGCGCCAGTCATGAGTGACTGGCGTCCATTGGCCATACGTACCATCAAGGCGGGCTTGCCATGACTCGTCGTGATCACGGCGTCCTCGGCATAGAGGATCTTCGCCTTCGGCCTGGCGAAGCGGACGAACAACAAGCCGGTGACGATCGCAGTGAAGGCCGTGCCGGTGAGAACCTCCGCACTTGAGACGATATGGCCGTAAAGGGTGATGGGAGCCATCACACCGTAGCCGACGGTTGCGAGTGTCTCGACACTGAAGAAGAAGGCGTCACTGAAGGATCCAGGGGCCGCGTTGGCTACGTCGCCGGGCCTCATAACGTAGAACGCGGCAAAAATTACGTTGATCGCCAGCCAACTTGCGATCATTGCTGCGACGAAGCCTGGCCACGAAAGGCTGACGGCAAGATGGTACGGGTCGCGAATGTCGAAGCGTTGCACGCCCAGTCGCCACAGGCCATACTGGCCTGTCCCAATGGCCCTCGGTTTCGGCTGCCGCCGATGCTTGCGTGTGGACATAATGGCAATATACATGCATTAGTCTGGTGGTGCATTACTCTGGTGGTGCATTACTCTGGTGGTGCATTAGTCTGGTGGTGCATTAGTCTGGTGGCGCGTTAGTCTGGTGGCGACACGCCGCGATGAACTGGCTTGGCCGCTGGCTGCATGTCGGGCAGCATGCTATTCGTTGTCAACCGTAAACCCCCGAACGTACCTGGCATCGTACGCGTTGGGAGCCAGAGGGCGCGGCATTCAACGGTGACAATCTGACATGGCATGATACGCTCGTATAACGTCTGTTTTTATAGTTGCGATATCAGGAATACAGAGACTCGGCAATGTTGCCGCTGCAACGCAATTCCTGATCGCCCGAAATCCTTCAGTAGCGGGAGTCGCTGTAACCCTGGCGCGAGCATGAGCCTGCGAATTGTCCGCTCCGGCCGAACCGCGTTCGGCGTCGCGCGGCAAGCTGGCCAAAGACCGCACGTCACCCGAGGATTCCATGGACCTGTTAAGCGCCTTGAACGATTTCGTCCGCGTTGCCGAGACCGGCTCCTTCTCTCGTGTCGCACGGGAAACAGGCTTCTCAAATTCTGCCATCACACGGCAGATCGCGCAATTGGAGAAGCACTTCGGCGTACGCCTGTTGCACAGAACGACACGCCGGCTGAACCTGACGGACGATGGCCAAATCCTGTTTGGCCATGCCAGCCGACTGCTGGAAGAGTCGTCTGCCATGGAGCAAGACCTGGGCAGGCATCGGCACGCGCCGACTGGCGTGGTGCGGTTGGGAACCGTTATGGGAGCGGGGCTGTATCTCGCAACGCTCCTGCCGCAACTGCTGGACCGCCACGCCGGCTTGTCGGTCGAGCTCGTCGTTTGCGACCACATCAACGAATTGGTCGAATCGCGGCTGGACCTCGCCATGTGCGATGGGCCGATCGCAGACTCGTCGTTTGTCGCCCGGCAGATTGCCAGGCTCGACTACGTCCTTGTCGCCGCCCCGAGCTATCTGCAAGGACGTGCAGTGCCAGCCGTACCAGCAGAGCTGGATCGTCATGTCTGCATTGTGCAGGACGGCAAGGATGGGCGCGGAATCTGGGAATTGCTGGGCCCTGAAGGGCCGGTATCCGTGCCCGTTTCCGGCCAACTATACACGAACAATGAGCGTGCTGCCCTGGTCATGGCCCGCAGCGGCTATGGCATCGCCTGCCTGCCGGGCGTGCAAGTGCACGACGACCTGCGCGACGGCCGGCTGGTGCGGCTGATGCCGGAATATGCGGCGAAACCTTCGATGCTGTACGCCATCTATCCCTCCCGGCGCCACCTCGCTCCGCGCACACGCGCCGTGTTGGAGTTCCTGGTCCAGCAAGGTCACAGCGAAAGAGCTTCGCGGTTGCAGGACCATGCACCGGCCCGGGACCGCAATGTCGTGCCATCCGTTGCCATGGTACTCAATGCCTCTCCAGGGCACCGGCTCTCCTTGGCGAACTAGCTGGCGGGCCGGCGCATGCGAGAGGACGTTGCGGGGTCCAGACAGAGGCATGAACGTCGTCAATCGCCGCCAAGGCAGCAGGTCTGCCGCCGTGCGGCCGATGGCAACCGATCCTGCAACGCCATCGCAATTTCCGCCGCCCTGATCGGCCAGGACACCACTTCCGAGATCCCGGCGCGGGCCAGCGTCATCGCTCCAAATGCCTCGTTCGATGAAGTCGCCAGCAGGATCGGCATATCGCGCGACGTGCAGCGCAGCGCCGTGGTGAACTCCAGCGCGGCCTCCTGCGGCCATGAATGTCCCACCACGGCGGCGTCGAAGCGCGCCGGCGCTTCCAGATACGCGCCGCGCGCATCGGCAGCACACGTGAACCCGACGGGTTCATACCCCAGCGCCGCCAACAGCTCTTCGTCCCGCAACAGCCGGTCGGGCTCGGCTTCCAAAACCAGCACAGTCTCGCCACGGCCGAAATGGACTGCCACCGCGTCGGTGCCGGCGCCGGAGATGGCGGCGTCGACGCGTGGCAGCCAGATTTCGAAGCGGCTACCCTGTGATGGCGCACTTTCCACATGCATCGCGCCGCCATGATCGCGGACGATCTCTCGCGTGGTCGCCAGGCCGAGGCCGTTGCCCGTGGCACGCGTGGTAAAGAACGGTTCGAAAATATGTGCCAGCGCCGCATCGTCGATCCCGCTGCCGGTGTCGCGGACCGCAATTCGCACGAACCTGCCGGGCAGCAGCGACCCGTGGCTCAACGAAAGCTGCGCCGGGGCCTCCTCTGCCGAGATTTGCAGTTCGATCCGGCCGGCATGGTCCATGGCCTGCGCCGCATTGTTGCAAAGGTTCAGGACCACCTGAAGCAGTTGCGCGTGCACGCCGGACACGACCATTGCATCAGGCGGCTCGGCAACCGCAAGCTCGACCGTTGCCGGCAGTGATGCGCGCAGCAGCGACGTTGCCTCGGCGATCACCGCATGGATGTCCACCGGCTGACGCGGCGCATTGCGCCGGCCGGCAAAGGTCAGGATCTGATCGACCAGTTCGCGCGCCCGTTCGCCCGCGCGGCGAATCTCTTCCAGTGCGCGTGACGACGGGGATCGTTCGTTTGCCATCTCGGTGTAGCCCAGGATGGCGCCGATGATGTTGTTGAAGTTGTGGGCGACGCCGCTGGCCAGCGCGCCGACCGATTCCAACCGGCGCGCCTGTTGCAGGCGTGCCTCTAGCCGCGCGCGCTCTTGCTCCAGAGTCCGCCGATCGCGTGCATTGGCGACGATCTCGAGCGCCATGCGCAGCAGGCCCAACTCGCCCACGCGCATGATCCGGCAGGGATGCGTCACGGCATCAAAGCCCAGCAACATGGTTTTGCCATCCATGGCTTCGCCGGAGACACAGGCCCAGCCCTGCACGCCTGCGGTAAGCAAGGCGTGGCGGTCTGCGCCGGCAGGCAGGCGCCGGCCCCGGACGACATGCAGGATCCCGCCGGACCTCGGATACCCGCGCCGTACCAGAGACATTGCGGTCTCCGGCCAACCCGGCGGAAATCCGATTCCCGGCATGCTCCACCTGCGCAACTGGCTGGGCGGATCGCCGGCCATGAAATACGCGCGCTCGGCGCCGATGCAGCCGGCCATTTGCCCCAGGGCCGCATCGATCGTGGCATCCAGGTCCTCGGCGCGGGCAGCGACGAAGCGCATCGAAACGTCGGCGAGCACATGCTCGAACGCGGCGCGGCGCCGTATGGCGCGCCCGCGAAGCCAAAGCTGCCAGCCGGCGGCAAATAGCGATCCCACCAGGCACAGCGAGGTGATGTATAGTACGATGCGGGAGCGTTGTTCGGCGATGCGTATCGCATTCTGCCGCGCCAGGATGATGGCGCGGACAGCGATCAGGTCGCGCTTGCTCGGCGCGGCGCAGAGCGATCGGATCATGCCATCGGCTGCGGGGAGCAGATCGTGCAGCAGCCGCCCATGAGCCAGCAGAGCCGCAACGGGACCGGTGGCACCACGGGGAACAAACTGCCCCAGATCGTCCAGGCGCATCGCTACCGCCGCCGCAGCGGCGGGCGAGGTGTCGAGCGTAAGGTGCAGCATGGCCGTGGCGAGCATGCTGACCGTCTCCGGCAGCGGACTGTCCTGGCCCGGCATGGTCAGGTCGGCGCTGAACAAGGCGAAATACGCCAGCGAATTTTGCAGCAACGCGTTCGTGCTCTTGAATTGCTCGACACGGTCTTCCTGCCGCGCCAGCGACCCGGCCAGGCGATCGATCGCTGCGGTCGCGACGGCATCTCCCGCCATGCTGGCGCGCAGCTCGGCAGCCGACGCATCCAGCGCGTCCGTCTCCTGCACCATCGGGTCGTAATTCCGCAGCAGTCCCGCGCGCGCGCTCAGCACGTCGCGATGCAGATCGGCCTCGGTCTGGGTGATGCGGTCGAGTTCGTCCAGGGCGCGATCGAAGCGCGCGGCGCCGGAATCGATGGCACTCAGCGACAGCCAGGTGACGAACGCGACCAGCAGCGGTGCGGTCAACAGCGCAGAGATCAGCTTCATGGTGGCGCCTCCACCGGAACGCCGTGGTACTTGCCGGTCAGCGTGTGAAGGAATGCGACGATGGCGGCGACCTGGCCGGCGGACAGCAACTGGTCGAGTTGGGCGCTCGCCATCTTGCGCACGGCATCGTCCAGCGTCGGGGCGCTGCCGTCCTGGAAATACGGCTCCAGCGTCGCGACGTTGCGCAGGCTGGGCACGCGCAGGATTTTTGGGTGTGGCGAGGCCAGCGGATGGAAGATGCCGTGCCGCTCGAACAAATTGCCGCCGATGTTCATGCCCTGATGGCAGGAAATGCACCCCAGGGACTGAAAAAGCTGGTAGCCGCGCTGTTCTTCCGGGGCCAGCGCTGCCTTATCACCCTTCAGGTATTGGTCGAAGCGACTGTCGGGCGTTAACAACGAGCGTTCATACGTCGCCAGTGCATCGAGCAAACTTGTCCGGTCCGGTCCGTGTCCGTATGCCTCACGGAAGCGCCGCACGGTCATCGGGTCAGCGCGCAACCTCGCCAGCACTTCATGGACGCTGGTTGCCATGTTAGCGGGGTTTTCCAGCGACGATTCGGCCTGCGCCTGCAAAGTGCGAACGTTTCCCTCCCAGTTCAGTCGGAAGCTCAGCGCCGCATTGAACACCGACAGCACGGTAAAGGGCATATTCGCGCCGTTTTGCGCGACAGTGCGCCGGTTGTCGTCGGCGCCATTGGTGTGCACGTCGTGGCAGGAGGAGCAAGACAACGACCCGTTATGGGAAAGGCGCCGGTCGCGGAACAAACTTTCGCCGAGTGCGAGTTTGCGCGGGTCAGCGGGAGGCGGCTGCGGGATGGGGGTGATCGGCTGCACGCCGGCTTCGGTCCACGGCGCGGGCAGCGGCGTGAACGTCGCCTGGGCTGTCGCGCTATGCGGCGCCAGCCACAGGTACAGGAGAAGCGCCAGGCACAAGGACAGGCAAAGCAGGAGCGCCGGCCAGACTGCCCTGCGGCCGCCGCCGGCGAGACATGATCCTGCCGCGTCACGGATACCCGCAATCCAGACAGCCGGACCGGTAGTTACCCGCATGGCACGGCTACGGCTCTTCTGGTTCGGCCGCGGCTTGCTCGCGATCGCTGGTCACGAGAGGTACGTGCCACGGTTGCCTCGCGCCCGCCGGGAAGTGGCGCACCGGTGCCTCGAATTGCCATGGTGAAGGGTGTGGTGGCGACGCGGTTTCTGGCTCCGCAGCTGCATGGCGAGGCACGCCGAGCAAATCGGACAGCTCGCCTGGGTCGGCGAAGCAGGGATACATGGCAACGCCGCACGCCGCGAAACCCTCGAGGATAAACCGCCACAGCCACGACAGGATCGCCTGTAGCCGATCCGATCGCCGGGGCACGGCGGGCGAGGTGTCCCCCGATGCAAGCCGCTGTTCATTCTTGAACAAGAACAGTTCGGCGATCGGATCGCATCGATCTGACGCATCCGGGTTGTGGCGCTGAGGGTCGGGCGGCATTGGTCTCTCCATCGCTTGGTCAGCGCGGAAAGCTTGCAATCGCCGGTTTGCTGGGCCGTTCCAGAATGCATGAACATGGTTACACCGGTAACCGGTCGCTCATGCCGCGCTAGACGCGTTCCACGGCCGGCATGAACACGTAGCCCACGCCCCGCTCGGTGCGAATCAGTCGCGGCACGCTGGGGTCTGGCTCCAGCTTGCGGCGCAGGCGCAGGATCTGCACGTCGATGCTGCGATCGAACACGTCCTCATGGATGCGGGTTGCCTGCAATAAGTGCTCGCGGCTGAGCGGGCGTTGCGGTGCATCGAGGAAAGCGGTGAGCAAGGCGTATTCGCCCTTGGTCAGCGCGACCGGCGCGCCGTTCGGATCAGTCAACCGCCGGGTGCGGCGATCCAGGACCCAACCCGCGAAGCCATGACGGCCCTGTTCGTAGTCGCGGCGCGAGGCGATGCGCCCCAGCTCCTGGCGCCGCAGCACCGCGCGGATGCGCGCCAGCAACTCGCGCAGGCCGAACGGCTTTGTTACGTAGTCGTCAGCGCCCAGCTCCAGGCCCACCACCCGGTCGATCTCGTCGCGGCGATGGCCTGTCGTGATGATAATCGGCACATCGGATTGCGTACGCAATTCGCGCAACAGGTCCAGGCCGTCGTCCTGCCCCAGGCGAAGGTCCAGAATCACCACGCTGGGTTCCCCCCGGGCGAATTGGCGTGCCACGTCCTGCCGGTGCGCCGCATGCAGGACACGCATGTTATGTTGTTCCAGGTAGTTTACCAGCATGTGCTGCATCGAAGGGTCGTCATCGACCACCAGGACGCAGGCTGGCCGGCCCACGGCGCCGGCGGTGGCCGGGTCGTCATGCGGCGCTGGCGAATCGATCGAGTACTCGGGGGTAGCGAGCATTGGCGGACCTCCACACACAATGGTCCGTCCCTCCCTGGAAACTCGGGTCCCCGACCTTATGCGGTCCGGTGTTGGTTGTTGCGATCCATGCCTAAAGGGTGGCGGGCGACCGCTGCCAGAAATCCTTTTTGATGCCGCGGCAGGCGATCGCTTTCGGCACACTGCCGGCCCAATTTAACCGAATGGCTGTCACGACAACGCCGCCGCATGCGCCTGACCGCGGCACACCACCGCACAGCCGCCGGCCACGCCATTGCGGTATCAAACCGTCGATCCTGTCACCTTCCCCTCTTTCGGCAGTCGCTGAAAGACACGCGCGCCATAGTTCTGCGCGGTACATTGGCGATCAGACGCTTATAGTCCAGACCGAAAACTGCTCATGATTTGCTCAACCCGGCAGGCGGGCGCTTCGATCGGGATGCCTCGGTGCCGGCGCTGCGACGGCGCCGCCGCGTCAGGTTGGTGCCATGAATGGGGACGGCTATAATATCGCCCCGGGCTGGCCACGACGCGGCCCTGGAGCTTTGCCATGTTGACGCGGGCAGATTTTGACGTCGCCATAAAGGACGCACTCCGCCACTACGCAAGCGCTGATCTGCTGCTTGGGAGTCCTCTGCTCGGGATGCGGATCGCGTCCGGGGGCGGATCTAAATCCGCGGACGTCGCGCATCTTCGAAAGGCACTGGCTGACACCGCCGAGGCAATATTTGCGAACGAACGCGATCAGAAGCTGC
Organism: Acetobacteraceae bacterium; assembly: GCA_035523995.1. Classification (GTDB taxonomy): domain Bacteria; phylum Pseudomonadota; class Alphaproteobacteria; order Acetobacterales; family Acetobacteraceae; genus JASHVB01. Next base: position 22,453 of record DATKPQ010000090.1, on the reverse strand, counting down.
TTCGCGTGCTGGAGCTTACCTATTTTCAGCCGGCACCGAAACAAGAAGCCGTTGCCGGGCAACTGGGACTGTCCTTCAGCACCTATCGCCGCCACCTATCAACAGGAGTTGAACGACTCACCGAATGGCTTTGGCATCAGGAGCAAGCAGCGCCGCGCAGCGAGGCGGGACCGGTCAGTTCAGAAGCAACTGCTGGGTCCATGGATGCCGCCGAGCGGCCGCGGCTGTCGGTGGTCGTGCTCCCGTTTCTGAACCTGTCACAGGACTCCAGCCTGGACTACGTGGTGGACGGCATCGTGGACAACCTGCTGACCGACCTGTCCCGAGCCCTGCCAGGCAGTTTCGTGGTCTCTCGTTCGACCGCCTTCAGTTACAAGGGCCGTCAGGTCCCGGCACGCCAGATCGGCGAGGAACTGCGGGTGCGCTACGTACTGGAAGGCAGCGTGCTGGCCGATGCAAAGCGGGTGCGGGTCAATGCGCAGTTGATTGATGCGGAGACGGACGAACATCTGTGGGCCGAGCGCTTCGACAAAGAGCGTTGTAATATCTTGCAGGTACAGGATGAAATCGTCGCTCGCCTTGCGCGCACCGTTGGCGTGGAGATGGTACGCAACGAAGCGCGGCGCAGCCGGTCGCGGACCGATGAGAGCAATGACGCGCTGGATCTGGTGATGCGCGGAAACGCCGTGGCAACCGACATAAGCACGAAGGAGAGAGCATTACAGGCGGTGTCGCTGTTCACACGTGCATTGCAGCTGGATCCCAGCAGTGTCGATGCAATGGTCGGCATCGCCTCTACCCGCATCTATCAGGTCCTCAATCAGTACGAGACTGCCGAGCGCGAGGCCCTGCTGGACGAAGCCGAGGCGTTGACCTCACGCGCGGTCGCCCTGGCAACGGACCACGTTGGCCTCATGAAGGCGCAGGCCATATTGCTGCGGGCACGCGGACGGTTTGCGGAGGCCATCATCGCGGACATGTCGGTCATTGCGCTCAATCCTGGTGAACCGACGGCATATCGTGAATTCGGGCTGAACAACCTGTATCTGGGGAAGGCGCAGGAAGCCGTGGACTGGTTCCGCCGAGCGGATCGGATCGCGCCGCGCGACCGCGCCCGTTGGACATGGCTTCAGGGCCTTGGCCGGGCCCTGATACACCTGGGCCGGGACACCGAGGCCGTCGAGGCCCTGCGGCTCGCAGTGCACAGTAATCCGTATCTGGCGCGGGATCGGGCGTTTCTGGCTGCCGCCGAGGCATTGGTCGGCAATATCGATGACGCCAGGTTCCACCTGGCGAAATATGCCGAGGTCGATCCCGGCATGACAATTCAGCGGTTTGCCGCGGAACGAAGCTCGGTTCCGGTGGAGGCCGTAAATCCCGCCTATCGGGGTGGTCACGAGCGTATTTTGGAAGGACTGCGCCGCGCCGGGATGCCGGAACGCTGATGTTCGATCGTGGGCGCTACAGAACGATGACTGCTGATCGAATAGTGGTTACCATTGAAACCATTCGTGGATGCGCCCGCATTGTGAACTGCAACATCGGGTAATCAGTTGACAGTTCCCGTCGTGGGCGAACCCGTTCAGGCATCAGGTTACGGCTGATGCACGATTCCACCTGGCTGTAACGGTCCTGCATTTTGCCGGCACCATAACGAGCCTCCTTCGCGTAACCGAAAGGAGTGCGAAAATGCTGGGTTCAAAGGATCCGCTCAGCTCAAGCTGTGCCAGCGAGCTGCAGACAGCAATATCCGGACGCGTGGTGCTGCCAGGGGACGAACTCTATGATGCGGGTTGCCGCGTGTGGAACAATGCCGTGCGCCGCCGCCCGGCAATCGTGGCGTTGTGCAAACGACCCGACGACGTGTCGGCGGCAGTTCGTGCCGCGCGGCGCCACGGCCTGAAGCTCTCGGTGCGCGGCGGCGGGCATGATTGGACGGGACGCGCCCTGTGCGACGATGGACTCGTCATCGACCTCACCGGGATGCGGGATGTGGCGGTGGACCCGCGCGCATGTGTGGCCACTGTCGCAGGCGGCGCCCGGGCCAAGGATGTGGCTGCCGCCGCCGGTGCCCATGGCCTGGTCGCGGCATTGGGTAACTGCGGGACGGTCGGCATGGGCGGCCTGACCCTGGGGGGCGGCTATGGCCCCCTCAACGGAACCTGCGGCCTGGCGGCGGACAACTTGCTCAGCGCCGAAATCGTGCTGGCAGACGGACGCCGCGTGACAACTGGCCCGGACATGGAGCCCGAACTGTTATGGGCGCTACGCGGCGGCGGCGGCAATTTTGGCGTCGTGACCTCGTTGCGGATCCGCCTTCACCCCGCACGAGACATGCTCGCGGGAACGATCATCTACAACTGGAACGAAGCCGGCGCGGTTCTGCACCGCTACGCGGCATTCGCGGCCAGTGCGCCCGACGAACTCGGCGTGCCCGCCGGCATGATGTCCGACCCGGACGGCAAACCGGTCATCATGGTCGCGCCGCTGTGGAATGGCGACCAGCGCCAGGGCGAGCACGCCATGGAAGCCGTGCAGGCCTTCGGCACGCCACACTTCTCCCAGGTCGGACCGGCGACCTACGCCAACATGCTCGACCAATTCGATGCGTGGCTGGAGCCTGTCGACGGCTACCACTGGGAACTTCGGACGCGCTGGCTGCCCGCGCTCACCGCGGGCGCCGCCGACGCGATCATCGCCGCGAAGGCGCGCGCGACGTCGCCGCATTGCATGGTCTTCTGGCACCATTTCCACGGTGCCGCGACGCGGATTGCGTCCGACGCAGCCGCATTTGGTCTGCGTGGCGAACATTTCATGGTAGAGATCATCGCATGTTGGAAGCCGGATGGAGATGACGGCGCGGCGCATCGGCGTTGGGCACAGGACCTCTGGCAAAGCCTCGCCCCATTCGCCCTGCCCGGTGGCTACGCCAACCTGCTCGGCCCGGAGGATCGCGAGCAAGCGGCCTGGGCTTATGGCGGCAATGCCGCCCGGCTTCGGATGCTCAAGCGCCGCTTCGATCCCGATGGGGTCTTCGCATCCGCCATTCCGCTGCCGGAGGTTTCGCCATGACCAGGATTGCACAATGCTGCTGCGGCTCGCTGCGTGCGGCGGTGACCGGCGAGCCGGAGTTTGTGGCCGCGTGTCATTGTATGGAGTGCCAGCGCCGAACTGGCGCGCCCTTCGGAGTCAGTTGCTATTTTCCGAAATCGCAGGTTCGCACCAACGGGTCGAGCAAGATCTACCTGCGCGGCAGCGATTCGGGGCGAAAGATCGAACTCCATTTCTGCCCTGACTGCGGTTCCACCGTGTACTGGTACGCGGAATTTGTGCCAGACCTTATCGGCATCGCCGTTGGCGCGTTCACTGACCCCTGTATGCCCTCGCCGACGGTATCCGTGTGGGAGACGACGCGGCATCCTTGGGTGACGTTCGATCACCACCTCGATCACTTTGAGCGTCAGTTCGAGCTGGCCGAAGGTCCTGGGACCGCCCGCCGGTGAACGCTTGCGCCAAGCCGATGCCTCCGATGTACTGTCCGGCGACATGGTGCATCGGGCGGCGTTGCCGATGGAGGCGAAGGCTATGATGATTCGTAGCGGCGGGTTCTATCACGATGGTGATCCGCCAGGGCGGGAACCGCTCAGCCCTGCCGAGTTGGCGATTTTACTCCTCATCGTATCGGTGTTGGGAGCAGCGATTGCGCTGGTTGTGCGGGTGCTCCTTTTGACCGCGGGGTGAGGACCGGCCTGATCTCACGCGCGCGGTCAAAATGTCCGCACCAGGAAAGGCCGTGCGCCACCACGCGCTCCCGGTCTTGCCCTGGCGGCTTCTGTTCTTTTGTCAGCAATTCTGCTCCGGCTCCCGGCAGCAGGTCGGTGCGGGCAGAGCGGCGGCCATCGACGCAGATGCGCTCTCGCTTGCAAGACCTGTTACGACGGCAACGCTTCACCTGGCGTCTGAAATCACAAGGTCATCGCTCCTGGGCAGGCTCTTTGCGGACAGCAAAGAGGAGTCTGCACGTGCAACAGGTTTTGGCTGATCAGGGCTACCGGGGAACTGATCCCGCTTTCATCGGCAAGCGAGCCGTCGTCATCGGCGCCGGCATTGCGGGCCTGGCTGCGGCTGGAGCGCTCTCCAGCTACTTCGAGCAAGTGTTAGTGCTCGAGCGCGACGGTTTGTCCAGCGCGACAGCACCCAGGCCAGGCGCGTCGCAAGGATGGCATGCCCATGGCTTGCTGGTCGGTGGTCTGATGGCTCTTGGCGAACTGTATCCAGCTCTCGGTGATGACTTCTTGCGCGCGGGCGCGGTCCCACTGCGCGTCAACGCGGATCTGCGCGAGGAGTTCCCGGATCGCGACCCCATGCCGCAGCGCGATTTCGGCATCTCAGGTTATACGATGAGCCGGCCTCTGATCGAGCGGGTACTGCGACGGCGCGCCTTGCAGCAAAACAACATATCAATTCGCCAGAACTCTGACGTCGTTGCCATCGCGGCTGATACTGCGAACCGCCGCGTTACCGGCGTGCGTTGCTCCACGGCGGGCAGCAATGCGCACGACATGATCGCCGCCGACCTGGTGGTGGACGCTTCCGGACGCGGACAACTGACCGGCGAGCTGTTGCAGTCCATCGGTCTGCCGCGTCCGCGCGAGACGGCGATTGGCATCGACCTTTGCTATACCACCGCAATCTTGCCACGCCCGGACGATGCGCCGACAGATTGGAGCATTGTGCTGACACAGCCCGATGCTCCGCGCAGTTCTCGGCGTGCGGTCATGATACCAATCGAGGGACATCGCTGGATGCTGACGGTGGCGGGGCGCGGCACCGAGCGACCCCCAGCAGAGTGGCATCCATTGCTCGACTATGTGCAAGGCCTGTCCACACAAACGATTTATCATGCGGTCCATCAACTGAGGCCGGTTGGCCGTCTGGCACGCTTCCTGCTGCCGGAAAGCGTCCGGCGGCACTTCGAAGAGCTGCAAGCCATGCCTGACGGGCTGGTTCCGATCGGCGATGCCATCTGCCGGTTCAATCCCGTGTATGGTCAAGGCATGAGCGTGGCTGCCAGGGAGGCGGTGCTGCTGCACCATCTGCTTGGCGCTCGGGCGTCGCTGACCGATCCGCTCTGTGGGCTTGGGAAGGAGTTTCTTGCCGAAGCGAGTCCTCTGATCGACACGCCATGGAACATGGCGGCGCTGCCCGACTTCGCTTATCCGGACACACGCGGTGATCGGCCGGAAGATCTGGAACGGTCACTGAAATTCGCCGGCGCGCTGGCGCGGATCGCCGTACGCGATGAGGCGGTGCAGCGCCTGCTGATCGAGGTGTGGCACTTGATAAGGCCGCACAGCGTGCTGGCGGAGCCGGAACTGATGCAACGGGTGGAAGAAGAAATGATGGCAGCGTAAAACCGCTGGTATCGCGGCGGCCAGGACCATAATCATGGTTCTGGCCGTTGCTTTATCTGCTCAGTACAGCCATTGATTTTGGCTTCCTTCACCACCTCCCGTGCCATCGCGTCAGGTGACCAGGGATTTCCTGGGCATTGAATGCTGCCGTCACCGATCATTCGGGCGGCGCCCGAGGCGTCGTGTCCGGTTACGGTTGAAACGCATTCGCCGTTAGCCGTAATCGAACTGCATTCAGCCCGCCGCAGACTACGGCCTTGTCGATTCCAAACCGGAGAATAACTTGATGACAACGCTCCTCGACAAGCGGCGATCGGCGGCCAGCAATGTCCAGGGTCCCGACGAGATAACGGTGGATCAGGTGCTTTCGCGCGTCGCCGCGCTCGCGCCGATGGTCGCCCGGCTTACTCCCGACATCGAGCAAGGTCGGCGGCTGCCGGCGGAGCTCGCATCTGCTCTCAGGTCGGCACGGATTTACGGCATGCTCGTACCGCGGCGTTACGGCGGCCTTGAACTTGACGCGCTGAGCGCATCTCGGGTGATCAGGGCTTTGGCCAGGCTCGATGGATCGGTCGGCTGGAATGCCATGATTGGCCACATCGCAAGCCTGATACCATTTCTCGCGAGCCCGGATCTGTGCGAGGCAATCTACCGTGACCGAAAGGATCATATTTTCGCCGGTTCAGGTCAGCCTGTCGGCAAAGCCGAGCGCGTTCCCGGCGGATGGCGGGTGACCGGCGTATGGCCGTTCGCCAGCGGCTGCCAGAACGCGGAATGGATCGGCGGCGCTTGCGTGATGACGCAGGGCGGGTCCCCCATCGACTCCTCGGATGGGCCCGGGCCGTTGATCCGCCATTGTCTCATGCCTGCCGAGCACTGGGAGATCCGCGACACCTGGCACACGTTTGGCCTCCGGGGCACCGGCAGCCACCACGTCGCATTGACCGACGTGTTGGTGCCCGACTCGAATTTCGTCGAGTTTCCCTTCGGCGCCTCGTTCGCGCCTGATCCCGTCTTTGGCAAGTTCTTCGAGCTCATGGTGCTGGCGCATGCCGCCCTCCCGGTGGGGATTGCCGAGGGCGCCATCATGGACCTCGTTCAACTGGCGCGGACTGGCGTCAAACAGATGTTCATGACCACCCCACTGGCGGAGACCGAGCGTTTCAACGAGGGCCTGGCACGGCTTGATGCCGAGCTCATGGCGGCGCGTGCATTGCTCGAGGCGCAGATCACCCGGGTGTGGCAAAACCCCGAGCGATCCGCGGCGAAGAGCCTGACCCGCGCGGCGGAGCAAGTCCAGGCAGCGGTCTGGATCAACGCGGCCTGCGTCCGGGTCGCCGAAGGCTGCTTTGAACTCGCCGGGAGCAGGGCCGTGTACGAAAGCTCGCCGCTGCAGCGCAGGGTGCGGGATCTTCGCGTCGCGGCCCAACACACGGCGGTCCATCCACGCCACTACGTCACGGCGGGGGCCGCGGTACTCGCGCGCCTGTCGTAATGACATGCGCCGCGATGGTCGATGGACTACGTCGAAATCTTTCACCACGGAGGGCAATCAGATGATCCACCACGTATCGATCCCGGCGCGCGAGCCGCACCGCGTTGCCGAAGTTCTGGCCGAACTGATGAACGGCACGTGCATACCGTTCGGCCCGCTTGAAGGCGCGTTCATGGCGACGACCGGCGACGCGAACGGCACGATGATTGAGGTCTACCCGGAGGGCGCGACGCTCAACATACCTGACCATGACGATCAGGTGGTTTTTGCCGAAAATCCGACCCCGCCTCGCACCTGGCCGTTCCACGTATTGTTGTCGGTGCCGCGCGGGGCGGAGGAGGTGGAGCGCATCGGCGCCCGCGAAGGCTGGCGCGCCAAGACCTTCGGCCGCGGCCCGCAGGGGCAGAAGCCGTTCTTCCACGTGATCGAGTTCTGGTTGGAAAACCGGCTGATGCTTGAAGTCGCAACGCCGGCGATGGCTCAGGAATACCTCGGCTTCCTGAACAGCAAGCAGACCGCGACGATGAGCGACCCCGAGTTGATCCGTTTGATGCGGGCGACCCATGCGCAAGAGCCGGCAAAATAGCCGCGAGTGACCGTGCCGCGTCGTATGGCGGCAAAGCGGGCACTCGGGATTGAGCCGGCCGCGCCGGTGATGACCGGGTGGTAACCAGCGTGACGGGCGGCCTTCACAGGTCGTGTGAGAGGCCGTCCGATGCGCTATCGTCGAACAACGCACTGTCCGATCCCCCGGGCACCAACGAGGTGCATGGACTGGCGGGGACCTCCACGGCACCACGCATTTCGTTAATCAATTGGAACATATCGTCACGGCCGCCTGACACGGCATCACGCCGGCCACGGCATCCCGGGCGTCGCTTTGCCCGGTACGCCGCCGCGTGCCACGCTTGCCTCGAAGTCCAACAGACGAGGCTGGCACCATGGACGAGCAGAGCATCGAACAGGCGGTATCATTGTTGGTCCAGGCACGGCAAACCATGCAGCCGCTCGCGAACCTGCCGGAGTCGTGCCGCCCCACCACCGTGGCAGAGGCCCACGCCATCCAGGATGCAACCACCGCTGCGCTCGGCAGAACCGTCGGCGCCTACAAGGCCAACATCCCGGCCGACGGCGAACCGAACCGTGGTGTCATCTACCAGGACACGATCCATCGCAGCCCAGCCCGCATGCCCGCAGCCGCAGTGCCGGCCTGTGGCGTGGAAGGCGAGGTTGCTTTCATCTTCCGTCGCGACCTGCCGCCGCGTGCGCGCCCATACACCCGCGAGGAAGTATTGGCCGTGGTTGAACCGTTGGCGGCGATCGAGGTGGTGCACAGCCGCTTCGGTGCCCGCGCACAGGACCGAAAAGCGGTTTCCAATCTCGAAGTGCTCGCCGATTCCATCGCCAACGGCGGGTTCGTGCATGGAACGCCGGTCGCGGACTGGCGCGCTCTGCCGCTTGGCCGGCTGAAAGTGCGGCTGACAGTGAACGGCAAGACGGAGATCGAGCAAGAGGGGGGACATCCGACGGGCGATCCACTGCGGACCGCGGTGGCGCTGGTCAACATGGTGCGAGACACGACCGGCGTGCATGCCGGACAATTTGTAACCTGCGGTTCCTGGACCGGCCTGCGGTTCCTCAAGCCGGGCGATGTCTGCGGCGTATCGTTCGAAGGACTGGGCGCGGCGGAGGTGACGTTCACACCGTAGCAGCGGCGTTTCTCCGCGACCAATCATGGTTGGCGCATTGGGCAGCCATCGGAGGTTCATTTGGGACCAGAGCGGCTGTTAGCGCCGCTCTGACTGCGGATCTGGGCCGGCCCGACGCCGGCATCATGGCTCGGTCGAATTCTCTGCCATTTTCCTATGAATTCACCAGAACATTCTCCGGCCGAGGCGGAATCTCACCGCGCTCCACCCGCAGCACCTGCCGCGTGATCATGGCGTTGGTCGGCGCCGGCACGCCCACGCGCGCGCCTTCCTCCGCGATGAAGCCATTCATCAGTTCGATCTCGGTGCGGCGGCCCTTCGCCATGTCCTGGGCCATGGAAGGACGCTGGTACGGCGCGCGACCGCCGCCTTCCGCCGCCGAGAGCAGCAGTCCGTCGATCTCCGCCATCGCACCGCGATCCTCCTGTGACGCGCGCGCCAGAGTCTCTGGCGGCAGTGCGCCCACCTTGCCCAGCTTGTACCCCAGCGCCTGCCCCACCCGCACGGTCTCGCCGCCCAGCTTGATGCAGACGCGGCGCACCGCGTCGTGCCGGTCGCGTTCATTGCCGCCCATGCCGGTGGCGGCGGAAACACCGTTGCGCATCGCATTGACGCACAGCTTGGTCCAGCGCTCGCCCCACAGATTGTCGGTGGCCTTGGCGTTATCGACATCGTTCATGATCGCAGCGATCGCTTCCGCGCGCGCCGTGATGCGGCCGTTTGGTTCGCCGACATAGAACCCGACGGCATCCGGCCGCTTCATATAGCCACGGCGGATGTGCCCCGGTTCGTACAGATCGACCCCCACTCCGCCGCCGACGATCACCCCCAGCGTACGTCCCCAGCCGACGACAGACGCGACGCGTTCTTCATTGATGCAATTCTGCATCGACACCACGCAGCCGCCGGGCGCCAGATATTGCCGGATCATCTGCGCCGCCCAGATCGTATCGTACGACTTCACCGAGATGAACGCGATGTCGATCGGCCGCTGCTTCGCCAGGTTCTGCACTTCCGTCAGGTGCATCGCGGGAACCTGAACAGTACGGCGCTCAACATCCGTCATGCCGTAGAGGTTCATGCCATGGGCACGGATCGCCTCGACATGGGCCGGCCACGGGTCGATCAACGTCACGTCATGCCCCGCATGTGCCAGGCTGGCCCCGACATAGCCGCCGACTGCCCCGGCGCCGACGACGGCGATACGTGGTTTCATACCTGGACTTCCTCCGAACGAAGCACCGCACGCCAAGGGCACAGCGAGGGCACCTTAGCGGGATCGCTGCGGCGGGCAAACGCAGCGTATGCTCCGGGCAATCGCGGCGGCGCCATAGCGATGTGCGCTGCAGAACACCCATGCAAGTTCGCATTACAATTCAAGCGGTATGGCTCTGGCCATTCCAGGGCATTTGTTGCCTTTCCAGGATGTTCTCTGAGCGCCGCGGTCAGGCTGGATGTTGCGCCATGCATCCCATCAGAGCCACAACCCCTCCCATGGCCGCCGATCAACTCCCGCTGCCGTTCCCGCACCAGCCGAGCTACGCCGCGGCCGATTTCCTCGCTGCCCCCTCGAATGAGGCGGCGCGCGCCTGGCTCGAACGCACGGAAGACTGGCCCGAGCATCGCTTGGCGTTATGGGGTGGCGCCGGCTGCGGCAAGACGCACCTGCTGCGACTCTGGGCCGGGCGCCGCGGCGCACGCGTGCTGTCGGGCGCCACCCTCACCGGCCCGCTGGAACCGGTGCCGCCGGCGGGCATCGCACTGGATGACGCCGATGCGCTCTGCGACGCAACGGCGTTGCTGCACCTGCTGAACGCCGCGCGCGAGGCCCAACACCCGGTGCTGCTTGCCGCGCGCGCTGCCCCTGCGCGGTGGCCTGTCCGGCTGCCCGACCTCGCCAGCAGGCTGCGCGCGATCACCGCGGTGGAAATCGCGCCGCCGGAGGACTCCCTTCTTCGCGCCTTGCTGATGCGCTTGCTGGCCGACCGGCAGCTCGGCGTCGGTCCCGGGCTGCAGGAATGGCTGCTGCTGCGCCTGCCGCGTTCCCCGGCCGCCTTGCGCGAGGCGGCAGCTCGATTGGATCGCGCCGCGCTCGCCAGCGGCCGCGGCGTCACCAAAGCCATCGCCGCGGCGATCGTGGAAGAGATGGGCACCACCATGACCTCTTGCATGGAAGCAGCAAAGGGGGAAGCGGCAGAGGGGGAAGCGGCAGAGGGGGACTCGCGGGCCTAGCCCCGGCGGGCCACAATGTCGGTGCATAGCTGCCGAATTGGGGAGGAATATCGCATGCCAGACCGCTTTGCCGTCATCACCGGCGCAGGCACTGGAATCGGCCGCGCTTCGGCGCTGGCTCTGATGAATGACGGATGGTCCGTCGCAATCGCCGGCCGGCGCAAGGAGATGCTGGAGGAGACGGCCGGCATGAAGACGGCCGGGCGCGCATTGGTCGTGCCAACCGACGTCACCGAGCCAGACCAGGTCGACCGCCTGTTCTCGACCGTCAAATCGGAATTCGGCCGGCTTGACATGCTGTTCAACAATGCCGGCGGCGGCACGCCCACCACGAATTTCGGCGATTTCACCTACGAGATGTGGCTCAGGGTCGTCCAGGTGAACCTGAACGCGATGTTCCTGTGCGCCAGTGCCGCATTCCACATGATGCGAGACCAGACACCGCGCGGCGGGCGAATCATCAACAACGGCTCGATCTCGGCGCACGTCCCGCGGCCGGGTTCCGTGGCTTATACCGCGACGAAGCACGCCGTGACGGGGCTCACCAAGTCCATCGGCCTGGACGGACGGCAATACGACATTTGCTCCGGCCAGATCGATATCGGCAACGCCGCGACGCCGATGACGGCGCGCACGACCAACGGGCAGTTGCAGCCCCATGGGCAGATGGCTGTCGAGCCGCGAATGGACGTGAACCATGTGGGTCAGCAGGTATTGTTCATGTCGAACCTGCCGTTGGAATCCAACGTGCAGTTCGTCACCATCATGGCCACCAAGATGCCGTTCCTGGGACGAGGGTAGGCCGGCGGAATGAAACGCCCAGCACCATCGGAGTGAACATGCGGTCGCTCCGGTCCCAGACCGTCAGCGACCGCGGCCGGCATCCGCCATTGCAACGAGCAAAGCGACGAAGCAGCCAACGACGGGAAAGCGGCCGGGCGGTTCGTGTGCCGTCACGACCGAAATTGCCTCCTCGCAATGACATGGCGCAGGGCGACCGCAGGCCTGCCGCACCCGTCTCGCAACGTGTCGCGTCTCGTATCTGGCATAACGTGCCGATTACGTAACTTCACGCCGCGCTGGTAGCGGGCCCTGCCCGCCGCAATGTCATTTTGTGCTTCGACGGACCCAACGGTAGGATCGCGGCATGAACCCACCTTCCGCAAATGCCGAACTCGCTGTGCGCGATGCCACGGCGGAGCGCGAGTCCCCTCCGGCTCCTGCGTCGGCGCCGCCCGTGATCACGCCTGACAGCCCGGATCGCTTCATCAACCGCGAGCTGTCTTGGCTCGACTTCAACGACCGCGTGGTAGAGGAAGCAGAGAACCTGCGCCAACCATTGCTGGAACGGCTGCGATTCCTCTCGATCAGCGCATCGAATCTCGACGAATTCTACTCCGTCCGCGTCGCCGGCCTGATCGGCCAGGCCAAGGCCGGCATCACCAAGACATCGCCCGACGGCCGCACGCCCAGCCAGCAACTCGCCGAAATCCGCGTCCGTGCCGAGCTGTTGCTCAAGGAGCAACAGCGAGTCTGGCGCGAACTGAAGGGGCTGCTGCAACAGGCCAGGCTCGAAGTGTGCGCCGCGGATTCGCTGACGCGCGACGATCTGGCCTGGCTCGAAGCCTGGTTCATGGAGCGCGTGTTCCCCGTCCTCACCCCGCTGGCAATCGACCCCGCCCACCCCTTTCCATTCATCCCGAACATGGGCCTGGTCGTCGCGCTGCTGCTGCTGCGCGAGGAGGACGGACAGGCGATGCGGGCGCTGATCCCTCTGCCGTCCCAGGTCGAGCGCTTCGTCCGCCTGCCGCCCGATCCGGCCCGCACCGAGACCATTCGCTTCATCATGCTGGATGACCTCGTCGTACTGTTATTGGATCGTTTGTTCCCCGGTTTCCGCGTCACTGGACATGGCATGTTCCGCCTGATCCGCGACACTGACGTGGAATTCGAGGAAGAGGCGGAAGACCTCGTGCGTTCCTTCGAAACCGCGCTGAAGCGGCGGCGGCGGGGCGTGGCGATTCATCTCGGCGTCGATGCGGCCATGCCGCAGGAACTGCGCGATCTCGTCGCCGACGAACTCGATGCCAGCACCGATGAGATCCACACGGCCGACGGCATTCTGGGCATGGCCGACCTGCGGCACCTGATCGTGGACGACCGCCCGGACCTGTTGTTCCACCCCTATACGCCGCGTTTCCCCGAACGCATCCTGGATTTCGGCGGCGACTGTTTCGCCGCGATCCGGGCGAAGGACATCATCGTCCATCACCCCTACGAAAGCTTCGATGTCGTGGTGCAGTTCCTGCGCCAGGCGGCGCAGGACCCCAGCGTGATCGCGGTGAAGCAGACGCTGTACCGCACCAGCCGCGACTCGCCCATTGTGAAGGCACTGATCGAGGCGGCGGAGGCCGGCAAATTCGTCACCGCGGTGGTAGAGCTGCGCGCGCGCTTCGATGAGGAAATGAACATCCAGCTTTCACGCTCGCTGGAAGCCGCCGGCGTGCAGGTGGTGTTCGGCATTCCCGGCCTGAAGACGCACGCCAAGCTGTCTCTGGTGGCGCGTCGCGAAGCTGGATCCGTGCGCAGCTATGCGCATTTCGGCACCGGCAACTATCACCCGATCACTGCGCGCATCTACACCGACCTGTCGTTCTTCACCACCGATCCGGCGCTGACCCGCGATGCCGCGCGCTTGTTCAACTACATCACCGGCTATGCGCGCCCCGAGCGCATGGACGAAGTGGCGTTCAGCCCGTTGACCACGCGCGACGTGCTGCTGGAGCTGATACACAAGGAGATTGCGTTCGCCCACGCTGGCCGTCCGGCAGGCATCTGGGTGAAGCTGAACAGCCTGGTCGATGTGAAGCTGATCGATGCGCTGTATGAGGCGTCGCGCGCCGGCGTAAAGATCATGATGGTGGTGCGTGGCATCTGCAACCTGCGGCCCGGAGTGCCGGGGCTTTCGGAAAACATCCGCGTCAAGTCGATCGTTGGGCGGTTCCTGGAACATGCGCGCATCTGTGCGTTCGGCAACGGCCATCCGCTGCCGAGCCGGCATGCGCGGGTCTACATCAGTTCGGCGGATTGGATGGAACGGAACATGGATTGGCGGGTGGAAACACTGGTGCCGATCCATAACCCGACCGTGCACGCCCAGGTGCTGGACCAGATCATGGTGGTGAATTTGAAGGACTCGCTGCAGTCCTGGGAACTCAAGCAGGACGCCACGTGGCGGCGCGTGACGCCAGGGAAGAAGCCGGTGTCGGCACACGACTATTTCATGACCAATCCCTCTCTGTCGGGGCGGGGTTCGGCATTGCATGGGCCGGCGGCGTTCGCGCCGCTGGGGCAAAGCCACCGGCGGCAGGATCGGGTGAACCAGGACTGAGGCCACCGGTCCCGTCGCGCGGCGACGTGCGCCCGACCAGGCCGTGAAGTCGCCCTTGCCTCACCAAGGCCGCAAGGCCGCTGGAATCCATCCCGAACCTTCGTCAGCCGGACCTGCCAGTTTTGGCCCGAGCGGGACGCCTGAACCGGCCAGTCGCGCTTCCTGGCAACTGTAGGGGAAAACCGCCAGGCGGCGACTGCGGCCACGACCAACCGCGCGGCACTTGTCGTGTACCGGACATACCCGATAGGCTCGGATGTCATGTTTATCGCGACGGGCACTGTCCGGCTATGCCGGACATTCCCGGGCAAAGAAGTCAGGCGAAGCCCTGATCGAACCGAGCCAGGGCAAAGCCTGCCACATCGGGAGGTCGGCCATGAAATCCGGACTGTTTGCGAGCGAACCACTGTCGCCGGAGGCGCGGCGTGTCATCTTCGCGGGGTTCGTTGGCTTTGCCGTGGACTTCTTCGACATCTACCTGCCCGCGCTGGTGCTGGCACCGGTGATGCACTATTTCGAGCCGAAGGGCCTCAGCCCGACGGCAACCACCACGATCTACTACTTCACGATCGTCGCCACGCTGCTCGGCCGTCCGTGCGGCGCGGTGATCTTCGGCCACTGGGCCGACAAGATCGGCCGTCGCCGCACCACCATGATCAGCATCGCCGGCTTCGGCACGTTCACGGCACTGATCGCCTTCATCCCCGGCAGCGCCAGCATCGGCGTCTGGTCGCTGAACCTGCTGATCCTGGTCCGCTTCCTGGGCGGCATCTTCATGGGCGGCGAATACACCTCTAACAACACGCTGGCGCTGGAGATGGTACCCAAGGAAAGGCGCGGCTTCGTCGGCGGACTGATCCAGGGAGCGTTTCCGGTCGGCTTTGCCGCGACCACGGCAGTTACCACGATCATGCTGACGATAACCACAAAACAGCAGTACTTTGCATGGGGGTGGCGGGTGCCCTTCATCATCGGGTTCGCCATCGCCATGGCTTTCCTGATGTACTACCGCAGGGTGCCGGAATCGAAGCTGTGGGAATCCAGTGAAAAAAGCGAGGCACCGCTGAAGGACGTGATGAGCGGCCGGCATCTGCGCGTGCTCGGCCAGATCTTCGTGATGATGAGCGGCTTCTGGCTGGTCGGCCAGCCGTCCACCCTGCTGCCCAGCATCATGATCCAGCAACTGCACGTGCCCAGCACAATGACGTCGAACGGCTTTCTGCTGGCCAGTATCGGGCTGTTCTTTGCCTTCCTGTTCTGGGGCCTGTTGAGCCAGATGATCGGCCGGCGCCGCTCCATCGTCATATCGGCGCTGGTGGTGCTGGCGTGCTGTCCGGCACTCTATTACGAGGCAGTCACAAACGCGCTGACCGGCGGGTCGCCGCTGGTTACCACCACATTGTTCGGCATTTTCCACGTGCTGGCGATCTCACCATGGGGCGCGGTGACCGTGTACATCTGCGAGCGCTTCCCCACCCATGTCCGTGCCAGCGGCTATGGCATCGGCTACAGCCTCGCGGTGGTCATCCCGTCGTTCTCGGGCATTTACGTGCTGTGGCTTTCGAATCTCATCCCCTATCTCTACGCGCCGATTCTGCTGCTGGGGCTCGCGGGGGTGCTGATGGTTGCTGGCGCGCTGCTGGGACCGGAAACGCGGGATGTTGAACTGCACTTGCCCGACCTGGGGGGCGAACCCCTACGGGCGACGTCGGCCATCGCGACGCCGCGGTCAGCCTGAGCACGGCCTGAACCGAACCAACCGGCAGCCGCGAGCGTGCGGCTGCACCGTGCGGCAGGATCTGGTGAACCGGGACTGAGCCGGCGTGTCGTTGCCCGCCAACGCTGGGAGGCCCGCACCGCCGCGGCCTGATGCTGATGCGGACAGGGGGCTCCTCTCACGTCGGCCATGTCCCGGAACCTTCACGCGCCTGCCCCGCCCGCACCGTCTATCCTCTGCCGGGCAGGCGTGTGCGCGTCTATATGAGCGGCGGCCGCCCGCACTGCCGTGGGCCGGCCCGGCACCGCCAGCGCCGGAACCGAGACAAGCAGGACCGACCGCATGCCCTACACGCCGCCTGCCGAACTGCCGCGCTGCGGCGTCGTAGACCTGGGGTCCAACTCCGTCCGCCTGGTGGTGTTCGAGGGCCGAGGCCGCAACCCTCTGAGCATTTTCAACGAGAAGGCGGTCCTGCGTCTGGGCCGCGGCCTGTCCGCGACCGGCCGCCTGAACGATGACGGCATGCACCAGGCCTTCACCGTCCTGCACCGCTACCAGGCGGTGGCACGGGCCATGGGGGCGCAGCCGTTCGAGATCCTCGCCACCGCCGCCGTGCGCGACGCGCGCAACGGCCCGGATTTCGTCGCCGCGCTGGAGCAACGCATGCCGGGGGTGCCGATCCGCGTCCTGTCCGGAATCGAGGAAGCGGAATACTCGGCCGAAGGCGTGCTGTGCGGAATTCCCACCGCTGACGGCATCCTGGCCGATATCGGCGGTGGCTCGCTGGAAGTGGTGAGGCTCGCCGCCGGCACCCGCAGCCAGTCACAGACCCTTCGCCTTGGCGTCATCCGGCTGGCCGAGCGCTCCGGCAGCGACCCGGTGCGCGCCCGGGCCATCGCCGAGGAGGATCTGGCGACGATCCCCTGGTTAAGCGACGCCGCCAACGCAGACCTGTATCTCGTCGGCGGCGCCTGGCGCGCGCTGGCTCGCATCCACATGGCGCAGACCGGCTATCCGCTGCAAATGGTCCATCACTACGCGATCAGCCGCGAGGAGGCGCGCGACCTCGCCGGCCTGATCTCCACGGCCGGCCGCCGGGCGCTGGAACGGCTGCCCGCCATGCCCCGCCGGCGCATCGATGACCTGCCGTTCGCCGCTGTCGTCTTGCGACGGATCCTCCGCGCGACCGGGGTGCGGCGCGTGGTATTCAGTGCCTCCGGCCTGCGCGAGGGCTGGTTCATGCAGCGCATGCCGGACGAGATTCGGCACCAGGACCCGCTGCTCTCGGCCGGCCACGAGATGGCAGCGCGATTGGGCCGCGATCCCTCCCTGCCCCCAGCCTTGCTCGACTGGACCTCGCCCCTGTTTCCCTATGAAGCACCGGAAACGCGTCGGTTGCGCCAGGCGGCCTGCTGGCTCTCCGACATCGGCAGCCACGACCACCCGGAATTCCGCTCCGAACAAGCCTTCCTGCGCGTGCTGCGCCAGCCGGGAATCGGCCTGGACCACCACTCACGCGCGTTCCTCGCCCTGACCACGGCAATGCGGTACGAGGTGGAGGCCGACGCCCCTTTCCTCCGCCCCGCCCGTCTGCTGCTGGACGTCGCCAGCGCCTCACGAGCCGAGGTGCTGGGCGTTGCGCTGCGGCTGGCGTACACGCTGTCCGCCGGCACTCCGGACCTGCTGGCCGGCACGTCGCTGTCGCTGCGCGGCGGGCAATTGCTGCTGCGGCTGCAAGAAGACAGCGGCGTGTTCGCCGGCGAGAGCGTCGTGCGGCGGCTGGACCGGCTGGCACAGACCCTGGGCCTGGAAGCCGCGACAGAGACGGCGCGGGCGCAGGCGGCGTAGGTCCAGGCAAGACCCACGCCTATGAGGGTGGCTGCTTCGCCACCGCTGCTGCCTGGTCTTTCGCCGCATGCGGCGTCAGCGTCTCGAGATACGCAATCACATCGCGCCGCCGCACCGCGTCGGGCAAGCTGAATGGCATCTCCGCGCCAGGAACAAAACGCTGTGGCCCGGCCAGCCACTTGTTCAACGTGCCGGCGTCCCAGGTAAACCCGGACTTTGCCAGTGCCGCCGAATAAGGGTAGCCGGCCACGCTGCCGGCCCGACGGCCCACCACGCCATCCAGCATGGGGCCGACCTTGTTGCGATCCAGCCCATGGCAGGCGCTGCACACGGTGGCGAACAATACGCGGCCGGCGGCGGGGTCTGGCGGTCGGTCGTCGAACCGGGCCAGATCCTGCGCACCCGTCGGTTTGAGAGATTCGAAGAACGTGTAGGACAGGACAATATCGTGCACATCCGTCGCGTCCCGGTCGGTCGCCATGCGCGGATCGACGAAGAAATCGACCGGCATTTCCACCTTCTGGTGCGGGCCGAGGCG
Organism: Acetobacteraceae bacterium; assembly: GCA_035523995.1. Taxonomy (GTDB): domain Bacteria; phylum Pseudomonadota; class Alphaproteobacteria; order Acetobacterales; family Acetobacteraceae; genus JASHVB01. Next base: position 4,109 of record DATKPQ010000090.1, on the reverse strand, counting down.
TTCCTCGGTGAAACAGAAGCACTGGATCTTCTTGAAATAGAAGCCGACGCGGTCGGGCGTGACGTTGAACGTGGCATGGCCGACGATGGAATGGTCCGACAGGTTCTCGGCTTCGAAGAACACCAAGGTCTCCTCGCCGAGATGCACGGTGACGCTGCGCTGCACCGGCACGAAGCGCCAGGGCATGCCGGGGGCCACGTCGGTATTGAAAGAAACCGTAACGGCGCGGGCCGACCGGCTGGCGGTGTCGGATGCGGCCCGCTCGGTGTAGCCGCCGGCGCCGGTCGCTTGGCAGAACAGACGGTAAAGCGTGACAGAGAAGGAAACCAGGGTCGTCATGACGCCAATTGCGAGGCAAAGGCCAGCTACGGTGCCAAAGATTCGAAAGCGGCGGGACATGGCCGGTGCATATACATCTGCTGCGCCCGTGCCGAAACCTCTCCCGCTCCACGGGACCGGTCGAGGTGCGAAGCATCGAGTGCAGGGGTGACCGGGTCGGCAGGATCTGTTGTTCTTCCCGCCGATCCAATCACCCCCTGATCAGCCCCATGGCAGCCCCATGGCAGGCCTCACCCTCGGCCCGTTCAGCTTGGTCCGCCTCGCGACCCAACCGATCTCTCCCACCTTCTGAAAGAGATAGAATCGCACCATCGGAAAGCGTCAGGGAGCAGCCGCCAACGCCCCGCCCTCAACCGGCAACGCGATTCCCGTGATGCTGCCTGCCTCAGGTCGCAGCAGCCAGGCGACTGCGCCGGCCACTTCCTCCGGCGTCACGATCCGCCCCGTCGGCACGCTCGCCGCAATAGCGTCCGCCGAAATCCCCAATTCGGTGAAGCGCTGGCGTGCCATGTCCGTATCCACCCACCCCGGGCAGACCGCATTCACGGTGATCCCCCGCGGCGCCAGCGCCAAGGCCAGCGCGCGCGTGAAGCCCACTACGCCGTGCTTGGCGGCGCAGTAGGCGGTCTGGTCCGGCACCCCGCGCAGCCCCAGCACCGAGGCAATATTCACAATCCGTCCGATGCCGTCAGGTAACAACGGCAACGCCGCCTTGCAGCAATAGTACGTGCCGTGCAGGTTGGCTGCGATCATCGCGTGCCATACCGCATCGTCCCCATCCAACGCATTGGTCCCGGCCAGCCCGGCGCAATTCACCAACGCATCGGCACGCGGCAGAGCCCCAAACAACGCCCGCACCGACCCAGGATCGGTCACATCGCATACCCGGCATTCGTGCCGCCCCTCCGTCGCATGGCGTGCGGCCACAAGCACGCGGAACCCCTCCCCTGCCAGCCGGTCGGCAATCGCCGCGCCGATGCCGCGAGTGCCTCCGGTCACCACGGCAATGCGGCCACTCATGCGGCAGTGGTTCCGCCATCGACCGGCAGAACCACCCCGGTGATGAACGAAGCCGCATCAGACGCCAGGAAAGCGACCGCTGTCGCAATCTCCTCCGGCTGTGCGAACCGGCCCAACGGGACGCCGGCGCGATACGCATCCGCCGACGTCGTCGGAAACCTGTCCGGGTAGCTTGCCGCCAGGTCGCCGATCACCCTCGCCAGCATTGGCGTATCCGTGCTGCCGGGGGCGATGCAGTTCACGCGAATGCCGAACCGCGCCCAATCCAGCGCGGCGCTGCGCGAAAGCTGCGCGATCGCCGCTTTCGACGCGCCATACGCCGCGCTGACCTGCTTGCCGATCAGCGCCTGGTCGGACGCAATGTTCACAATCGCCCCACGCCCTTGCTCTACCATCCCGGGCAGCACTGCCCGCATCAGCGCATAAGCCGCGAGGAAATTCACGCGGAACACCCGCTCCACTTCCGCGAGCGGCGTCTCCAGCACGCTGCCCAGCACGGTGACGCCGGCATTGTTCACCAGAATGTCGATTGGCCCACGCTCCGCAACCAACCGCGCCAGGCGTTGCTCCAACGCAGCGGTGTCGCCCAGGTCGAAATCCGGCAGATCGAGCCCGATTACCTCGGCGCCGTCGCGCTGCAACACCGTCGTGATCGCCGCGCCGATACCGCCGCGGTGCCCGGTGACGATCGCCCGCCTGCCCGCCAGGCCAAAACTCACGTCGGCTGCCATCTTGCCTCCCATGATCTGGCTGGCATTGTGCGGGTCCCGCCACGAAAAACCATCCCTGGGGAGCCGACCATGCACCGCCGCACCGTACTCACGGGCCTTGCCGCGAGCCTCGCCGCGCCCGCCATTGCCCGCGCCGCCACCGACCACATCACGTTCGGTCTCGACTGGAAGGCCGAGGCAGAGTACGGCGGCTTCTATCAGGCGGCCGCCACCGGCATCTACGCCAAGCACGGTCTCGACGTCACCGTGCAGCAAGGCGGCCCAGAGGTGAACCACACACAGCTTTTGCTCGCCGGCCGGCTGGACTTCAACATTTGCTCCAACTCCTTTCTGGCGCTGAATTTTGTCAAGGAAAACATTCCGTTCCGCACCGTCGCGGCGATGTTTCAGAAGGATCCGTCGGTGCTGATCGCGCATCATGGCGAGGGTAACGACAGCTTCGCCGCGTTGAAGGGAAAGCCGATCATGATCAGCGCCGATACGCGCGTTGGCTGGTGGAATTTCCTGAAAGCGAAGTTCGGCTACTCCGATAGCCAGATCCGCCCCTACACGTTCAACCTGCAGCCGTTCCTGGCGAACAGGAAGGCCGTCCAGCAGGGCTTTCTGGGATCCGAGCCATTTTCCATCAAGCAGGCGACCGGCAGGATGCCGGTGGTGCTGCTGGTCGCCGATGCGGGGTTCGCCGGGTATGCCAGCCTGATCGCCACGTCGGACAAGAATATCGACACGCGGCCCGACCTGGTGAAGCGGTTCGTCGATGGCTCGATCGAGGGCTGGTACTCATATCTGAACGGCGATCCGGCACCGGCGAACAAGCTGATCAAGCAGGCCAATCCGGAAATGACCGACGCGCTGATCGCCTATGGCCGCGGATCGTTGATCCAGCACGGCATCCTGACATCAGGCGATGCAGCGAAGCAGGGGATCGGCGCGATGACCAAGGCGCGGTGGGACGCGTTCTACCAGGCGACGGAATCGGAGGGGCTGTATCCGAAAGGCATGGATATCAGCAAGGCATACACGCTGAAGTTCGTCACAAAATAAACTCGCCCGCGAAGCGGGAGAGGTGGATGGCGCGAAGCGCCGAGAGTCAGGGTGATCGGGTCGGCAGATTTCTTATACGGGATCATCCCCCTGACACACGTATACGAGGGTGCCAGGAATGGTCTCGCAGGGAAGACAAATGCCTGCCACCCCGCATCCTCGCCGCAATCCCAGCGCAGTTCAGCCGCTCCCGGTTCTGGACTTCTTCGACCGTTTCTCCTCGGATGACGCCTGCCTGGATCACGTCATGGAGATGTGCCTGATCATTGACGCATGTACATTCCATGCGGTGTTCAATCCACGAAACGCCAACTATTCGCAATACGAGGCGGTTCGAGACTGGATTGAAAACAAGAAGGGAAAAATGATCGTGAGGGGAACGCAGTACTGCCAGGAATTGGTGGGACGGCGGTTCCTGTCGGTGCTGGGAGATTATGAGCGAAGAAGACGCTTGGTTAAACTCCCAACCAGACGGGTAGACGAGTTAGCCGACAGATTGAAAAAGTTAGAAAAGCACAAAGATTTTGATGACCCGCATCTAATCGCCATGGCGATTATAGCGAAATATCGCGTTTATATGCACGAATGATCAAAGAGCGGTACCCTTTCTTTCGAGCAAACGCCTATATCCGCATCGGTTCCGGCTGCCGTCCATTTATAGAAACAAGGGTAACAGCGCTCTGTGCTGCAACGAGAGCGTTGCGGCGGTCTGTAAGGATGCGCAACCGCGGAGCGTCGTAGGGGATAGCCCGATCTTGGAGGTAGGTAATTATCCCGCGCACAGGGCTGTCTCCCTAACCTGTCAGATACCTGCCTCAAGGAGATAATCCCGTTCTTGCCTCGTCAAAAGAATCTGTGGGCGACATCCGGTTCCGGCAGTTTGCCAAGTGCATGGTACAACGCGGTTTCCGTCACGTGGAACGTGCGGAAGCCGTAGGATTTTCGCATGGTCAGTTTCGCCTTGTTGTTCAGTCC
>DATKPQ010000089.1:0-108376 GCA_035523995.1 Acetobacteraceae bacterium | reverse complement strand
GGCTGGTGCCGGTGTTCCCGTTCTGGCTGGTGAACCTGGCCGCCGCCCTGGCCGGCATGCGGGTGTGGTCATTCGGCGCCGCGACCGCGATCGGGATCATCCCCGGCACCTTCGTGTTCGCCTCGATCGGCGCAGGGGTGGGCGACGTGCTGGCCGCCGGCAATCGCCCGAACCTGGCGCTGATCTTTTCCCCGCCGATCCTGGTGCCGATGATCGCGCTCGGCCTGCTGGCACTGCTGCCTGTCGCATGGCGCAAGTGGATGCGCCGGGATGGCTGAGTTCGACCTGGCGGTGATCGGCGCCGGCGCCGCCGGCCTGTCGGTCACCGCGGTCGCGGCCCAGCTCGGTGTCAAGGTCGCGTTGATCGAGCAAGACCGCATGGGCGGCGACTGCCTGAACACCGGCTGCGTCCCCAGCAAGGCGCTTCTCTCTGCGGCCCACACAGCGCAGGCGATCCGCGGCGCCGGCCGCTACGGCCTGCGCGTCGCGGAACCCGATATTGATTGGCAGGCCGTACGGTCCCATCTGCGCAAGGTCATCGGGGCCATTGCGCCCACAGACTCGGAAGCCCGCTTCCACGCGCTCGGCGCCACTGTTGTCCGAGGCACCGCACGGTTTGTCGGACCCGATGCGCTGGAAGTGGACGGGCAACCTGTCATCGCCCGCCGCATCGTCATCGCCGCCGGTAGCCGGGCGACGGTGCCGACAATCCCCGGCCTGGATGGCGTCCCGTTCCTGACCAACGAGTCGCTGTTTGATCTTCCGCAACGTCCCGACCATCTGCTGATCCTCGGCGGCGGCCCGATCGGCCTGGAAATGGCCGACGCGTTCGCCGGCCTTGGCGCTCGGGTCACTGTCCTGGAAGCCGCCCGTATCGCCAGTCGCGAGGATCCCGAACTGGCTGCCGGCCTGCGGTTCGCCCTCACCGCACGCGGCGTGACTTTCATGGAAGGGGCCAAGGTCGCACTGGCCGAAACCGACGCCCAGGGCGCCCCCGTCCTGGTCCTGGCCGACGGAACCCGCATCCCCGGCAGCCACTTGCTCGTCGCGGTCGGGCGGCAACCGAACGTCGAGCTACTGGATCTGCCCGCCGGCAAGGTGCGCGCATCGCAGGCCGGCGTGGTCACCGACCGCGGCCTGCGCTCGGTCACCAACCGCCGGGTCTTCGCGGCCGGCGATATCGCCGACCCGATCGGCATCGGTCCGCGTGCCTTCACCCATGTCGGCAGCTACCACGCCGGAATCGTCATCCGCCGCGCCTTGTTCCGCATGCCCGCGCGGCTGGACTACGCAGCCTTGCCCCGGGTCACCTACACCCACCCGGAACTGGCGCAGACTGGCATGACCGAGGCCGAGGCCCGTGCTGCCGGCCTCACCGTCTCGGTGCTGCGCTGGCCGCTGGCGGACAACGACCGCGCGGTGGCGGAAGCCGACACCGCCGGCCTGGTGAAACTTGTGGTCGCCCGCGGCCGGGTCGTCGGCGCCGGCATTCTGGCCCCCGCGGCGGGCGAGATGATCGGCACCTGGAGCCTGGCGATCGCCCGGCGCATCCCGCTGTCGCACCTGGCCGGGATGATCGTGCCGTACCCCACGCGGTCGGAAGCCGCCAAGCGGGCCGCCGGCACCATGTTCGTCCCGCGCTTGTTCTCGCCGGCCAGCAAGCGTCTGGTAGGTTGGCTGCAGCGCCTGGATTGGCCCCGCCCGCGCGCCGCTCGCTGACCGCATCGACAAATCGCGTTCAACAGCCATTCATTCCTACAGTTTATAACTTCCTTGTCATACCACCATCAGCGCCGGGTCAGGCGCAATCGCCATACTTGGCACCATGAGACGTGCTGGCCGCATCCATGCCTCGATCGCTGTCCCGCTGTTCCTGGGGCTTGGCCTGCAGGTCATGACCCTGCCCGTGTATGGGCAAGGCACCCCGCAAACGGTCACCACGGACACGCCGGAATATTGTCTGCAGCTTCTCGATCGGGTCAGCGATCTGGTGCGGATGGCAGAGCACCCGCCACAGGAAGCTACCGAACTCTCGGCCGAGGGCGAGCGCATGTGCAACCAGGGGCAGACGCTCGGCGGCATTCTCCGCCTGCGCCGCGCGCTGGTGCTTCTGACGCAGAAGACGGCGTCGGGGCGGTAGGCGGACCGCATCGCGGCTACGCGCCGCGGGGCAGCAGAGGATCAAGGTACTGCCGTACCGCATCGTCGCTGAGTCCGCCGGCCCAGTGCCATCGCACGACGCCATCGCGGTCGACCAGGAAGCTCTCCGGCACGCCCTCCAGCCCGAAGAGATGCCCAACCTCGCCCGTCCTGTCGCACCCGACGCGTTGGTACGGATCATGGATCAGCCCAAGGAAGGCCGCCGCCGCGTCAGGCTTGTCCTGATAGTCCACGCCCCAGATCGGCAAGCCTCGCTGCGATAGGGCGAGCAATACCGGCGCCTCCAACCGGCAGGGCATGCACCATGAAGCGAAGAAGTTGATCAGCACCGTCCGGCCAGTGACGGCGATATCGGCGCTGGTGAAACCCGGCTGGCCCGCCAGGCCAACCAACGCGAAGGCAGGCAGCCTGTGTCCCACCAACCTGCCGGACTGATCTGGCCGCCAGACCGGCGGCGTGCGCTTCCGCTGCTCCCATACCGCCAGCAGCAGCGCGCTCCCGCCGACCAACGCCACGGCACTGGGCGCCAACAGCAGGGCGCGCCGAGGCAGCAGTCCGCTCATCGTCTGCTTGGCGCGCCAGCCCGAGCTTCGACCGCTACGGTCGCACCCGGTCGCGCCATCATCCCCCGGCGCGTTTCACGGACATCGTGTCCCAGGTGGCGGCAGGCGGCGGCTCACCCGCGTTCGGGTTCCAGCGGCCGGACTTCTTCAGGGCCTCCTCGACGTCCTTGGGCATGTAGTTCGCGTCATGCTTGGCCAGCACGTCGGACGCGTGGAACACGCCGTCGGGTTGCAGCACGCCCTCCACCACCACGCCCTGCCCCTGGCGGAACAGATCCGGAAGGATGCCGACATAGGTGACTTTGATCGCGTCCTTCCCGTCGGTGACGGCGAACGTCGCGGTCGGCTTACCGTCCACGGTGGAGCGCTGCACGCTGCCTTGCTGGACCAGGCCGCCCAGCCGCACCAACCGGCCGTTCGGTGGGTCATGTGCAAGCTGCGACGGCGAGACGAAGAACACCAGGTTGCTGCTGAGCGCCGACAGAGCGAGAGCAGAGGCGGAGCCGACCCCGATGCCGCAGGCGACCAGGATCCAAAGGCGGCGGCGCTTGCGGGTCATTGTGAACCTCCGCGCCCGGATCGCGCGCCAGAGCGGTTGGCCCGAGGATCGATCGCGGCCAGCCGGCGGCGTGCCGCGCCAACGCGCACGAAAGCGGAGACCGCGAAGACGCCGGGAATCAGGATGCCCAGGGCGTAGGACGCGGCGATATAGGGCCAAAGCTCCATCAGCCGGGCTCCTGTGCCGAAGCGCGGGCCATCAACAGCGCCCGGATGCGCCGCTCCATCACCGCCGCCCGCGTGCGGGTCAGCACGATGGCGGCGAACGCCAGGGTATAGCCGAGCGTAGAAAACAGTAGCGGCCACAGCATCGCGATATACATATGGGGAGCGCCGGTCAGGGTGATGGTGTCCGGCTGGTGCAGCGTATTCCACCAATCGACGCTGAACTTGATGATCGGCAGGTCCACCACGCCGACCAGCGCCAGGATGGCGCCGGCGCGATAGCCGCGCACCGGGTCGTCGAACGCACGCACCAAGGCGATGTGGCCGAGATACAAAAAGAACAGTACCAGCACTGATGTGAGACGCGCGTCCCACACCCACCACGCGCCCCACATCGGTTTGCCCCACAGGCTGCCGGTGGCGAGGCACAAGGCGGTAAAGCCCGCGCCGACCGGTCCGATTTCGACGGCGGCGAGGTCGGCCAGCGGATGCCGCCAGACCAGTGAAGCGACAGAGCATGCCGCCAGCCCGGCATAGCCGGCCGAGGCCAGCCAGGCTGCAGGCACATGGATATACATGATCCGGACGGCGTTACCCTGCTGCCAATCGGCGGGGGCAAACACCAGGCCCCAGATCAGCCCGATGGCGATCAGCACCAGGGCGCCGGCCGAAAGCCACGGCACCAGCGTCCCCGACAGCCGCAGGAATTGGCCCGGGTTGGCAAACCGATGCAAGGAACGCCCTGCTCCCGCAGGAGGGGCTGCAACAGAACGCGCGTCCACTCGATCAACCTATCGCATCCCCGCCGCAGTTTGAAGGCGGACGGCGTTGCCCTTTACTGTTAGGACCAACCCGGCGTTGCGGGAGTATCCTGGAGAAACATTCATGCGTGGGATAATGATTACGGTGCGTGAGATGGTACGCATTGAGATGGATCAATTGGAAGTCCAAGCAGAAGCTGAAATCCCCTGCCCTGTGGGGGGAGCGGGAGGGGCCATCCCACAATGAGGGTGAACCAGTGACATGACTCAATACTGGCTGGTGAAGTCCGAGCCTGACGCCTTCTCCTGGGACCAGCAGGCCGCCAACAAGGTCGAACCGTGGACCGGTGTGCGCAACAACACCGCCCGGCTCAACCTGAGAGCGATGAAGAAGGGCGACCTCGCCTTCTTCTACCATTCGAATGTCGGCAAGGAGATTGTCGGCGTGGTGAAAGTGGTGCGGGAGGCCTATCCCGATCCCACAGCGGATTCCGGCGATTGGGTCTCGGTGGACATGGAGGCCGTGGGGCCGATGCCGAAGCCGGTCACCCTCGCGCAGATCAAAGCCGACCCGAAGCTCGCAGACCTGGCGCTGGTGCGGCAGTCGCGGCTTTCCGTGTCACCGGTGTCGAAGCCGCATTGGGACCATATCTGCCGGATGGGAGGATGGCGGGCCAGGCACACGTGAATACCCCCTCCCCGCGCGGGACGGGGTCAGGGGGAGAGGCATAGGGGAGGCGGAGGCGTTTGGCACGCACGCCGAACCGGTGTAGCTCGCGCCTTCCGCGGATCACCCCTTCAGCACAGCCTGATGCGCATCGTCAGCACGCGTCGTTCGCCGGGAGGAATCAGCATCAGGCCAGGCTTGTCGCGAAACTCGCCGGCGAAGTCCCCCGGGCTGGCCGTGCCATGCCACGGCTCGATGCAGATGAAGTCGGCGCAGTCGCCGTCCCCTGTCATCCGTGTCCAGACGCCGAGCTGCTGGAAACCATCCCAGCTCACCTCGATCGCCTCTGCTCCCGGAGCGGTGTATCGGACCGAGCGGCTGGCCACCTGATCCAGGATCAGCGCATCCGCTGAGAACAGGGACGGTGCGAGCGACAACGTGTCGCCGGAGATCGGCGACGGTTCGGCCGCAGGCAGCAACAACCCGCCGCCCAACCGTCGCACCGGAGCCGGTTCCGGTCGCTCGAAGGCCAGCATATGCGCAGTTTTGGCCACGCCCTCTGCCAGAGGCCAGACGAAGCCGGGATGCGCGCCGGCCGAGGCCGGCAGTTCCTCGCGCCCGGTATTCACCACGGTGTAGGTTTGCTCCAGCGCATCGTCATCCAGCGCGAACGCAACCTCGAAGCGGAAGGCAAACGGGTAGGCCGCACGGGTCTCGCCGTCGTCATGGAGTACCAGGCGGCAGGAGGTGGCGCCCCGGTTCAGCCAGGCGAACCGCCGGTCGCGAGCGAAGCCGTGCTGCGTCATGCGGTAGCTGCGCCCGCGATGCACCAGGGTGTCGTCCTTCAGCCGGCCGACAATGGGGAACAAGACCGGCGCGTGGCGAGGCCAGATCGGGTGTGCCTGCCACAACAGCTCGGTCCCTTCGGCATCCCGCAAGGAGCAAAGCTCGGCACCGTCCGGCTTGACCGCGGCCGACAGGTAACCGTTCGACAGGATGTGGCGATCTATCATTGCCGCTTACTTCAGAGTTGCGATCCCGACGGGTGGTAGCCGCTTCAGGTGGTAGCCGCTTCAGGTGGTAGCCGCTTCACCTGTCATTGCGAGCGGAGCGAAGCGATCCCAACGGACGATCGCACGTTCTCTCGGTGGAGATTGCTTCGCTCGCAACGACAGCAGGCGCGATCCGCCAGAAGCCGACCATTAGCATGGCCTTGTGCCGGACTTGTCAACCTCGCCATGGTGCCAGGCATGCTCTGCGCCTCCGGTCGCCGTGTCGTGTTCAGTCATTGGGGCAGAGTTCTGCCCGTACCGCGGCCTCGAGCTCCTTCATGCGGAACGGCTTGCGGAGAAAACGGCGATGCACCTGCTGGGCGACGAAATAGCCAGAGATCAGGATCACTTTCAGACGTGGGTTTCGCTCGGTAGCGAGGTCCGCCAGTTCGAGGCCCGACATCTCGGGCATCCGGATGTCGGTGATCAGCAAGCGTACGGAGGGGTTCTCCCGCAGCCGCCGCAGTGCCTGCTGCCCGCCATCCGCCTGTACCACCTGATAGCCGAAATCCTCCAGGAACTCCGCGACCACCGTTCGCACTTCCGGCTCGTCGTCCACGATCAGGATAGTGGCCGACGGAACACGGCCATGCTTGGCACACGAGGTCGCGATCTCGTACATGCGGAAGACGGTGGCTCCGCAGAAAGGACGGGCGTAGTATTAGGCAGGCACGGGCGGGGTGCGCTCGGTGGCCAGATGCGGAAGCGCTGAATAGCACCGTCATCCCCGGCTGCGTGCCGCATTAATGATCGAGGGCGCAGCAATTCAGTCACAAGCGCGCGATCGTTCCGGTTGCATTGTCTCAGAAATCTCGTGTGCCCCCACGCGGCGGCTGACCGTGTGCTTACCCGTTAAGCGCCGTGCTGCCCCGCGGTTGGTTGCCTCGCCAACCGGGGGATGCAGACGTATCGTAGCACAGCACATGCCGCGTCCGACGGCGCGGCCGGGTTGCCGAGGAGGAGTTGGATGACGGAAGGACCGCTTGCCCGTTTCAAAGTGATCGACCTGACGCGGGTACGCGCCGGCCCGACCTGTGTCCGCCAACTCGCCGACTGGGGCGCGGACGTGATCAAGATCGAGGCCCCCGGCGGCGATGCCGGTCTGGGCGGCGAGCGGCACGGACCGGACTTCCAGAATCTGCACCGCAACAAGCGCAGCCTCACGCTGAACCTGAAGGAGCCAGAAGGTCTGGACATACTCCGCCGCTTGGCAGAACGCGCGGACGTAGTCGTAGAGAACTACCGGCCAGACGTGAAATTTCGCCTGGGCGTCGATTACGAGAGCCTGCGCAAGGTCAACAAGCGTTTGGTTTATGCATCGATCTCTGGTTTCGGCCAGGACGGGCCGTATCGCGACCGTCCCGGATTCGATCAGATCGCGCAGGGTATGGGCGGGCTGATGTCGATCACCGGACTGCCCGGCCAGGGGCCGGTGCGTGTCGGGATCCCCGTCGCGGACCTCACCGCCGGCATCTTTGCCGCCATGGGGATCCTGATCGCGTTATTGGAACGCGAACAATCCGGCGAGGGCCAATGGGTCCAGTCCAACTTGCTCGCGGCACAGATCGCAATGCTGGATTTCCAGGCGGCGCGTTGGACGATCGGGCATGAGGTTCCGGGTCAGGCAGGAAACAATCATCCGACCAGCATCCCCACCGGCGTGTTCGCAACGGCTGACGGCCACATCAACATCGCCGCGTCGGGTGAGGACATCTACCGCCGCTTCTGCAAGGCGGTGGATGCGCCGCAACTTGCGTCCGACCCGGATTTCGCCTCTGGCGCGGCACGATCGAAGAACCGCGACCGGCTGAACGAGGCGATCGAGGCGATTATCCGTACCCGTCCGTCCGCGGAATGGATCGAGCGGCTGAACGCCGCGGGTGTGCCGTGCGGGCCGATTTACAAAATGAACGAGGTGTTCGCCGACCCACAGGTGCAGCACCTGCATGTCACCCGCACGGTCCCGCACAAGGTACTGGGCTCGGTGGAAGTTGTCGGCCAGGCGGTGGAACTCAGCCGCACCCCCTGGAGTGTGCGCAGTGCAACGCCGGAATTGGGCGAGGACACCGACTCGATCCTGGACGAATTGGGCTACGGCGCCGGGGAGATCGAAACCCTCCGAGCGAAGAATGTGGTGTAGCCAACTCTGGGACCAGGCCGTACGGTTCCCCCTCCCCGTGTGGGAGGGGGATAGGGGGTGGGGGGTTCATCCGACCTCCGATAGTCAATACGCACCCTTCGCCCTAACCCACCCCGCAAGCGAAGAGCCAACCGCACTCGCGTTCAAGCCGCCCCGCGCCGCAGTTCGCCTCGCGTCTCCGCCAGGTGATCGAACTCCTTGCGGTAGGTTCCTAACCCCAGCGTCTGCGACCGAAGTTCAATAATAAGATCGTGTAATTCGGCTTCGGGCACCAACGACTCAACATCGTCCCAGCCCGGCCAGCCCCGACGCTCGGCATAGCCCAGGATCTGCCCGCGCCGTCCGGTAATCAGCCGCTGCGCCCGCGCCGTATAGTCGTTCGGCACGCTGACGCTGACGCGATAGATCGGCTCCAGCAACACGGGATCTGCCTTCGCCAGGCCTTCCTTCATCGCCAGCGCCGTCGCCGTCTTGAACGCCATGTCCGAGCTGTCCACGCTGTGGAACTGCCCATCCACCAGCGTCACGGAAATATCCACCACCGGAAACCCGAATGGCCCCTTCCTCGCCGCTTCCTCCGCCGCTTCACCCACCGCCGGGATGAAGTTGCGCGGCACCGCGCCGCCCACGACCTTGTCGATGAATTCAAATCCCGTACCGCGAGGCCGAGGCGCGATGTCGATCTTCACATCGGCGAACTGCCCGTGCCCACCGCTTTGCTTTTTCAGCCGCCCATGTTCGTGCACCGGGCGGCGGATAGTCTCCTTATACGCAACCTGGGGTTTATGCGTCGTCACCTTCAGCCCATAATTGCTTTGCAGCCGCGAGACGACCGCATTCAGGTGCATTTCCCCCTGTCCATGCAAAACCGTCTCGCTCGTCCCCTGCTCTTGCGCGACCGAAAGGGTCGGATCCTCCTCGCGCAATTTGCTCAGTGCACCGTTCAGCTTCACGTCGTCCTTGTGATCCGACGTTGCGATCGCCAGCGAATACACCGGTGGCGCCGGCTCGGGAAACGGCAATTGCTCTGGGATGGCACCCGGCGAAACCGTCGCGCCTGTCGCAACGCCCTCCAGGCGGCTGAATGCCACCATGTCGCCTTCCACTGCCTCGGCGGCCTTGGCCAGTTCACCGCTGTTGAAACGATAGATGCCGCCAAGCCGAGACCCACCCAACGTCGCGCCATCCTTGATCGTGCCGCGCCAGACGCGCGCATACGACAGCTTGCCGGTATGGCCGGCGTACACGGTCTTGAAGATCTGCGCCAATGGCGGACCTTCAGTGGGGACATCCTGACGCGCCGCAGTATCTCGCACGAATGGTGCATCGTGCCGCAGTGCCTTCCACAGCCGGCGCACACCGTGCAGGTTCTCGGCCGAACCCAGCAGCACTTCGATCACCGCGCCCGCCGACAGATCCTTACGCAGATCGCGATAGATCTCGGCAGGCGTTGGCTTGACGTCCTCCAGCACTTTCTCAAGCAGTTCGTCGTCCCGGTCCGCCAGCGTCTCCACCAGCTTCCCCAGCGCCTCCTGCTCTTCGTCCTGCATTTCGGACGGAATCTGCATCAGTTCCGACGCCTGCCCCTTGCGATAACGATAGGCACGCTCGCTGACGACATCGACATACCCCTTCACCGCCTGGCCATCGACGATCGGTACCTGCCGCAGCACCAACGGCGACTTCGCATAGGCCTGCAACGCCGCGAGCGTGTCCCGCACGCTGCCTTCCAGCGTGTCGATCTTGTTGATGAACAACACGTGCGGCACACCCTGGTCCGCCAGCAGCTTCAGGGCGGGCGCCACGGTCAGCGCGCGCGAGGGCACCGCCTCGCAGACCACCACGGCGATGTCCACCATCGCCAGGGCAGTGCACATCTCGTAATTGAATTCGATCGAACCGGGGCAGTCCAGCACGGCCCAGGCATCGCCGAGATAGGTGCCATGGCCGATACGGGTCTCGGTGGTCATCGGGCGGTTGCGGGGATCGGCGGGCCGTTTCACCGGTGCGCCGGCCACGTCCAGCATCGCCTCGAACAGGGTGGACTTGCCACTGCTGTAGGGGCCCACCAGAGCCACCGAGCGGGGACTTCTGCCGTTCTGGGTTCCTGACATGGGCGCGCCTCCTGGTGTTTTTGCTGCGGCGCCGGCCGCATCCACCGATCCGGAGGGCGCCGTTCGGCAATCCTAGCGAAGTTTTTGTGACAGGCGAGTCCTGGCTTTGTGCGTGGCCGGAGGCCGCAGCGATGCGGGCGCTGATCGTATCCGGATCAGGCCGCCGCGCGCCGGGGAGGCGCTTCAAGCCCGACACCACGCAGATGGCCGAACAATTGGGCGAGCTTTGCCCGATCGGCTTCAGGCAACGGCGGCTTGAGCAAGGACTCGATGTTGGTGCGGAGATGAGCGGGGTCACCGGTCCCGAACAAGACCACATCGACGCCCGGTTCGTGGCGGACAAAACGATAGGCTGCGTCGGTCACAGAGCTGGCCCCGCCAGGGCGCACGAGGAAACCCAGCGGATCGTCGGTTTCTGCAAATGATGCTGGAAGCTGGCCTGTCGCGGCGAGTTCCTTCGCGGTGTCGGCCAGCTGCGCGGGCCGCGCGAAGATCTGGCGGACCGCAAACATCATCAGCGTGCCCACGCCGTGGGCGCGTGTGTAGGGGAATACCTGCATGCGGGCCGGTTGGTGCATCAGGTGGAACGCGAACATCGCCGTGTCCCAGATGCCGTCCTGCACTGCGCGGTGCAGCATCGTATGCTCTGGATCGTTCGGCGACGTCTCCGTGATGCCCAGGAAGCGAATTTTGCCGCGTTCCCTCTCGCGCAGCAGGGCAGGGGCGATTACATCACGCACGTAATCGTATTGAGAAGGATGCACGGCATGAATTTGAAAGACGTCGATATAATCAGTACCAAGACGGCGCAGGGATCCATCCAGGCTGGCAAGCACCTTGTCCAGATGGAACTGCTTTTCGCCCGCGGCCTTCGACGCCTTCGTGCAAACCACGACCGACTCGCGTGGAACATGGGGCAGTGCTTTGCCGACCACGTCTTCCGTGCCGTAAACGGCGGCGGTGTCAAGCAGGTTCACGCCGAGATCGAGCGCGAGCCGGATCAGCGCCACGGCTTCCGCTTCCGACTTGCCGGTGCCGAGCCCCAGCTTGCTGAATCCGCCACAACCGAGGCCAGCCACGCTGACCTTCAACCCCGTCCTGCCGAGCGTCGTGTATTCCATCGTGTGCTCCTGTCCCTGCCGCGGAGGGTATCAAGGAGAGCGGCATGACGCGATCCTGCCTGATTATCGGCCATCGCGGCGCGCGCGGGCTGTTTCCGGAAAATACTTTGGCGGGGTTCGCCGGCGCGCTGGCACTGGGTGTGGACGCAGTGGAATTGGATGTGGGGCTGACCGCGGATAGGGTGGTGGTCGTCTCACACGATCCGGCGCTGAATCCGAACATCACGCGCGATGCAGCGGGGCAGTGGCTGAAGGAACGAGGGCCGCCGATCCGTGCGATGCGGGCGGCCGACCTGGCGGCCTTCGATGTGGGCCGGGTGCGTCCCGATTTGGACTACGCGGCCCAGTTTCCCGATCAATCACCGCGCGATGGTGAACGCATTCCGACACTGCAGCGCGTGTTCTGCATACACAACGGCACGAATTTCATTGTCGAATTGAAGACCTGCCCGGACCAACCGGACCTGACCGTCGGTGGCGAGGAAATGGCGGCGGCGGTTACGGCCGTGGCGGACTCGACTGGCGTTGCGTCACGCATCACGGTCGAAGGTTTCGACTGGCGCGGGCCGCGCCATTTACATCGATCCAGGCCTGACGTGCGGCTCGCCTGGCTGACGCGAGCGGAGACCGTGCGCAATGCGTCGGTCTGGTGGGGCGGTCCGCATCCGGGCGATTTCGGCGGATCGGTACCGCGCGCCGTGGCAGCGGAAGGCGGGCCGGTCTGGGCGCCGGATCACGCCGATCTGACACAGGACCTGGTGAACGAAGCGCACGAGCTTGACCTTGCCGTGATGCCTTGGACAGTTAACGCCGCCGATGACATGGCGCGATTGATTGGTTGGGGCGTGGACGGGATCGTCACGGATCGTCCGGACCGCGCACGACAGATATTGGCTTCGCTCCCTCGTCATGCCGACGAAGGCCCGCCCCGATGAACACCCGGGGCGTGATGCCCTGTGGCCATGATCCGGCCTGTCGCGGGCACGCCGCAGCAACGAGCCGATCGCCAACCCGGCCCGCACAGCACCCGGCAATTGCCTTTGACGTTACCCCCTTTGTTACTCCATGCTGTCATATATCTGGTTCTCCGGCTTGGGGGCGGAGCCATGCAGGCTATCCTTGATGCGATCCTGAAGCGGTTCATCACCATCGGGCGCCTCACGGTGCGGTGGCCGGATGGCCGGCTGAACACCTATGCCGGCCGCCCGGGTCTTGAAGGCGGCCTCGCCCTCCACACGAATGGCGCCATTCGCCGGCTGCTGCTGAACCCCGCGCTGGCGGTCGGCGAATGCTATATGGACGGCACGCTGACCCCCGACGCACGCGGCATCTACGACGTGTTGGACGTTCTGGTAACCAACTTCATGGCGAACAGCGACAAGCTCCCCGCTGCTTGGGCCTCGCACATGCTACGGGTGATGAAGCGCAAGATCGACCAGTACAATCCAGCCGGCCGCGCGCGGCGCAATGTCGCCCACCACTATGATCTCAACGGCCGGCTCTACAGCCTTTTTCTGGACCGCGACCGGCAATATTCCTGCGCCTATTTCCCACGTGGCGACGAGACGCTGGAGGAAGCGCAGGCCGCCAAGAAGCGCCACATCGCCGCCAAGCTGCTGCTGACCCGGCCGGACCTGACGGTGCTGGATATCGGCTGCGGCTGGGGCGGCATGGCGCTAACTCTGGCGCGCGATTATGCCGCGCGCGTCACCGGCATCACGCTGTCCACGGAGCAATTGGCCGAAGCGCGCAACCGCGCCGCCGCCGACGGCCTGTCCGACCGCGTCTCGTTCGAGTTGATGGACTACCGCACGATGACTCAGCGGTTCGACCGCATCGTCTCGGTCGGCATGTTCGAGCATGTCGGTGTTGGTTTCTACCCCGCGTTTTTCGAGACGGTGTCGCGCTGTTTAAAGCCGGATGGCGTCGCGCTGTTGCATGCGATCGGCCGCAGCGATCCGCCGGGCGCGACGAATCCGTGGATCGCGAAATACATCTTCCCCGGCGGCTATTGTCCCGCGCTGTCCGAAGTGCTGCCACCGATCGAGCGCAGCGGCCTGGTGGCAACGGATATCGAGATCCTGCGCCTGCACTATGCCGAAACGCTCCGCCACTGGCGACGCCGCTTCGCGGCCAACCGCGACGCGATAGCGTCGTTGTACGACGAACGCTTCTGCCAGATGTGGGAATTCTATCTATGCGGCGCCGAGCTGTCGTTCCGTCGCGAGGGCAACATGGTATTCCAGATTCAAATGGCACACGACCAGACCGCGGTGCCGCTGACAAGGGATTATATTACGGTATCAGAAAAGCAGGTATCCCAGCGGGAGAAGGCGTAGGGCGCTGGTAACGCCCCACATGTCATTGCGAGGAGCGAAGCGACGAAGCAACCTCGGTCGAGCGTCGCACGACTGATCCGGCCGCCGGTCGGACCAGATCGCTGCACTTCCTAGCTGGAAACAAGTCCTGGCAAGAAACAAGGTTTTCCCGTCCCCTTGTGAGAGGTGGGCGCGGGGAGAGGTGAAACCTGCGAGCTTGCCCTCTCCCCCTGACCTTGGTCCACTTCGCGGCCCAAGCCCACAAGGGGAGGGGGAACCTTCCCACCCTTCGCAGTTTCATCCAGTCGCGGGCCGGCCGCGCCGGCTGGTGGTCGACTCGCAATGACACGGTACGATCGGCTGCGCATCAACGATCAGCCGACACCACCCCGCCGCAGCCACGTAACGATACCCGCGGCAGAGCATGACAATGGCGGTTGCCGCCACAGCCCGCGCACGGCAAGCATATTCACTTACCGCAATCGACTCTGAGCCGCTCAGACCTGGGTCAATGCGGTGCTCGAGTCGGGCAATTGCCGGACCTGCGCGATTGCCCCCGCTATCCAGTCTTATCCCCGATGTTCACAGCGTGCCGACTCGCTGCGCCGGGGCTAGACTCCGCGCCGCATGAACACGATCGTCGATTCGCCCCTCCTCGGGCTGTCCCAGCGGCTGCCGCCCTCCAACATCCAGGCGGAGCAAGCCTTGCTCGGCGCGCTGCTCGCCAACAACAAAGCTTGCGAGCGCGTTTCCGAGTTCCTCGCGCCGGAACATTTCGCCGACCCGATCCATGGCCGCATCTATCAGGCCGTCATGCGCCGGGTGGAGTCCGGCCAGCTTGCCGATGCGGTCACCCTGAAAGCGGAGTTCGAGCATTCCGGCGTGCTGGAGGAAGTTGGCGGCACGGCGTATCTCGCGCAGCTCCTCACCGCCATGGTCGGCATCATCAATGCCGGGGAGTACGGCCGCGCCATCCACGATGCCTGGCTGCGCCGGCAGTTGATCGATATCGGCGAAACCGTGGTGAACAATGCGTTTGGTGCCGTCGCCGAGCTCGGCGGCTCGCAACAGATCGAAGCCGCGGAGCAATTCCTCTTCGATCTCGCGACGAAAGGTTCGACCGCGGGCGGCTTCGTCACATTCGAGAAGGCTTTGATCGAGGCCATCCAGGGCGCCGAACGTGCCTTCCATCGTTCCGGCCACGTCGCCGGCCTGACCACCGGGCTGCGCGACCTGGATGCGAAGACCGGCGGCATGCATCCGTCCGATCTGGTGATCCTGGCAGGCCGGCCCGGCATGGGGAAGACGTCGCTCGCCACCAAGATCGCGTTCGGTGCCGCCAAAGCGCTGATGGCCGAGGCGCGTGCCAAGGATGCCAACGCGATGCCACGAGCGGCAGTCGCGATCTTCTCGCTGGAGATGAGTTCCGAGCAATTGGCCACACGTTTGCTGGCAGAAGAAGCGCAGGTGTCCAGCGACCGCATCCGCAAGGGCGAGATCCAGCAACGGGACTTCGACAAGTTCGTGCAGGTCAGCCGCGAATTGGCCGGCCTGCCGATCGAGATCGACGACACGCCGGCGCTGACTCTCTCGGCGATGCGCACGCGGGCGCGGCGCTTGAAGCGGACGAAGGGTCTGGCGCTGATTGTCGTGGACTATCTGCAGCTTATGCGCCCGGCGGCGGGAACGAAGCCCGAGAACCGCGTGCTGGAAATCAGCCAGATCACGCAGGGGCTGAAGGCGATCGCTAAGGAATTGGAAGTGCCGGTGATCGCACTGTCGCAGCTCAGCCGCCAGGTGGAGAATCGCGAGGACAAGCGGCCGCAGCTTTCCGACCTGCGCGAGTCGGGCACCATTGAGCAAGATGCGGATTCGGTGATGTTCCTGTATCGCGAGGAGTACTACCTGGAGCAGCGGGAGCCGCAGCAGCCGCGCTTCGATAACGACGAGAAGTTCCACGCGGCGGTGGACAAGTGGAAACAGGACATGGAGCGGGCGCACAACCAGGCGGATCTGATCATCGCCAAGCAGCGCCACGGCCCGACCGGCACCATCCAGTTATTCTTCGAACCCGAGTTCACAAGATTCGCCGATCTGGATCGCGTGCACGGCGAGTACGTGGGTTAGTCCACCTGGCTGGAGGAAGCGCCAACCCCCCTCATTCATGTCATTGCGAGGAGCGTGGCGACCATGTCATTGCGAGGAGCGTGGCGACGAAGCAATTTCGAACGTGAGTAGCGACTCCCGACCGAGATTGCTTCGTCGCTTCGCTCCTCGCAATGACATGAACGGCGCAATGACATGAACGGCGCAATGACACTAAGGGCACAATGACCTCTCCGAGGGCCTGCTCATCCCAGCCGCAACTCCGCCACCTCCATCCACTTCCCCTCCGACACACTCCGATAGGCCAGATCCGCCAACTGCACAGCCTTCGCACCCTCCACAAAATCCGGCACATACGGCGCGTCCTCCGCCACATGCCGCAGGAACGCCTCCCAGCACTGACGAAACGGATTGCCGCACGGCAGCGTATCCGGCACCTCCTGCCACTGCGCCATCAAATCCAGGTTGCCCCGCTGTCCGCCGCCGAAGAACGCATCGGGCGTACTCACCGCCGACTGCGTGAAGCAGCGGAACCTCCCCGCCACCGCCGAGCCGTGCGTGCCGTCGATCTGCACCACCATCGTATCGTCGCGCCGGATGCGCGTGGCCCAGCTATTGGTAATCACGCCCACACCGCCGCCTTCCAGCCGCAGCAGCGCGTGCGAGGTATCCTCCACGTCCACGCGATACCGCCGCCCATGCTCGTCCACGCGTTCCGGAATCGCGGTTGCCATCAGCGCACACACCGCCGTGACCGGGGCAGCCAGCCGATCGACCATGTATCGCCAGTGCGCCATCATATCGAGCGCCAGCCCGCCGCCTTCCTCCCGTTTATAATTCCAGCTCGGCCGCTGGCACGCCTGCATGGCACCGTCGAAAATCCACGAGCCGGCATCGATCCGGATCGACAGCACGCGCCCAAAGAACCCGGCGTTCTTCACAAACAGCAGCTTGCCGAAGCCGGGCAGGAACAACTTGTCCTGGATCACGCCATGTTTCACGCCGGCCTTATGAGCGGCACGGGCCAACGCCATTGCTTCTTCGACCGTCGGCGCAGTGGGTTTCTCGATATGGATGTGCTTGCCGGCGGCGATGGCCGCGCGCACGCGCGCCGGACGGCCACCGGTCGCGGCGCAATCCATGAAAATCGTATCCGGCCCGGCCAGCGCGTCGGCCAAACTTGTGGTCCAGCGCAGTCCGCCATGTGCCGCTGCCGATGCGCGCAGGCGATCCGCGTCGCGCCCCACCAGCAGCAGGTTCGGAACCAGCCGGTCGCCATTGCGCAGCGTCAGCCCGCCCTCGGCGGCGATCGCCAGCAGGTTCGCCATGTGCTGCGTCGTGCCCATGCGGCCGGTGGCGCCGTTGATGATAACGCCGATGCATTGCTCTGCCATGCGACTCCTCCCGCCGATCCATGGTCAATCCGCTATCAGCTTGCGCCAATTCATCCTGACGTGAAAATGTGCCCGCAACGTCTTGCCCGAGATTCGCCTTTGCCCCACCCAGCCTCTGCCCCAGCCATTCTCGAAATCGACCTCGCGGCCATCACCGCCAACTGGCACTTGCTGTGCCAGCGACATCCCAGCGGCGCCGTCGCCGGCGTGGTCAAGGCGGACGCCTACGGGCTGGGCGCCCAGCATGTCGCCCCCGTGCTGCACGCCGCAGGCTGTCGCCACTTCTTCGTTGCCTTGCTCGATGAAGCGCTCGCGATTCGTACCAGCCTGCCCGACGCAATGGTCGCCGTCCTGGGCGGCCCGCTTCCGGGCACCGAGCCCGAGTATCTGGCGCACCACATCACCCCGGTGCTGAACAATTTCGCCGAGCTGGACGCATGGGCCGCCACGGCACGCGCGGTCGGGCGTCGATTGCCGGCGCTGCTGCACATCGACACCGGCATGTCGCGTCTCGGCCTCGATCCGCGCGAACTCGCAGTGCTGCTGGCCGACCACACCCGCCTCGCCGGGATCGAACTGCGTTACGTCATGACTCACCTGGTGGCATCAGACGACCCCGCCGATCCCCTGAATCATCATCAGGCCGAACGCTTCGCCGCCGCCTGCGCTGGCCTGCCGCCGGCGCCGCGCAGCTTCGCCAATTCGTCCGGTATCTTCCTCGGCGCATCCTGGGGGTCCGATCTCGCCCGCCCCGGCGCGGCGCTCTATGGTGTGAACCCCACGCCGGGCCACGCCAACCCGATGCGCCCGACTGTGCGGCTGACCGCGCGGGTTCTGGCGGTGCGTGACATCAACCCGGGCGACACCGTCGGCTACAACGCCACCTGGAGCGCTGCCCGGGCGTCGCGCATCGCGACGGTTGGGGTGGGCTATGCCGACGGCTGGCACCGCAGCCTCTCCGGCAGGGGAATTGCCCTCTTTGACGGCACCCCCATACCGCTGGTAGGCCGCGTCTCCATGGACCTGACCACCTTCGACGTGACCGACCATCCCGCCGTGCAGCCCGGCAGCACGCTGGAATTGCTCGGCTCCACGCAAATGCCGGATGACGTGGCAGCAGCCGCCGGCACCAATGGCTACGAGGTTCTGACCTCGCTCGGCCGCCGTTTCCATCGGGTGTATCGGCCGGC
The DNA here is from genome assembly GCA_035523995.1 of Acetobacteraceae bacterium. Taxonomy (GTDB): domain Bacteria; phylum Pseudomonadota; class Alphaproteobacteria; order Acetobacterales; family Acetobacteraceae; genus JASHVB01. The sequence continues at coordinate 90,067 of DATKPQ010000089.1, read as the reverse complement.
GTGAACGCAATGCTCGACTTCCTGGCGGCGATCGGCCGCGGCGCCATCGCCGTCTGCCGCGGCACCGGCAGTGCCACGATGTTTGCCGGCAATGGCGTGTCCCATGCCGTGCGTCCCCCCTTCTACGCGCGGATGTTCGGTCGCGCCCTGATGGAGATGGGGTATTTCAGCCTGCCCGTCGTCGCCCTGACCGCGGTTTTCACCGGCATGGTTCTGGCGCTGCAGTCCTACACCGGCTTCTCCCGCTACTCCGCCCAGAGCGCGATCCCCAACATCGTGGTGCTGTCGATCACCCGCGAACTGGGCCCGGTGCTGGCCGGCCTGATGGTGGCGGGACGCATCGGCGCCGCAATGGCCGCCGAACTCGGCACGATGCGCGTCACCGACCAGATCGACGCACTGCAAACCCTGTCGACCGACCCGATGAAATACCTGGTCGCGCCGCGCCTGCTGGCGGGCGTGATCGCGCTGCCACTGCTGGTGGTGGTCGCCGACATCCTGGGCGTGTTGGGCGGATTCATCGTCTCCACCGCGTCGCTCGGGTTCAACGCCACCACCTACCTGACCAACACGATGAACTTCATGCGCACCGAGGACGTGGTCTCCGGCCTGGTGAAAGCGGCAGTGTTCGGTTTCATCATTGCGCTGATGGGCTGCTATCAGGGCTACAACAGCCGCGGCGGCGCACAGGGCGTGGGCGCGGCCACAACCAATGCGGTGGTCAGCGCCTCCATCTTAATCCTCGCCCTCGACTACATCCTGACCGAATTGTTCTTTGCCCGCTAAAGCCGGAGTACCCGGCACGGCAGGGGGGCGACCGGCGCAGTATCGCAGTCAGCGCGCGGACAGTCTCGGCCGCTACGCAGGATGCCACTCGGTCGATCCAGGAGGTGTCAGCAATTTCACAACAAGCCGATGCTGCAAGTGTCAAGGTGTTGGACGGAGCCGGTGAGGTGACACAGTTTCTGGCGGCCATGCCAGGAAGACATCGGTGAAACGCGCCGCCACACACCCGGTGCAGGCCGTCATGCGTGCTCGGCCCCTGCCGGCACAACAAGTGGAAGTCGCACCGGGCAGTTACCGCAGTCACCAATGGACAATCGTGTCGGGCAAAGCGTATTGTTCGTGTCCTTAACGGTGTCCGGCATGCGACCGGGCGTTAGAGAATAGCTGGCCCCGTCAGGATTACGACAAGCCGCCGCGTTCAGCGTGCAGCCTTCAAGGAATTGTGCCCTGACGCCAGGGAAGGCGTGGCAGCGCGTTGCAGGCCTGCTGTTTGCGGAGCGGTGGCGGATACCCGGTCCCGCGTGTTTCGCAACGGGCGCTGTGCACGCCCGGGCTGGCCGGCCCAGGCGGCAATCCCGGCCACTGCGAGCAAGCAGAGTGCGCCGCAAATGTTCACCGCCAGCTCCATCTCTGCGCCACTATTTGCGCGAAGCCCGATCGAGCAAACGAAGGCGAGCAAGATGCTGGCGCAGAATACCGGCAGCGAATGCTGGCCTGGCAGTTCCAGCAGCGCGGCGGCTCGGCTCCGCAGCCAGGGCGCCTCCGGCGGCACCAGGCGGATGGCGAGCCAGAGAAAGGCGAACATGGAGACCACCCGGGCGGGCGCCTCGGTGGTTTTGTCGCTGCCTTGCAGCATCGGCACCAGCGAATGCAGCCACGGAACCTGATGCTCGTAAGGCGGCATCACGATCATCACGACAACGCCCCAGGCGATCGCCACCACCGCCAACACGTCCAACAAGGCGGGTTGCCGAGGCAGCTGTGGGGGCGCGTAGCCCAGGATGGCGCCGACCACGAACACCAATTGCCAGGAGAACGGGTCCAAGTACCAGCCGGTGCCGCGCCAGCCTGGCAGGTTGAATTGCCCTGCCCAAGCCACGAGATACATCGCCACAGACAACCCCAGCAGCAGCCGAGGCCGCCGCAACACCGGCATCGCGATCGCGAATATCAGCAGCAGCACGATGTACAGCGGCAGGATATTGAGCATGCTGGGCTGGTAACGCAGCGTGAGCGCTTGCAACAGCGCGTGGAACGGCGACTGCTGCAACGGATCGAGCTGAATCGCGGTCACGTCCTGCGGCCGGTGCAATGCGGCGGCGAACCAGCTCACCTGGGCGGCATACGTCACAAACAAGAAAATATGCGCAATGTAGAGCGTCCAGGCGCGTCCCACTGCATCGGTGGCGCCGTACCGCCAGCCATGCCGGTCCATGGCGCCGGCATAGGCCTTGGCCGCCCCGAACCCCGCGAGCAACACAAAGATTTCAGCGGCGTCGCACGGCGCAAACTCATGCAAGGTGTAGAAGCCGAGCAGATCGCCGTGCGTGTGGTCTATGAAAATCCACCACAACGCCAGGCCTCGGAAGAAATCCACCCGGAGGTCGCGCCCGGATCCGCCGCGAATCAACTGCATGCCTTCTCCGACCTAGATTGCCGTCTGGTCCGATGTAGCGCTGATGCGCTGTCTGACACGCCAACGCCGCGTGAGCGGAATGGTGCAATCTTGCCGGTTTCGTTGCGTTTAGGACAGATGCCCGGTTGCAGGCCATGCGGTAATGGACCGGCCAAACGCTCAACGAAACGTATGGGGCCGGCAGTACGAAACTCCGAAACGTCTGTCCCCGTACACAGCACCAGCCATGGTCGTGCGGCGTAAGAGATTTGCTCCTTGGTCGAAACCGCCGTTGCGGCGCCAGTCTGAATAGGCATGTACTTCTCAACCTGTGCAGAGGTACTAGCCGCACGCGCGGCAATCGCCCATCATGACGCCTGCGACATAGCATCGGCACAGACCACCAGGAACCGCATCATCATGTTCACCACGCGTCCCGAGATCGCCGGCACCTTCGGCGTTGTTGCCAGCACGCATTGGCTGGCTAGCCAGGTCGGCATGGCGGTGCTGGAACGCGGCGGCAATGCGTTCGACGCCGCCTGCGCTACCGCCTTTACCTTGCAGGTTGCGGAACCGCATCTGAATGGCCCAGCCGGCGATGCGCCGATCATTCTGCATGACGCACGCACCGGGCGGCAGCACGTGATCTGCGGCCAGGGCGTGTCGCCACAGGCGGCCACACTGGAAAAATTCCACGACCTCGACCTGGGCCTGATTCCCGCCACCGGTCTGCTGCCCGCCGTCGTGCCCGGCGCATTCGACGCCTGGTGCCTGCTGCTGCGCGACTGGGGCACGTGGGAACTGCCCGATATCCTGTCCTTCGCGATCGGCTATGCGCGTAACGGCATCCACATAGTGCCGCGCATCAGCGCGACGATCGAAGGCGTGCGTCCCTTGTTCACGCAGGCCTGGCCAAGCTCGGCGGCCGTGTTCCTGCCGGGCGGCAACGTGCCACAGCCAGGCTCGCTGTTTGCCCGCCCGGCGCTGGCCAACACCTATGAATGTCTGTGTCGAGAATCGGCCGGAGGCACGCGCGAGGCGCGCATCGACGCGGCCCGCCGCACCTGGTACCAAGGTTTCGTGGCGGATGCGATCGACCGTTTCTGCCGCTCCACCGACGTGCTCGACGTGACCGGCCGCCCTCACCGCGGCTTGCTCTGCGGCGACGATCTGGCGCGGTGGTCGGCCACCGTGGAAGCGACGCTGACCTACGACTATCGAGGCCACACCGTATTGAAATGCGGGCAATGGAGTCAGGGACCCGTGTTCCTGCAACAACTCGCATTGCTGCGCAGCTTCGATCTCGATGCGATGGACCCGTACGGGGCAGACTTCATCCACACCGTGGTGGAGTGCGCCAAGCTCGCCTTTGCCGATCGCGAAGCCTATTACGGCGATCCGAATTTTGCCCGCGTTCCGATCGAAACGCTGCTGTCGGACGGCTACAACGCGCAGCGGCGCGGCCTGGTCGGGCACGACGCGTCGCTGGAGCTGCGGCCCGGGAAGATTCCCGGCTTCACGCCCGTGGTCGATCATCACGCCGCGGACCGCGCGTATTTGCTGGCAGCGGGGAGCGCCGCGGGCACCGGCGAACCGACCGTGGCGCGGCTTGGCGTGATCGGTGCGGACACGTGCCATCTCGACGTCATCGACCGCCACGGCAACATGGTCAGCGCGACGCCATCCGGCGGGTGGCTGCAATCCTCGCCGGTGATTCCGGAGCTCGGGTTCTGCCTTGGCACACGAGGGCAGATGTTCTGGCTGCAACCCGGCTTACCGAACAGTCTGGCGCCCGGAAAGCGGCCGCGCACGACACTGTCGCCAAGTTTTGCGTTGCGCGAAGGCAAACCGTGGATGGCGTTCGGCACGCCGGGCGGCGAGCAACAGGATCAATGGTCGCCGATCTTCTTCCTGCGCATGGTGCATTACAACATGGGGATTCAACAGGCGATCGACGCACCCAGCTTCCATACCGAGCATTGGCCGTCCAGCTTCTGGCCGCGTGTCGCGCGTCCGGGAAAGGTGGTGATCGAAGGGCGTTATGACGACACGGTGCTGGCCGAGCTGCGGGCGCGGGGCCACAAGGCAGAAAAGGGCGACGACTGGAGCGAAGGACGGCTGTCCGGCGCGCGCATCGAGCTCGACGGCCAGATGTTCGCCGGCGCCAATCCGCGCGCTATGCAGGGTTACGCCGTGGGGCGGTGACGACGCTGAGTACTCGCAGTCAGCGGAAAAAGCTCCGCGGGTCAAGCATCAGGGCAAGCCACCTGCGTCAGTTTGCTGACGCGCCAAAATCCGCGGCACAAGCCTGAACCAGCGCCTCGACGGAGGCAAAGCAGCGCGCCCCGGCTTCGGTCAGGCGGCGCGTCTTGGTTGCCAGGGTACCAGAATCGCCGTGCACCAGCGCGCCCGCGTGGCCCATTGCCACGCCCTCCTTTGCTTCGCGGCCGGCAATTATCGCATAGACCGGTTTGTTCAAGCCCAGCGCGAGCAAGGCGTCGGCGCATTCCTCTTCTTCCGTGCCGCCGACTTCGCCGACCAGGATGATGCCGTGCGTACGGACATCGGCAAAGAACAGTGGCAGCAGGTCGGGGAAACGAACGCCTTTCACGGGATCTCCGCCGACGCCGACCCAGATGCTCTGGCCGATACCGTGGCGCGCCAGCCGATAACCGACTTCGTAGGACAGCGTGCCGCTCTTCGTCATGATGGCGAGCGGCCCCGGGTGCAGCGCGACATCCGGGAGGAAGCCGAGCTTCACCTCACCCGGGATCGCCACGCCCGGCGTGGAGGCGCCGACCCAGATCGCGCCTGACTCGCGTGCCGCGTGGCCGATGCGGATCGCGTCGTGCAGCGGCACGCCTTCCGCGACGGTCACGAACAGCTTGATCCCGGCTGCCAGCGCTTCCTGCACTGCGGCGAGTGTTTCCGCCGGAGGCGCCATCAGGACGGACGCAACGGCGCCCGTCGCCGCGACAGCAGCGGCGCAATCGGGAAACACCGGCACACCGGCGGCTTCGGTCGCGTCGGCGCGGCTGGAGGTCCCGCCGACAATGTTGGTGCCATAAGCACGCATCAGCGCCCCGTGGGTGCTGCCCATCCGGCCGGTGATGCCCTGCACGATCACCTTGGTGGTCCGGGACAGAGTGGAGAGGATGGGCAGGGCAGCCGATTCACCCCCTGCCCGGGGGCCTGGGCCACGCGACGGGCCAAGGGCCGCGGGAGGGTGACGTGCAACCACCGTCCCGGGTCGGATAGCCCCCTCCCCCTTTCCTTGGCCCGCGTCGCGGTTCAAGCCCGCAAGCGGAGCGGGAGTCTTCGATACCACCCGCGCCAACGCCGCTTCCAAATCTTCGGTCACCAGCATCTGCGGTTGGCGTTCGGCCAGGATGCGCTTTGCATCCTCCGCATTACGCCCCACCAGCCGCGCGACGACAGGAACGCGCAGGTTAGGCGTGCCATCGATTGCCGTAGCCAGCAGCGTTGCGAACTCCGCCAGGTCGGTGATGCCGGCGAAGATGTTCACCAACACCACGCGCAGCGACGGGCGCGACGCGATCCAGTCCAGCACGCGCATCAGTCGAGTCGGACTGCCGCGCATCTGGCCGGTGCGGATGTCGCAGAAGTTCAGCGGCTTGCCGCCGCGCGCGGCAAGCTCGTCGATCAGCATCATGGAAAGCCCGGCGCCGGTAGTGACCAAGCCAATCTCGCCCTGCGGATCGAGTTCTACGTAATCGAAGCCTTCACGCAGCTTGCGGTCGGCGTCGGCATAGATCTCGGGCCGCGCAGCGATCAGGGCGGCGATTGGCGGCTGGCGATCGATCGCGCTGAGATCGACGACCAGTTTTGCATCGCCGGCAACACAGTCCGATGCGGAAATAAACAGCGGATTGATTTCCGCCAGGGCCAGTTCACGCTGGAGCAATAAGGTTGCGAGCCTGTGGCCCGTCGCTTCGACGGCGCCGCGGCAATCCGGCGGTTCCCCGGCTGCGAGCGCCGCGAAGGCTACGGCGGCAGCTTCGGGATTTGGGGCACAGATGCGGCCAGACGCGGCGCCGGATTCTTCGATATCGACGCCACCGGCACGCGAATAGATCGCGCGCAGGCCATGCGTCGCCGCATCAACCATCACCGCAAGATAGCGTTCCTCGCCCACGGCTGCTTGCTCGATCAGGCACGCCTCCACGACATGGCCCTTCAGCCGGCTGCCCAATAGTTGCCGCAGCGCCTGCCGCACTTGCTCGGGCGACTGGCAGCGCCGCACGCCGCCGGCCTTGCCACGGCCGCCGACCGGGACTTGCGCCTTCACGATCCACGGTCCTGGCCCGGGTAGCTGAGGGAACTCTGGCGCGGTGACCAGCACGCCGTTTGGTACCGCGATCCCAGGCTCGGCAAGCAGCGCCTTGCCGTCGGCTTCGATCAGCAGCAATTTAGTAAGTCCCCAGCCCAAGAATGCCCTGGCGGAAATCCAGATCGCCGACGATCTTCTTGCCGATCAGGTCGCGCAGCGTCTCCGAAGTGCCGCCGCCGATCGAGCCGTAGCGTGCGCCGCGATAGAAGCGCGACACCGGGTATTCGTCGGTGAACCCGAAGCCGCCATGCATTTGCACCGCCTCGCTGGTGACGCGCAGCGACATCTCGTTGCAGAACACTTTTGCAGCGGCGGCCATAAATGGATCAGGGAATGGGTTGGAGGTGAGGCAGGCACGATACAGAAGGCCCCTGCCCGCCTCGATGTCCTTGAACATATCCGCAAGTTTCCACCTTATGCCCTGATGGTCGGCGATCGGCTTGCCGAACACGGTGCGTTCGCGGACATAGTTCGCCGCTTCGTCGAACGCGCCTTCCGCAAGACCCAGCGAGATAGACGGGTTCAGGCAGCGCTGCGTGTTGAAGGCGGTCAGCAGCTTGCGAAAACCGTCCTCGCGGATCACCAGGTTTTCCAGCGGCAGTTCACAATCATTGAACTGGATTTCATGCAGGTTCTCGCCACCCATGGTGTGGAAGGTGCCGGTGACCTCGAAGCCCTTGGTGTCGGGTTCCAGCAGGACGCAGCCGATACCCTCGCGGCCGGGCTTGCCGTCTACGCGGGTGAAGACGATGAACATGCCGGCTTCCGGGGCGCGGCTGATCAGCGTCTTGGTGCCTTTCAGGATCACGCGGTCACCGACGATGCGGGCATTGGTGCGGTAGTTGGCGACGTCGGTGCCGGCGTGCGGCTCGGTCATGCAGATTGCCAGCATGCAGTCGCCGCTGACCACGCGTGGGAGAATGCGGTCGCGGATGGATGGCGGGGCGTAGCGGGCAATCACGCGGGTCTGCACGCCGGCCTCGCCCAGCACCGCCATCGCGGTGACGTAACAGACTTTCGCGATTTCCTCCAGGATCAGTGCGGTATCCAGGATCGGCAGGCCGAGGCCGCCGTATTCCTCCGGCACCGACATGCCCAACACGCCCAGTTGCGCCAGTTTGCGCATGTTCTCCCATGGGAACGTGCCGTCCATCCAGCGTTGCGCGACGGGCTTGAATTCGGATTGCGCGAGTTCGCGGACGGAGGCGACCATGTCGCGTTGCTGCGGGCTGATGTGGAAGTCCATTCGCGTTTCCTCGGCGTCCGTGTGGAGATTCAGTCTAGGCGGGAGCCGGTTGAGACACCACACGAGGAGACCGGCCGCCTTGGAGCGCGACACGCGGATTCGCATCGGCTCTGTCGTCTGCGTTTGACATTCCACCCATCGCCTGCCAGGGAGCTACTGCACAGTAGCGGAGCCAACGGTGAACGACGCGTCCCCGCCGGGGCCGTCCCTGACCCTGCCCTCGATCGAAGCGGTGGAGCAAGGTCTGCGGTCGGCCGGCTATATTCCCAGCAGACAGATCGCAACGGCAGTTTATCTCGCGCATCATTTGCAGAAGCCGATGCTGGTGGAAGGGCCAGCGGGCGTGGGCAAGACGGAGTTGGCACGGTCGATGGCCCATTGGCTGCACCTGCCGCTGATCCGCATGCAGTGCTACGAGGGGCTGGACGAGGCGAAGGCGCTATATGAATGGAAGTACGGCAAGCAGCTTCTTTACACCCAGATATTGAAGGACAAGATCGGCTCGGTGATCGGCGATGCCGACGGGCTGGGCGCGGCGCTGAACAAGCTGCACGATTTCGGCGACATTTTCTTTTCCGAGAATTTTCTGGAGCCTCGGCCGTTGCTGCGTGCGTTGCAGCAGCCGGGAGGCGCGGTGCTGCTGGTCGATGAGGTCGACAAGTCGGACCAGGAGTTCGAGGCGTTCCTGCTGGAGATCCTGTCCGACTATCAGGTCACGATACCGGAGATTGGTACCGTTGCCGCGGTCACGCCGCCGATCGTATTGCTTACCTCCAACAGTACGCGCGATCTGGGCGATGCGCTGAAGCGGCGGTGTTTGCACCTGCATATCGGCTTCCCGGATGAGAAGCTGGAAGCGCAGATTATCGAATCGCGCGTGCCGGGGATCGAGGCGCGGTTGCTGCGGCAGTTGGTAAGCTTCGTGCAGCAGTTGCGGGGGCTGGACCTGAAGAAGGTGCCGTCGGTCAGCGAGACGATCGATTGGGCCCGCGTGCTGGTGCTGCTGCATGCGTCCGTGCTCGAGGTAGAGCTGGTTCGGGATACGCTGAACGTATTGCTGAAGTTCGAAGCGGATATCGAGCTTGCCGGCAAGCAGATTGCCACGGTGACGCACAAGGCTCTCGCCGAGAGCGGCGCGGTTGTGTAAGTGACCGCGCAGGGTACCACCCCCACTCTCGTCATGGCCGGGCTCGACCGGGCCATCTGCGCACACCCGTTGGTGCGCAGATGGCCGGGTCAAGCCCGGCCATGACGAGGGTGCCGGTGGTTATCGGCAAACGCAATGCCCACCCCAGCCCCTTCCGAACCACTGCGCCGCTTCCTGCAAGTAGCGCGCGGCGCCGGGTTGCGCGTCTCCGCGGCAGAAGGGATCGACGCCGCGCGTGCCGTTGATGTCGTTGGCTTGGCCGACCGTGCGGTATTGAAGGACACGCTCTCCCTCGTGCTGGCGAAGACGCCCGAGGAAAAGCACCTGTTCGACGAATGCTTCGAACTTTACTTCAGGCGCGACGAATTCGCCGCAGCGGACGGCACGGAACCCCCATTGCCCCACCCGATGGTGGCACAAGATGCGACGATCAGCGGCGATGGGGTCGGCGGACAGGGCGGCTCGGCGCTGGGCGAGATGCTGCTGAGTGACGATCGCGCGGCGCTGGCCGCGGCCATGGAGCAAGCGGCGCGCGAGGCAGGATTGGAGAACATAAGGTTCTTCACGCAAAAGAACCTGTATGCGCGACGCATCCTGGACCGAATGGGCCTGCGCACGATGGAACGCGAGATCGAGGCCTTGCAGTCACGTGGCACCGAGGAAGCGATTGTGCGGGCCGGCCGCCTCGAAGCACAGCTTGAAATGCTGCGGGACGCGCTGCGGGATTTTGTCGAACGCCACCTGGTGTTGTTCGCGCGCGGCGAAACCGAGGCCTTCCGCGAAGAACTGCTGAAGAACGCCCGCCTGTCCACCCTGGAACGCCGCGACCTGGAGCGAATGCGTGTGCTGGTGCGCGCGATGGCAAAGAAGCTGGCGGCGCGGTATGCCAAGACGCGACGCCGGCGGCTGCGCGGGCAGTTGGACGTGCGGCGCACGCTGCGGCGAAACATGGGGTGGGGCGGCGTGCCGTTCGTCACCGTATGGAAGCAGAAGCGCATCGAGAAACCGCGGGTAATGGTACTCTGCGACGTGTCCGGTTCTGTTGCGCCAATGGCGCAGTTCCTGCTGATGTTTCTCTATGCGGTGCACGAGGCACTGTCGGATATCCGGTCCTTTGCCTTTGCCGGCTCGCTTGTGGAGGTCAGCGACGTCCTGGAAAAGCACGAGATCGAGGCGGCGATTGACGAGATCATGAAGACGATCGGATACGGGTCGTCGAATTACGGGAATTCACTGGCGGATTTCGAGGACGGCTGGGGCGCCTTCGTCACCAACAAAACGACGATCATCATTCTGGGCGATGCGCGCGGCAACCGCACCGATCCGCGGACCGAGATCATGGCCCGGCTGTCGCAGCGCGCGAAGCGGATCATCTGGCTGAACCCCGAATACCGGTCCGCCTGGGGGACCGGGGATTCCGACATGTACCGCTATGCGGCGTACTGCAACACGGTCACGGTGTGCAACACGTTGCGTCACCTGGAACGGGTCGTAGCGGATTTGCTGGAGGAAGCCGCGTAGGAATTTCTTTGTTACAGCAAGCAGAACGAGTGTCGTAGATGGTGGCCACCCCGCATGTCATTGCGAAGCGAAGCAATCTCCGACGGACAATCGCGCGTTCTCTCGGTGAGTTTGGGTAGTGTCGCTCGCAAAGTCACCGGGGGCAGTTCGTCCACCAACCCACGAGATATGAGCGAAGGCGGGAACTGCGCAGATGTCAAAACTTGCCTTTCGCGGTTTGGCGCCGGTTGAAATGTACGAGATTGTATCCGCAGGAGGCAATTAAGCGCTATCCTGCCTGGTACAAGACGAAACCTCGGGAGGAAATACAATGGAAAGGCGTATCTTCATGCGCAGCGCGGTTGCGGCCGTAGCTGCCTCGATGGCGGCCGGTTCGGCGTCTGCGCAACAGGATGCGGATCCGCCCGGCACGACCCCGCCGCCCCGCAATTGGAACAATCCCGCCACCGTCGCCTATCCCGATCCCGCGGTCGAGCAATTCGACCCACGATTCAAGAAATACATCGAGCCGCTCAACAGCATCGAGCGTCTCTGGACCGGTGCGATCTGGACCGAGGGGCCGGTCTACTTCGGTGATATGCACTGTCTGTTGTTCAGCGATGTCCCGAATAGCCGCATAATGCGCTACGACGAAGTGACCAATCAGACCACCTTGTTCCGTTACCCTTCGAATCAGGCCAACGGCAACACGCGCGACCATCAGGGCAGGCTGGTGACATGCGAGCAAGAGACGCGTCGCGTGACCCGCACGGAGCATAATGGAAATATCACCGTGCTGTCGGACAGCTATCAAGGCAAGAAGCTCAACTCGCCGAACGGAGTGGTCGTCAAATCAGACAATACCGTTTGGTTCACCGACCCGACTTACGGCATCGGCGACGACCTTCAGGGCAAGGAAGCCAAGGCCCGGCTGCCGCGCAACGTCTATGTCTTAGATCCACGCAGCAACACGCTCAGCGTCGCGGTCGGCGACTTCAACGAGCCGAACGCGATCTGCTTCTCGCCGGATGAAATGAAGCTGTACATATCCGACACGTCGGGCTCGCCTTCGAACATCCGCGTGTTCGACGTAAGCGATGACAACAAGCTGACCAATGGCCGCGTGTTCCACGACTTCGCGGACACGCATGGCGGGATTGCCGACGACATACGCGTGGACGTGGACGGCAACCTGTGGTGCGCCGGCGGCTGGGCGCCCGACAAGAATTTCAATGGCGTCAGCGTGTTTGCCCCCGATGGCACGCCGATCGGGCGCATCGTCCTGCCGGAGGTCGCCGCCAACCTGAGTTTCGGCGGTTACGAGCATGACCACAGCCGGCTTTATGTCGCCGCCAGCACCTCTCTATATGCCGTCTATGTGCACACGCGCGGAGTGGGAGTCTAGGACATTGTCACCTTGAGCGCGGTCAAACAGGCGTGGTGCCGGCCCACGCCATGACGATCGGGCGCTATGCCGGCACTGGCCGCGCGCGCTGGTTGTACAACAACTTCGCCCGCCGCTCCTGCTCGTCCGGCGGCAGCTTCGAGGGATCTTCGGACAGGTTTGCGCCTACCGCCATCCCACGCTGCAACGCCGGACGTGCGCCCAGTTCCTCGAACCAGCGCTTGAAGTATTTGAACTCCTCGATGTCCTGTCCCTGGGCTTTCCAGTTCACTGTCCACGGGTAGCTGATCATGTCGGAAATCGTGTATTCGTCGCCCGCCAGATACTTGCTTTCGTATAGCCGGTTGTTCAGGACGCCGTACAGGCGATTCACTTCATCGGTGAAGCGACGCACGGCATAGGACTGGTCGCCCTGCTTGTCGCCCAGGCGGCGGAAATGGCCGCATTCGCCGCTCTTCGGGCCCTGGTTCGCCATCTGCCAGATCAGCCATTCGGTGACCGCGTTTTTCTTGCGCGTCTCCTGCGGGAAGAAACGGCCTTCCTTCTCTGCGACGTACATCGTGATGGCGCCAGATTCGAACACAACCAACGGGTCGCCGCCATCCTTGGGATTGCGGTCCACCAACACCGGCATGCGGTGGTTCGGGTTCATCTTCAGGAACTCAGGGGTGAACTGGTCGCCGCGCCCGATATTACAGGGAATGACGTTGTAGGGGACGCCGAGTTCCTCGAGCAGGATAGTGACCTTCTTGCCGTTCGGGGTTGGCCAGTAGTGCAGATCGTACATCGCGACGTTCCTTCGTGGTGAACGGGGTCAGCTTTCGGCATGCATTTCGGCGAACACTTCCTTGGCGGTGATCAGTGCCTCACGCACCAGCGGGGCACCGACATAGCCGAGCAAGTGCAGCATCGCCTCAACCAGCTCGTCTTCGGTCCAGCCCTGGTTGCGCGCGAACCGCACGTGCAGCTTCAGTTCCGGCGTTCGCCCGGTTGCGGTGTCTGAGATGATGCAGATGAGCGCCCGAGTTTTGGTATCCAGGCCGGGCCGCGTCCACAGGGTACCGAATATGGTTTCCTGTGTGACCTCGGCGAACTTCTCCATGATGGGGTCGGTATAGAGATTCTTGTCGAGCTTGTCGGCATAGGCGTCGCCCATCAGCTTGCGACGCATCGCACGGCCCTTGGCGCGCAGGGGGCTCTCGGCCATTCGTCGGTCTCCTCCGTTCAACGTCATGGCCGGGCTTGGCCTGGCCACCTGCGCCTGATGATGCTGGGGAAGAGGGCCGGGTCAAGCCCGGCCCATGACCCGAGGCCGTCTCTGCCGCGATGTGACGACCTGATTACAATTCTACGACGACATATTGCTGTTCGACGCTTACCGGCACCGTCTCTGCGGTAAACGGGCCCTTCGCCAACAGCTCGCCTGGCACGACTTCCACGCGAAAAGTCCGTGCCTTGACGCTTTCAGGGTGACACCATGACTGGCCGGTCTTGATATCGAATTCCCAGCCGTGCCACGGACAGCGCAGCATTTCGCCGTGCCGCGTCAGGCGGTATTCACCCGGACGATCGGCAGTGAAGCGGCCAAGGATCGGCCCAAGACAAAGCGCCGCGCCTTCATGCGGGCAGCGATTCACCAGCGCGTAGAATTCGCCATGCACATTGAACACGCCGATCTCGCGACCCGTTACGGTGACGATCTTGCACGTGCCAGCAGCAATCTCATCGGTCGTGGCGACGACGTGACGGGGCATCAGGCGTTGGTGCCCCATGCCGCAGCAAACGACAATGGAACCGCGGATGCACGCTGATGAGCGCAGATGGAACCATCAAGCATGAAGCGTCGCGGCCAACCACGCGGCCGCGTCATCTCCACACCGAGCGGCCATGACGGACTCCAGGCCCATCTACGTTCATTTGCGTGCATCTGCGCTTCCAATTTTCTTTCTCACCCCAGCCCGTAGAACGCCAACGCATTCTCCCGGAACAGCATGCGCTTCTCTTTCTCAGGCAGCGGCACTTTGAAGGCGTAGCGCGGGTCGTCCTGGTCCCAGTGCGGATAGTCGGTAGAGAACATGATGCGGTCCCAACCGATCCATTCGCAGGTCGCCAGCAGGTCTTCCGGACGCTCCGGTTCCTCGATCGGCTGGGTGGTAACCCAGACATTGCTGCGGATATACTCGCTTGGCAGCTTCTTCAGATGCGGCACTTCGTCACGCAGCCGCAGATAATGCTTGTCCAGCCGCCACGCCAGCGACGGCAGCCAGGCGAAGCCGCCTTCCACCAGCGCCACGCGCAGGTCCGGGATATGCTCGAACACGCCTTCCAGCACCAGCGACGTGACCAGCGCCTCCTTGCTCTGAGGATAGGACGGGTGCTCTTCGTGATAGAATGACGGCCAGCCGCCGCCGGTCGACGGATGCCCGCTTGTGCCACCCAGATGCAGCGCAATGGAAAAACCGTTCGCAGCGCAGGCTTCCAGCACTGGCCAATAGCGGCGACGGCCCAGCGGCTCGAGCCCGCGCGGCGGGATCATTACATGGGTAAAGCGGCGGTCACCGGCACGCTTCTCGACCTCCTTGATCGAGGCTTCGGCGTATTCCAGCGGGATCTGCACGCCCGCCTTCAGGCGAGGCTCGCGGTCGCACCAGACCTGCGCTTCCCAGTCATTCGCCGCGCTCGCCATCGCCGCACCGAATTCGACGTTGCGTTCGTCGGACGCGCGCCCCAGCAGCGGCATCATCAGGCCGAACGACACGTTGAACAAATCGAGCAATTGCTCGCGCATCATGTCGAGATCGGAGCCGGGATGAGTGCCGTCCTTCGGATAAGAGTCGATCCGCATGCCGGTGAACGGCGACATGCGCGGATAGTTCGGCGCGTTGGAAAACGGCGCGCGCGAGCGGCCACCGATCTCCTGGCGATGCTTGCGCCAACGCTCGGACAGGAACGGGTCCAGGTCGGCGGGTGATTTCGTGTAGGGATGCACGTCGCAATCGACGATGCCCAACTGCACCTGGTCTTGCGTCTGGGTGTTGGTATCCGGACGGCGATCCGCAACGGTGACGTTCATCGGATAGCTCCTCTATGACCGTGCCAATCTTGAATAAGTCTTCAGCGCATTGTCCACCAGGATCTTCCGCACCAGGTGATCCGGCAGGCAGTCGGGCACTGCGTCGGTGCCTTCGTAATGCCAGTGCGGATAGTCGCTGGAGAACAACAGCATTTCGTCGGAACCGATTTCCTCGATGATGCGCTGCAACTGGTCCGCGCGGGGCGGGGCATCGACGGGCTGCAAGGTCAGGCGGACATGGTCGCGCGCGTAGTCAGCGGGGGATTTCTCCAGCCACGGCACTTCGGCGCGCACGCCACGCCAGGTCTTGTTGGCGCGCCACATCCAGCCGGGCAGCCAGGTGACGCCGGATTCCATTAGCACCACCTTCAGGCGAGGGAATTCGACGAACACGCCCTCGGCGATAAGGCTGTTGAGCACGCCGGCGAAGCCGGTGGACCAGGAGACGTAGTCCTCCAGGTAATAGGACGGCCAGCCGAGATTGGTCGGCGGATGGCGATAGCTGCTGCCGGCATGGATGCCGATCGGCAGGTCCAATTGCTCCGCCACGCGATACAGCGGCCAATGGAGGCGGCGGCCGAGAGGCAGCTCGCCCATCTCCCACACCAGCACCTGCACAAAGCGAGGGTCGGCGGCAACGCGTTCGACTTCCTTCGCCGCCAGCTCCGGGCTGTGCATCGGCACGACAATCGAGGCGCGCAGGCGGTCATCGCGATCCAGCCACTCGCGCGCGACCCAGTCGTTGATCGCGCGGCAGAAGGCGGCCGAGAGGTCCTCGCTGAAGATCGCCGGCGACCCGTGCAGCACGTTGCAGATCGCGTAGCGCGTAGCAAAGGCGTCCAAGGCCTGAGTCTTCAATGTGGCGAAATCGGTGCCGGCGTTGCCCTTGGGCGGCTTCCAGTCGGGTCGGGCGTTGATCGGCGCGTTGGGCGGGAAGGCGCTGGCCGTGTAGTTGTCGCGATCCAGCCCTCGCATCAGGACGTGGGCGCGCCAATACTCGTCCAGGTACGGCACCAGCACCTGCATGCCAGGCAGGGCGGGATGGATGTCGCAGTCGATCGCGCCGGGCGCGGGAGTCGTCACTTGGTCCGGTTCCTCCTGGGTCGGGAGGATAAGCGGGCGGCGGCGATGGTCAACGGCGGCGCTCACCGGGCGAGGCATCAGCCACGCCGCCCCAGTCTGCACGCCACACATATATGATGTTACATGCGAAACAAAGATGTTCTCGTTGCATGATGATCTCCGCCGCCTAGGGTCACGCCCCCGTGAACATCGAGGGACGTCATGATCCGGCCGAAGGGAGGATAGCAGCGCTTTTGCTGGCTTCACCGGACCGCTGGATTGGTACCGTTACACATGCGGCACCACCTCCCCGGGTTTTACCAGCGTTGACGCCATTGTCGTTATGAGGCGCCGCCGGCGTCCGCGGCAAACAGAGATGCAAGTCCTCTAAACGCTGTCCAGAGCTGAAAGCACGCAGCCCAGCGACTACCCAAGGTCTCGCCCGAAACACTCCTGCGTGGCACTCCGGCGCGGACCCATGCACAATGGCTCAGCCATCGGCAGTGCATGGAGACCTGCGATGTTGGGACCGTCTGCTCACGTGGATACCTTCGCCCGCGACCGGCTGCCGCCGCCGGACGAATCGCCCGATCTGCTGCTGGACAGCTTCGACTATCCGGAACGCCTGAACGCCGCGGTGGAACTCACCGATGCAATGGTGCGCAAGGGCTTCGGCGACCATACCGCGCTGATCGGCCACGGCCGCCGCCGCACCTACAAGGAACTCGCGGACTGGAGCAATCGCATCGCCCACGCGCTGGTGCAGGATTACGGCGTCGTCCCCGGCAACCGCGTGCTGATCCGTTCCGCCAACAACCCCGCCATGGTGGCCTGCTGGCTGGCCGCCACCAAAGCGGGCGCCGTGGTGGTGAACACCATGCCGATGCTGCGCGCGGGAGAGCTGACTCGGATGGTTAACAAGGCCGAGATCGCGCTGGCTCTGTGCGACACGCGGCTGATGGACGAACTTGTCCATTGTGCCAAGGACAGCGCGTTCCTCAAGACGGTCATAGGCTTCGACGGCACCGCCAACCATGATGCGGAGCTCGACCGCCTGGCGCTGAGCAAGCCGGTGCGCTTCGACGCCGTGCTGACCGGGCGCGACGACGTGGCCTTGCTCGGCTTCACCTCCGGCACGACAGGCGAGCCGAAGGCCACGATGCACTTCCACCGTGATCTGCTGATCATTGCCGACGGCTATGCCAAGGAAGTACTCGGCGTGACTTCCCAGGATCTGTTCGTGGGCTCGCCGCCGCTGGCCTTCACCTTCGGCCTGGGTGGGCTGGCGATCTTCCCGCTGCGCTTCGGCGCCGCGGCGGCGCTGCTGGAAAACGCATCGCCTCCGAACATGGTCGAGATTATCCAAAATTACCGCGCGACGATCAGCTTCACCGCGCCCACCGCTTATCGCGCTATGCTGCAAGCCTTGCAGAAGGGTGCGGACCTGTCGTCGCTGCGCATTGCGGTGTCTGCGGGGGAGACGCTGCCGGCACCGGTTTTTCTTGACTGGCTGCGCAGGACCGGCAAGCCGATCCTGGACGGGATCGGATCGACGGAGATGCTGCACATCTTCATCTCCAACCGCGTAAACGACATGGGCGCCGGCAGAACGGGACGGCCGGTCACCGGCTATCAGGCGCGGATCGTCGATGATGCGATGAACGAGTTGCCGCGCGGCACACTGGGATTGCTCGCGGTTCGCGGACCGACCGGGTGCCGTTACCTCGCCGATCCGCGGCAGCGGAACTACGTGCGCGACGGCTGGAATCTGACCGGCGACACCTTCATCCAGGACGCGGACGGGTATTTCCATTTCGCCGCGCGGTCGGACGACATGATCATCTCTGCCGGTTACAACATCGCCGGCCCAGAAGTGGAAGCTGCCTTGCTCTCCTGCGCCGAGGTGAAGGAATGCGCGGTGATCGGCGTGCCGGACGACGCGCGGGGGGAAATCGTGCAGGCGCATGTGGTGCTGGCCGATGGGATTGCGCCGGACGACGCAACGCGGCTACGGCTGCAGAACCATGTGAAGGCTGCGATCGCGCCGTACAAGTATCCGCGGTCTGTGGTGTTCCGCGATGCGCTGCCCAAGACGCAGACGGGGAAGGTGCAGCGGTTTCTGTTGAGGGGCGAGCGCTGAACGCCCAGACAAGTAACTGTCATTGCGAGAAGCGAAGCGATGAAGCAATCTCGGTCACGAGGAGCGAATCACGATCGAGATTGCTTCGTCGCTGTGCTCCTCGCGATGACAGAACTTGGTGCGTCGAAAATCACGACAAAGTACTAATCCGCCGCCTGCCGCTCCACCCCCTTCACCTTCGGCAACTCCTCCGGCCCCAGCGTCTCATGGGCCAGCAGCGCCTCGGCTCCTTCATCCAGCGCCGCCCGGTTGTCCTGCAAAATCCCGAACGCCCGCGCCCGCGCTGCCTCCACATGCGAGCGCACCGCCATGTCGATCTCATGTGCGGTTTGGTCGGAATACCGCCGCTGCCGCCAGAACACCCCTGGTTGCTCTTGCAGGAAATTCGCTTGCTCGGTGTCCCACGCGACCGGCCCCAGATGCTCGTCCATGCCAAACCGCATCACGATCCCTCGCGCGATATCGGTCGCCTTCGCCAGGTCGTCAGCCGCGCCGGTGGAAACGTCGTCGCCCAGGATCATCTCTGCCGCTCTGCCCCCTAGCAGCACCGTCATCTTGTCCTCCAGTTCCTGGCGGCTCATCAGGAAGCGGTCGTCCACCGGACGCTGCAACGTGTACCCCAGCGCGCCGATGCCCCGAGGAATGATCGACACCTTCTGCACCGGATCGGCATTCGGCAGCGATAGCGCGACCAGCGCATGCCCCATCTCGTGATAGGCGACGATCCGCCGCTCCTTTGGGATCAGCACGCGCGACTTCTTCTCCAGCCCCGCCACGATCCGTTCGATCGCGCGCGTAAAATCGTCCATCGTCAACGAATCGCCGCCGCGGCGTGTCGCCACCACGGCGGCCTCGTTCGCCAGGTTCGCCAGGTCCGCCCCGGTGAAGCCAGGGGTCAGCGCCGCGATGTTCTCCAGCTTCGCGTCGGGGGCCAGAGCCAGTCGCTTGGTATGGATGCGCAGGATATCGACGCGCCCCTTCTTGTCCGGCCGGTCCACCAGCACTTGCCTGTCGAACCGCCCCGCCCGCAGCAACGCGGGGTCAAGAATCTCCGGGCGGTTGGTCGCCGCCAGCACCACGATTGCTACCGACCGGTCGAACCCGTCCATCTCCGCCAGCAACTGGTTCAGCGTTTGCTCCTTCTCGTCCTGGCCGGTGATCGGCGAGGCTCCCCTCGCCCGCCCCAGCGCATCCAGCTCATCGATAAAGATGATACACGGGGCGGACTCCCGTGCCTTTTCGAACAAATCCCGAACGCGCGAGGCGCCGACGCCCACAAACATCTCCACGAACTCTGCGCCGTTGGTGGAGAAGAACGCGACGCCCGCTTCACCTGCCACGGCCCGCGCCAGCAGCGTCTTGCCGGTGCCGGGCGGCCCCACCAGCAGGATGCCGCGCGGGATATGCGCGCCCAGGCGGCCGAACCGCTCCGGCTGCTTCAGGAAATCAACGATCTCGTGCAGCTCGGCCTTAGCCTCGTCCACGCCAGCGACATCGTCGAAGGTGGTCTTCACCCCGGTCTCGGCGTTGATCAGCTTGGCGCGGCTGCGGCCGATGGAGAACAATCCGCCGCCCAGTCCGCCGAAGCCGCCGCCCCGGCCACCGCCGCCGCCCATCATCGCGCGCGACGCCCAGACCCAGATGCCGACGAACAGCAATGGCGGGATGATCCAGGAGAGCAACGTGCCGAATGCGGTGTTGGTCGGCGCCGCACTGTATTGCACGTGATGGCTGGCGAGTTGGCCGGCGAGGTCGGGCGGCACCTGAACCGTGCTGAACTCCGTGTTGCCGTCGGGCAGCTTCTCGCTCAGCGTGCCGTGGATCAGGTCGCCCGAAACGGTGACCTGCTTCACCTTCCCGGAATTCAAGAGCTGCTGAAACTGGCTGTAGGGAATCTCCTCGGAGCCGCCGGCGCTGCCCCCGCCGCCGGCAAACATGCCGAACAAGCTCGCCACGATCAGGCCGAGGAGGATCAGCCAGACAAAGGACGGGAACTGCTGCTGCTGTTTGGGCGCTGGCACGGCGTGTCTCCCTGGCTCGCCCGGCAAACATGGCGACGGCACGCCGTGGCATGCAACAATCTGGGCGGCGGCGGATGCCTCTCAAGCCGGCGATTGCCGGCGGGCACACCCGTCACAACGAACGTGGGCGAGAAAAGGCTCCATGGATAGCCGCGGACTGATCGACCTGCAGGTGAACGGCTACGCCGGGGTGGATTTCAACGATGCGGCATTGGACGCCGCGGCGCTGGACCATGCACTGGAGGCCATGCTGCGGTCCGGCGTCACCACCTGCCTGCCGACGCTGATCACAGCTCCGGAGTCGGTCCTGGCCGAGCGCCTGGCCGCACTGGACCACGCCGTGGCGACCAGCGGGCTGGGGCCGGCGATGGTGCCGGGCTTTCACCTTGAGGGGCCGTTCCTCAACCCCGCGCCCGGCTTCGCCGGCTGCCACCCGCCGAATGCCATGGTGCCGCCCGATCCTGCCCTGTTGCGCCGCCTGACGGCCGCGCTGGCGCGTCCGGTGCTGATACTAACGCTGGCACCGGAACAATCGGGCGCGGTCGCCCTGGCCCGGGCGGCGCGGGCGCAGGGCATGTTGGTGGCGATTGGCCATAGTGCCGCCGATGCCTCTGTGCTGGCCCAGGCGGCCGAGGCGGGTGCCGCCCTCAGTACCCATCTGGGTAACGCCCTACCCCGCATGATGGCGAAATTCCGTAACCCGCTGGTGGCGCATCTTGCCGAGGACCGTTTGGCGGCAAGTTTCATCGCTGACGGGATCCACATCCCGCCGCCGGCCTTGAAGGTGATGCTGCGGGCCAAGGGCCTCGATCGTGCGGTGCTGATCACCGACGCCACGGCCGCGGCGGCAACGCAGCCAGGAGTTTATTGCTTCGCTGGCATGCCGATAGAACATAGCGAAAACGGCGCCGTGCACGTGCCGGGTGGAACCAGACTGGCGGGTTCCGCGCTGTGCCTCGACCAGGCGGTGCGCAACATCGCCAATTGGGGCTTCGCAAGCCCGGCGGATGCGGTTCGGCTGGCCTCGACCAATCCCGCCGCGCTGCTGGCACCCGCTCTGGCAGCCCACGGACTGCGGCTGACGGAGGGAAGGATTCGGTGGTCCGCAACGCTGGTGCCGGAGAACGTACGGCTGGATCGGGCAGGCTGAATCTCTCGCCGCACGAACCATTTCTTTACCTTTCGGGCGTAGGCAGGCGGGGCACGAAGACCGTGCTTACCGCCAGGGCCAAGGACAAAACGGCCATTTCCTGGCTTCCCAGGAGACGCCCCCCGTGTCCGACGTCGTCACCCTCGGTAATGGCAACAACACCGCTACGTTCAGCACTGTCGACACCCTGACCTCCGGATCAGGCAACGACACTATAACCTTCACCGGGGCGCTGGCCGATGCCAGCGTTGATCTGGGCGCGGGCAGCGATACGCTGAACCTGGGCGCACTCGGCAATACCGTAACCGTCTCCAATGTGGAGACGCTCAGCGCCGGCGCGGGGGACGACGACGTAACGCTCGCCACCGCGCTGACCACCGGGATGCAGGTCGATCTGGGTGGCGGCAACAATACGCTGACCCTGGACAACGGCACCAACACCGGCACGGTCAGCAACATCGATACACTGATCGGCGGCACGGGTGCCGATACCGTCACACTCGGCACCGCAATGGCCAACGGC
Source organism: Acetobacteraceae bacterium (assembly GCA_035523995.1). Lineage (GTDB taxonomy): Bacteria > Pseudomonadota > Alphaproteobacteria > Acetobacterales > Acetobacteraceae > JASHVB01. The sequence continues at coordinate 68,048 of DATKPQ010000089.1, read as the reverse complement.
AGCGTTGATCTCGGCGGCGGGGCCGACACGCTGACGCTGGCAGCCGGCGGCAACAGCCTCACCATCGTCAATTTCGAAACGCTCGTCGGCGGCAGCGGTGCCGATGACGTGACGCTGGGTGGCGGCGTCACCAACGCCAGCGTTGATCTCGGCGCCGGCAGCGACACGCTGAATTTGGGCAGTGCAAGCAGCACGCTGACCGTCGCCAACACCGAATCCATCGCCGGCGGCGCGGGCAACGACACCATCACCCTGGGCAGCTTGCTGACCACCTCGGACGCGATCGATCTGGGCAGCGGCGCCAGCATGCTGACCCTGAAGAACGGCGCCAACACCGGCACCGTCAGCAACGTGGCGACACTGGTTGGCGGGACCGGCACCGACACGATCACCCTGGGCGCGGCGGCGAACAATGCCAGCATCAACCTGAGCACAACTGCCGACACGCTCACCCTCGGCAATTTCACCAATACGGCTACGGTAGGAACGATCGGCACGCTGGCCGGCGGCAGCGGCAACGACGACGTGGCGCTGTCAACCGTGCTGACCACCGCCATGTCGGTGAACCTGGGCGGCGGCGAGAATACGCTGACACTGGCCAACGGCACCAACACTGGCACAGTCAGCAACGTTGATACGCTGATCGGCGGCACCGGCACCGATACCATCACCTATGGCGTGGGTATCACCAACGGCAGCGCCGAACTGGGCAGCAACGCCGATACGCTCACCCTGGCCGCGGGCGGCAACACCGTAACGGTTGCCGGGGTGGGCACGCTGATCGGCGGCAGTGGCGCGGATAACGTCACGCTTGGCGCCGCCGCGGTGAACGACAGTATCGATCTGGGCGCCGGCAGCGACACGCTGAACCTGGCCAATTTCAACAACACGGTAACCGTCTCCAACACCGAGACGATCACCGGCGGCTCCGGCAACGACAACGTGACGCTGGGCACGGCGCTAACGACCAGCGACTCGATCAACCTCGGCACCGGTGAGAGCACGCTCGCGCTGGATAACGTCGCGAACACGGGCACCGTCAGCGACGTCGATACGCTGATCGGCGGCACCGCCGCGGACGCCATCACGCTCGGCGCCGCGGCCGACAATGCCAGCGTCGACCTCGGAGCCGGCAACGACACGCTGACCTTCGGCAACTTCGCCAACACAGCGACGGTTTCGAACGTCGAGACGATCGTCGGCGGCAGCGGCAACGACGCCATCACGCTTGGCACCAGCCTGACGACGGCGATGCAGGTGGATCTTGGCGGCGGCGAGAACACGCTGACGCTGAACAACAGCACCAACACCGGCACGGTCAGTAATGTCAATACCCTGCTCGGCGGCATCGGCACAGATACCGTCACGCTGGGCACCGCGGCGGTAAACGCCAGCGTCAGCCTGGGCACCGGCGCGGATACGCTGACACTGGCGAACGGCAGCAACAGCCTGACGGTTGCCAATGTGTCGACCGTGATCGGCGGCACCGGTGCGGATAATGTGACGCTGGGAGCAGCGGCCAACGACGTCAGCGTCGATCTCGGCGCGGGCAATGATACGCTGAACCTGGGCAACTACAGCAGCACGCTGACCGTCTCCAACACCGAGACGATCAACGGCGGCACCGGCAACGATAACGTCACGCTAGGGTCTGCGCTTTCCAACAGCGATCAGATCGACCTCGGTACCGGCAACAGCACGCTGACCCTTGCCAATGCTACCAATACGGGCACGGTCAGCAACGCCGAAACCGTCATCGGCGGCACCGGGGCCGACACCATCACGCTGGGTGCCGCGGCGAACAACGCCAGCATCAGCCTGGGCTCCGGTAGCGACACGCTGACCTTCGGGAATTTCACGAACACGGCGACGGTTGCGAACGTCGATACGATCGCCGGCGGATCCGGCAATGACACGGTTACTCTTGCCTCCGCGCTGACCACCAACATGTCGGTCGATCTGGGGGGTGGCGAGAACACGCTGACCCTGGGCAACGTGCCCAACACCGGCACGGTGGCCAACGTCCAGACGCTGATCGGCGGCACCGGCGCCGACGTGGTTACGATGGGCAACGCCATCACCGGCGGCAGCGTCGATCTCGGTGTCGGCGCCGACAAGCTGACGCTTGCAGCCGGCGGCGATGTGCTGACCGTGGCGAACGTAGAGTCGATCGTCGGCGGGGCCGGCAACGACGGCATCACGTTGACGACCGGCCTTACCAACAGCGATTCGATCGATCTTGGCGGCGGAAATAATACGCTGACCTTGGCCAACGGAGCGAATACCGGGACAGTCAGCAATGTCGGCACGCTGGTCGGCGGCACTGGCACCGACACCATCACGCTGGGCACCGCGGCAGGCAGCGCCAGCATCAATCTGGGCTCTGGTGCCGACACGCTGACCTTCGGCAACTTCACCAACAGCGCGACGGTTTCGAATGTCCAGACGATCGTCGGTGGCACCGGCGCCGATACGATTTCGTTGGGTGCGGCGGTCAGCAATGCCAGCATCAACCTTGGCGGCGGCAATGACACGCTGACCTTCGGCAATTTCAGCAACACCGCGACCGTCGGGAACACCGCGAGCATCACTGGCGGCAGCGGCAACGACAACGTCACGCTGTCCACCGCACTGACCACCGGCATGTCGGTCGATCTCGGCGGCGGTGAGAACACGCTGACGCTGAACAATGGCACCAATACAGGCACGGTCAGCAACGTCGATACGCTGATCGGCGGCACGGGCACCGATACCATCACGCTGGGCGCTGCTGTCACCAATGCCAGCGTCAACCTGGGTTCGGGTGCGGATGCGCTGACCCTCGCAAACGGCGGCAACACCCTGACAGTGGCCGCGGTCAAAACCATCGCGGGCGGCACCGGCAACGACGCCATTACGCTTGGCGCCGCGGCTGCCAACATGAGCGTCGCAGGCGGCGGCGGCAATGATACGCTGACGCTGGGCAATTTCGTCAACACGCTGACCGTCGGCAACGTGAGCAGCATCGCGGGCGGCTCGGGCACCGATACCGTCACGCTGGCGACCGCGCTGACCGACAGCGTGACGGTGGACCTGGGGAGCAGTACCAGTACGCTGACCCTGGCGAACGTCGCCAACAGCGGCACGGTCAGCAATATCGACACGCTGATCGGCGGCTCCGGCGCCGACACCATCAACCTGGGCACAGCCGTAAGCAACGCCAGCATCGATCTTGGCAGCGGCGCCGACACGCTGGCCTTCGGCAACTTCAGCAACACCGCGACGGTGGCGAATGTCGAGACGATCGCCGGCGGCAGCGGCTATGACAACATCACGCTGGGCTCGGCGCTGACCACCAGCATGTCGGTGGATCTGGGCGCCGGAAGCAACGCACTGACTCTGAATAACGCCACGAGCACCGGCACAGTCAGCAACGTCAACACGCTGATCGGCGGCACCGGCACCGACACCATCACCCTGGGCACTCAGGAGACGAATGCCAGCGTCAACCTCGGCTCGGGGACCGATACGCTGACCCTGGCCAATGGCGGCAACAGTGTCACCGCCGCGAATATCGATACGCTCGTCGGCGGCACCGGCGCAGACGCGGTGACGTTCAGCGCGCAAGCCAGCAATGCCAGCATCGATCTTGGCGGCGGCGGCGACACGCTGACCCTGGGTAATTTCGCCAACACGGTCACGGTGGCGAACACGGCCACCATCACTGGTGGCACGGGCAGCGATAACGTTACCTTGGCCAGCGCGCTGACCGACAGCAACGCCGTGGACCTGGGCGGTGGCGCCAATACGCTGACTCTGGCAAACGTTGCCAACACCGGCACCGTCAGCAACGTGAACACACTGATCGGCGGTAGCGCCGCCGACACCATTAATCTGGGCACCGCTGCAAGTAACGCCAGCATCGACCTGGGCAGCGGCAACGACACGCTGAACCTCGGCAACTTTGCCAACTCGGCGACGGTGTCGAATACCGAGACCATCGCCGGCGGCAGTGGCAACGACGCCATCACGCTGGGCACCGCACTGACCACCAGCATGTCAGTGGACCTTGGCGCCGGCAACAATACGCTGACGCTGGCCGGTGGCACCAACACCGGCACGGTCAGCAACATCGACACGCTGATCGGCGGGTCGGGCACCGACACCGTCACGCTGGGCACGCAGGCGAGCAATGCCAGCATCAACCTGGGCAGTGGCGCCGATATCCTGACCTTCGGCGCCTTCGCGAATGCCGCGACGGTATCGAATACCAAGACGATCGTCGGCGGCACAGGCAATGACACAATCACGTTGGGAACCGCGCTGACCAACAGCATGTCGGTGGACCTTGGCGGTGGCAGCAACGGGCTGACGCTCGCCAACGCGGCCAACACCGGCACGGTCAGCAACGTCGGTACGCTGATCGGTGGCACCGGTGTCGATAACATCACGTTGGGCACGGCGGTCACCGACGGCAGCGTCAACCTGGGCACCGGTGCCGATACGCTGACCCTGGCGGCTGGCGGCAACAGCCTGACCGAAGCCAACGTCAAGACCTTGATCGGCGGCAGCGGCGCGGACGCGGTGACCTTCAGCACCGCGGCGAGCAATGCCAGTATCGACCTTGGCAGCGGCGGCGATACGCTGACGTTCGGCAACTTCTCCAACACCGCGACGGTGTCGAATACCCAGACCATCACTGGCGGCGTTGGCAACGACACCATCACATTAGGCACCGCGCTGACCGCCAGCATGCAGGTGGACCTGGGCGCTGGCCTGAACAAGCTTACGCTGGCCAACGTCACCAACACCGGCACGGTTGGCAATGTCAACACGCTGATCGGCGCCAGCGGCACCGATGCGATCACCCTGGGGACGCAGGTTACCAACGCCAGCGTCAGCCTCGGGACCGGCGCCGACACGCTCACCCTGGCGGACGGTGGCAATATCCTGACCGCTGCCGCTGTTCAGACCATCGTAGGCGGCTCGGGCAATGACACGGTCACGCTGGGGGCGCAGGCCACCAACGCCAGCATCGATCTTGGCGGCGGCTCGGATTCGCTCGCGCTTGGCAGCTTCGCCGATACTGTGACGGTCGCGAATGTCGAAACCATCACCAGCGGCAGCGGCAACGACAGCATCACGCTCGACAGCGCGCTCAGCGACACCATGCAGGTCGATCTGGGCAGTGGCAAGAACACGCTGATCCTGGACAATGCGGCCAATACCGGGACAGTTGAGAACGTCGGCACGCTGATCGGCGGCACCGGCGACGATGCCGTGACGCTTGGCAGCGCAGCCAGCAACGCCAGCATCGACCTGGGATCTGGTTCCAACTCGCTGACCTTCAGCAACCTGGCCAATGCAGCCACGGTGGCGAACGTCGAAACCATCACGGGTGGGTCCGGCGCCGATGCGCTCACGCTGGGTAGCGCGCTGACCAACAGCGACCAGGTGGATCTGGGGGCTGGCGCCAACAAGCTGACGCTGGGCAACTTTGCCAGCACCGGCACGGTCAGCAACGTGAACACGCTGATCGGCGGCACCGGGGCCGATACGATCACGCTCGGCACCGTCGCCAGCAATGCCAGCATTTCGCTGGGATCCGGTGCGGACTCGCTGACCTTCGGCAACTTCACGAATACAGCGACCGTCGCCAATGTAGAGTCCATCCAGGGTGGGTCGGCCAACGACACGATCACGCTGGGCAGCACGTTAACCACCAACATGTCGGTCGATCTCGGCGCCGGGCTCAATGAACTGACCCTGGCAACGACCGGCGGCACCGGCACGGTCAGCAACGTCAACACGCTGATCGGCGGCGTGGGCGTCGACAATGTCACGCTCGGCACGCAGGTGACCAACGGCAGCGTGCAGTTCGGCGCGGGCGCGGATTCGCTGACCCTGGCGGCCGGCGGCAACACGCTGACTGTCACCAACGTCGAGTCGGTCATTGGCGGGGGCGGCGGCGACATCATCACCCTGGGTGCCGCGGCCAACAATTCGCGGATCGACCTGCAAGGCGGCGCCAGCGAAGTGGTGCTGGGCAATTTCAGCAGCACCGTCACGGTGGCAAACACGGAGTCGATCACCGGCGGCGCCGGCGCAGACGCGGTGACACTGGGCAGCGCGCTGACCAACTCGATGAGCGTCGATCTCGGCGGCGGCAAGAGCAAGCTGACCCTTGGCAACTTCTCCAACACCGGCACCGTCAACAATGTGGATACGCTGATCGGCGGAACCGGCGCGGACCAGGTCTCGTTAGGTACGGCGCTGGTGAACGGCAGCGTCAACCTCGGCTCCGGGAACGACGTTCTCACATTGGCAAATGCTGCCAACTCGGCCACGATCGCCAACATCAAGACAGTGATCGGCGGCACCGGCAGCGATACCATCACCATGGGTGCCGCGGTGTCGAATGCCAGCATCTCGCTCGGCACCGGTTCGGACGTGCTGACGCTCGGCAACTACACGAACACCGCGACAGTTTCGAATGCCTCGAGCATCGTTGGCGGTTCGGGTGCCGACAACATTACGCTCGGCAGCGCACTCAATGACAGCACGTCGGTCGATCTCGGCGCCGGCGCCAACACGCTGACGCTGGCAAACGCTAGCAACACCGGCACGGTGAAGAATGTCGGCACGCTGCTTGGCGGCACCGGAAACGATACCATCACACTCGGCACCGCTGCCGGCAATGCCAGCATCAATCTCGGTTCCGGCAATGACACGCTGACCTTCGGCAACTTCACCAACACGGCGACGGTGGGGAACGTCGATACCATCACCGGCGGTTCGGGTAACGACACGGTGTCGCTGACCACGGCGCTGACCGACAGTACCTCGATCGACCTCGGCGGCGGCGAGAACAAGCTGGCGCTGGGCAACTTCGCCAATACCGGTACCGTCAACAACATCAACACGCTGGTTGGCGGCACGGGCGCCGATACGGTCACCCTCGGTAACGCGATGACCAATGGCAGCGTCAACCTCGGCGGCGGCGGCGATTCGCTGACGCTGGCAAACGGCACCAACTCGGCAACCGTGTCCAATGTGCAAACCCTGGCCGGCGGTAGCGGCAACGACACCATCACTTTGGGCTCGCTACTGGCGACCAACATGTCGGTCGACCTGGGCGGCGGATCGAACAAGCTCACACTGGCCAACGGCGCTAACACCGGCACCGTCAGCAATGTCAATACACTGATCGGCAGCACCGGCGTGGACCTGATCACGCTGGGCACGCAGGTGACCAACGCCAGCGTCAGCCTGGGCACGTCGGCGGACCGGCTGACCCTGGCGGCAGGCGGCAATACGCTGACCGCGTCCGCCGTCTCTTCGATCGTCGGTGGCGGCGGTGGCGACACCGTGACGCTCGGCGCTGCCGTCACCAACGACAGCATCGACCTGAAAGGCGGGGCGAGCACAGTCGTGCTCGGCAACTTCGCCAACAGCCTGACGGTCGCCAACACCGAAACGATTGCCGGCGGCAGCGGCAACGACAGCGTCACGCTGGGGTCGGCGCTGACCACCAACATGCAGGTGGATCTTGGCGGCGGCAAGAATCTGCTGACGTTGGGCAATTTCACCAACACCGGCACGGTGGGCAACGTCAACACGCTGACCGGCGGCACCGGGGCGGACACCGTCACATTGTCCACCGCAATGAGCAATGGCAGCGTCAACTTGGGATCCGGCAACGACACCGTCACGTTCGGCAACTTCACCAACTCGGCGACGGTCTCCAACGTCAAGACCATCGTCGGCGGCAGCGGGGCGGATACCATCACGCTGGGTGCGGCCGCCGCCAATGTCAGCATTGACCTTGGCGCAGGGTCGGACGTGCTGACGCTGGGCAACTACACCAACGCTGCCACTGTCTCGAACGTGGAGACTGTCACCGGCGGCTCCGGTGCCGACACCATTACCTTGGGCAGCGCGCTGAGCAACAGCATGTCGGTCGATCTGGGCGGCGGTGCGAACACGCTGACGCTGAACAACGCCACCAATACCGGTACGGTGAGAAACATCGGCACTTTGATTGGCGGCACCGGGAACGACACGATCACGCTCGGCACGGCGGCGAGCAAGGCCAGCATCAGCCTGGGCGCTGGCAACGATACGCTGACCCTCGGCAACTTCGCCAACACGGCGACCATCGGCAACGTATCGTCGATCGTCGGTGGCACCGGTAACGACACGATCACGCTCGGCAGCTTGCTCACAACATCGAATTCGGTCGATCTGGGCGGCGGGCAGAACGTGCTGACTCTGGCGAACGGTGCGAACACCGGCACCGTCAATAATATCAACACGCTGATCGGCGGCACCGGCAATGATGCGATCACGCTTGGCACGGCCGTGGTGAACGGCAGCGTCAGTCTGGGGACAGGTCAGGATACGCTGACACTGGCGAACGGCACGAACTCGGCGACGGTGGCGAATTTCGCCACATTGCTTGGCGGGTCCGGCAACGACACCATGACCCTGGGCGCAGGGGTGACGGGCGCCGATATCGACCTGGGCGGCGGATCCAACACGCTAACGCTGAACAAGTCGAACAATAACGCGACAGTCACCAACGTGCAAACCTTGGTCGGTGGCGCCGGCAACGACGCCATCACGCTGGGTGGCGCGCTGACAACCGGCATGTCGATCGATCTCGGTGCCGGGACCAACACGCTGACACTGAGCAATGCCACCAGCACCGGCACCGTGAACAATGTCGGCACGCTTATCGGCGGCACCGGCGTTGACACGATCACCTACGGCACTGCCGAGGCCAATGCCAGTGTCAGCCTTGGCACCGCAGCCGATACGGTCACGTTCGGCAACTTCACGAACAGCGCGACGGTGGCGAATGTCGACACGATCCTGGCCGGGTCGGGCAACGACACCATTACGCTGGGCAGTTCTCTGACCGACTCGATGAAGGTCGATCTGGGCGGCGGCGAGAACAAGTTGACGCTGGCAAACGGCGGTGACGCCGGCACGGTGAACAACGTCAACACACTCATCGGCGGCACCGGGACAGATACCGTGACGCTGGGCACGCTCGTGACCAATGGATCGGTCAGCCTGGGTGCGGCCGCCGACACGCTGACGCTGGCAAACGGCACCAACAAGGTCTCGGTCGCCAGCACCGGTACGGTGTTCGGCGGCACCGGTGCGGATACCGTGGTGCTGACCGGCTCGATGGCCAGCATGGTGATCGGCGGGGCGGGAATGAACTTCATCACCGGCAACACGGTGGGTGACACTTATGTGTTCGACCAGGACAGCGCCAACAACTACACGACGGTGGAAAACTTCAACACCGCCAAGGGCGACAAGATCGCTCTCGACACCACCGGCAGTGAGACACTGACCAACGACACCTACAACCTGGGTGGCGCGGCGCTGACGGCCAACGACCTCACGTCCGTGGCGAACGCCACGGCCCGGCTGGCGACCACGCTGAGCAATGGCGGAAACGGCGGCTTCGTTTTCGAACAGGATACCGGTGGCCTGTACTATAGCGCCAACGGCTCGTTCTCGGGCGGCGGCACGCTGATCGGCGTGATCACCACCAATGGCTCCACGGCCTGGACGTTCAACGCCAACAGCTTCACGCAGGTCTAGCCGACGATCGGAGGCACATGACAGCCCGGACCACGACAACCAACGCAAAAGGCGTGGCCCGGGCCGAAGCCATGGCGGGACTCGCCGCCTGGCAACGAGGAGAGACGACGCCGGCGGAGGCGTTGCGGAGATTGTGGCCGGTGGTGCGGGACGCCGCCGACCATTCGAACCTGGGCGCCCTGCTGCGTGCGCTGCACAAAAACGCCGAGGCCGAGACGGCCTATCGCCGCGCCATCGCACTCGATCCGGGCTTTGCCGCGGCGCCATACAATCTCGGCAACCTGCTGGCGGATGCTGGCCGGCTTGAGGAAGCTGAGGCAGCATACGCTGACGCGCTCGCCGCACGCCCCGACTACGCTCAGGCGTGCAATGCGCTCGCCACGATGCAACAGCGCCGTGGCAAGCTTGTAGTCGCCGTCGAAACTTTTGCCGCGGCCGCGCAGCTTGCGCCGCAATGGGTGGAACCGCAAACCAACCTCGGCGTCGCGCTACTGGGCCTCGAACGCTACGACGAGGCGAAGCAGGCGCTGCAGGCGGCCATCGCGATCGATGCCACGCATGCACCGGCGCACGGCAACCTGGGCGCCGTCTATTTGCGCGCCGGCGCACCGATGACCGCCGAAGCCGCCACCCGCGATGCCATCTCGCTCGCTCCGAACGAGCATCGCTGGATCACCAATCTCGCCGTCGCCTTGCAGATGCAGGGGCGCCATGCCGAGACGGACGCCTGCTACCGACGCGCGCTGGAACTACGGCCAGACTATGCCTCGGGCCATGGCAATCTGCTGTTCGCGCTGAACTACCGCCACGACCTTTCGGCAGAGCAAATCTTCGCTGAATACCGGGCATGGGACGAACGCCATGCGCGGGCTCTGACGCAGGACATCCCGTTCGAACTCGACCGCACGCTGGAACGGCGCCTGCGGGTTGGCTTCGTCTCCGCCGATTTCCGCCAACACGCTGCGGCGCTTTTCGCCGAACCGCTGCTGGCTGCGCTCGATCGAACACGGGTCGAAGTATTCTGCTACGCCGAAGTGCCGGTCGAAGATGCGGTCACGACGCGGTTCCGCGGCCTGGCTGACACGTGGCGTTCCACCGTCGGCATGTCGGACGACGAGTTGGCCGCACAAATCCGCGCCGATCAGATCGATGTGCTGGTGGATATGGCAGGCCACACCGCTGGCAATCGCCTGCTGGTTTTCGCGCGCCGCCCGGCACCGGTGCAGATCGCCTACTTGCTCGGGCACGGCTACAGCTCAGGCCTGTCCGCGATGAACGCTTTCCTGGCCGACGACTTCCTGGCGCCTCCCGGCCCCGCCCCCCTGTTTTCCGAACGCGTTATCCGCCTGCCGCGCCTGCCATTCGTCTATCAGCCGCCCGCTGAGATGCCGCCTGTGGCGCCTCTGCCCGCTATCGCCAACGGCGCCGTTACATTCGGCTACTTCGGCCGTCCGGAACGGCTGAATCCTGGCGTGATCGCCACGTGGTCCCGAATTTTGCATGCAATTCCAGGGTCGCGGTTGGTGCTGAACAACCGGTCCTTCCAGGAACGTACATTCAGGGAATTGTTCGTGCAACGCTTCGCCGCGCACGAGATCGAGGCGGACCGGTTGGACCTGATCTACACGGCGCCGCAGCCAACCACATGGGCGGCCTATAACCGGATCGACATTGCGTTCGACCCTTTCCCCCACAACGCCGGCACCACCACGATCGAGGCGTTATGGCAAGGAGTACCGGTTGTCACGCTCACCGGGCGGCCAACGGTCGGACGCTTCGGCGCCGCAATCCTCCATGCGGTGGGGTTGGACGATTGGGTGACGGACACGCCGGACGGTTATGTCGCTCGGGCCCTGACTGCCGCAACCAATCTCGAGGAGCTGGCGGCGCTGCGTGCCGGCATGCGGACGCGGCTGCAGGCATCGCCATTGCTCGATGCAGACGGCTTGGCACGGTGCGTAGAGCAAGTCGTGCGCGAATTGTGGAAGGAGTGGTGCGTCGGCGCACCCCTCGATATCCCGCCTTGGCTGGGCTCGACCCAATCATCCGCCCCGCAGGCTGCGGATGCGCCGACTGATGTCGACATGCCGGCTTCTCCGGAGTCGCTGGCGGGACGAGAGGCTTCACGACCTCCCGATCAGCCCTGCGCTGATGCCCAGGTCAATCCTGGCGATAACCAAGAAATCGAACCCTCGGCGTCGGAACCAACCGAAACCTCCAGCATCACCGCGCTGGATGCCCACCTCCGGCGGGCCTACGCCTCCGGTGACCTCGTCGCCGCCAGGAAGCTCGCGGAAGAGATGCTCGCGGCCAACCCCAACGCCGCCACCGCCGCGCACGTCGCCGCCCTGATCGCGCATCGCGAGTCCCGCTATGACGATGCCGATCGCTACCTCCGCATCGCCATCGCCACCGCCCCGGATGACCCGGAGCAATACGCCAATCACGCCGCCGTCCTGCGCTGTCTCGGGAAACTGGATGCAGCGGAACAAGCCGCCCGCGCCGCCCTTGCGCTGGCACCGCACCGCCCGGAGACCCACAACAACCTCGGCAACATCCTGCGCGATGCAGGCCGCTACGACGAAAGCATCGCCTGCTATCAGGCCGCCCTGAAACTCGCGCCGGACTTCGCCGACGGCTGGTCCAACCTCGCCTGGGTGCTCTCGTTGAACGGCCGGGCGCAGGAGGCGGAGCAAGCAGCCCGCACCGCCATCCGGCACGATCCCAACAACGCCAACGCACACAACAATCTGGGCGGGGCGCTGATGCGCCAGAGCCGCCTGCGGGAAGCTGAAACCGCTCTGCGCGAGGCGCTCCGCCTGCGCCCGGACTTCGCTCTGCCGCACAGTAATATCCTGTTCTGCCTGAACTACCGCGACGATCTGTCGCCGGAAGCCATCTACGCCGAGTACCGGGAATGGGACGCCCGCCACGGCCGCCCGCTTGCACCGGCGTCCCCAACCTATGCAATGCTCGACCAGACGCCTGGAAGGCGCCTGCGGGTCGGTTATGTCTCGCCCGATTTCCGCACCCACGCCGTCGCCTTGTTCGCCGAACCCCTGCTCGCCGCGCACGACCGCAGCCAAGTCGAAATCTTTTGCTACGCCGAGGTACCGGTCGAGGACGCCACCACCCAACGCTTCCGTGCGCTGGCTGACCATTGGCGCTCTACGGTCGGGCGCAGCGACACCGCGGTGGCCGAGCAAATCCGCCAGGACAGCATTGATGTCTTGGTAGAACTCGCGGGCCACACCGCCGGCAACCGCCTGCTGGTGTTCGCGCGCAAGCCCGCCCCCGTGCAGGTGGCCTACATGATCGGCCACGGTTGCACCTCGGGCCTTTCCGCGATCGACGCTTTCCTGGCCGACGACTTGCTCGCCCCCCCCGGCGCCGAAGTCGTCTTTTCCGAACAACTTCTGAGATTGCCCCGTATCCCGCTAGCCTACCGCCCGCCGGAAGGCATGCCGCCGGTCGTCCCCCTCCCCGCCTCTAGCGCCGGCTGCATCACCTTCGGTTATTTCGGCCGCACCGTACGCCTGAACGACGGCGTGATCGCCACCTGGTGCCGCACCCTGCATGCCATCCCCGGCTCGCGGCTGATCCTGAACAGTACGCCGTTCGCCGAACCGGCTGGACGAGAGGACTGGTCGGCGCGCTTCGCCGCCCACGGCATCGGCGCCGACCGGGTGCATATGATCTGCACGACACCGCAGCCATGCACCTGGGAGGCCTACGGCGCGATCGACATCGCGCTGGATCCGTTCCCGCACAACGCCGGCACCACGACGATCGAGGCGCTCTGGCAGGGCGTTCCCGTCCTCACGCTGGCCGGGCGGCCAACCGTCGGACGCTTCGGCGCCGCAATCCTGCACGCAGTCAACCTGGACGACTGGGTCACCGACACCGTGGACTCCTACGTCGCCCGCGCAGTGGCTGCGGCGTCGAACCTCGAATCCCTGGCTGAATTGCGCCTGGCGCTGCGACCGCGCATGGCAGCATCGCCACTACTGGATGCGGTTGGCCTCGCCCGATCGGTGGAGGCGGCCTATCGCGCGCTGTGGGACGAGTGGCGGGAAGGTGCGGTGCCGTACCTCCACCGCCTCTATACCTCCGGCGACTTTGTCGGCGCGCAGGCTTTTGCCCGCCGCTTGCTTACCCGCGACCCGAGCCATGCCGATGCGCTGCACGTACTTGGCGCCTGCGCCTACGAGGCCGGTGACCCCGCCGCCGCGACGGCACTGTTGGCACGCGCACCCGTACGGGCCGACATTCTCTCCGATCTGGGCGTGATGCAGCGCGCCCAGGGAGACTCCGCCGCCGCGGAGCAAACGTTACGGCGGGCGTTGGCGCTTGACCCGGGGTTAGTGACAGCCATGGGCAATCTCGGCAACACGCTGATGGACCTGGGCCGCGCCGCCGAGGCGGAATCCGTGCTGATCCGCGCGGTCGAGCAAGCGCCGCATCTGGCATGGCTGCGCCGCAGCCTGGCGCTCGCGTTGCTGGCACGGAACAATGCTGCGGACGCGGAAACACATTTGCGACAGGCACTGGCCTTGGCGCCGAACGATCCTGAAGCACACGAGACGCTCGGCGCCCTGCTGTCGCAAAGCGGCAGGCCGGTCGAGGGAGAGCGTCATCACCGTGCCGCGCTGCCAGCGCTGCCCGACAAGGCGCGCTGTCTCTCCAACCTGGCCGTGGCGTTGCAGATGCAGGGACGCCACGCCGAAACCGAGAAATGTTATCGTCAGGCGCTAACGTTGCGCCCCGACTATGCCTCCGGCCACGGCAATCTGTTGTTCGCGCTGAACTACCGTGACGATCTCACGCCCGAGGCGATCTACGCTGAGTACCGCAGCTGGGACGCGCAACATGCGCAGAAGCTGGCGCAGGCGGTGCCGCCGATCCCGGCCGACCGCATGCCCGGACGGCGCTTGCGGCTGGGCTACGTATCGCCGGATTTCCGCCACCACGCCGTGGCGCTGTTCGCCGAACCTCTGCTCGCGGCGCACGACCGCAGGCAGGTGGAAGTCTTCTGCTACGCCGAAGTCGCCGTGGCGGATGATACCACGGCGCGTTTCCGGCAGCTCGCCGACCAGTGGCGGCCGACATCCGGCATCAGTGACGACGCGATGGCAGCCATTATCCGCGCGGACAGGATTGATGTACTGATCGACCTTGCAGGCCACACGGCGGCAAACCGCCTCTTGGTCTTCGCGCGCAAGCCGGCGCCGGTGCAGATCGAGTATATTCTCGGCCACGGCTACACGTCGGGCATGTCAGCGATGGATGCATTCCTTGCCGATGATGTGCTGGCCCCGCCCGAAGCCGACGCGTTGTTCAGCGAGCACCTGATACGGCTGCCACGCATTCCTTTGGCCTATCGCCCGCCCGCTGACATGCCCTCGGTCGCGCCTGCGCCGGCCGCCGCCGCCGGCACCCTCACGTTCGGCTATTTCGGCCGTCCCGAGCGCCTGAACGAACATGTGGTGGCCGCATGGTCGCGCATCCTCGCTGGGGTGCCCGGCAGCCGGCTGGTCCTGAATAGTCGGAACTTCGCCGAGGCGGCGTTCCGAGATTTGTTCGCAGCGCGATTTGCCGCGTACGGCACCGCGAACGACCGGCTGCTGATGGTGGCAAGCGCACCACAGCCGCGCACCTGGGCCGCCTATGGCGCGATCGACATCGCGCTGGACCCATTCCCGCACAATGCCGGCACCACGACGATTGAGGCACTCTGGCTGGGCGTGCCGGTTGTTACGCTGGCAGGGAGGCCGACCGTGGGACGTTTCGGTGCATCGATCCTGCACGCAGCAGGGCTCGACGACTGGGTGACCGAGGACGTGGATGCCTATGTCGCGCGGGCCGTATCGGCGGCTTCGAACATCGACGCGCTTGCGGAACTGCGCGGCGAACTGCGACCCCGGCTCGCCGCATCGCCATTGCTCGATGCCACGGGTCTGGCGCAAGCGGTCGAAACGGCATGCCGCGCCCTTTGGAACGCCGCATCAGCAGTGCCCGATCTCGAAATGGCGGCAGAATAGGTCAGCGGACCATGTTGCAGATCGCGTTGTCCGCGCGCATCTCCCACCTCGCCGATATCGAGGATTCGCAGCGCGGCAGCCTCATCGTCATCGAGGACGACGTGACGATCGATGCCTTCGTCAAGATCAAACCGGCGGGTGGCAAAGGCGACGTGGTGATCGGCCGCGGCAGTTTCATCAACGCCGGCTGCGTCCTTTACACCGGCCACGGCATCCGTATCGGGCGCAACGTACTGGTGGCGGCGAACTGCACCTTCGCGCCCACCAACCATGCCTTCGGCGATCCCGGCCGCCCTATCCGCGATCAAGGCTTCCAGCCCAGCCGCGGCGGCATCGTCATTGGCGACGACGTATGGATCGGCGCCAACACCGTGCTGGTGGACGGTGCGCAGATCGGCACCGGCAGCGTGATCGGGGCGGCATCGCTGGTGCGCGGCGTTCTTCCACCCCTCTGCATCGCTTTCGGCGTGCCAGCTACCGCGCGGGGATGGCGCGGACAACCACCGTCACCTCCGGCGATATCTGGGCAGGCGGGCCCGTGACTCAGGGTGGATGATCATGACCGAGCCTGTTTTCACCGTGCTCGGCGCAGCGGGCTATCTCGGCGGTGCCCTGGTCGCAGCACTGGAACGCAACGGATACTCGGTGCACGCGGTAACCCGTGCAGCTCTGCCAACACTAATGGAAGCCCGCCGCCCCGCCGGACACATTATCGACTGCATCGGCCTCACGGGTGACTTCCGCACCCGCCCGCATGACACGGCCGAGGCACATGTCGGCGTCACCTCCCGCTGCCTGGCGCGCCTCGAATTCGAATCCTTCCTGTTCCTGTCATCCACCCGCGTCTACGCCCGCGCTGATGCAACGCAGGAAGACTCGGCCCTACCCTGCGCCCCGGCCGACCCGTCCGATCTCTACAACCTGACAAAACTGGCCGGCGAGGCCCTGTGCGTTGCCGATCCGCGCCCGACCGTCCGTGTGGTTCGCGTGTCGAACATTCTTGGCCCGTCCCTGCCAACCGAAACATTTCTCGGCGCCCTTTTGCAGGAGGGCCGCAGTACCGGGAGCGTGTTGCTTCGCCAGTCGCCGCAATCGTGCAAGGACTATGTCAGCCTGGACGAGGTCACACGCCTGCTGCCGCTAATTGCCATGGACGGGAAGCACCGCATCTACAATCTCGCCTCCGGGGCAAACACCACCCACGCCGCGATCGTGCGGTTGCTGCGCAGCCATACCGGCTGGCATGTGGCCTTCGCACCGAACGCCCCTACCCTGCGGTTTCCGCCGATCAACGTCGCCCGCATCACCACAGAATTCGGCGCGACGTTAAGTAATTTTTCAGACCAGTTCGCGACACTGGTGACAGATGGACAGGAGGTCCAATGCTCACCATCGATGAGCGCGGTGGCCGGGTAATTCTGTACGACGCGTCCGGCGCGCCGGCCCGAGAACATGCCCTGGATACGCCAGAAGCATTCGAAGCGGTGTCCGCCGCCTGGCTGCGCTGCGGCTGGGACGTGAAATACGTCTACGGCTTCACGTGGATGGGCCGCCCCATTATCCAGTTGCCGGAAGACATGATCCGCATCCAGGAGCTCATTTGGCGCATCCGCCCGGATGTGATCGTCGAAACCGGCGTGGCCCACGGTGGTTCGCTGATCTTCTACGCCAGCCTGTTTGCGGCGATGGGCCATGGGAGAGCAATCGGCGTCGATATCGAAATTCGCCCGCATAACCGCGCGGCCATCGAAGCACATTCTTTGGCGCGGTTCATCACGCTGATCGAAGGCGGCTCCGTCGATCCAGGCACTATCGCGGCCGTGCGCGCCACCCTCACCCGAGAGGAGCGAGCCCTGGTGATCCTCGATTCCAACCACAGCCGTCCGCATGTGGAAGCCGAACTGGACGCCTATGCGCCGTTCGTCGCGCCCGGCAGCTACATCGTCGCGTGCGACGGCATCATGAAGCAGGTCGCGGGCGCGCCACGCACCGCACCCGACTGGCACTGGAACAATCCGCTCGGCGCGATCGACGCATTCCTGGCCCGCCACCCGGAATTCGTCGCGGAAGAACCAGCATTTCCTTTCAACGAAGGCAAGGTGCGCCAGCGCGTTACCTACTGGCCAAACGCCTTCTTGCGGCGGGTCGCATGAAGACGGTCATCCTTGCCGGCGGGCTGGGCACGCGGATCTCGGAAGAGTCCCACCTGCGCCCCAAGCCCATGATCGAGATCGGCGGCAAGCCCCTGCTCTGGCACATCATGAACATCTACACGGCCCACGGCCTGACAGATTTCGTGATCTGCCTCGGCTACCGCGGCCATATGATCAAGGAGTATTTCGCCAATTACATGCTCTACGCGTCCGACGTGACGATCGACGAGCGCTCGGGCGAAGTCATCTACCACAAGAACTACGCCGAACCCTGGCGCGTCACGCTGGTTGACACCGGTCCCGCCACCATGACCGGCGGGCGCATCAAGCGTGTCGCGCGCTTCCTCGATCCCCACGAATGCTTCTGCATGACCTACGGCGACGGCGTCGCCGACATCGACATCACCAGCCTGGTGCAATTCCACCTCAGGCACGGCCGCCTGGCCACTGTCACCGCGGTGACACCTCCCGGTCGTTACGGTGCCCTGATGGTGCAGCACGACCGGGTGCAGAGCTTCACGGAAAAGCCGCCGGGCGACAACGCGGTGATCAATGGCGGGTTTTTCGTCCTGCACCCCGCAGTTCTCGACCGCATCGAAGGCGACGAGACGCCGTGGGAGACGGCCCCCCTGGAAAGCCTGACGCGCGATGGTGAATTGCGCGCATTCCGCCATACCGGCTTCTGGCAGCCCATGGACACGCTGCGCGACAAGACGACGCTGGAAGCGATGTGGAGTTCCGGCAACGCCCCTTGGAAAATCTGGCGCGATTGAGCCATGCCAGTCCCCCATCCCGAACCGGATTTCTGGCGCGCACGGCGCGTGCTGGTAACTGGCCACACCGGTTTCAAAGGTTCCTGGATAGCCCTGTGGCTGCACCAGCTCGGCGCCAAGGTGACCGGCATCGCGCTGCGGCCTTGTGACCAGTCCCTGTTTCGCCTGCTGCGCCTGGATGGCCAGGTATCGTCGCATTTCATCGATCTGCGCGATGCCGCCGCTATTGCCGCCGCGGTGGAAGACACCCAGCCGGAACTGGTGCTGCATCTGACCGCCCAGACCTCGGTGCACCGTTCAGTGCTCGAACCGGCCGAGAGCTTCGCCATCAACGTGCTTGGCACCGTGAATCTGTTGAACGCGCTGCGTACCATACCCACTCTGCGCTCCGTTCTCGTCGTGACCACCGACAAGGTCTATGCCGACGACCACGACGGGCGCGCCCACGCCGAGCAAGACCGCCTTGGTGGACGCGATCCCTATTCTGCGTCGAAAGCCGCCTGTGAACTTGCCACGACGGCCATGGCGCAAAGTTTCCTCGCGCCGCAGGGCGTCGCCGTCGCCACGGCCCGCGCCGGCAACGTCATCGGCGGCGGCGATTTTTCTCCCGGCCGCCTGGTGCCCGATGCGGTGAACGCGGCGTTGAGCGGGCAAACCCTGACGCTGCGGAATCCCGACGCGAGCCGGCCCTGGCAACACGTGCTGGACTGCCTCTGCGGCTATCTCACCTATCTGGCAGCGCTGACGATCGATCCGACCCTGCCGCGCACCATGAATTTTGGACCACGTTCGCCGCAGGGACCAAGCGTGGGCGAAATCGCCAGCGCGATGCTGGAAGCGCTGGGGGCGCACCAGGGATGCGATTACGTGCCATCTCCGCAGGTTGTGGAAACCCATGCGCTGGCGCTGGATTCCACTCTTGCGCGCCGCACTTTGGGCTGGTCCGACCGCCTGCCGGGCCGCCTTATGATTGACGCGACCGCCGCCTGGTACCGCGCATGGGCGCAAGGCGCCGACATGCGCACGGTTACGTCCCGGCAAATCACCGGATACGAGACGTTGTCATGACCGACCCCACCTGCCGCCTGTGCGGTGCGGTAATGCATCGCGACCTGATCGACCTCGGCGAAACGCCACTGGCCAACTGCTACGTCACGCGCGATGAAGCCGCGCGAGGCATTGACCAGCCATACCTGCTGCGGGTCATGGTCTGCGATCGCTGCCTGCTGGTGCAGGTGACTGAAACAATCCCGCCTGACGCGATCTTTGCCGCCGACTACGCGTACTTTTCGTCATTCTCGGTAAGCTGGGTGGCGCACGCAGGCCGCTACGCGCAGGCGATGATAGAACGTTTCGGTTTGGCTGCGGATTCGCTGGTCGCCGAAGTGGCATCAAACGACGGCTATCTGTTGCAGCATTTCAGGGCAGCCGGGGTCCCGGTTCTCGGCATCGAGCCAGCCGCCAATGTCGCATCGGCCGCACGGCGCATCGGCGTGCGTACCGAAGAAAAGTTCTTCGGCGCCGACACCGCACCGGCCCTGGTTGCGCGATACGGCCGCGCCGATCTGATGACCGCCAACAATGTATTGGCGCACGTGCCCGATTTACCTGACTTCGTAGCTGGGTTTGCCGACATGCTGGCGCCAAACGGCGTCGTGACCTTCGAATTTCCCCATTTGCTCCGCCTTCTGGAGCAAGTGCAGTTCGACACGATCTACCACGAGCATTTTTCGTATCTGTCGCTGCTCGTCGTAGAACCTGTGTTGGAAGAGGTCGGACTCCGCGTGTTCGATGTAGAATGCCCGCCGACACATGGCGGGTCGCTCCGTGTGTTTGCTTGCCACCTGGGCGCGCACCACGCGCCGTGTCCCGGGTTGGATGCGGTACGCACACAGGAAAAAGCGGCGGGGCTGCACCGTCCCGAAACGTACGACAGCTTCTCCCCCAAAGTGGCACGCATCCGCGATGGCTTTCGCAGGTTCGTCGCGGCGGAACATGCGCAGGGCCGTCGCCTGGCTGGCTATGGCGCCGCAGCGAAAGGCAATACGTTCCTGAATTTCTGTGGCATCACCGCCGATGACATGATCTGTGTCGCCGACCGCAATCCGGCGAAACAGGGCAAGCTGCTGCCGGGCAGCCATATTCCCGTGGTCTCGCCCGACGAACTGGCTGATGCCCAACCCGACGACGTGGTGGTGCTGCCCTGGAATATTGCCGAGGAAGTTGCCGCCGAACTCAAGCCATTGCGCGCTTCCGGCACAAAACTTTGGGTCGCCATGCCGGAAGCACGGATGCTTTAATACCCAATATCGGAGGAGCGCAAGTCATGTGCCCCATGCTATTGCGAGGAGCGAAGCTACCAAGCAATCTCCTGCGGAAAAGTGCATCGGCGGTTCCTGCGGCTGCACGGCCGGGTTTGCTTTGCCGCTTCACTCCCTCGCAATAACCTGGCGCGGGCCGTGTCGCGCTTCTCTGGTTCTGGATACGAGACCGACCATTGCGCGTTGGCCCAATTGCCATGACACAAACGGCTTCCTCTCTTCCTTTCCGCGGTGCCCGGCCACGGACTGAAATGAACGAAACGTTGACGCCGACGATGCACATCTCTCCCACCACGCTCCCCGGCGTGTTTCACATCGAACCTACGCCATTTCGTGACGACCGCGGACTATTCTCGCGGCTCTATTGCCCTGAGGAATTTACCGCCGCCGGCATCCGTCTTCCGCATCCATTCCAGATCAGCCAATCGCGCAATCCGTTCAGCCGCACACTACGTGGCCTGCACGTGCAGCTAGAACCACAGGGCGAGACGAAGCTGGTGCGTGCGGTGCGCGGACGGGCCTACGACGTTGTGATCGATCTGCGCCGAGACAGTCACTGCTACATGAAATGGATCTCGGTATTGCTCGATGCCGAAGCAATGAATGCCGTGTTCATCCCGCCCAGCTGCGCGCATGGCTTTCTGACATTGCAGTCAGACACCGACATTCTCTACCAGATCAGCCCGCCATACGAATCCGGCCACGTCCGCGGCCTCCGCTGGAACGACCCTGCCGTTGCGATCGACTGGCCAGCCACGCCAGCCCTGATCGATGCGCGCGATGCGCGCTGGCCGGACTGGACGACAGAAGACACAGCCGACACCGCCATTGACGCACCGTAGACCTTATGAAAATTATGAGATATTTCCCTTATTCTTTTGATAATTCGTCTCACGATGCCTCGACCGCTGGCGATTGACCGTCGCCGCCTCTGGCCGATGCTGCTAGAGTCCACGCCACACCCGACAAGATGGAGACTTGGATGACAGAGACCGAGGATCTCTCGGCGCGCCTCGCCGCGCTGGAGACGGTGCTGCGGCACTTGGTCACGCATCTCGCGCTGCACAGCGACGATCCGCCACGTTGGGTCGCGACTCGCCGCGTTCTCGCACTGCATGAGGTGCAGGAGCATCCGCTCGCGTTCAGTAACGGAGCGCCGCATGTTCCGCGCGCCGGGCTGGAGCAAGCAATCGCCGGATTCTTCGATCCGGTAGAAGGCGTGATCGGCGCCTATGGCGCCAGTTCACAGACCAAAGGCGAAGGAACGCCGGGCACTGCACTGCGTTAAGAAACCTGGAGGGCGCCACGTTGGCGTCCGCCCCGACCGTCCCCAATCTTTCGAAGGAGAAGGGACCATGACACGCAGTCTCGCCATATTGCTTTCCCTTGGCGTCGCGTTGACGGCAGTACCCGCGTGGGCGCAGAACCCCCAGCCGGCGCCGCCAGGCGTGACGACTCCGCCGACGGCTCCGCCCAGCGCGCCGTCACCGCCGCCCGAGAAAATTGCGCCACCCAGCAGGGATATGCTCGGCGGCGACAACCACAACACCTTTAGCGACAAGCTGGCGCGGCGTGAGGGCACATTGCAGCCGCCGCACGCGGTGGATCCGGGCATGGTCAAGCAGCCGCCGCACGGACAAGGAACGATGCCGGTGATTCCGCCGCCGGGCTCGGCAGGTGGCGATCAGCACATCGTGCCGAAATAGATCTGCCCCCGGCTCCTCGATTACCGCTCGGGGCCAATCGGGGACGATGGATGACTGAGCTCTGTGGCGTGCAGCCGTCCTAATTCGTCCGCGCGCCCCAGCGCCTCACGACATGTTCGATCGACGCCGCCATCAATCCCAGCAGTACCAGACAGCAGACCGCCTGCACGCCGGAGCAAATCCACAGCGCTTTCGCGGCCGATACGCCGAGAGCGCGCGCCACCAAGACTGCGCCGACCAGAACGACCAGCCGCCATACTTGCCACACCGCCGGCGTCACCTGGTGTTCCAGCATTTGCATCGTGGTGGAAACCGGGTGCAGCACGGACAGCATCAGATATGACAGGCTGAGCGCGCGCAGGTACGGCACCGCATCGGCCCAGCGCTCGCCAAAGAGCACCGGAAAGGCCCAGGCGGCAATCAGGTTCGCGATCACGATCCAGCCGGCCACCAGCAGGAATTGCAGCGGCACAACCTGGTAGAATCGGCGGCGGAGCAATACGGGGTCTTGCGAAATCGCCCGTCCCGCCTCGCCGGTGAAGACCTGAAGCAAGGATGTGCTGAGGATCAGCAATGGCCGCGCCACCACCCGCTCCGACAGGAACATAAAGCCGGCGACCTTGCTGGAATAACAGGCGGTGAAGAGTACGAACAGAATGGTGCCGGCCCCGGCGTTGTCCAGCATGCGGGACCAGCAGGCGAGCAGCGGAAAGCCGGCATAGCGGCGAGCCATGTCGAGGATCCCGCGCCAGGTAATGCCGCGCAGCCAGGCACGCTGGCGCAGCACCATCCGGTCAAGCAACAGAAATGTGCCGCTGGACTGACCAATGACGTACCCAAGCGCCAGGCCGGGTGTCCCGAAGCCGATCAGAGCCAGTACGATCTGCGACACCGGTCCGCTGACGCCTTGCGAGATACGGGTACGCGCGATTTCTGAGAACGCACCGCTGCGCGTCGCGACCGAGACCATAATGTAGTAGCCACCAAGACAGGCGAAGCCGATCGGCAGCAACCAGCGGTCGCCCGCCAGGGAAGCGACCCACAGCATGGACAGCACGTGTGTGGAGATCAGACCCGCGAATAACGCAACCAGTCCGGTGGTGGCGAGCAACGCCAAACCGTTCAACGCCAGCAGATTCGCGCAATCGCTTTCCGCCAAGCAGATCGGAATCGCCATGTCCAGCCCCAGACTCGCGACTGTTCCGAAAATCCCAAGCACGGCACTGTAAACGCTGAGATAGCCGAACTCACTCGGGCCGTAGAGCCGCGTCAACAGCGGCGACAGCAGCAGGCTCACGGCCTGGCCCGCCACCGTTCCGGCAAGCATCACGGAGACGTTCCAGGCGAAGCCGCGCTGGGTCGCGAGCCGCTGGAGATGAAGGATGCCGCCGCGCAGGCCTGTCTGCAACCACGCGGCTTCTGTGCTCTGGTTCATGCTCATCGGTAGCGCAGATTAGAGACATGCCAGCCGTCTCGGTTGCAAGCGTCGTGATCGTTCTATGTCTGCGCCAACGGTCAACTTCGTGTAGGCGATATTCCCGTTTGCGGAATTGTGATGGATCACGTTCGCTCGGCTGGCCTTGTCACGGCATCATCTTGATACGCTGTTGCGATGATGAGGCCTGTAGCCGCTTGCACAGCGTCCCTGGCACCAAACGGTGCGCAGCATCTGCACAGCCGACTTACAATCAGGATACACGCCGGAAACATGCCTATCCTAGCTTCACCTACAGCAATCAATTGCCGAACTGGAGGTTCTCCATGATCATTGCCAAGCGTCTTGCCGCTATCGGTGCCGTCGCCGGCCTCGCCGCAATCGGCGTCGCGGCGATGCCTGGCCAGGCGAACGCCTGGTGGCGCGGCCCCGGTATCGGTATCAGCATCGGGTTGCCGCCGATCGTGGTGGCTCCGGCGCCGGTCTATGTGCCACCGCCAGCGTATTACGCACCGCCGCCGGTCGCCTATTACCCGCCGCCCGCGCCACAGCGCGTCTGGGTGCCGCCGCATTGGGAAAACGGCTACTGGGTTGGCGGCCACTGGGCGTAATCCACGCGGCCGGCTGGTGCCGCCCGATACGAATGCCGCAGGAGCATGATTGACGGACGGCGCGCATAGGTTCACCGCTCGCCGATGCTCCGCTTTGCCGAATCCCTGCTCGACCCGACGGCTCGTCCGCCGGAAGAGCCGCCAACCCCCGATCCTCCCTCCGGCCCGACGCCGCAGGGAGAGATGCGGGACGCGCACGGCGCCGGGCTGTTGCGCTTCTACTGGCACTTTATCCGCCAAGAGCGTTGGCTTGTCGTCGCGATGATTCTTGGCGGCGGGATCATCGCGATCCTGGACGCAACCGTACCAGTCTTCATCGGCCGGACGGTCTCGCTGGTCACCAGCCACACGCCACAGACGCTGCTGCACGATGCATGGCTGCAATTCGCCGTCATGGCCGGCGTGCTGCTGGTGGCGCGTCCGCTGGCGTACGTCAGCTACGTTGTGGTGATCAACCAGATCGTGAATCCCGGCCTGTCGAACATGATCCGCTGGCAAAACCACTGGCATGTTGTGCGCCAGAGCTGGACGTTCTTTCAGAACGACTTCGCCGGCCGCATCGCCAACCGCGTCATCCAGACCGGTCCGGCGCTGCGCGAAAGCGTCGTCATGACTTTCGATTCCGCTTGGTACATCATCGTCTACGGCACCAGCGCGCTGGGTTTATTGTTCTCGATCGACTGGCGGCTCACGCCCCCCATCCTGGTGTGGTTCAGCGTCTTCGCCGTGATGCTGGTATACGTCGTGCCGCGGCTGCGCGAACGCTCACGCCGGGTCTCGGAGATGCGATCGCAGCTTACCGGCCGCGTGGTGGACAGCTACACCAACATCCTGACGGTCAAATTGTTCGCCCGCGCGCGCGATGAGGACGCGTGGGTGCGCGAAGCGGTGGACGACCACACCTTTGCCTTTCGCGACCAGACGCGGATGATCACCGGCTACATCATCGCTCTGGCCCTGATGAACGCGACGCTGCTCGTCACCATGGCGACCGTGGCGATCTGGCAGTGGGGCCGCGGCGCCATCGCCGTGGGCGCCGTGGCGACGGCGCTGCCGCTGGCGTGGCAGTTGACCAACATGGCCGGCTGGGTCGCCCGCAACGTCACCGCGATCTTCGAGAATATCGGCACGGTGCAGGACGGCATGCGCTCGATCGCAGTGCGGCGGCAGATGCCCGATCCACCCGACGCGGTGCCGCTTCGGGTGACCGGCGGCGAAATTCGCTTCGAGGATGTGCATTTCGACTATGGCCGCCTGCGCGCGCCAGATCGCGATGCACGGCGGATGGCGGTGCTGCACGGCATCAACCTCACCATCGCGCCTGGCGAGCGCGTCGGGCTGGTGGGGCCATCAGGGGCAGGCAAGTCCACGCTGGTGAACCTGCTGCTGCATTTCTACGACCCGGAGCGGGGCAGAATCCTGATCGACGGGCAGGACATCGCCGGCGTGACGCAGGAAAGCCTGCGCGGGCAGATCGCCATGGTGACGCAGGACACGTCGCTGCTGCACCGCTCGATCCGCGACAACATCCGCTACGGCCGGCCAGAAGCGACCGAGCCGATGATCGTCGATGCCGCCCGCCGGGCGGAGGCGGAGGAGTTCATCTTGGGCCTCGAGGATTGGCATGGCCGTCACGGCTACGACGCGCATGTGGGCGAGCGCGGTGTAAAACTGTCGGGCGGGCAGCGGCAACGTGTGGCGCTGGCACGGGTGATTTTGAAGGATGCGCCGATCCTGGTGCTGGACGAAGCGACGTCAGCGCTCGATTCGGAAGTAGAGGCAGCAATTCAGGAGCAACTGGACGCGCTGATGGAAGGGCGCACGGTGATTGCGATCGCCCACCGGCTGTCCACGATCGCGCGGATGGACCGCCTGGTCGTGCTGGATCGCGGGCGCATCGTCGAGATGGGAACGCACCGCGAATTGCTCGCGGCCGGCGGGGTCTATGCGCGCCTGTGGCAGCGGCAGTCGGGCGGGTTTGTGTCGGAGATGGCGGGGGCGAAGTAGGGACACGGCAGCAATGCAGTCCGTGCTGTGCATTGCTGCCGAGGCCAGACCGCCCGGCGCACTCATCAGTGACCAGCCGCGGCGGCACGTCCAAGTGTCACCTTCCGTAGCGCGAGCCCCAGCGGCACGGCTGCGAGCGCGGCCAGTGCCAGCACCCAGAACGCGTCCATATAGGCCAGGAACGACGCCTGCAGTTGCACCTGCTGTCCGATCCAGCCGATGGCCTGCTGCTGCGCCTGCTCCGGCAAGCTGCCCTGACCGGCGAAAAAGCCGGTCATCTGGTGCAGCGTGTCCTGGAACGGAACACTCGACGGAACCGCATGCTCCACCAGCCGAGCCTGATGCAACTGCTGGCGATCCCACAACACGTTGGACACGAGCGACACGCCAATCGATCCACCGGTATTGCGCGCGGCATTGATCAGGGCCGCGGCCTGGCCGGTCTTGTCGGGACGGATACCCTGATAGGATGCGGTGGTGATCGAGACGAAGATCAGCGGAAACCCGACGCCAAACAACATCCGAGCGCGCGCCATGAACCAGAAGCCGATATCGCCATAGACATTGGTCAGCTCATACATCGACAGCGCGATGATCACGGCACCGGCAGCGATGAGGTATTTCGGCTGGATGATGCCCACCAGCCGCCCGGCGGCGACCATCATCGCCATCGTGACGAGACCGCCGGGCGAGATCAGAACGCCGGCCCAGGTGGCCGTATAGCCAAGATCCTGCTGCACGAACTGCGGCAGAAACTGAGTTGTGGCCAGCAGGATGGCGCCGGTCGCCCCCATCACCAGGAAGCTGGCGCCGAACTGGCGCGTCGCCAACATGCGAAGATCGACGGCCGGATTTTCGCGGGGGAGCTCCCAGGGGATCATCAGCACGAAGGCCACTGCGCTGACCGACGCTGCCGTGATGATGAAGGACGAACCGAACCAGTCGTCCTCCAAGCCGCGGTCGAGCACGATCTCCAGCGCGCCAAGGAACATCGCGACCAGCGCGAAGCCGACGAAATCGAAGCCCCCGCCCTGCTGGCGCCACTTCCGGTGCTCTGCCACGGACGCGTCCGAGTCGCGCACGATCAGTGCGATCAACGCGATGGCAACCGCACCAACCGGG
Organism: Acetobacteraceae bacterium; assembly: GCA_035523995.1. Classification (GTDB taxonomy): domain Bacteria; phylum Pseudomonadota; class Alphaproteobacteria; order Acetobacterales; family Acetobacteraceae; genus JASHVB01. The sequence goes on along the minus strand of DATKPQ010000089.1, from coordinate 40,279 downwards.
CCGTTGATCAGGAAACACCAGTGCCAGGACCAGTTGTCCGACAGCCAGCCGCCTAGCGTTGGCCCGACCACTGGCGCCACCACGACGGCAATGCCGAACACCGCGAAGGCCTGGCCGCGCTTTTCCTGCGGGAAGGCGTCCGCCAGGATCGACTGCGCCACCGGCACCATGCCGCCGCCGGCAAAACCTTGCAGCAGGCGGAACATCAGCAGCGACTGCAAGCTCCAGGCAAGGCCGCACAGCACCGAGCTGGCGGTGAACAGGGCCAGAGACATCAGGAAGAACGTCTTGCGGCCAAACATTTTGGCCAGAAAGGCACTGGCCGTGACGATGATGGCGTTGGCGACCAGATAGGTCGTCACCACCCATGAGGCCTCGTCCTGGCTGACACCGAGGCCGCCGGCGATGTAGCGCAGCGACACATTGGCAATCGTGGTATCGAGCACCTCCATGAAGGTTGCGAGGGCCACCAGCACCGCGATCAGCCACGGATTGGGGCCCGCGCCGCGGTTCGCGGCGGGGGCGTTCATCAGGGTCGTTGGGGCGCTCATAGCACTGCCTCCAGCCGCTCGATCATCGCTGGCTTGGGATCGATCCGGACGGTCGGCACGACCGACATACCCGGGCCGAGCGCGACACCGGCCGGCGGATTGTCCATGACGATCTTGACCGGCACACGCTGCACGATCTTCACGTAGTTGCCCGTGGCGTTCTCAGCCGGCAACAAAGAGAAGGCGGTGCCGGATCCGGGCTGAACGCTCGCGACATGGCCGTAAATGGTGTGGTCCGGATAGGCGTCGATCTTGAGGGTTACCCGATCGCCCGGCCGCATGTGGTCGAGCTGTGTCTCCTTGAAATTCGCCCAAACCCAGGTCTTGTCCGGCACGAACATCGTCAGGGCCGTGCCGGGCTGCGCGAATTCGCCCGTTGCCGCGCTGAGCTGGACCACGCGCCCCGGCTCGGCCGCCGTGACAACCGTGTGGGAGAGATTCAGTTGCGCCTCGTCGCGCTGCGCCTCGGCCTGCGCGAGGTTCGCAACCGCGCTGGCGCGTTGCGCTACCAGCACCCCGATTTGCTGCTGCGCTAGGTTCTGGTTCGCCTGCGCGGCCTGCAGCGCGGCGGTCTGCTGATCCAGTTGCGAGGCATAGCGCTGTGCGTCCTGGACGGTGCCGGCAATCGCTGTCTTCGCCAGTTCCTGGTACCGCCGGGCCTGCTGTTGCGCGAATACCAGCGCCGCTTTCGCCTGGTCGACCTGCGCCTGGCTGGCGCTGATCTGGGCCTGCTGCACGACGATCTGCGCATCGATGTTCTTGATGCTCGCCTGCCCCGCCGCCACTTGCGCCCGGGCCGCGGCGAGCGCGTTGCGGTAGTCGCGTTCGTCGATGCGCGCGATCACCTGGAGGGCGGCAACGTGCTGGTTGTCGGTGACCGGCACCGCGGTCAGGTAACCGGACACCTTGGGAGCAATGGGGAACTGGCGCGCCGCGATGAAGGCATCGTCGGTCGTCTGGAAATGGCTGGCGTAATCCAGGTAGAGGTCGCCGGCTGCCCCCGCTAGTAGAAACAAGGGGACACCCAGTGCGGCAGCGAGGCGATGCCGCCGCAGGAAACCGTGGCGTTGCTCGACGCCGCCGTTGAAAAGCGGTGGCAGGGGAGTCCGCTCCGGGCGCACCGGGGTGGGAACCCGAGCGTGCACCCCTTCATTCTCTTCCCGCCGGTGCTCTGGCCGCGGTACTGCGCGGGCACGCGGTTGCTCCAAGAAAAGCTGGTCTGCTTCTGGATCGTGTAGCGCTGACATCTCGGCTACCTCCTCAAACGACGCGAGCTGGATTGCTCGATCCGCTTCGCTCGCCTGAGGTAAGGTCTTCCGAGATCTTGGCCTATATGGGAAAGAATGAGACCCAACCTTCCACTGAATGGAAATGCGAGCCCGTGGACCGTCTGGAAGCCATGTCTGTCGTTGTCGCGGTGGTCGAGGCAGGCAGCCTGTCCGCCGCGGCACGCCATCTGAACACCCCCCTCGCGACAGTCAGCCGCAAGGTCTCGGAGCTTGAATCGCACCTCCGGACCAGGCTGTTCGATCGATCGAGCCGCAAGCTGGTGCTCACGGAAGCGGGAAGCACCTATGTCGCGGCGTGCAAACGGATCCTCGCCGACCTTACCGAAGTGGAAGGGGCCGCCTCGGGTCAATATGCCGCGCCGGCGGGTGAACTGATCATCACGGCCCCTGTCGGTGTCGGACGCCTTCACCTGATCCCCATCTTACGGGAGTTTCTGGCGACCTATCCCAACATCGACATCCGTCTCGTACTGGGCGACCGGCTGGCCAGCATCGGTCCGTTCGTCTCGGTTGAGCGTCTGCTCGAGGATCACATCGACCTTGCGCTACGCGTCGGCGAACTGCCGTCCAGCAGCCTGATGGCACGGCGGGTCGGTTCCGTCCGCCAAGTCATCTGCGCCAGCCCTGCGTATCTCGCCGCGCACGGCACGCCGGTGACACCCAACGATCTCTCCGGACATGACTGTATCAGCTACGATGAATTGCTCCTTGCAGGCACCCTTTGGAAGTTCGTGCACGACAATGCCGAAACGACGATCCCGATCCACTCGCGGCTGATCGTCACCAACGCCGAAGCAGCGCGCGACGCCGCCGAGGCCGGCGTGGGGATTGCGATGGTGTTCTCCCTGCTCGCGGCAGAGGCGCTCGCCACAGGCGCGCTGGTGACGATCCTGGATGAATTCCGGCCGCCGGAGTTGCCGGTCCATCTGGTTTACGCAGCCGGACGATACTTGCCCACCAAGTTGCGGGCACTCCTCGATTTTGCCACGCCGCGTTTACGGGCCAGGTTAGTTCAGTAGGCGCCGGTTCTGGGCACCGGCGGATCCCTGACCCGCGCAATGCAGTTCCGCTGGTCGTGGCGGGGGACGAACTCCGCTTCGAGGACGTGTATTTCGATTATGGCCGCCTGCGCGCCCCGGACCGCGACGTGCGCCGGCTGGCAGTGCCGCATGGCATCAACCTGACGATCGCGCCCGGCGAGCGCGTCGGGCTGGTGGGCCCGTCGGGGGCAGGCAAGTCAACCTTGGTCAACGAACCTGCTGTTGATGCTTCTCTGCGCACCCGGTGCTCATCGTCCTCGGCGTGCGCCTTTGGTGCCTCGCTGATCCGGCGTTCGGCCAACGATGCCGTGACGTCGATGACATGCTCGCAATTGTCGACCACGAGCAGGGTCTTGGTGTCGCGAATACATGCAACCAGGCTGACGAGCGGATCCTGGGTACGCGCCACCAACCCGAGCGCCGAGCGCCGTCAATACAAGTTGGGGATCGGTCAGCGGTGCCAGGTCGATAAAGAAAACGCCACCGGCGAATCCACCGAACTATGGACGCGGAGATTAGCGTCGTCGACGGCCATATCCGGCCAGGCACGTGCGATCAGCTCCCGCCGACTGACGATTTCCCCGCCCGTTCGACCAGCGCGACCATAATGTCGAGTGCATGGCTTCCGATCGAAAGTGTCTCATCGCCCTTCTTCAGCAACCTTTGCGCCGCACAAGGCGGAACGGGCCGAACGAAACGACGCTGCTGTCGCCATCCCACATATCCCACCGCCGACACTGGGGGTGGCCATCCTTGGAATGGTGGACGCCAAGACAAGCAGGTATGCGAAAGCCGACCGCGACTGTCCGGCGACAGCCTATGTATAGCGTCAGACCTTTACCGTGGAAGCGCTGTAAATCTGACCAATCGATTGCTCGATCGCCGCATTGAATGCCTGATCTGTCATTGAGTGGGTGAGACCTTCGGCAAGGGCGCGCGAAAAACTGGCAATCATGCCGTGATTGGCAGCCAAATGCTGGCAGGCCTCCGCGCGCGAATAGCCGCCGGATAGCGCGACAACCCGAACGACACGTTCGTGGGCAATCAGCGACGCATAGAAATCCGGCGCCACCGGAATCGTAAGCTTCAGCATTACACGCTGCCCATCCGGCATCGCTTCAAGCTGCCGGGTCAGTTCTTCGCGCAAAATCGCCTCCGCGGCGGATCGGTCGGGACTTTGCAGCAGCACCTCGGGCTCGATGATCGGCATCAAGCCGTGCCCGACAATGCGTTCCGCAATCTCGAACTGCTGCCGTACGTTCGCTGCAATGCCGGCCCGCGATGGCAGATTGATGACCGAACGCATCTTGGTACCAAATACACCGAGCTTGACCGCACGAGCCAGCGTCGCATCGAGCGACGGCATCGGGCGCATCAGGCGAACCCCATCTTGCTCCGGCTCGAGCCCCTGATCCACCTTCACGAAGGGAACCACGCCGCGATCGTTCCATAAATACGAAGGCACCGGCTTGTCGTAGACCATCCCGTCCATGGTGCCCTCGAACAGGATTGCGGCGATGACCTGGGCGCCGGTGAAAGCGGGGGCGGTCATGATACGCACCCGCATCTCGTGGACAAGGCGGAACATCTCCGCGTCGCCGCGATAGGCGCTGTCGGGAATCCCGTACTGACGCAGCGCGCCGGGCGTCGAGCCGCCGCTTTGATCGAGCGCCGCGATGAAGCCGGGCTGGCGAGACATCTGGGCCAGCATTTTTTCTGTGCTCATGGTGGTCAGCCTCGTTTTGGTTACATCGGATCTGAATCGACCTGCCGCTTCGCTGGCGAGAACGGCGGATCAGGAATGGCACTGTCGTCGTGGCAGCTCCCGAACCACCATGCAATCCATGGCGGCGTGAGCTTGCCTGGACCTGCACACCGGACACTTGCACAAGATCACGCATTTTTTGCCGTGTCCACGCCGTAACCGCCGCTGTCCCGAGCTTGGGCGTCACCCGACTGGCACCAGCAGGCATCCTCGGCACCAGGCCTGTCTGCTGCAGCTTCGCTGTCGTAGCCGTCTGTTGAGACAACCGACAATAGAAGAAGGCAATAGCCCGACCGTAGCAGCGGCTACACCAGCGCACGGAAGGGTATCAAAGCGTTACATGACCTAGCCCGAACACCGGCCACGAACGGATGCATACGAAAGGCCCTTTCAGCGACCGCGGAAGATGCTGCGCGACCTGCAAGGCAGCCGATTTCCGAACTATCGCGCGGGAAGCATCAACCCGGACCGCGTCGACGCGTTGCTTGCCGATGACGGCAGCCGTGCCTGCCGCCCAATCGGCCATCACACCTGAGGAACGCTCCATGCCCCACATTTCCCTACTCCTCGCCGACGTCGATGGCACATTGGTGACGGAGCAAAAGGTGCTGACCGAACGCGCGCAAGCCGCGGTACAGAAGTTGCGTGATCGTGATATCCGTTTTGCCATCACCAGTGGCCGGCCGCCCCGCGGCATGGCGATGCTGATCGAGCCGCTCGGCCTCGATACGCCAATCGCCGGGTTCAACGGCGGTGTGTTCGCGCATCCCGATCTGTCAGTGATCGAGACACGCCCGCTGGCGCCGGATGTCGCGCGCCTCGCAATCGCGACCATTGAACGCCACGGCATGGATGCGTGGCTTTACACCGGGACCGATTGGCTGATCCACCGTGAAGACGCACCACATGTCGCGCGCGAAGCATGGACCGTGAAGTTTCCGCCGAAAGTCACAGCCAAATACGCCGAAGCGGATCTGAACCAGGCGGTGAAGATCGTCGGCGTCAGTGACGATCATGCGCTGGTGGCGAAATGCGAGGCCGACATGGTCACGGCATTGGGCGACCATGCGTCGGCCAAACGTTCTCAACCCTACTATCTCGATGTCACCAACCCGGATGCGAACAAGGGCGCCGTTGTGGCAGCGCTGGCCAAGATGTTGCGTATCCCGCACGACGAAATCGCCACGATCGGCGACATGCCAAACGACACGCTGATGTTCCGCCAATCGGGGTTCAGCATTGCCATGGGCAACGCAAGTGACGAGGTCAAATCCCAGGCGACTGCGGTCACCGAAAGCTACAACGACGAGGGCTTCGCCAAGGCGGTCGAGCGTTATCTGCTTGAGGTCGGTGTGCCATGAGCAATCGAACGGTGATAAGATTGGCCCCGGCGAACAGCGCGGCGCAGCATGTCGACCGGAGATTGCCGCGCGTGGATACGGCCGTCACTTATGGCAAGCTTGCGGTGGTCGATGATCCTGATGGCCTGGCGCATGCCGCCGCGGACCGGCTTTGTGCCTGGGCACTTGAAACGTCCGGGCCGGTACGCATCGCGCTATCGGGCGGCTCGACACCACGACGCACTTACCACGAACTTGCCAGTCCCCGACTGGTTGGTCGATTTCCCTGGCAACGCGTCCACTGGTTCTGGGGCGATGAACGCTTTGTGTCGCCCGACGATCCGGAAAGCAATTACCGCATGGCGCGCGAGGCAATGCTCGCGAGAGCGCCCGTGCCGCGAAAGAATATCCATCCGATCCCGACCGTTGACATCAGTCCGATCGACGCCGCCGCACGCTATGAAGCGGAGCTGCGACGCGTATACGGCGGCGCCAGGCTAACGCGTTTGCAGCCGCTGTTTGACGTGTGCCTGCTGGGTCTGGGCGACGATGGACACATTGCTTCGCTGCTACCGGGGGAACCGGTCCTTAACGAACATACGCACTGGGTGGCGGCGGTTGCGCATGGACGACCGGAGGCTCGGATCACGTTGACCTATCCTGCGATCAACGCCAGCAAACACATTGCGTTCCTGGTGAGCGGCGCCACCAAGCGGTGCATCCTGCACGAAGTCCTGTCCGGCAGAAGCACTGTTCCGGCGGCGCGGCTCCAGCCTGGCGGGGAGCTGTTGTTCATCGCCGACCGTGACACCGTAGGCGCGTGACGTAACCAGGCTCGTCACCCCGGCATCATGCTGCCGGCCAGGTTGGCGACCTTGAGGTCGAGCCCTGCCGTCAGGGCCGGCGTCCCGCCGCTTTCGAGCATCTGACGGAAATCCGAACGCTGCACGGCGACACGGCTGATCGATCCGTCGGTCAGCACGTCCACCACCTGGAACCCATCGGGGCCAGACCGCATGACGTAGTCGAGCTCGACCGGCGAATCGTCAGGGCGCACCAATTGCGTGCGCACCACCACCTCGCCGTTGCCGACGGCACGGGCTGGCGGCAGGATTTCAAAGCGCTGTCCATTGAAGCTGTCGAAGTTCGCGACATAGGTGGATATGGTGTAACGGCGGAACGCGGCAGCCAGCATGGTTTTCTGCGAATCCGGGATCGCCGCCCAGGTCAGCCCCACCGAGGCTGCCAATATCGCGTCGAGATCGAAGACACGCTTGATGACCGGTGCGAGTGTCTGATAGCGCTGAACGAATGGCGTGCTATCGCCGGCCTTCATCGCGGCGACCAAGCCCTCATTCAGTGCGTTTATCGCTGCGAATGCACCCGCATCGGTACCGGTGTCGGCACGCAGCGGCGTCCGGGTCGCGGGCAAGATCAATGCCGCCCCGGCCGCCGCCAACGCATGGCGGCGGCCGATCGTGACGACACCTTTTGTCATCGTCAGGTGTCCTTGCGCGAGCCCAGTGCGCGGCTCTTGGTATCGATGGCCCGCAGCAAATCCTTCCATGATTCAACGAAGGCTTCCGCGCCATCCGTCTGCAACTTTGCCGCAAGGGCCGTAACATCGACGCCGGCCTTGCCATGCTGTGCAATCGTGGCGGCGCCGTTGCCACCGTTACGGTCGAGCACATCGCCGGCCTTGCCATGATCCCCGAAGGCCTGCAGCGTCGGCGCCGGCATGGTGTTGACGGTATTGGGCGCGGCCAGCTCATTCACATAGAAAGCGTCAGGCGCCTTCGAATCCTTCATGCTGGTGCTGGCGAACAGAAGCCGCTGCGGCATCGCACCGTAATTCGCCAGACGCTGCCAGCGGTCCGAGTCAATCAGATCGCGGTAGCTCTTGTAGGCGAGTTGGCCGATTGCCACGCCGAGCGTGTTCCGCATGGCCTCGGGCACTTTGTCGACGACGGCCCGGTCCCAGCGGCTGATGAACACTGACGCGACCGAGCGGATGTCGGGTGCCAGCCCGGCCGCGACCCGTCGCTCCAGGCCCCGCATGTAAGCATCAGCTGCGGCTTCATAATGCGCCGGCGAAAACAGCAGCGTTACGTTGACAGGCACGCCCGCAGCGATCGTTTCCTCAATGGCTGGCAAACCTTCTTTGGTTCCTGGAATTTTGATGAACAGATTGGACTTGTTGGCGCGGCGCCATAGGCGGCGGGCCTCGGCGATCGTCTCCGATGTTTGGTAGGCAAGCAATGGCGAGACTTCCAGGGAGACCCAGCCATCCATGCCGGCCGTCGCAGTGTGGATGGGCAGGAACATATCCGCCGCCCGCGCCAGATCCTCGAGCGCAAGCTCAAAGAACAGGGCTTCGCTGGAATATCCGCGCGTGGTAAGGCGGCGAATTTCGTCGTCGTATTTGTCGCTATGCGTGATCGCGTGATCGAAGATGGAGGGATTCGAAGTCAGGCCGGTGACCGAAAGCTGGTCGATATAGCGTTGCAACGTGCCACTATCGAGCAATTCGCGGGTGATGTCGTCCAGCCACAGGCTCTGGCCGGCCTGACGGAGCATTTGCGTCGGGTTCATTCGCTGGCTCCTTCGTTCGTGTATGTTGTCATCAGGCGGCTTCAGCAGGCTTTTCCACGTGGCCGCCGAAGCCGAAGCGCATGGCGGACAGCAGCTTGTCCGCGAAGACGTCCTCGCCGCGTGAGGCGAAGCGGCCGTACAGTGCGGCACTGATTACCGGAGCAGGCACGCCCTCGTCGATGGCCGCCTGAAGGGTCCAGCGTCCCTCGCCGGAATCGGAGACGCGGCCGCTGAATCCTTGCAGATCGGGACTTGCGTGGAGCGCCGTCGCGGTGAGATCGAGCAACCACGAGCTGACAACGCTGCCACGGCGCCACAGTTCAGCGACCTTGGCGATGTCGATATTGTAGCGGTAATGCTCTGGGTGGCGCAGCGGCGTGGTTTCGGCATCGGTTTCGGCCTGGCGGGTGCCGATATCGGCGTGATGCAGGACATTGAGTCCTTCCGCATATGCCGCCATCAGGCCGTATTCGATCCCGTTATGCACCATCTTGACGAAATGCCCTGCACCGGTGGGGCCGCAATGCAAATAGCCTTGCTCCGCCGTGTCCGGTTCTCCGGTGACGCCAGGCGAGCGGGGGGCGGCGGAAACGCCCGGCGCCAGGGCTTTGAAGATCGGATCGAGGTGCTGCACCGGCTCGCGGTCACCGCCAATCATCATGCAATAGCCGCGCTCACGTCCCCATACGCCGCCGCTGACGCCGACATCGACATAGCGCAAGCCGCTGGCCTTCAGCTCTCCGGCCCGACGGATATCGTCGTGGTAGTAGGAATTGCCCCCTTCAATGACAATGTCGCCGCGTGACAGCAACGGTGTGAGGGTCGCGAGGAAGGAGTCCACGATGCCCGCCGGAAGCATCAGCCAGACGGCACGCGGTGGACGCAGCGCTCGTATGAATTCGGCAAGTTCGGTGCTGCCCTGGGCGCCCTTCGCTGTCAGTGTTTGCACGGCAGCAGAATTCTGATCGTAAACGACCAGTTGGTGGCCTGCCGCGATGAGGCGCTCCACCATGTTGGCGCCCATGCGACCAAGTCCGACCATTCCAAGTTGCATGACAGAGTCTCCGTTGACGTGCACCATTATCGCTATTTCTGCGGCAGTTTGCGGGCTTTACGGCTTCGGGCGGATGAAAGAGGAAACGGGACGGAGCGATTCCGCTTCGTCCAACGCGGTGTAGCGGGATTGTAACGCAGCAGACACTGGCACCGCCCACAGCCTGCTCGCATCGAGCCCCAGGATGACGAGGTGGTCCCAACTCTCGTTCAACGTCGCCTCTCACTGACCTGCGGGTTGCGCGCGAACAGGATATTAGCGCAACCGGAAGGGAAAGCCTTGTCCAGCGATGCTGGCCTTTGTCCGATCGCATCGGCGCAGCCGCTTGATGCTCACGTAAAGTTGTTGGGCGGTGGAGGGTAATATCGGCAGCGCCAATGAGCGGCCTGTCCACCGGCGTCGGCGTACCTGGCAGCGGACGATCCGTGTGGGCCTGGATTAAAGCCGCTCGCGGGCACAGATCAGGGTGCGTTTTCTGCGCCCTCTGCGTCTCCGCCTTCAGCGATCAATTTGCCCAGCCCGCAAACCGCGACTGCCCAACGAATTGAAGTCGCCGGAAACTGGGTCACGCCGGCGGCGACCGGCCCGGCAGCTTGACCGCGCCCCGGTCACCCCCACAAAAGCGTCATCAGCTCGCCCGGCGTAATTTGTCTATGGTGATCGGCAGATCGCGGACGCGCTTGCCGGTCGCGTGGTAGATTGCATTGGCAATCGCAGCGGCAACGCCAACAATGCCGATCTCGCCCAACCCCTTGATCCCCAGAGGATTGATTGTGGCGTCCGGCTCGTCGACAAAGATCACCTCGATATCATGCACGTCGGCATTGGTCGGCACATGGTACTCCGCGATGTTTGCGTTGATGATCCTGCCCAGAGCGTGGTCGATAAGAGTTTCCTCATGCAGTGCCATGCCGATGCCCCAGACCACGCCGCCGATGATCTGGCTTTTGGCGGTCTTGGTATTCAGGATCCGCCCGGCTGCTACCGCGCTGACCACACGAGTGACGCGAACGACGCCGAGTTGCTCGTCCACCTTCACCTCGGCGAAAACCGCCGAGTGTGTGTTATGCGCATAGCGACTTCCGTCACCGAACGTTGTCTCCTTCTCCTGCTCGATGCGATCCACCCCGCCATGGCGCATTGCGTCCGCGATCAATATCGCGCGCGATCGATCGCGCGTACAGACGAGTTTGCCGTCAATCAGCGCAATGTCGTCCGGCGTTAGGCCGTCAAGCGGCGAATTCGGAATCCGCTTGGCCAGGATCAACAATTCCTCACGAACCGCCGCGGCCGTTGTGGCGATCCCATTTGCCACCGAGGCTGCAATCCAGGACCCGCCTTCCACCGGCGATTGCGGCAGCGCCGAATCGCCGATTCTGATCGTCACGCTGTCGAGCGGCAACCCGAGCATTTCAGCCGCGACCTGCGCCATGATCGTATAGGTCCCGGTGCCAATATCGGAGGTCGCGCAAGCCACCTCCGCATGGCCATTGGCAGTCAGCACGATCCGCACGGCGATCGGCACTTGCAGCGCTTCCCAGATGCCGGTCGCCATGCCCCAGCCCACCAACTCGGTACCCTCACGCATCGAGCGCGGCGCCGCACTGCGTTTTTCCCAACCAAACGCTTCGGCGCCCTGGCGGTAGCAGTCACGCAAACCCTTGCTGCTGTACGGCTGGCCACTGCCCTGGTCCGTTTCCGAATAATACCGAAGGCGCAATTCCACCGGGTCGACCTTGAGAGCAATTGCCAGTTCGTCCATTGCAGATTCAAGTGCATAAACACCCGGTGCCGCACTAGGAGCGCGCATATCGCATGAGGTCGCCAGGTCGAGTTGCGCAAGCTTATGCACATATTTCGCATTGGGACACGTGTAGAGCAAGTTGGACCAGCCGGTTTCCTGCCGGTGGAAGTTCTCGTATTGCGATGTCACCGTGATCGCTTCCTGGATGATCGCATCCAGTGCCCCATCGGCGTCGGTACCCAGTTGGATCTTCTGGATCATGGCCGGCCGGTACCCAAGGCCGTACATTTGTTGGCGTGTCAGCACCACGCGCACGGGCCGCCTCAGTGCACGGGCTGCCAGGGCAGCCACGACCACTTCATAGTTCGGGCGAAGCCCCGAACCGAACGCGCCGCCCACAAACGGCGACACAACGCGCACATCGTCCGGTGCCATGCCAAGAACACTGGTAACATAGCGCTGAACGTTCTGCACGCCCTGGGTCTTGTCATAGACCGTCAGCTTGCCATCGTTCTCGTAAACGACCGTCGCAGCATACAATTCCATCGGATTGTGATGCTCGATCGGCACATAATATTCGCCGTCGTGCCGAACCCGCGCTGCCATGATCGCCGTCTCGGCCGAGCCGCGCGGCCGCGGCGGCAGAAACGGATTTTCTTCAGCCGCATAGCCCCCCAGTGCACGCGCCGCATCACGCTCGCGAAACACATCCGTGACATGTTGCTCGGCGCGATACTCCACCCGGACCAGTGACGCGGCAAAACGTGCGATCTCCGGCGCGTCAGCGACTACCAGCGCAATCGGTTGGCCGCTGAAACGAACCCGGTCGTCATACAGCGGGCGGAACGGCGAACCCTCTGGTGCGACATCGTCCTTGTAGGAACTGTCCGCATTCGCCATGTCGGGCCGGTTCTCGTGCGTCAGCACGGACACGACACCATCGATCGACAGCGCATCACTCACATCGATGCGGGTGATGCGGCCCTTGGCAATGGTCGATGTGACGATGTGACCGTAGACAAGACCAGGGGCAGTGAACTCGGCGGCGTATTTCGCCGCGCCGGTAACCTTGGCGTGACCGTCGATGCGCGACGTGGGTGTGCCGATGTAAGTGGTCATGGCAATGCTTGCTCCCGGTTCACGCGATTTTCTTGCTGGACTGCGACTGCGGGCTGCCCGCCGCCGCCTGCTTCAATGCCCGGACAATAGCAGCGCGGGCGAGATCGATCTTGAAGCTGTTGTGCACGAAACCCTTTGCGTCGCGCAGCACGACGCCCGCCACGGTGTCGAAAGTCGATTGATTGGCCTTTCGGCCACGCAGCGCGGCTTCTGCTGAAACGTTGCGCCAAGGTTTATGGGCGACACCGCCAAGGGCCAGGCGGGCATCCCGGATCGTGTCGGCTTCCATCTCCAACCCCACAGCGACCGATACGAGAGCAAACGCATAGGACAGGCGATCGCGGATCTTCAGGTAGGTATAGTTCGCTGCAAAACCTTTTGCCGGAAGCTCCACCGCCGTGATGATCTCGTCCGATCCCAGATTCGTATCATGCTCTGGGGTATCCCCGGGCAATCGGTGGAATTCAGAAAATGCGATCCTGCGCGTGCCGGCCCCCCCGGTAACACAGACTGTTGCGTCAAGCGCGGCAAGGGCGACGCACATATCGGAAGGATGGGTCGCGATGCAGGAATCGCTGGTACCCAAAATTGCGTGCATGCGGTTGATCCCGGCTATCGCAGAACAACCGCTACCTGGCGCGCGTTTGTTGCACGGCGCCGCGGTGTCATAAAAGTAGTAACAACGCGTGCGCTGCAGCAAGTTACCGCCCGTTGACGCCATATTACGAAGCTGCGCCGAGGCACCCGACAGGATCGCGCTCGCGAGCATGGGATAGCGTCGCGCGACCACCGTATGGTATGCGAGATCGGCATTCGGAACCAGGGCGCCGACACGCATGCCGCCATTCGCCGTTTCCTCGATTTTGTTCAACGGCAACTGCGAGATGTCGATCAACCGGGAGGGACGTTGCACGTCCTGCTTCATCAGATCGACCAGATTGGTGCCGCCCGCGATGAATTTGGCGCTGGGATCGGCGGCGATGTGGCGCACGGCGTCGGCAACGTCGTGCGCCCTGACGTACTGAAAGTTGATCATGCTGCCTCCATCGCCTGCTGGATCGCTGCTACGATGTTGGGATACGCGCCGCAGCGGCAGATGTTGCCGCTCATCAGCTCGCGAATCTCATCGGCACTTTTTGCCTTGCCTTCGGTGATCAGACCGGCCGCGGAGCAAATCTGGCCGGGCGTACAGTAGCCGCATTGGAACGCGTCGTGATCGATGAAGGCCTGCTGGAGCGGGTGCAGCACCCCGTCCGCCGCAAGGCCCTCGATCGTCGTCACCCTGGCGCCATCCTTCATGATTGCGAGCGACAAGCAGGAATTGATCCGACGACCGTCCACCAGTACCGTACAAGCGCCGCACTGACCGTGGTCACACCCCTTCTTCGTACCGGTCAGGTCGAGGTGATCCCGCAGTGCGTCGAGCAATGTGGTCCACGGCGCGACGCTGAGCTGTCGTTCGACGCCGTTTATGGTCAATGACACCAAAGTCTTTTCGACTACTGAGACCATATCGTAGCTCCCGTTCATATGGCTGGATGACCGTGGGTTTAGGTTGATGCCGTCAGGCCAAAGACTGCGATCCCGCGGCGTCAAATCCTTGTGAGCAGACGTACAATCGGAAAGCTGTAGCGGCTAGGCGACATTCACCCGGGCGATGCCAACCTGAACGATGCCGGAACCCTTGCTCGCGTTCACCGTGGCTGTTTGATCAATCAAGACAGCACGGTGCTGTTTACCGATACGCGATTCGCCGAATTTCTTGGCCGCACGCCGCAGGAGCTTGCAGACAATTCCATTATCCCGTTCGTGCCAATAGGGGAACGGGAACGCGCGACGACCCGTCTCAAAGCGCGCGGGGCGGGTGCTGAAGGGCAGCCTTTAATACAGGGGCCGCGATCAGCCATATGAAAACCAGCCTTTAACAAGAACCCAGGCGCCGTCAGTCGTCCGCTACTCCGCCGCCGCCTGCTCCTTCGCCATCTCCCCTTCCGCCGGAGGCCGCCTGACCCGCACCCGCCGAATATGCCGCGGGTCAGCATCCAGCACGCGGAACTCCAGCCCCGATGGGTGGCTCACCACCTCGCCCTTCGCCGGCACCCGTCCGGCCAGGGTGAACACCAAGCCTCCCACGGTATGGATATCCGAATCCCGCTCATCCTCGCTCAGCACCGGGCCCAGCTTCTCCTCAAACGCCTCCACCGGCAACCGTGCATTCACATCCAGCGAGCCGTCCGGACGTTCAGTCACCATCGGCATCTCGGCATCGTCATGCTCGTCGGCGATGTCGCCGGTGATCGTCTCCACCAGGTCCTCGATCGTCACCAGCCCGTCGATCCCGCCGTATTCGTCCACCACCAGCGCCAGGTGCATGCGCTGCAGCCGCATCTGCGCCAGCAGGTCCAGCACCGGCAATTGTGGCGCGATCAGCAGCGGCTTGCGCATGATCGCCTCTATCGAGAACGCCTCCGCGCGCCCGACATAGGCGAACACGTCCTTCAGGTGGATCATGCCCACCACGTCGTCCAATTGCTCGCGATACACCGGCACACGCGAGTGCCCGTCGGTGCGGAACAATTCGATCGTCTCCGCCAAGGTGGCATCAACCCCGATCGCGATGATGTCGGCGCGTGGCACCATGACGTCGGCAGCAGTGGTCTCGCGCAGGCGCAGCACATTGGCGATCAGCAGCCGCTCGTGCCGATCCAGTTCCGGCGGTTCGCCCGGCAGCACCTGAGCGTCCGCTGCCTCCTGTACCAGCTCGGCAATCGACTCGCGCAAGGAGGGTTCGGCATGCCGACGCCCGACCAACGCTAGCAATCGCGTCCATAGGGCCGGACGGATGGCGGCGCCGCTCATGCGCGTTTCCATGGGTTGGGAACACGCAGCCGGTGCAGGATTCGAGCCTCGGCTTGCTCCATGCGGCGGGCCTCACCCGCGGCCAGATGGTCATGGCCCGCCAAATGCAGCGCGCCATGCACCACCAGGTGCGCCAAATGGTGCGCCGGCCGGCGGGACGCCGCGGCAGCTTCCCGCCGCACCACGCCCAGCGCCAGAATCATTTCCGGCGCCGGCTGCTCGTAAGTCAGCACATTGGTCGGCTTGTTGCGCCCGCGATGTCGCGCGTTCAGCCGCCGCACGGTCCGGTCGGCGGCCAGCACCACGGTCCCCGCCCTGACGCCCGCGGCGAGCGCCGCACGGGCGGCCACCGCCGCCGCCCCAGGCACCAGCCGACGCCACGCCGGCTCGACGACGATTACCTCAACGTTCCGGTTCCCCGCTTGCGCGGGGCATCTACTTCCAGGTTCCATCATCCTGACGTTGGTGCCGTCGGGGCGGGGGGAGCATTTCCTCCCCTCGCCTCGAAAGCCTCCGCAAAGATCAACGTCTCCCTTGCATTCGCCTAGTGCGCCGCATCTAAAACCTAATGCCGCGAGGGCACAGGAATTGCGTGGCCCAGATCAGGGGCCGCCTCGATCCACGTCTCGATCGCGTCCCGGACTTGTGTAGCAGCGGTTCGATCCCGCCCCTATCAGTCGACCCACTCATTTCCCGACGGACTCCGCTCCATCCCGCGACCGCCGCGCCTCACGCCGCTTGTCCACCTGCGCTGCCGCCCGTTGGTCGTAGGCATCCACGATCTGCGCCACCAGCGGATGCCGCACCACGTCCCGCTTGTCGAACCGCACCACACCGATGCCCGGAATGCCTTCCAGCGTGTCCAGCGCATCCCGCAGCCCGGAGGTCACGCCCGGCGGCAGGTCCACCTGCGTCAGGTCGCCGGTCACCACCATCCGAGTGCCTTCGCCCATCCGCGTCAGCCACATCTTCATCTGCGCTGCGGACGTGTTCTGCGCCTCGTCCAGGATCGCGTAGCAGTGCGCCAGCGTACGACCGCGCATGAAAGCCAGTGGCGCGACCTCGATCTCGCCATTGCTCAACCGCCGGATCACTTGCTCCCCCGGCAGCATGTCATGCAGCGCATCATACAGCGGACGCAGGTAGGGATCGACCTTCTCTTTCATGTCGCCAGGCAGGAAGCCCAGGCGCTCGCCCGCCTCCACCGCCGGACGGGACAGCACGATACGGTCCACCCGCCCCGCCTGCAGCATCGCCACTGCTTGCGCGACCGCCAGATAGGTCTTGCCGGTACCCGCGGGGCCGACACCGAACACCATGTCGTGATTGGCCAGCGCCTCCATATACGCCGCCTGCCCTGCACTCCGCGCCGCCACCGACCCACGCCGCGTACGAATCGCCGGCAGGTCCGACAGCGGCAACCTCGGGTCGCTGTCCGCCTCCGCCAGCCGGATTGCCGTTTCCACCTCAGACCGGCCAACGCTTTCCCCCCGTTCCAGTCGCCGCCACAGCCCTTGCAGCATGCTCTGGGCCGCATCGACGCGTGCTGAATCGCCGGCGATCGCCACCCGGTTGCCTCGGCATGACAGCCGCACGCCCAGTGCTTGCTCGATTCGCACCAGGTGCCGGTCATGGTCGCCAAGCAAGAGTGGCAACAGCGTGTTGTCGGAGAATTGGAGAGTCACGGCCTTGCCGCCGGACGCAGGGGGGGTGGAAGTCGCAATCAGAGTGCTTTGGCTCAAGCGCAGGCTCGCTCCTGTACCAGGGTTGCAGACAAAGAATTGGGGAGCGCGGCGACGACCGCCACCTCCGTTTCCGTCCCTACCAGTCCCGCAGGACCGGTTACATGGACCGGTTGAAGAAATGGTGAACGGCCGGCGATTTGGCCAGGATGGCGCCCAGGTCCGGTAAACAGCACCGGCAGCGTCAGCCCCACGCACCCTGCATTGAACCGGCCTTGCTGCTCGCGCAGCAGCGCCTGGAGTTCGGCCAGCCGCACTTCTTTCTCCGCTTCGGGCACCTGGTTGGCCGCGCCGGCGGCCGGCGTCCCCGGGCGGGCCGAATAGCGGAAGCTGTACGCCTGGGCGAAGCCAACCTGCCGCACCAAAGCCAGCGTGCCCGCGAAATCGGCATCCTTCTCACCAGGGTGTCCGACGATGAAATCCGACGACAGCGCGATATCCGGCCGCGCCGTCCGCAACTTCTCCACGATCCGCAGGTAGGCCGCCGCCGTGTGCCTGCGGTTCATCGCCGTCAGCACCAGGTCGGAGCCCGACTGCACCGGCAGATGCAGGAACGGCATCAGGACAGGCACGTCCCGATGTGCCGCGATCAGTTCCTCCGTCATGTCGCGCGGATGCGACGTGGTGTAGCGCAGCCGCAGCAGCCCCGGCAGTTCGGCGAGTTCCCGGATCAGCCGGCCAAGACCCCAGGTACTGCCATCCGGTGCCTCGCCATGCCAGGCATTCACGTTCTGGCCAAGCAGCGTGATCTCCCGCGCGCCTTGCGCGGCCAGCCGCTTTGCCTCGGCGATCACTGCGGCGGCTGGGCGGCTTTGTTCGGCGCCACGGGTGTAGGGCACCACGCAGAAGCTGCAGAATCGGTCGCAGCCCTCCTGGATGGTCAGGAACGCGCACACGCCCTGCGGCGCCCCGGCCTCCGGCAGCAGATCGAATTTCTGCTCCGCGGGAAAATCGGTGTCGATCACCGCGCCGGCGGCACGCGACGCCCGCGCCACCATTTCCGGCAGGCGGTGATAGGTCTGCGGCCCAAATACGATGTCCACATAGGGCGCGCGGGCCAGGATTTCCGCACCCTCGGCCTGGGCCACGCAGCCGGCAACGGCCAGGATCATCCGCCCACCCGCTGCCGCTTTCGCTTCCTGCATCCGGCGCAGGCGGCCGAGTTCGGAAAAGACCTTCTCCGCCGCCTTCTCCCGGATGTGGCAGGTGTTCAGAATCACCATGTCGGCGCCGTCGGGTGCCGAGGCCGGCGCATAACCGAGCGGTGCCAGAACGTCGGCCATGCGCGCGCTGTCATACACGTTCATCTGGCAGCCCCAGGTGATCACGTGCAGCCGCTTCCGGCCTGTCATGGGTGTATTGCCGCACTCCGTCAGCGTCATCATCCAAGCTCCGCCCAGCCCAGCCGGAAAACACCGGCACGAGGGGCAGGAGGCATGTTCGGACAAATCGGCACGGTCAAGCGGAGCAGCGCTGGGATATCCCTGACGTTCCGCAGTCAGTCTGGCAGCACAACGCCGCGCCGTGTCAAGTTCTTCCGGTCGGACGCGGCGCCGTGGGGCATGAAGAAATCGAGTCAGCCGTCCGCCGCGCCCTCAGTCGCTGGCGCCCGCGCCCGCCAGCGCGCGCACACGCGTCTGGTCGCGCGCCAGGTCCCGTGCCTGCCCTGTGTGGACCACCTTGCCGTCGTTCAGTACGTAGACCCGATCCGCCACCTCCAGCCCGAACTTCGCATTCTGCTCTACCAGCAGGATCGAGATGCCCTCTGCCCGCATCGAGGTCACCACGCGGAACACGTCGCGCACCAGCAGCGGCGCCAGGCCCTGCGAGGGCTCGTCCAGTAGCAGCAGCTTCGGGTTCACGAGCAGCGCCCTTGCGATCGCCAGCATTTCTTGCTCGCCGCCGGAAAGCTGCCGCGCCCAGCTATCGCGCCGCGCGTCAAGGTTGGGGAACAATTCAAAGATGCGGGGGATCGTCCAGGGTCCCGGCCGCTTCACCGGCACGGACAGGTTTTCCAGCACCGTCAGGTTGGGAAAGATGCGGCGTCCTTCCGGCACGTAGCCCACGCCCAGCCGGGCCACCTCATAGGCGCGCCAACGAGTGGTCTCCTGGCCGAAGATTTCTACCCGGCCGTCGCGCGCGGGCGTCAGTCCGGTCAGGCTGCGCAAGGTGGTGGTCTTGCCGGCGCCATTCCGGCCGAGAAGCGTGATAATCTCGCCTTCGGCAATATCCAGCGACACGCCATGCAGGATGTGGCTCTTGCCGTAGAAGGTCTGCAGGTTCTCGGCGCGCAGGATCGGGGCGCTCACTCGCCTTCTCCCAAATAAGCCGCTTGCACCGCGGGATCGGCCGCGACCTCCCGCGGCGTGCCGGTCGCCAGCACCTTGCCGTAGTTCAAAACCGTGATCCGGTCGGCGAGGCCGAACACCAGGTCCATGTCATGCTCTATGAACAAGATGCTGAGGTTTTGCCGCGCGTGCAGGTTGCGGATCAGGCTGACCATGTGTTCGGTTTCTTCGCTGCCCATCCCCGCGGTCGGCTCGTCCAGCAACAACAGGCGCGGGCGGCGGCTGAGCGCCATCGTCACTTCCACCACGCGCTGGTCGCCGTGAGCCAACTCGCTGACGGTGCGGTCGGCTTGCGCGGTGAGACCGGTGGTTTCCAGCAATTCGTCAACACGGTCGTGGATCTGACGCATCAGCGCCCGGCTGGGCCAGGGGCGCGCGCTGCACCGCGTTTGCGCCTCGACACCGATGCGGACGTTTTCGAACACCGACAGGTCGGGAAAGATCTCGGTGATCTGGAATGTGCGCACCAGCCCGAGCGCGACACGATCGGCCGCGTTCATGCGATTGATCTGGCGGCCGTCGAACCAGATCTCGCCACTGGAGGCCGGAAAGTAGCCGCTGATCAGGTTGAACAGCGTGGTCTTGCCGGCGCCATTGGGGCCGATCACGGCGAACAGCGAGCCTTCATCCATCTCCAGCTCGATGTCCTGCAACGCGATCAGCCGGCCGAACAAACGCGATATGTTATTAAGTCGCAACAGGCTCATGCGTTTCTCGTGCTTCGGTGGATGCAGGCATTAGAGTCTTTGTGACAGTCCTGGCGCGGCGGCGAATGAAGCCGAGAACCCCGTTGGGAAAGAACACGACCGCGGCAATGAACAGTATGCCGATGAAGCTCTCCCAGTTGTTGGGAAAGATGGTGCTGACGTAGTCCTGGATAGCGATGAAGATGATGGACCCGACCAGCGGCCCCCAGAAGCTGCGCATGCCGCCAAGCACGGCCATGATCACCAGGTTGCCGGATTCGACCCAGTACAAATTGGCGGGGGACATGAAGTTGTTCTGCAGCGCGTTCAGTGCCCCGGCCAGGCCGGCGATCAATCCGGCGATGGCGAAGGATGCCCACACATAGCGTTCGACGTGGATGCCCAGGAACTGCGCGCGGCGGCGGTTCTCGCGGATCGCCACGAAGGTGTGGCCGAGCGGCGAGTAAAGCAGCAGCGCGATGGCGCCGGAACCAAGGGCAAAAAAGAGCAACACGAAGTAGTAGAAGGGAACGGCGCTCAACGGCACGATTGTGGAGCCGAAATGCAATGGCTGGCGGGAAAATCCCATCAGCCCGTCCTCGCCGCCAGTCAAATTGTTCCAGCGGTCCGCGACGAAATAGAAGATCTGGCCGATGGCTACGGTGATCATGGCGAAGTAGATGCCGCGGCGGCGCATCACCAGCGGACCGAAGGCGAACGCGGCGAAGCCACCCAGCAGCATGCCGAAGGTCACCGCGGCCCAGGTGTTGTGCGTGACGTGCATCAGCAGCAGGCCAGTGCCATAGCCGCCGAGACCGAAATACGCGGCCTCGCCGAACGACATGCAGCCGGTGAAGCCGAGCAACAGATTCAGTCCCATCGCGCCGAGCGCATAGACCAGGACGCGCGATCCCAAGGCGGTGTAGCCCCCGACCACCGGCAGCCACCACGGCACGGTCAGCAACAACAGCCAGACGATGCCGTTGGCGACGATGCGGCGGCTCATTCGAACAAGCCCTCCTGGCCGAGCAAGCCGCGTGGCCGGACAATCAGGACCAGGGCCATCATGACGTAGATCACCACGTCGCTGGCATCGGGATAGAAGGCGGTGGTGATGCCGGCGGCGAGGCCGATCAGCAGGCCGCCCAGCACACTGCCCAGCAGGCTGCCGATGCCGCCGATCACGATGGCGACGAAGGTGGCCATGATGACATCGTTGCCCATGGTCGGCACGAGTTGCAGCACGCCGGCCGCGAGCACGCCGGCGAAACCGGCGAGCAAGGTACCGATGGCGAAGTTGACGGACCGCAGCAGGTAGACGTTGACGCCGAGCGCCGAAACCGTCTCGAGATCATGGATGCCGGCGCGGATGCGAATGCCGAAATTCGACAGGCGCAGGAAGGCGAACAGGGCAACCGTCGCCAGGATGATGGAGCCGACTACGAAGACGCGGTAGCCGGTGAGAAAGAAGTAGGTAGCGCTGAGCGGCGCATCGAGCGCGGCAGGAATCTGGAACGGCAGTCCCTGCGCGCCCCAGATCGAACGCACGGTGTCCTCGATGATCAGCGCGAGGCCGAAGGTCATCAGCAGGCTGTAGACCGGGTCGGGGCGGGAGTACATGAAACGGATCAGCCCACGCTCGACGATCAGGCCCAGCACGCCGGCGAGGATTGGGCCAACGATCAGCGAGCCCCAGAAGCCGAGATAGGGGGCCAAGGTGAATGCCAGGTAGGCGCCGATGACCATGAAGCCGCCATGGGCGAAGTTGATCACCGAATTCAGACTGATGATGAGCGACAGGCCCAAGGCCAGCAACGCATAGAACGCGCCCTGGATCAGGCCGTTGAATGCGTCGAACAGAAGAAGTTCCATTTTGGTTCAAGCCCTACAGTATATTATATGTCATGCGTATTATATGTCATTGCGAGGAGCGAAGCGACGCAGCAACCCCGTTCGCAGGAGCATACGATCGGGCTGCGGCCGGCTTGACCGGGCTTGCTGCGTCGCTTCGCTATGACATTGGCACGTTAACCGGGTCGGCGGCCCGCGTTTTGCTCGCCGCCGATCCGGTTCACGCGCTAAACTCCGCACATTAAGACGACGTCGGATAGGACATCTTGCAGCCCTTCTCTGCCGGCGTCTGCGCCAGCTTGTCGCCGGCGATTTCGTCGGAAACCAAGAACAGATTGGGATACTTACCCTTTTGATTCACTTCGCCGACAAATTCGGTAATCAGGCATTGATGGTCGCCGGCGCGGTAATAGGGGCTGTTCGGCTCCAACGCGACGTTGGACGGTACATGCAGGCCCGCCATGGCGTGCGAGACCTTCGCCGATTCCAGGCTCTTCGCCTTGTTGGCGGCAAGCGCGATGCTGTGCATGCTGATATAGCCGAGCCAGCTTCGTGCGCTGGGTGTGAGATCGTACTGCTTGCGGTAGTCCGCCACGAACGTCTTCACATGCGGCTGATTGGGCTGGTCCCACCACCACTCCATCACGCCCCAGCCGAGCCGCGCTTCCTGCGGCAGCGCCGCCAGCGGCTCGAGTTCCACCAGGCCGTAGCCGAACGCCATCTTCTTGGTCATGCCGAACTGCGTTGCCTGCTTCATCAGGTTGACGAAGTCGTCGCCGCCCTGCAGCACAATGAACACGTCGGGCTTGGCTTGCTCGACCTTGATCAGTACCGAGCTGAAATCGGTGGCACCGAGCGGCATCAACGCATTGCCCAGGTTGGTGCCGCCGGCGTGCGCCAAGATTTTTGAGAAGCCCGCGTACAGGAAATGCCCCCAGGAGTAGTCGGGCGTGGAGAAGTACCAACGCTTGCCGAACTTCTTCAGCAGAACACCGAGCGCCTTGGCCAGCATCCAGGTATCAGAGCAAGTCTTGAACGTGTTCCAGTAGCAATCCGCGCCGGTGACGGTATCGACGTGGCCGCCGACCGCGACATAAAGAATGTTCTTGAGGTTGGCGGCATGGCTGCACGCCTGCGCCACCGCCGAGGATACGCTGCCGGCTGTGAAGTTGACGTGATCCTTGTCCACCAGCCCGTTCAGCTTATCGACGGACTGGCCGACTTCGGCGGCGCCATCCTGCACAAGGATCTCGACCTGATGCCCGAGGATGCCGCCGTTCTTGTTGATTTCGGCGAGCGCCATCTGGGCGCCGTCCACCTGTGACTTGCCGAGCGCCGCGTAGGTTCCGCTTAACGGATCGACCCAGCCGATCTTAACCGTCGTCTCGCCGCGGGCGCTGATGATCGGCGGACTGGCGGCGGCAACCAGGCCGGTTGCTGCGGTTGCCGCAAGAAGACCACGACGGCTGATCGGCAGCTTCGATATCGGGGCGGCGTTGGTTGTGTCTGACGCAGTTGGTGCTGATGTAGTTTCCTGGCGTTCCATGGCCACTTGCTCCCCAGGCAGATGGTTCTGCCGTTTGACGATCCGTTGCGGTGGGGAACATGTGCATCGTTCGGCCGGGGAGGCATCGGATCGGGTCTGCCGGGCGTTTGAAACGGCCGCAGGATCCTGATCGGGTCGGCAATAGCCGCCCCAGGCAGCAGCGAAGACACGTTCCCCGAAGGACAGCTCAAACGATAGCCTTCCGCTTCTGTCGAAGCAGGGGATCGCGCGAGCACCCCGACACTAAGCCGGCGGATTCGGTAAGACAACCGACAACCGTTAAATTGGAAATTATATTATCGTAATTGATTTCTGTATATTTTATAATGCGGCAATTTGACCAACGGCAGGTATCAGCGTTCCGTTCGCTGCGAAAAATATCGTGCGATCCAAGAACAGACCATAAGCTGCATCGGGTGGTACAGCATAATCGGCAACAGAATCGGGCCGATAGCGCCGGCGGAAAACAGTGCATTTGCTATCGGCACACCGCTGACCAGCGACTTCTGCGATCCGCAAAATACCATGGCGGATTCGTCCGCGCGATTGAATCTCAGCAGTCGGCTGCCCGCAAACATTACTGCCAGCGCGGCGAACAGCAGAAGGGTGATGAGCAATGCGAGCACGACCAGCGTCCCCCCCGGTATCGACTGCCAGATGCCGCGCACCACCGCCGCGCTGAACGCGGTATAAACGATCAGCAGGATCGAGCTACGGTCGGTGACTGCAAGGACGGAGCGATTGCGCTCGACCCATGTGCCCAGCCATGGCCGCAGCAGGTGGCCGGCAATGAACGGTAGCAGCAGTTGAATCGCCACCTGGCCGATCGCCGCCAGGTTGATACCGCCTCCGCGCAGATGCGACATCGCACCGAACAGCAACGGGGCTAGCATGATCCCGGATATGTTAGATATGCTAGCAGAGCAGATGGCGGCAGCGACATTGCCTCGGGCTATCGAGGTCAACGCAATCGAAGATTGTACGGTTGATGGCAGAGCGCAACAGAACAGTACGCCCATCCACAACGCCCGCGGCAGCAATCCCGGGAACAATGCCAGCAGGGCAAGGCCAAGCAACGGAAACAGCACGAACGTGGTGGTGGCAACAAAGACGTGCAAGCGCCAATGCGTCAGGCCATTGACAACGGCCCCGTGCGACAGCCGCGCGCCTTGCAAAAAGAACAGTACGGCGATGGCGAACTGCCCGAGCGCGCGGAACACGCGGGCGCTGTCGCCGCGGCAGGGCAGAACGCTCGCCACCAGGATTACTGCGGCCAGGGCCAGGATAAAGCCATCGACCGGCAAGCGGAACTGCACGCTCCGCGCGCGGAGAGTGATCGCCGCCATCACACGGCCTCCATGCCGTGACACGGCGACAGTAAGACGGCGCGGAAAGATGCTTGCGTTGTGAAACTATCGGAGACACGCGACGCCGTGGGCAGCAGCCAGCTGCGACTGCCCTGGACAATGCCAACGCACGGGCACGCAAAGAGCAATGTCACATCACTCATGGGGGGCGTCTCTTCTGTTGTCTCGCCGCCGGTCCTGACCGGATTCGGCCGTTGTTGAGAGGCCGGACCCCATTGCGCCGTCAGTCTCGAAAATTTGATATCAGCATCCGATCAGACGGTCATGGTGATATCGGAATGTTCCCGCCGACGGCACCCGCGGTCGGGATCCATTCGGGTGCCGCCGCCATCTGCAGCAATGCCAACAACTTTTGATCGACCTCGGCACCGCTGTGCGGGGCAGTCCGGACTGCGATTACCGCCAACAGCAATATAATCGCGATAATCATGCAATCTCTGGTCTCAAAACTGGGCCGATCCCGTCTCAGCGCACAGAATCGGATTTTGTACAAAGAACACATCAATTTCATGAGTCGGACTCCCGCTCGTATCGCCTGCATCGTGATTGCAGCGCATGTCGCGTGAGGCGAGCGTGAGTCTCGGCACGCCCGTAACCTCCCACTGTGATCCAGGTCACACCTGTTCACGAAAGCAGAAGGTAGCCAGGGGAAAGTTGGCTCCATATAGGGTCCTTTCTCAATGGAACCGGTCTCAATTGGCTTCGCGGCGTTTGGTTCCTCGGTGCACGCTCCCCGAGGGGCGTCAATGCAGCGGCGAACCGGCCATCAAAATCTGCCTCCCAGCTTCGCAGGCGGAGTCAAAAATCACCTGCGTACTGTTCCACGCGCATTATTTGCTGCAAAGATCGTCGCCGGGGGCCCGAATTCGGCGTTGGCTTCGACCTCCCAAATGACAGTGCTGGCAAGCTTCTCGTTGCGGGTAGGAACCTCTGACATTCGTGACCTTCCCCGCAAGGCACGGGCACTGCTCGCCTACCTGGGGAGCCAGCCCGGCCGCCGCTTCTCCCGCGAAGCTGCCGCCGATTTGCTCTGGACCGACCGCGGGCCGAAACAAGCGCGGCACAGCCTGCGGCAATCGCTTCTCGTGCTGCGCCGGACACCGGCAGGCGGCCTGATACAAACCGACGCCGACGCGATATGGATCGATGCAGGCAGCATCTGGGTCGATTCGTTGGCGATGGAGATGGCTCTCGCCGACAGCAGTGCGGACGCATTGTCATACGGCGCATCGCTCTATCGTGGGCCGCTGCTGGCTGACATGCCGCCAGTTTCCCCCGGATTCGACGATTGGGTACGGCCGGAACGGGCACGTCTCGCTGCGATCGCTACCGAAACGTTGCGCCAGCTGTCCGCGGTGCAGATCGAATCAGGGAATTCCAATGCGGCTATCGCAACGGCGGCACGTCTGGTTGGCCTCGATCCGCTCAACGAGGCGGCACATCGGCTGCGCATGACCTACCTGGCGCGGTGCGGGCGCCGCGCCGAAGCCCTGCTGCAGTTTGAAAGCTGCGCGCAGATCCTGAATATGGAACTTGACGTCAGCCCGGATCAGGACACGATGGCGCTGGCAGAGCAGATTCGCGCCGGCACGTTGGCACCGACTGGCGAACCACGCGATATTGTTTCTGTACCGCAGCATGATGGCCCACCTGGACGTGGTTCGGCGTCTATCCGCCCGGGCGCCAAAAATTCAATTTCGGCCGCGGCGACACCGGCGGCTTGCGCGAATGACAGTGCACCGGCGATCGTCTGGCCCCGCGCAGTTTTGCGGCGGCGACAGTTCGCCACAATCGTCATCGCTGTTTGTCTTGCCGGGTTGCTGACCGCCGGCCTGATGATCGCAACCGGCATCCTGCGCTGACCTCGCCTCTCCCCTCGGTCTGGACTGGCACGACCCTGCTGGTTCCGCCACGGGGCTTGCCGCCCCGTGGCCGGCACAACGCAGCCAGCGATGGGATTCCCGCTTCGACGCCCGCTTTCAGAACGGCGTATCGCCGCAGATGGTAATGCGGCGCATGATACGCGTCTCAGCCGGGTAATCGTTGATCGCGAAGTGCTGTGTGCAGCGATTGTCCCAGAATGTCAGCGTGCCGCTTGCCCAGCGCACCCGGGCAGTAAACTCCGGCCGGATCGAATGCTGCTTCAGGAAGGCGATCAAGGGCTCGCTTTCGGCGTCGGTCATTCCATCGAAGTGCTGTACGTGACCGCCGATATACAGAACCTTGCGGCCGGTCTCGGGATGCGTGCGAACCAGCGGATGCACCGACGTTGTCTGCACATTCCCCGGATCCTTGACCTTCATATGCTTCATCTCGCGGTCATAGCGCTGGGCGCGCGAGATGCCGCCATGCTGCTTGAAATTGTCGCCGACGCAGACGGTGCGCAAATCGGCGATCATCGCTTTCATGCCGTCGGACAGGCTTTCGTACGCGAGGTACTGGTTGGTGAAGAGCGTATCACCGCCGACCGATGGCACTTCCAGCGCATAAAGTATGGTGCCCATGGCCGGCTGCGGCGAGAACATCTGGTCGGTATGCCAGGACCCGCCGAAGTTCTTCTTGTCTTCCGGCGTCTTGATGACTTCCAGGATCTCCGGATAGTCGGGCATGCCCTGCATGAACGGATGCAGATGGATCTCGCCCCAGCGCCGGGCGAAGGCGAGTTGTTGCGCGGGCGTCAAAGTCTGGTCGCGGAATACGATCACCTGATTGTCGAGCAAGGCGGCGCGGATTTCCGCCAGCACGTCGTCGGATAACGGCTGCGACAGATCGACGCCCGCCACCTCGGCGCCGAGTGCGCCGGCGAAGCAGTGGACAGAAATGCTGCGGTACCTCGCGTTGGATGGGGCATTCATTCGGCGGTCCTCCTGTTCGAGAAGGATGATGCCGCCGAAATCAGCGATTGCAAAGCGTGCGCAACCTCCTCCCACAAGGAGAGGAGGGAAACCGGGTACCGATTCAGTACATGTGCTGCCCGCCATTGATGGACAACGTCGATCCGGTGACGAAATCAGCGTCGTCCGCGGTGAAGAACGCGACGCCACGGGCGATATCCTCGGCCCTCCCCAGGCGGCCGACCGGAATCTTCGCCACGATCTTCTGCAGCACCTCGCCGGGCACGGCGCGCACCATGTCGGTGTCGACATAGCCCGGGGCGATGGCATTTACCGTCACCCCGTAGCGCGCGCCTTCCTGCGCCAGGGCCTTGGTGAAGCCGTGGATGCCCGATTTCGCCGCCGCATAGTTCACCTGCCCGTACTGCCCTGCCTGGCCGTTGATGCTACCGACATTGACAATTCGCCCGAACTTGTGCTCGCGCATGCCGGGGAAGATCAGCTTGCAAAGGTTGAAGCAGGAGCCGAGATTGGTGTCGATCACCGCATCCCACATGTCGCGCGACATGCGCTGCAGCGTCGCGTCCCGGGTGATGCCCGCATTGTTCACCAGGACCTCGATCGGGCCCAGTTCGGCGGCGATTTGCTCGACCGCCTGCTTGCAGGCATCGAAATCGCTGACATCGCATTTCCAGACGCGAATGCCGGTCTCTTCCTGGAAGCTGCGGGCGGCTTCGTCATTGCCGGCGTAGATGGCGACCACGGTACGGCCCTGTGCTTTCAGGGCGCGGCTGATTTCGGCACCGATGCCCCTCGTTCCGCCGGTAACCAGTGCGACGCGTGCCATGGGCGTGCCCTCCTGTTTTGCTGTGCCCTTTCGCGGATTTTATCATAGCGCAGGGTCATGCACAGGGCTCGCAGACACCGCCTGCACCGAGCAACACGCGGGCGTGAACCGCGCAGTGCACACGGGTCGGGACGCGCAACCGTGGCAGCCGCTACAGCAGGCCAAGCAGGTCGCGCAGGTCGTTGCACGCGGCGGCGGCGCCCGTCGCGCGCAGCCGCTCGGCATGGCCGGCACGGCAATGGCTGCCACCCGTGAAGCCGATCGTCCGCATACCCGCCGCAACGGCGGCCTGCACACCGGGGATGCTGTCCTCGATCACCACGCAATCCGCCGCCGCCACGCCCATCCGACGGGCTGCGAACAGGAAAAGGTCCGGAGCGGGCTTGCCGCGCGCGACCTGACTGGCGCTGAAAACATGCGGAGCGAACTGGGGCAGCAGGCCCGTCAGCGACAGCGTCTGCTGCAGCCGCTCCGGCGCGCTGCCCGAGGCGACGCAGCGGCGGTGCGGCAGTGCGTGCAGCAGATCCAGGATCCCCGGCATCGGCTGCAGTTCGGCTGCGAACGCCGCGGCAACCGCCCGCCGCATGGTGTCGGCGAAGTCCGGCGGCAGGGCAGGCAATGTCTGGCCCAGGCGGCTTTGCAGGTCGGCGAGCATCGGCGCCATGGCAATGCCGACGTAGCGATCAATGATTTCATCGGGCGAGATGGCGATGCCGATCGCCGCGAGGCAGGCAGACTCTGCGCGGCAGCCGATGACTTCGCTGTCGATCAGCACGCCGTCGCAGTCGAAAATCAATAGCGGTGGCGTGGGCAGCGCCCTCACCCTAACCCTCTCACGCGAAGCGGGAGGGGAGATTTGTGCCTACCTCTCGACGCACATCGCCACGCCCATGCCGCCGCCGATGCACAGCGTGGCCAGGCCCTTCTTCGCATCGCGCTTCTGCATCTCGTGCACCAGCGTCACCAGCACGCGCGCGCCGGAAGCACCGATGGGGTGGCCGATGGCGATCGCGCCGCCATTCACGTTCACCTTGGACACGTCCCAGCCCAGGTCCTTGTTCACCGCGAGCGCCTGGGCGGCGAACGCCTCATTCGCTTCGACCAGGTCCAGATCGTCCACTTTCCACCCGGCACGTCCCAGCGCCTTGCGCGTCGCCGGGATCGGTCCGGTTCCCATCACGGCCGGATCGACGCCCGCGGTAGCAAAAGCCGCGATACGCGCCAGCGGCTTCAAGCCGCGCCGTGCCGCCTCGGCGCCGCTCATCAGCACCAGCGCCGCCGCGCCATCGTTGATGCCGGAGGCGTTGCCCGCCGTCACCGTGCCATCCTTGCTGAAGGCCGGCCGCAGCTTGGCCATCGTGTCCAGGCTGGCGTCGTGGCGGATATATTCGTCGTCGCTCACCACCGTGTCGCCGCGGCGGCCTTTCACCGTCACCGGCACGATCTCGTCCTTGAACCGCCCGGCCTTCTGCGCCGCGCTCGCCTTCTGCTGCGAGCCGAGCGCGAACGCATCCTGTTGCTCACGGGTGATCTGATACTTGCTGGCGACGTTCTCCGCCGTGTTGCCCATATGATAGCCGTGGAACGCGTCCCACAGCCCATCCTTCAGCATCGTATCGACGAATTCCAGCGCGCCCATCTTCTGCCCATTGCGCAGATGTGCCGCGTGCTGTGACAGGCTCATGCTTTCCATGCCGCCGGCGACCACGATCTTGCTCTCGCCGGTGCCAATCTGCTGCGCCGCCAGCGCCACCGCACGCAGGCCCGAGCCGCACACTTGGTTGATGCCGAACGCAGTCGCGCTGTCCGGCACGCCGGCAGCGCGGGCGGCCTGGCGCGAGGGGTTCATGCCCTCGCCGGCGGCCAGGACCTGGCCCAGAACCACTTCATCGACGTCCGCTGCAGAGACGCCGGCCCGCTCCAGAGCACCCTGAAGCGCGACGCTGCCCAGCGTGTGCGCAGGCAGCGAACCGAGTGCGCCGTTGAAACTGCCGACTGGCGTGCGGGCGGCGGCGACGATGACGATCTCGTCCATGACCGGTCTCTCCCATTTCCAACCGGGACAATCTTAGTCCCCGCGAGATAAATGAGAAAGCGGCCCCACCACGACAAGGGCCGGCTCGGGTTGCGCCGGCCCGTGGGACGCTATTGCACCAGTTGTGTATTATAAGTTGTCGTTATGGTCCCGGGCGTGCTTTCGAAGCTGATGGCATTCAGCGAACCGCAGGAGCTGTTGAGATAGCTGGCACCCGACAACACTATGTTGCCCGCGATCAGCTCGAAGCAGGAGGAGGCGTTGTTCATGCCCAACCCGTTCGATCCCTGCGATTCGAACGTTCCGTTCGGAAAATACACCACACCGGTGACCGTGAATTGCGGATTGCCGGACAGAGTGACGACCGGTACGAAGCCACTGTTCCCGTAATACCCGGTATCGCTGCCCGACCCGGCCAGCACCACGCCCGCGATCGTCCACGGACCGCTTGAACCGGGATTCACCGTCTCGCTCGGTGCCGTCAGGTTGAAGTTGAACGTGTTTTCACCGGCAAATTGGCCGGTGACGAAGATCGTCTCGCCGCCGTTTGAGCTCGCATTGTTCGACGTGGTGTTGTTGGTCAGGCTGACGTTGCCATTGAACACGAAGCCGCCCGACTCCCAATTGAGATACCATGGCCCGCCGGAGCTGATGGCGAAGCTACCATAATCGCCCGGATACAAATAGCAGGTGACGGAACCGCCGCCCTGGCCGGTGCAATAGCTGCCGTTGATCAGGGGGGTGGAACTGCCCGAGTTGGTGGTAGAGCTGCCAGGGACCGAGATGGTTGCAGTGATCGTCTCGCTCGACACGGTTTGCGACTTGCTCACGGTATAGGTGCCGGTGCCTCCTGTTCCCGTGCCAAGCGCGCTGATGGTCGTGCCGCTGGAAATGCCGGCTCCGCTTAACGAAACCAGGATTCCGTTTGCCGAAACCTGGGGAGTGAGATTCGCAGACGAAACCGCCGTCACGGTCAGGGTGGTCCCGGAGATGCTGCCGGTGAACGTCAGGCTATAGCTGCAATGCTGGTTGCTGCATGCCAGACTGGGACCGGTCGTGGTACCGGCGTCGGCGACCGCCGCCTGCATCGCGACCGCCGTAGCCGAAGTTCCTGTCGCATACGGATCAGACACCACCCCGGATTGTTGATGCACATAGGGGTTCGACTGGAGCAAGCCGTTCGCCGGGTAGTAGGGGGGGCCGCTGAGGTTGCAGCCGTTGTTGCTGCTGCTGCCGTTTATCGAGGCCCAGCACGGGATCTCGAGCACCGCAGGAGCAGGTGGATTGCTTGAGGCTTGCGTGGGAATTGTGCTCTGGTTGACCCCCGGTATTGCGCCGTAGGCGTAGATGCCGGCCACGTTGAAGGTCTGGCCGCCGCTATCATTGAAGTTGCTGTTGGACACCGCCGTACAGCCGGGCGCATTGATGGTGAACGATCCCGCAGCAACGATGCCGGTATTGTTGATCGTCTGCTGCGAAGTGCTGCTTTCATTCCAGTGATTCAGCGCCAGCAGGCACGGCTGCCCGCCGGTACCGGCAGTTCCGGTAGGTTTGGTAACGATCTCGCCGGTGGCCGATGCACTGACCGTCACTGAAGGCGTTGAATTGAAGACGCGCGATATCGTCGTCGGCAAGGTTTCCTGTGTGCTGACCAGGATGGCGGTGTCCGCTGGATTTTGGACCCCGGTAACGATGGACGCGCTGCTGCTGCCGGCACCGTTCGCGGTTGCCAGATTCTGGGCAAGCATTTTTGCCGTCTGCTGGGCCGAGGAATTGGTGTTGCAGTTCTCGCTGGTCGAACCGACTTGCGAAACCATGTACTGGTAGCAATAGATGCTGGCGGCCATCGACGAGGCATCCGCGGCGCGCTGCATGTCGGCCTGCGCACTGGACCAACTGCTGACCTCGAAGCCCAGCGCCACGGCACCGGCCAGCACCGGCGCCATCAACGCAACATAGATCGCCACAGCCGCACTGCGGCAGCGGAACAAGGTTCCAAGGCGTTGCCGAACCTGTGCCATGAATGTCCGTCTCCGCTGATGGAAGCGTGAACCCTGGGAAGCTGCACAGTGGCGCGATTAAGGTTGCAACAGAGTTTCGATTATGCCACCGGCCCTGGGCCGCACCCCCCGGAGGTCGATCATCGGCGGCGGGACGATGCTGTCCGGGTCTG
Source organism: Acetobacteraceae bacterium (assembly GCA_035523995.1). Taxonomy (GTDB): domain Bacteria; phylum Pseudomonadota; class Alphaproteobacteria; order Acetobacterales; family Acetobacteraceae; genus JASHVB01. Next base: position 7,497 of record DATKPQ010000089.1, on the reverse strand, counting down.
GCGAGCCCCGGTCCGGCCAGCCCGCGACGCGCCGGCCGCGTGACAAGTACGTTACTTGTCGCCAACGCAACCCGACCTGCCGGACGTAACGCCCGGCGGTGGCCTGATAACGCAGAGCATGTGAGAACGCCGTTATGGCCGGCGGCAGCGACGATGAAGGCGGCTACAGCGGACTTATTTGCATAAGTCCGATCGCTGCTTGGCCGTCACCAACCGACGTGCTGCCCGCCCAGGTTCAGCCCTTCGGCATCGCCGATCGCACGCCAGGGTGGCCCGCCAACTTCGATCGGTGCTGGCACAGGGATCACCCGATTGTTCACGTTCAATGCCGCGGACTTCCCCCGATTTGCCGGCTTGATCGCGGTGGCGACGATCTGAACCGGCACTACCGCCCGGTCAGCAGCCCATCCACCGCCTCGATCAACGCCCGCGCCGATTGCTGCCGTTCCAGCGCCAGTTCTTCCGCCGCAATGTCCGCGGGATCGATCTGCGCCAGTGCGGCGTCCGCCTCCGCCGCGCGGCGCTCGCCCTCCGCGCGTTGCAACTCGGCGACCGGGGCCACTTCGGTCGCCAGCACCGTGCAGCGTTCCGGCGTCACCTCGGCAAAGCCGCCGGCAACGAACAAGGTGTCGGTGACGCGGTCGCCTTCGTAGAGCGAGATCACCCCGCCGCGCAGCATCACCATGGTGGGCGCATGGCCCTCCAGCACGCCCATGTCGCCTTCGCTCGCGGGGATCACCACCATGTCCACCGGCCGCGACAGCAGCAGCTTCTCCGGGCTGACGATTTCGAGATTCACTGACATCGAATGGTCCCGGACCGGGGATGAGGGGCAGAAGCCCCCCTCCCCTTGTAGGAGGGGATTGGGGAGAGGGCGAGGGTTTTGTCGTTACGCCGTTGCCTTCAGGCTCTCGCCCTTCTTCACCGCGTCCTCGATCGTGCCGACCATGTAGAACGCGGCCTCCGGCAGGTGGTCGTACTCACCCGCGCAGATCGCCTTGAAGCTGCGCACCGTGTCGGCCACGTGGACGAACACACCGGGGAAGCCGGTGAACACCTCGGCTACGTGGAACGGCTGCGACAGGAAGCGCTGGATCTTGCGCGCCCGCGCCACCACCAGCTTGTCCTCTTCCGACAGCTCATCCATGCCCAGGATCGCGATGATGTCCTGCAGCGACTTGTAAGTCTGCAGGATGCGCTGCGTCTCGCGCGCCACCTGGTAATGCTCGTCGCCCACGACCCGCGGGTCCAGTGATCGCGACGTGGAGTCCAGTGGGTCCACCGCCGGATAGATGCCCAGCTCGGCAATCTGCCGCGACAGCACGGTGGTGGCGTCCAGGTGGGCGAAGGAGGTGGCCGGCGCCGGGTCGGTCAAGTCGTCGGCCGGCACGTAGATCGCCTGCACCGAGGTGATCGACCCCTTGTTGGTGGACGTGATCCGCTCCTGCAGCGCGCCCATGTCGGTGGCGAGCGTCGGCTGATATCCCACCGCCGAGGGAATGCGCCCGAGCAGCGCCGACACCTCGGCGCCCGCCTGGGTGAAACGGAAGATGTTGTCCACGAAGAACAACACGTCCTGGCCTTCCTCGTCGCGGAAATATTCCGCCAGCGACAGGCCCGACAGGCCCACGCGCGCCCGCGCGCCCGGCGGCTCGTTCATCTGGCCGTACATCAGCGCCACCTTGGAGCCCTCGGTGGAGCCGTTGTCGCCGAACTTGATAACGCCGGCACCGATCATCTCGTGATACAGGTCGTTGCCTTCGCGCGTGCGCTCGCCCACGCCGGCAAACACCGACACTCCACCATGCGCCTTGGCGATGTTGTTGATCAGCTCCTGGATCAGCACGGTCTTGCCCACGCCGGCGCCGCCGAACAACCCCACCTTGCCGCCCTTCAGGTAGGGCGCGAGTAGGTCCACGACCTTGATGCCGGTGACAAGGATTTCGGCCGAGGTCGCCTGGTCTTCGAAGGCCGGCGCCTCGCGGTGGATCGGGTAGCGCTTCTTCGCGTTCACCGGGCCGCGCTCATCCACCGGCTCGCCGATCACGTTCAGGATGCGGCCCAGCGTCTCCGGCCCCACCGGCACGGTGATCGGTCCGCCGGTGTCCACCACCTCTTGCCCGCGCACCAGGCCGTCGGTGCTGTCCATGGCGATGCAGCGCAGCGTGTGCTCCCCCAGCTCCTGCGCCACTTCCAGCACCAGGGTGCGGTCAGCGACCTTGGTATGCAGCGCGTTCTGGATGTACGGCAGGTCGCCATCGAACTGTACGTCCACCACGGCGCCCATCACCTGGGTCACGCGTCCGACGATGTTGCTTGCCATCTGCCCCTGTTCCTCTTGCGTTAGTCGGGCCGCTGTCGCTGGGCCGATCTCAGACGGCTTCGGCGCCCGAGATGATCTCGATCAGTTCCTTGGTAATGTTCGCCTGCCGCGCGCGGTTATAGTTCAGCGTCAGTCGCTTGATCATATCGCCCGCATTCCGCGTGGCGTTGTCCATCGCGGTCATCTGCGCCGCCTGGAATCCGGCAGCATTCTCCAGCAACGCGCGATACATCTGTACAGCGAGCGCCTGCGGAAGCAGCCGGTGCAGGATGGTTTCCTCATCCGGCTCGAATTCGAACACGGCGCCACCCAGGTCTTCAGTCTCGCCCTCCGGCAGCGGCACGGGAATGACCTGTTGCTCGATCACTACCTGCGAGATCACCGAACGGAAGCGGTTATAAATGATGGTGGCGTTGTCGATCTCGCCGCCGTTCACCATCTCGGTGACCCGGCGGGCGATGTCCTCCGCGTCGCTGAAATCGATGCGGCGCTTTCCGACATAGTTGATGTCGCCAACAATCCGGCTGGCCAGCTCGCGGCGCAGATAATCGCGGCCTTTGCGGCCCACCGCCAGGATCTTGACGGTCTTGCCTTCGGATTCCAGCCGTCGCGTCAGATTGCGCGTCGCGCGGCCGATGCTGGAATTGAACGCGCCGGCCAGGCCGCGATCGGCGGTGACGGCAATCAGCAGATGCGTCTGGTCCTTGCCGGTGCCCGCCATCAGCGCCGGCGCGATCGGCGACCCGGCAACGGACGCCGCAAGCGTGCGCAGCATGCGCTCCATCCGTTCGGCATACGGCCGTGCCGCTTCCGCCTGCGCCTGCGCGCGCCGCAGCTTCGACGCCGCCACCATCTTCATGGCAGAGGTGATCTTCTGCGTCGATTTGACGCTGTTGATCCGGGTCCGGAGGGCTTTCAGGTTAGGCATGAAAGAACTCCAAGAACAGGCCGGCGGGGCGGCAAACCCACCCGTCATGGCTGGGCCGTGTCCCCGGGATTGACCCGGGGATCACCCGGCCATCTACCCGAACTGCGGGTGCGCTGATGGCCGGATCAAGCCGGGCCATGACGGCTGGGGACATCAACTGAAACTCTTCGCGAAGCCGTCCATGAACGCGACCAGCTTCTTTTCCGTGTCCGGCTTGATCTCGGCGTCCTTGCGGATCGCCTCCAGAATCCCCGGCTCGCGCGACTTCATCTCTGACAGCATCGAGGCTTCGAACTTGCCGATCTGCCCGATATCGATCTTGTCCAGGTACCCGCGCACCCCAGAAAAGATCGCCACCACTTGCTCTTCTACCGGCACCGGCTTGAACTGCGGCTGCTTCAGCAACTCCGTCAGCCGCGACCCGCGCGCCAGCAATTGCTGCGTCGTCGCATCCAAATCCGAAGCAAACTGCGCGAACGCCGCCATCTCGCGGTACTGTGCCAGTTCCAGCTTGATGCGCCCGGCGACCTGCTTCATCCCGCGCACTTGCGCCGCCGATCCCACGCGCGAAACCGAGATCCCGACATTCACCGCCGGCCGGATCCCGCGAAAGAACAGTTCCGTCTCCAAAAAGATCTGCCCGTCGGTGATGGAAATGACGTTGGTCGGGATATATGCCGACACGTCCCCGGCCTGCGTCTCGATCACCGGCAGCGCAGTCAGCGACCCCGCGCCATTTTCATCGCTCATCTTCGCCGCGCGTTCCAACAAACGCGAGTGCAGATAGAACACGTCCCCCGGATACGCCTCGCGTCCCGGCGGACGACGCAGCAGCAGCGACATCTGGCGATACGCAACGGCCTGCTTCGACAGATCGTCGTAGAAGATCACCGCGTGCCGGCCGTTGTCGCGGAAATGCTCGCCCATCGTGCAGCCGGCATACGGCGCCAGGAACTGCATCGGCGCCGGATCGGACGCGGTGGCTGCGACCACGATGGAGTATTCCATCGCGCCGTATTCCTCCAGCGTCTGCACCAACTGCGCCACAGTGGACCGCTTCTGCCCCACCGCGACATAGATGCAGTAGAGCTTCTTCTTCTCGTCGTCCCCCGCATTGATCGGCTTCTGGTTGATGATCGTATCGACGATCACCGCGGTCTTGCCGGTCTGGCGGTCGCCGATGATCAGCTCGCGCTGGCCGCGGCCGATCGGGATCAGGGCGTCGATCGCCTTCAACCCCGTCTGCATCGGCTCGTGCACCGACTTCCGAGGAATAATGCCCGGAGCCTTCACTTCAACGCGGCGGCGTTCGCCCGTGTCGATCGGCCCCTTGCCGTCGATCGGATTGCCCAGCGCATCCACAACGCGGCCCAGCAACGCGTCGCCCACAGGCACCTCTACGATGGCGCCGGTGCGCTGCACCGTGTCGCCTTCGCGAATCTGCCTGTCGTCGCCGAAGATCACGACGCCGACGTTGTCGGATTCCAGGTTCAGCGCCATGCCGCGCACGCCGGCGCCCGGGAATTCCACCATCTCGCCGGCCATGCAATTCTGCAGGCCGAACACGCGCGCGATGCCGTCACCCACGGACAGAACCTGGCCGGTCTCGGCGACATTGGCTTCCGTGTCGAACGCGGCGATCTGCTTTTTCAGGATCTCCGAGATCTCGGCGGGGCGGATCTCCATCTCAGGCGGCTCCCTTCATGGCGTACTGCAAGCGCTGCAGCCGGGATTTCAAGGACGTATCGTACAGGCGGGCACCGATCCGCACGACCAGGCCGCCGAGCAAATCCGGCTGCACCGCTTCCACGATATTGACATTGCCGTAGCCGGCCTCGATCAGCCGCGCACGCAGTTGCTGGCGCTGCACGTCGTTCAGCGGATGCGCGGAGGCGACATGTGCGGTGATGATGCCGCGCCGCTGGGCGACCAGGTTGGCAAACGCGCGGACGATGTCGCGCAGATACCGCAACCGGCGATTGCTGGCGACGACACCAACGAAATCGCGCACCGGCTTGCCGAACCCCTCGGCTTCCAGCACGGCCAACGCTGCCTTCACCGCCTGGTTCACGTCGATCAGCGGCGATTCGAGCAAGCGGCGGAAATCGACACTGGCGTCAACAAGTTGGCCGAGGCCTTCCATTTCGCCGACCACCTGGTCCAGCGCATGGGCATCCTCGGCATAGGCATAGAGCGCGGCGGCGTAACGGTCGGCCATGCCGCCGCCGGAAGAAATGATCGTGCCTTCTGAGGCCACGCGTAGGTTTCCATCTTATTTCGTGCCGCGCGGAAGCGCGGGCGTGGAGTCGACCGGCGCCCACACCGGCGGCGGCCGTCTAGCATGGGGTCCCGGGGCTGGCAACACGGCGAGACCGACACTGTAGCTAGCACACGAGTTGTCCGGTCCAGGTAGCATGCGACCTTGGGCGTTGCATGCGACCTTGGGCGCATCGGACGGAGAGGCGCCGAGTTTGGTTGGCATAAAGAAATCGGCGCCGATGGCCGCGAGTTGCACCGGCCGCGCGCCGGCCGTGTTGCAGCTTTACGCGGCGTAGCGATAGCATTTGCGCGGAGCAGCCATCCCGATCCCTGACGAGGGGCGGTGACGAAACGAAGGCACCGGCGCAGGCGGGAACCAGGCTGTGGGAGAGCAGTATGAGCGGTCAGAGCGGCCGGTCTACGACACTGGAATTCCTCGCTCAGCAGCAGGCTAAAATCATCAACGAGCTCGCAGATCAGCGCGCTGACATGGCCGTATTGCTCGCGATCGTACAACGTCTTGACGGTAGCACGCAGGGCTTGGTTGGCGAAGACCGTGCTCTGCATGGCCAAATTGGCCGCTTCGGACACCGGCTGCGGCGACTTGAGACAGCAGCGGGCGAGACCTGAGTATCCAGCCAAGTCTTGCAGGGAAGAGCCGCCGCGCGGTTCGCGCCCGGCACCGCCGTAAACGCGCCCCCGCCCCTATCGGGCCAACGCCGCCGCCTGCTCCCGCCCGATCGGAAATCGGGTCAACCTCAGCGACATTGCGGCGCCGATCAGCGCCAGCACCCCTGCAGGCGCGAAGGCCGACACGAAACTGCCCGGTCGCCGCCACCAGCCCGATCATATCCGTAACGAAACCTTAAACCTGCATCCGTTGAATCCAACGAGTCGCCCCCCTCCCGCGGCGGCATGGTTTACGGCACCGTCCCGATGCCGTTACCGTAGAAACGATTCAGCATCGACAGGAGCAACGAATGCGACGCCCGTCAATCCTGCTCTGCTTGCTCGCAGCGTTTGCGATAAACGTTGGGCAGGCCGCCGCGGCGGGCGAGGCCGATGTCGCCATACCGCCACAACCCGTGCGGGGATCGCGCATGCCCTCCGCATCACTCCCGGCCATGTACTGGGTGCCCGATGGGCAGGGACCGTTTCCAGCGATGATTCTACTGCACGGCTGCGGCGGTCCCTACACCACGGCGCCGGCCTGGGTGGGGCGCTTGCTCGGCTGGGGCTATGCCGTAATCGCCCCGTCGAGCTTTCTGCCGCGCGGCGTCTATGGCGGCGTTTGCGAACCCTACCGCCAGCCCCTGGTCACGGCGCGCGATCGGGCCGGCGACGTGATCAGCACCGCCCTCTGGCTGCGCACCCGACGCGAGATCGACGGCTCGCGCATCGGCGTCATCGGGTTTTCGCATGGCGGCTCGACCGCTGCCTGGGTGACGCAACGCGAGTACGAGCAGGAGTTTCCGCACCTGCTGCGGGCAGCCATCGACTATTACGGCCCTTGCCGTCAGCCGGCGACGAAGGGTACCGTGCCTCTGCTGGCGCTTGCCGGCGAGGCCGATACGTGGGGCTTTTCTGCGCGTGCCTGCCGCACATTCGGCAGCGGGCTGCGGCCGGATCAGGTGTTCGAGGTGTACACCTACCCGGGCGCGGTGCACGATTTCGACAATCCGAACGCGGCCCCGGGCACGAAACTGGGGCACCCGCACGGCTACGATGCGGCCGCGGCCGAGGAAAGCTTCGCGCGGGTGAAGACATTCCTGGACCGGTACATGGCTCCGGCAGCGCAATGAGCCGCAGTTTCACCCCTCGGCATGCGGCCACCTGCCCGATGGCGCCAGGGGAATCGGGTGAATATCCCTAGCGCGTGATCAGGCTGGCGAGGAAGTCGTCGTCCCATCCGGCCGTCTTTCGCTTGAGCCGTAGGGACGCCTTGCCGGGAGCGAGGCGGATCAGGTTCTGCGCCATATGCTTGATG
>DATKPQ010000088.1:0-3333 GCA_035523995.1 Acetobacteraceae bacterium | reverse complement strand
GCGATCCTGGCGGCCTCCACGACCGTGACCCGCGCATCGAGGCCGGCGAACGCGTCCGCCATTTCCAGCCCGATCGGACCGCCGCCGAGGATCAGCAAGTGCTCCGGCCGTGCGGTCAGGTCGAACAGGCTTTCGTTGGTGAGAAACGGCGCGCGATCCAGGCCGGGGATCGGCGGCACGGCAGCACGGCTGCCGGCGGCAATGACGATGCGGCGCGCGGTGATGCGCCGCCCGTCCATTGCCAGCGCGTCGCGCCCCACGAACCGAGCAGTGCCACGCAGGACGGTGGCGCCCAAGGCACGAAAGCGCGCTTCCGAATCCATCGGCGCGATGGCCGCGATGGCGCCGTGCACGTGCGCTCGCACCGCGTTCCAGTCGATGTGCGGCTCCGCCACGTGCAGCCCGAATCGCCCGGCGCCGCAGATCGCCCGCGCGGCATGCGCCGCGGCGAGCAACGCCTTGCTCGGCACGCAGCCGGTGTTCAGGCAATCGCCCCCCATGCGGGCTTGCTCGATCAGCGCCACCTTCACCCCGAGCTGCGCCGCGACCGCGGTCACCGACAAGCCGGCGGCGCCGGCGCCGATCACCGCCAGGTCGAAGTCAGCCATCCCGGCGTGTCCACTTGCGCCACGCGACCGGCAGCAGCGCCAGCAGGCCGAGCGCGACCATGGGCGCCAGGATCGGCGGGGAGAAGATCAGCGACAGGTGGGGACGATCGCCGGCGGCCAGCACATCGCCCACGCCTGCACCGATCGCGGCGAAGACGAAGGTGCCCGGAATGATGCCGAGCAGCGTTGCAGTGCTGAAGGCCCACAGGCGCATGCCGGCGAGCGCGGCCGCCAGGTTCACCAGCCAGAAGGGGAACAATGGGATCAGGCGGATTGCGAGAAGGTAGTGGAAGCCGTTGCGCTGTAGCTCGATGCGGATGCGGGCGAGGCGGCTGCCGGCGCGGGCGGCCCTTTGGGTGGCGAAGGCGGAGCGGGCGGCCAGGAAGAGGACGATTCCCCCGGCGGTGGCGCCGATCACCGCCAGCGTGCCGCCGAGGAGGGTGCCGAACAAGAGGCCGCCGGCGACGGTGCAGACGGCGGCCTCCGGCACCGAGAGGGCCGTGAGGATGGCATAGAACGCGGCATAGAGAAGCGGGGCAATCACCTGGTGACGCGCGATCCAGGCCGAGAGCGCCGCCTGGTGGCGGCTGAGAGAGGCCCAGTCCAGGTGGCCCGCGATGCCGCTCGCCCAAAACGCGGCGAGCGCGACCAGCAGCAGGGCGAGCGGGACGACTCGGCGCAGGGAGAGCATGGCGGGAGACCGCATAGACCGGGTGGGGCTGGAGCGCGACTCGAATGGGTTGGGAGGCGGCGGATGGTGAGGGCTGGGGCTTGTGGGGAGTCTCACGGTCATCTCGTTATAAGCTGGGTGGGATTTTGCATCGATCATGAGGCTCATCTGCGCTGCGTCTCGTGATCGTTTCGTTTCGCTTGTTGTGAGACGTCGTGAGCCGAGGGCAGGGGCGCGGGGCTCGGGCGAAGAATTGGGACGCGGATCAATGCAGCGCGGCCTGAGGCCGCAAGCAAATCGGAAGGGGACGAAGCCCGGCGCAATTCTTGAGAGGTTGAGGGATTTGAGAGTGGGCCACCCGGATTGTTCGTTCCTGTTGCGACCCAGAAAGGCCATTTTGCCGCAGGTGCACGCAGACGGTGAAGCGGCCGGCATGGGATCGTGCGGCTCATGCCGAGCGGCGGAATTTGAAGCGCTGCACTGCCGTGGCGCCGCTGGGACCGCCTGCGCTTTGCCCGGATTTGATCCGGGGGCCATGCGGGGGTCATCCGCGTGATCTGCTTGCATCAGCTTTCCAATTCTTTCTTTGCTGCCCGCGGCACCAATGATGCGAGAGCAATCGCTGTGCTGCGGCATTGCGTGGGGCGAATCAGGACGGCGGGGCCGGCTGGTTGTCCGGCCCCGTTCAAGACGAGCGAATTGTCTGCGCGATGGAGTCAGGGCGGTCCGGTGGCTGCAGGCGCCATGGGCGCACCTGCCGGCACTAACGCTTCAGGCAGCAGATCGACCAGCGGATCGCCGACGAGAAATCCGAGAAAGCGCTGGATTTCATCCCGCACTTGTGCGGGAAATCCCAGGTCCGGATTGGTCTCCACTTCCTTTGCTATGAAGCGCGTGCGACGGCGGCGCATTTCCCCGTACCATGTGCTGAAACTGCCACGGTAAAGTGCGAACGCGTCATACAGCCTCTGCCACATCAGGTTCGAACACAGCAGCGGCGCGACGCCGAGATCGTTGCAGATGGCGACCAGGGTGCGGCCGATCGGGCGGCGGCGGACCTCGGCTTCGACCTGGCGCATGGAGGGCAGGTTATCGAGCGTTAGTGGCGGTTCCGGCGCATCGCGCCGGCCGCGATGCGGGGCGGGCCTGGATGGCGGGGGCGTGTCGGCGGGTGCCGGCCCATCTCTGCGTTTCGCAACCGGATCCTTGGTTTCAGCTTGCTCGTCGCCGCGCGTGGAGCATGCGCGCGAGCCGGCGCTGACCAGATCGCGCCCTCGCGCGGCGCGGTCGAGCAACAGGCGCTCCAGGGCGACAGCACGCATAACGCCGCGGTAGACGTGGGCGAGGATGACCAGGACATTCGCCGTGCCGAAGAACTGCGCGAGTGCGGAGAAGCCTCGCCGGACGGAGCGGCGCTGGATGGTGTCGGCGAGGTGGCGGCCATAGCCCAGCAGGATACGGGCGATCTCGAGGACTTCGCCGATTTGCCGGGGCATGGCTTCGCCGTCTTGAGCCTGTGGCGGATGGGGCGGAGCAGATGTGGTTGGCGGCTCGGTCAAATGGGTCATAATGATATTACAACTAACTACCCTTGGTCTGTTCAAGAAAAAACGTTAGATCGATATCAGTAAATCTGACAGTCAGGAGCGCATGTGGTGTTGCTGCGCGAAGGTTTAAAGGGGTGGATCGCGCAGGGACGGAAGGGGCCGCCGGGCGAGGTTGGGGCTGGGACAGTCATGCCGGTGTGCGGCCGGAGACTGCCGGGTCACGCAACGCGTTCTGGGGTGGTCGCGAACGACGCGGGGCTGGTGCCGCGCGGTCTGCTTTAGGATTCTTAACAGGGAGGAAAGCGGAGGACGACGGTGCACCGAGCGTTCCGGGGGTACGCAATGGTGGGGTCGGCATATAAGAACGGGGTTCCCCACGGGTAACTGTGGGTGAAAGAGCCGGTAGACTCAGTACATAAGCGGTGATGCGTCCGCCAGGCATCCGGGAATGGTTGGCGGCGGCTCACCGGACGGCATGGCCCATTGTGTCTCGGCCGTGCGGATCGCC
>DATKPQ010000087.1:0-2825 GCA_035523995.1 Acetobacteraceae bacterium | reverse complement strand
AATCCAGCCGGTGACGTTGTCCAGGAAGTAGCGGTCGTGGGTGACGATCATCACCGTGCCGGGGTAGGTCTGCAACGTATGCTCCAGCCAGGCGACGCTTTCCGCGTCCAGGTGGTTGGTCGGCTCGTCCAGCAGCAGCAGATCGGGCCTTTCCAGCAGCAAGCGGCACAGCGCGACGCGGCGGCGCTCGCCGCCGGACAGCGTGGTGACGTCGGCATCCGCCGGCGGGCAGCGCAGCGCATCCAGCGCCACCTCGACCCGGCGATCCAGGTCCCAGCCGTCTTCGGCATCGATCTTGGCCTGCAGGTCGGCTTGCTCGGCCAGCAGATCGTTCATTTCGTCATCGGACATCGGTTCGGCGAACTTGCTGGCGATCTCGTTGAACCGATCGAGCGCGGCCTTCAGGTCGGCGAATGCCTCTTCTACGTTCTGGCCGACGGTCTTGCCGGGATCTAGCTGCGGCTCCTGCGGCAGGTAACCGACGCGCACACCTTCGGCCGCCCAGGCCTCGCCACCGAATTCGGTGTCGAGCCCGGCCATGATCTTCAGCAGCGTCGACTTGCCGGCGCCATTGACGCCAAGCACGCCGATCTTCACGCCGGGCAGGAAGGCCAGCGTGATGCCCTTGAATACCTCGCGTCCGCCCGGGAACGACTTGGTCAAATCTTTCATCACATAGACGTACTGATAAGCCGGCATGGTCTGCTGAACTCCGTGTGCGATGGTCCAAGAGGTGCGATTAGTATCCACTGATGGCGGAGCGCCAGTCAGCGTCCCCGTGTCATTGCGAGGAGCGGAGCGACGACGCAATCTCGTTCGGGTGAGCCTCCAGGCGGTCCGTGCCCCCGCGCGATCGGGATTGCTTTGTCGCTTCGCTCCTCGCAATGACAAGGGCGGCGCCCGTGTCGCGCGGCCGCGACGCCTGCCCAACCGCCTTAGGACATATCGGTAAACGCTCGCTGCAAGAACAGGGCGCCGAGAGAAATTCCCGTGTCATCGATGCCGTGACCGAGGCGGGGCACGTAAGTCGCCTCGACAGGCACGCCGGCGGCGTGCAGTGCGGCTTCCGCGTCCCGGGACCGGGAGACTGGCACCACGTCGTCGGCCTCGCCATGGGCCAGAAGCACTGGCGTACGGCCGGTGAGTTCGGTCGCCAGAGTTTCGGGGGCGACCAATGCGCCGGAAAACGCCAGGATGGCGCGCGGCGGAGGCACGTGGCGCAGGCCGGTGAACAAAACCGTCATCGCGCCCTGGCTGAAGCCCATCAGGGCATAAGCGTCCGCGGGTAGGCCCAGACGGCTCAGCTCGGAATCGATGAACGGCCCCAGGTATGAGGCCGCGCGGCGGACCCCCGCCTCCATAACCGGCGGCGAACGGTCGGCGACGCTCCACCACTGCCGGCCAAATCCGGAATCGTGCACGAACGGCGCATCCACCGAAACAAACAGCGCGTCCGGCACCGCATGGCCCCAGGAAGGCGCGAGGTCGATCAGGTCATGGCCATCGGCACCGAGGCCATGACACAGCACCACAAGCTGCCGCGGCTCGGCCTTTGAGGCCGGTCCCCAGCGCGGTCCATCCAGCTCCGCCATGCATCGCTTCCTTTGCCGAGCAATCGGGGTAGTCTGCCCGTAGCCGCCATGTGCATCGTCACCCGCTTTGCGCCAAGTCCCACCGGTTACCTTCATCTCGGCCATGCGTTCTCGGCGCTGATCGCTTTGCGGCGTGCCCGGGCGGCTGGCGGGCATTTTCTCCTGCGGATCGAGGACATCGATCCGGGCCGCTGCCGGCCCGAGTACGCCGCCGCTATTCAGGAGGACCTGATGTGGCTGGGCGTGCACTGGGATGGCCCGGTGCGGGTCCAGTCGGAGCACCTTCCGGACTACCAGGCCGTGCTGGACGCGCTTCAGGACCGAGGCCTGCTGTACCCCTGCTTCTGCACGCGGGCAGACATCCAGGCGGAAATCGCCGCGTCGGCCAGCGCACCGCACACGCCGGATGGCAGTCCACAATATCCCGGCACCTGCCGGCATCTCCCGGCAGCGCAACAGGCGGCCCGGATCGCCGCCGGCGAGCGCTTTGCCTTGCGGCTGGACATGGCCGCCGCGCTGGCCGCAGCCCCCGCGCCGATATGGTTCGAAGAAGAGCGCGAAGGTCGCATCGCGTGCGACCCGGCACCGTTCGGCGACGCGGTGCTGGCGCGCAAGGATGCGCCTGCCAGCTACCACCTTTGCGTCACGCACGACGACGCGCTTCACGGCGTCACGCTGGTCACCCGCGGCACGGACCTGAAGCCGGCGACGCATTTGCATCGGCTGTTGCAGGCGCTGATGGGCTGGCCAACGCCGCGCTATGCCCATCATCAGTTACTGACCGACGCGACAGGCCGCCGCCTCGCCAAGCGGGACAAAGCGGCCACGCTACGGGAATTGCGCGCATCCGGCGCCTCGCCAGCCCAGGTGCGGGCAATGGCCGAGGTCTGACCAGCCTGGTCGCAGTGGCAACGACAAACACCATCCCACTCGCCCACTCACCCACAATGTCATTGCGAGGAGCGGAGCGACGAAGCAATCTCGTTCACGAGAGCCCTTGGGACCGTCCGAGCATACATACAACCAAGTTGCATCGTCGTATCATCCCCGGCAACAACAAAGCGGCATGCCGTGTCGCGTCTCCGCTTCCAAGTACTCTTATGTTCGCCATTTCAAGCAGCAGGCGCGAAAAACCCTCGCTCGTCTCTTCAAGCTGTTCAGCATGTTCGCCGCTGGGCAAGGCAGGAGGCACGATCATGAAACGACGGTTGATCATGCTCTGATGCGCGGGTT